>JAWOIL010000218.1:0-40625 GCA_046484635.1 Trueperaceae bacterium
GGCTCGACGGCCGCCTCGCCTGGACCGAGGAGCGCACGGCCGAGCTGCACGGCACGCTGGACGACCGCGAGGTCGACGTCACGCTCGCCCTCGACGAGGACCTCCGCAGCGGCCACCTCGACGCCACGGTCGGCGACGCGCGCATCCTCGCGGTCCTGACCCCCGTCGACGGCGCTGGCGCGCCCGGAGCAGCACCCGCGCCCGCGGGCGACACCGTTCCGGCCCCCACGACGCGCCGCCTCGAGGTCACCGCCGACTTGCCGAGCGGCATGCTCGGCGGCGCCGGAGGCACGGCGCGCGCCGTTGTGACTTTCGGCGGCGCGGCGCCCGGTTCCCCGGCCTTCGCCAGCCTGACCACGCTCGAAGCGCGGCTGGACGGCGTGCTAGGACCCGGCGGCGCAGCCGAGGACGCGTGGCCCGTCCTGCTCGACGCGGAGGGGTCCCTTTCGCCCATGCTCGACGTCCGCGGCAGCGTGCGCGTGCCTTCGTTGGGCGAGGCCGCCGACCTCGCCGTCCACGGCGACCCCGTCGTGGTCGACCTGCGCTGGGACGGTCTGCGCGCCCGGTTCGACAGCACCTCCTCCTTGGTGACGCTGACGGGCAGCACCGCCATCCGCACCGATGGGGCGCACGCCGCGTCGTACGCCGCGCTGCTTCCACCGGCCCTGCACGGTGCCGAGCTCGACGTGACCGACGCCGACCTGCGGTGGAGCCCGGCCGAAGGGTTCGACGGCAGCGCGGGCGCCACGCTCGCGGTTCCGGCATGGGAGCGGCTCGGACGCCTCGACGTGCGCCTCGTCGGCGACGGTGGGTTGGCGATCGACGCCGGCCTCTCGCGAAGCGACTCCGACGCGCCCTGGGCCGGCGTGGCAGCGCGCCTCGGCTCCGACCCGTTCCGTGATCCTGCGCTCAGCGGGAATCTGATCCTCGACGCGCCGCTCGGCACGTTCGTGACCGCCGCCGGCCTGCCGGAGGTGCGCCTGGTCGGCCGTCCTGAGCTTGGCGGCACCGTCGGCGCCCCCACGCTCTCCGGTGACATCGCGTTGGACGGCGCCTTCACGGCAACGGGCACGGTGGGGTTCGAGGGGGGAACGGCGCGCCTCGCGCTGGCCGGACCGGAGCTCTCGGCCTCCGCGGAGTGGCACGCCGGCCGCTGGGAAGCGCAGGGCCGCCTCGACCGACTCGACCTCCAGTCTTGGGCGCCGTTCCTGGTGGGCCCCCGCCTTTCGCTGACGGCGCGCGCCGGCTCGAGCGACACCGGCCCCTTCGTGGTGCACCTCGACGACATCGCCTTGACAACGAACCGCAGTAGCCTCACCGGTGCCGCCACCGTCGGGGACGGCGTTCGGGCGGCGTTGCAGGCCCAGGTAGACCTCGCCGACCTGCGCTTGGGCGACACCGAGTTGCGGGGCCTGCTGCGCGGTCCCGTGGTGCTCACGGCGGCGTCCACGGCCGACCTCTCGTCCGCCTCCGTGACGGCGATGCTCGACGCCGCCCGAGTGGGCGTGGCGGGCTTCGACGGGAGCGTGTCCGGCTCGTTCCAACTCGGCGGGAGCATCGCCGATCCGTTCCTGACCACCATGCTCATCGGAGACGGAGCCGTCGGCGGCAGCGTCCGGCTCGACGCGGCGCCCACGGAGGGCCGGCTCGACCTCACCAGCGACCTGACCATCGGATCGTTCGCCAGCGACTTGCGCATCTCCGTTCAGCAGGGCACCGCGGCCGCGCGCGGCTCCGTTCGCCTCGGCGAGGCCGTGGTGCTGTTCGACGACGACGCCGACGGCATCCGCGCCACGGGCGTGGGCCGCCTCGACGGCTGGACCGCCCGGATCGCCCCCGACCTGTCCGCCGCCGACGTGACCGGTGACCTCGCCACCGCCGCGCGTGGCGCGCACGGTGCCGTCTCGCTGGCGTTCCGGGCGAGCGGTCCGGAAGACGACACCACCTGGCTGTCCGGCGTCGTGACCGGCGCCGCCGTGCTCGACCAACCGCTCGGGACGGTGCACCTGGCGTCGGCGGCGCCGGGCGCGGTACTCACCGTCACCAGCGACAACCTGAACGCCACGCTCGACCCCGGCACCTTGCGTTGGAACCTCGACGTCGACGCCCTCCCCACCACGCTCGGTCCGAGCGTCGCGTTGCGCGGCGAGGGAACCGGCGCAGCCTTCGAGGTCGAGGGCACACTGAACGGCGGCGCGGAAGTCGCGGCACTGCCGCTGGACCTTGCGTTCCGCTACCAACGCGGCGAACGCACCGAGTTGGAGCTCAGCGGCCGGGTGGCGGACGGGACCATCGAAGCGTTCGCGAACCGCCAAGGAGCCGCGCCCTGGCAGGGCGGCGCGCGCCTCCAAGACGCGAACCTCGGCGGCTTCACGCTCGACGCGGACGGCGCCGCCCAGGGAACCGGCCTCCTGCCCCAGTTGGTGCTGCGCACGACGGCGACGGGCGCCTTGCGCGCCGCGGGGCGCGCCACGGTCGGCATATCCGGCGCGACCATCGACCAGACCGTCGAAGGGGGGCCGCTGGGCGCGCCGCTCCGCGTCCAGGGGCGGTTGCTTCCCCACATCGACCTCACCATCGTCGGGGCGTCCGGCCTGCCACTGGTCGCGCCCGTCGGCGGCGATGACGGAGTCACGAGCGGCGCCAGGCAAGGCGCGTTCGGCTCGGACGGGACGCTGCGCCTGCGCGGTGACGGCACCGCCAGCGGCGCGCTCCATGCCGTCGGCGCCGTCGACGTGACCATCGGCCCCGCCCGCGTTCGGCTGGAGGGGCGCGGGGTGAACGGGACGCCGTACCTGCGCGCGGTCTTACCCGCACTTCCGAACCTTGGTGTAGAGGCCGAACTGGCGGCCTCGAACCTCGCCGACCTCGTGCAGCGCATCGCCGCCGACGGCCTCGTCCTCGAGGGCACCGGCGGCGCGTCCGGCACGCTGACGCTGCGTGCGTCCCCCGCCTTCACCGTCGAGATCGACGCCTTCCGGGCCGACGCACTGGGCTTCCTGCTCACCGCCGACGGGACGCTCACCAACACCACGGCGGACGTTCGGGGCGCGCTGGTGCTTCCCGCCGGGCTGCCGGTCGAAGACGTGCTGCCGTGGCACGCGACGCTGGACGAGGGCCGCTGGCGCCTGGTGTCGGACGGGGCGCTGGGGACGATCGAGGCCCAGTTCGACCCGGACGGCGGCCTGGCGCTCGACATCGACGCCGATATCGGTGGCGGGAAGATCGAGGGGCGCGCGTCGTTGGTGCCCGGCGTCGGGCTCGACGGGTCGCTCATCATCTCCTCGGTGCACGTCGCGCCGACCGGGTTGGGCGTGTTGACCCTGGAGGCCGACGCCACCATCGCGGACGGGCGCGTGGGTGGCCGCGCCTCGATCGACATGGCCGGCGGCCGCATCAGCGCCAACGGCAGCTGGGGCTTAGGCGACCTGCTTCCCGCAGCGCTGGCGCCAGGCGCGACCGGCGGCGGCAGCGTCGAACTGCGCGCCCGCACCCTCGAGCTCGCCGAGGTGCCCGCCGTGCACGACCTGCTCCCGCATATTTATGGCGCCATCAGCGGGGTCGTGCAATTGCGCGACGGCCTGGTCCTGGGTCAGGTCCTGGTGCCGGAGCTGCGGGTGGGCGAGCGGACGCTTCCCGCCACCTTGAGCCTCAGCGGCTCCCTCACCGCGCTCGACGCCAGCCTCGCCCTCGGCCGCAGCCTGGTGACGGCCGACTTCGATGGTCGTGCCGTGGCGGGCACCGCCCGCCTCGAGGTCCTGCCGCTGGACCTGCTGGCGGAGGCAGCCGTGGGCGAAACCGACGTCACCGCCGAGCTCACCGGGGTGCTCCGGTTCGACGTGCCGCTGACCGCACCCGCCAGTGGCTACGCCCGCATCGCCAGCGAACGGATCCGCCTCGAGCGTGCCGGCGTGGTGACCACGGGAGACGTCACCATCACCTACCTCGACCGGACCGTGACGGTCGACCGGGCCGAGTTCGAGGGGCTGGGTGCTTGGCAGGCGGGCGGCGTCATCGGTCCCGACCTGCTCGACTTCCGCCTCGACGCCACCGACGCCGACTTCACGCCCCTACTAGGACTGGTTCCGTCGTTCGCGCGCTTGGGCGTGGGAGCAAGAGGCAGCTTCAGCTTCGCCGCCGGCGGGTCGTTGGCGGCGCCCAGCGCGGAGTTCGTCAGCGAAGGTCTTGGCGTGCGCGTGGCGGGCGGCGAGTACCGCCTGGCGGACACGCGCATCGGCCTCGACGGCGTGGCGCTGACCGGCGAGACGCGCCTGAGCGCCAGCGGCGCCGTGACCGGAGCCCTCGACGTGACGGCCGCAGCGCGACTCGTGCTCCTGCCGTTGGCGCTGGACGACCTCGACGTGCACTTCCAAGGCGAAGCCGGCGCGCGCGGCATCGGCACGGTGACCGAGGTCGACGGCGTCATCCGGCAGCAGGACGGGGCGCCCTGGCTCGATCTCGCAGGCAACCTCGGGTCCCCCTTGCGCGTCGAGGGAAGCCTTGCACCGCTCGACCTACGGGCGGGCGGCACCGACCTGATCGTCGCCTTCCCCTCGCTGCTCGTCGCGTCCGCCGTGGTCGACGCGGACCTGAGCCTGGTGGCGGAGCCGGCCGGGTTGGCGCTGGGCGGCACCATCCTGGCCGACGAGGTGGTGATCGATCCGGCCGCACGGGCCGGCGCCGACGCAGAGGAATCGCTGCCCGACGGCGAGGAGGGTACCGAGACGA
The DNA here is from genome assembly GCA_046484635.1 of Trueperaceae bacterium. Classification (GTDB taxonomy): domain Bacteria; phylum Deinococcota; class Deinococci; order Deinococcales; family Trueperaceae; genus CAZACZ01. Next base: position 4,729 of record JAWOIL010000218.1, read on the forward strand.
CCCCGGAACCGGAGGTGAGCATGCCGGAGGCCGTACCAGGGCCGGACCGTGGTGCCTCCGCCGGCCTGCGTTTCGACGGGCTCGCCATCCGCGCTCCACAACGCGTGCTGCTGAGCACCAACCTCGGTTCGGGCGAAGCCGCACTCGACTTGGTGCTCACCGGCAGCACCGCCAGCCCGCAGCTCTCCGGCGAAGCGTCGGCGCTTCGCGGCAACCTGCGCTTCTCCGGCCGCGACTTCACCATCGAGCGCGCGGTGGCGACCTTCCGGCCGAACCGCGGTGTGCTGCCCGACCTCGACGTGGCCGCGTTCGCCGAGTTCGACAAGCAGCGATCGCTGAGCGGCCTGCCGGACGTGCGCTTCGTGGAGCCGTCCACCGGCGCCTCGTTCCGCGTCGACCTGTCGTTCGCCGGCCCGGTTCAAAGCGCGCCACCCGAACAGGGCAGCTTCCGCTTCGACGTCCGGCCCGTCCTGTCGTCCGACGCACTGATCGAAGTGCCCGGCGAGGGCGTCGGCGCCGGGGTGCGCCCGCTGACGCAGCCCGAGCTGCTGTCGCTCATCACGCTGGGCCGCCTCGAGCTCAACGCCGACGTCATCGGCTCCGGCGGGCTGGGCGAAGCGGTGGCGCAGGGCGCCATCGACACCGCCGTCGACTTGCTGATCGTGTCGGAACTGCAGAACGCCTTGCGCGAGGCGTTGGGCCTCGACGTGGTCGAGATCCGCACCACCACCCTGTCCAGCCTGCTGGACGTGGGCGCGCAACCGTTCGGGGTGTCGGTGCGGCTCGGGGGCTACCTCGTGCCCGAGCTCTTCGCCAGCTACCGCATCGGCACCTACGACGGCACCGACCGCGCCTACGCCGTCACCAACGAGGTGTTGTTGAGCTACGCCCTGGGACCGCTGGACCTCGACCTGTTCGGACGGCTCGACTTCCCCCCCGCCGGCACCCTGGCCGCCCCGCGGCCCGAGCTCGGGGTGGGCGTGAGCTACGCCTTCGGCCGCTCGCTGCGGCTCGAGACCGGCGTGTCACTCGCCAGCGACCGCAGCGCAGTCCACTTCGGGGTCACGCTCCGGTGGTGACCTGCGGGCGAACCGGCGGTGAACCGCAGGCGAGGCGGCAGTGACGTGCGATCCAACCGGTGATGAACAGCAGACCACGTGCGCGCCGGACCCACGGGTGTATCCCCACGGCGGCCAAGCGACGCGGAGGTCACGGCACCCCCTGGTATAAGGAAGCGACATGACCGACAAGCCGCGCCCACCAGCACCCGATGGCTCAGCGTCTCGCGAAGCGTCAGGCGAAACGTCAGGCGAAGCGTCCGGCGAGCGCATCGAACACGGCGCCCTCGGTGCCAACGACGTCTGCCTCGACGCCGCCGGCTCGTTGCGGCTGAACGCGGTCCCTGCTTTGCTGTACGAGCATGCGCTGGCGCGCAAGGAGGGGCTCATCGCCGGCTCCGGCGCGCTGGTCGTCGACACCGGCCACTTCACCGGCCGTTCCCCTAGCGACAAGTTCGTCGTGAAGAACCACGCCAGCGAGGACCTCGTCGATTGGGGCCCCGTCAACCAGGCGATGGACCCGGAAGCGTTCGACCGCTTGCTGCACGACATGGAGGAGTACCTCGAAGGCAAGCACCTCTACGTGCAAGACTTGAACGCCGGCGGCGACCCGCGCTACCGCATCACCGTCCGCGTGGTCACCGAGTACGCCTGGCACAGCCTTTTCGCCCGCAACCTGTTCGTCGACGCCGCCTCGCCCCACGACGACCCCGAGTGGGTGGTGCTGGACCTTCCCTCCTTCCACGCCGACCCGGAACGGCACGGCTGCCGCTCCAGCACCGTCATCGCCATGGACTTCGACCGCAAGGTGGTATTGATCGGCAATACCGAGTACGCCGGCGAGATCAAGAAGTCGATCTTCACGGCGCTCAACCTGGCGCTGCCCGAACGCGGCGTCTTCCCCATGCACTGCTCGGCCAACGAGGACGCTGACGGCAACGTCGCGCTCTTCTTCGGCCTCTCCGGCACCGGCAAGACGACCCTGTCGGCCGACCCGGACCGGCGCCTGATCGGCGACGACGAGCACGGCTGGTCGGACGACGGCGTGTTCAACTTCGAAGGCGGCTGTTACGCCAAGGTCGTGAACTTGTCCGAAGAGGCGGAGCCGGAGATCTACGCCGCCAGCCACCGCTTCGGAACGGTGCTCGAGAACGTCCACGTGTTCACGGGCTCGCGACGGCTCGACTTCGTCGATACCTCGCGCACCGAGAACACCCGCTCGGCCTACCCCATCCACTTCATACCGAACGCGTCCGAAACCGGCCAGGGCGGCCATCCGAAGGACATCGTCTTCCTCACCGCCGACGCCTTCGGCGTCCTGCCACCGATCTCGCGGCTCACGCCGGAGCAGGCGATGTACCACTTCCTGAGTGGCTACACCGCCAAGGTGGCCGGCACCGAGCGCGGCGTCACCGAGCCGACGGCCACCTTCAGCGCCTGCTTCGGTGGGCCGTTCATGCCGCTGCCGCCGGTGCATTACGCCGAGATGCTGGGCGAGCGCTTGCGCCAGCACGGCAGCCGGGCGTGGCTGTTGAACACCGGCTGGACGGGGGGCCCGCATGGCGTGGGCTCGCGCATCAAGCTGTCGTACACGCGCGCGCTGGTGCGCGCCGCGTTGGCCGGGCAACTCGACGACGTGCCCATGTCGCTCGACGGGATCTTCGGCCTGGCCGTTCCGAGCCGCGCTTCCGGCGTGCCCGCTTCGCTGTTGAACGCCCGCGGCACCTGGGCGGACACGGACGCCTACGACACCAGCGCGCGCAAGCTGGCGACGATGTTCCACGACAACTTCCGTCAGTTCGAGAAGACCGCGCCGGAAGCGGTTCGCGCCGCGGGACCGAAGCTCTAGCCCGAACCGCTAGCCCCCGGCGCCGCGGAGCTCCGTCGCCGCTCGGTCGGTCGGGAACGCATCAGCCGTGCCCCGGCTCCCAGCGAGCAAGGCGCGCGCTGCCGAACACCAACGGCAGCACCGTGAACGCCAGCGCCACCAGCGCCACCAGACCGAGCACCAGGGCGCCCTCCGTCGACGCCCACCGGAACGCCACCTCTCCGCCGCGCAGCGTGCGCCACGCCGGGTAGGCGAACAACATGGTGGACACCGCGGCGTACGCCATCGACGCCACCATGTACGCCACGCCGCCGGTCGACATGGGGATCTCTGCCGGGTTGCCGGCATCGAAGCGCGGGAAGGCGGCGCCCAGTCCGACGCCAAGGCCCGCCACCGCGAACGCCGCTGCGCCGCCCGCCAACGGCGCGGCGAACGCCAGCGCCGGGGACAGCTCGAGCCGTCCCGACACCGCCACGCCTAGTCCCACCCCGAGCCCGAGCAAGAGCGGCAACGCGCCGAAGAACTTCGACATCACCACCTGCCGCGCACGCACCGGCGCGGTGCGCACCATCCAGAACCCTTCCCCTTCCAGCGACACCAGCGGGAACGCCACCCGCACCCCCACGCCTGCCAACAGGAACGCCAGCAGCGCGACGTTGAGCGCGCCGATGGCGTCGCGGAACGTCTGCACGCCCACCGAGAGGCTAGCCGTGCTGATGAAGTACACCCCGCCCAGCGCCAGCAGCACCAGCACCTGCGACCACTGACCGGCGTCGCGCGCCATCAAGCGCAGGTCCTTCACGACGATGCCGCTGCCCAAGCGGGCCAGCGGCCGTTCCCACCACGCCGCCGCGCGCCGCCCGACCTGTCTCAAGGCGCCGGGCGCCACGGCGTCGAGGGTGCGTAGCCAGCCGCGGGCGTACGCCCGCGCGGCCAGGAACGCCATCGCGCCCAGCAGAACCACCGCCATCCCCGCCAACGCCGCCGCGGAGGCGCCGACCTCGCCGCGCAGGGCGCGCCATACCGCGTCCGACGCCCACGCGCTAGGTAGCCAGCCGATCTCGAGGCGCGCGAACGCCTGCAGCAGTTCCTCGAACTGCTCCGGTGACAACGCCGTGAGCTGCTCCGGCCGCAGTGCCCGCAGCCCGAACACCAGCCCGGCCGCGGCCAGCACGCTCACCGCCGTGGCGACCTCCTTCGCGCGTCCTTCCGGCGCGAGGCGCACCAACGCCAGGGCCAAGAGCGCCCCCAAGGCGACCGGCAGTGCGTACAGCGCCAACACGGCTGCCAGCGCCAGCGGGTAGTAGACGGCGGGCGCGCCGCGTTCCATCCCCAGGCCCACCAGCACCGGCAGGGTGAACAGCGCAGGCAACGCCGCGCTCGAGACGTACGTCTCGGCGGCCTTGAGGCCGAACACCTTCCAGCCGGGCAGCGGCAACGCCAACAGCAGCGGCAGGTCGGCCGAGCCGTACAGCGTGCCGATGGCGCCGGTGAGCACCGAGAACGCCACCCCCACCATCAACACCGTGAACAGCCCCTCGAGGCTGCGCAGCGCGACCGCGTCGGCGATGGTGCCGATCTCCGGGTAGCCGTCGAGGAAGCGCACCGCGCGCACCGTCGCTTGGTGCACCCCAAGGAACACCAGCCCGAGCATCACCAGCCCGAAGCCGGTGCGCAGCGGCGCGCGCAGCATGCCGTTCAGGGCGCCACGCAGACGCATGGCTACCAGGGTCATGCGTGTGGCGGGTCCGGTGCCGGACCTCCAGGCAAAGCGTCGTTGGCGCCCGCAACGACGTCGTGGCGCGCGTCCAGGTCCTCGTCGGTGATCTGCAGGAAGATCGCTTCGAGGTCTGCGTCGTCCCGCCCGACGCGGGCCCGCAACTCGGCCATGGTGCCGTGCGCGGCGATCCGGCCCTTCGCCATCACCAACACTCGATCCGCCACCGCCTGCGCCACCTCCATCGAGTGGGTGGTGAGCAGCACGGCGCCGCCGTCGTCGGCGTGGCTGCGCATGAGCGCCCGCACGTCGCGCGCGCCGCGCGGGTCGAGGCCGACCATCGGCTCGTCGATCACCAGCGCCGGCGGGCGGTGCAGCAAGGCGCTGACGAAGGTGAGCCGTTGGCGCATACCGTGCGAGTAGGTCTCGATCAGGGCGTCGGCGGCGTCGGCCAGGCCGAACGACGCCAACAGCGCCTCGCCGTGCGCCTCGCCGTCTTCGACGCGGCGCAGTCGCACTAGGAAGCGAAGCAGTTCGCGGCCGGTCAGCTTGGGATAGAGGTACGGCCGGTCGGGCACGTAGCCGAACGCCCGCTTGGCGTCGATCGGCCGCTTCGCCAGGTCGTGGCCGAGGATCTCGACCACGCCTCGGGTCGGGCGCAGCATGCCGGTGATGGCCTTGATGGTGGTGGACTTGCCCGCCCCGTTCGGCCCGAGCAGCGCCACCACCTCGCCGGCGGCGACGTGAAGGTCCACGCCGTCGACGGCGTGGACCGGTCCGTATCGTTTGACGAGCCCCGAGACGCGGATCATGAAGAAGGCGGGGTGCGCCCGTCCAAAGCGGTCAGTCGGCCGCCGCGGCGAGCTCCGTAAGGACGGTATCGTACGCGATCTGCAACGCGCTATCGGTGTCGAGGTGGACGATGGCTTCGCCCTGCACCTCGCTCACCTCGCGCATGCCGCCGAGCGCCACGATGTCGAACGTGCCGTCGGCGTCGGCGGTCGCGCTGCCGACGACTTCACCGTCCACCACGAGGTCGACCGTCTGCCCTTCGCGCAAGCCCCGGCCTTCGGCCAGGATGGTGCGCGGGTAGCGCGTGTCGTCGGCCCGCACGTCCGGCGTGACGCCTTCCTCGGCGATGCTGCGACGAAGGGGCGTGAGCCATTCGAACGACACGTACCGCAACTGGCCACCGTCGGACAGCGACAACACCGACTGGGCGACGCCCTTGCCGAACGTCTGTTCGCCCACCACCAGCGCGCGGTCGTTCTCCTGCAACGCGCCCGCCAAGATCTCGGACGCCGACGCGGAGTTCTCGTTCACCAGCACCACCATCGGCAGTTCGTACGCCGCCGCGTCGGCCGAGGCGATGCGTTGCGTGACGCCACGGGCCCGCTGGAAGACGATGTCCCCGCGTTGCAGGAACTCGTCGGCGATGAGGATGGCCTGGTTCAAGAGGCCACCGGAGTTGTCGCGCAGGTCGAGGATCAACGACGTCGCGCCGTCCTGGATCAGGCGGTCGAGGTGCTCGACCAACTGCTCGTGCAGGCGCTGGTTGTTGAACGACGACAAACTGATGTACCCGACGTCGTCCGGCAGCATGGTGCTGCTGACGTCGACGATCTGGATGGTCGCGCGCTGGATCTCGAAGCTGAGCGGCTCGGCCTCGCCGGGACGGCTCATCAGCAGACGCACGACGGTGCCTTTGGGCCCGCGCACCACGTCGGCGACCTCGCTGGTGGTCATCTCCCGCACGTCGATGCCGTCGACCTCCAGGAAGATGTCGCCACGCTGAAGCCCGGCGCCGGAGGCGGGGCCGCCTTGGTAGACCGTCAGGATCTCGACGCCTTCGCCGCTCACGCGGTCGTGGGGCGTGAGCACCGCGCCGATCCCCTCGAACGAGCCGGTCAGGTCCTGATTCTCGCGCGCCGCGGCGCTCGGCTCCACGTAACCGGTGTAGGGGTCCTCGAGGGACTCGAGCATGCCGTTGATGGCGCCTCGGATGAGGGTCTCGTCGTCGACGTCGTTCAGGTACCCGCTCTTGAGGGCGCCGAAGGCCTGCATCAATGCCCGGCCCGACGGATGATTCAAGAACTCGCTGGTGTAATCCCGCGAGAGCTGGGCGTAGGCGACCGTCAAAGCTGCGACGAGCCCCAACAGGCCGAGCATCTGCCATCTGCGCTTCATGAAACCTCCCGACGCGGTTCGCGTGCGCCTAGGAGTATATGCGCCACTAGCGATGAGGACCGTAAGAACGCCTACGGGAGCGGGTGACGACGACGGGCGACGCGTGCAGGCGCATGCGCGGGGCCAACGGGCGCTGCGCGAGGGACCGCCGCGGCGGCGCTAAGCTGGAGGAGATGCGCATCCTCTTCCCCAGTGCCGAGGTGGCCCCATTCAGCAAGACGGGTGGTCTGGGGGACGTGGCCGGCGCGCTTCCGCGCGCGCTGGTGGAACTGGGCCACGAGGTGCTGGTCGTGACGCCGTGGTACGGCACGCTCGGGGCCGATCCTCGACCGCTTTGGATCGGTGACGTCGACGTACCGTTCGCGGGCGGCGTAGAACCCGTCGGCGTCGGCACCCTCGAGGCGAACGGCGTGCGCTACGCCTTCGTCGGCCACGAGGACTACCAGCGTGAGACGCTCTACGGCTACCCGGACGACGTGCGCCGCTTCGCGCGCTTCGCCCGCTCCGTGCCGCAGGTGGCCGACCGCGTCGGCTTCACGCCGGACGTGGTGCACCTGCACGACTGGCACACCGCGTACCTTCCGATGGTGCTGGCGAACGGCTGGCATCTGCCGACGGGCTTCCCGGGCTTGCCCAGCGTGTTCACCGTCCACAACGTCCAGCATCAGGGTGTCTCGGACTTGGAGGAGACGCTCTGGTGGCTGCGCCTTCCCAGCGCGCTGCGCGGCTCGTACCTGAACCACTTCGAACACGCGAACGCCATGCAGGCCGGTGTCGGCTTCGCGACGCGCGTCACCACCGTCAGCCCCAGTTACGCCGAGGAGATCCAACGCCCCGAGTTCGGCTACGGCCTCGACGGCACCTTCCGCAGCCTGTCGGGCAAGCTCGTGGGCATCTTGAACGGCATCGACGTCGACACCTGGAATCCCGCCACCGACCCGCACCTGCCGCAGCCGTACGACGCGAGCGACCCGGCCGGCAAGGCGGCCGCCGCGCAGGCGCTGCGCGCGCGGCTCGACCTCGCCACCGGCTACCCCATCCTTGGCGTGGTGTCGCGCTTCGCCGAGCAGAAGGGCATCGACCTGGTGCTGGACGCGGCCGAGCGCTTGCTGGCGCAAGGCTGGTCGTTGGCGCTGCTGGGCACCGGGGATCGTGCGCTGGAAGCCGCCGCGCGCCGCCTCATGGCGCGCCATCGCGGTCGCGTGTCCGGCTTCGTCGGGTTCGACGAGGGCTTGGCGCATCAAATGTACGCAGGCGCCGACGCGTTGGCGGTCCCTAGCCGCTTCGAGCCTTGCGGGTTGTCGCAGATGATCGCCATGCGCTACGGGACCATCCCCATCGTCCGCGCCACCGGCGGTTTGCGGGACACGGTCGAGCACGGTCGCACCGGCTTCGCGTTCGAGCACGCCACCGCCGACGGACTCTGTTGGGCTGCCGGCGAGGCCATGCGCGCGTACGGCTCGCCCACGTGGCTCGCCATGCAGCGCGACGGCATGCGCCAGGACTGGTCGTGGCGCAACTCCGCCAAGCGGTACGAGGTGCTCTACACGAGCATGCTACCTTCGTTGGCATGACGGCCCGATCCCCCGGCGACGACGCCGAACCCTCGATCATGGACCGGACCGGTGACGCCCACCTCGAGTCGGCGCCCGAGCAGACTTCCGAACAGCCTCCCGGGCAAGCAGCCGAGCAAGAGCGCGAGCTTGCCGATTGGCGCGAGTTGTTGGAGCAACGGCGCTTCGGCGCGGCCAGGCGGGCCTTCCTCGCGGCCAAGGTCCTCGCCGCCAAGGCCGGAGCGGCCGGAACGTTCGACGGCACCGGCACCGGCGAAGCGCGCGGTTCGGCGGGTGCGACCGGGGCGGTCGGCGCGGGCCTCTCCGACGCCATGCCGGGCGAGGACGTAGACGGCGCCGCCACCCGCGTGGCGCTGAGCGCCCTGGCGGACGTGGAAGAACTGGTCCGGGAGCGGTCGTTCGCGAAGGCGCAGGAGCGCATCCGTCGTCTCGAGGAGCCCGCCGCCATCGCGCCGTGGGACGACCTGGTGGCCGACCTGGAACGGTTGCGGGCGTCGGCGAAAGCGCTCGACCAGCGCAACCCCGACGCGGCCGTGGCCACCCTCGAGGAACTCGGCAGCACGTGGTTCCCGGCAGAGGTGTACACCCAACTCGGCACGGCCCGCATCTACGACGACCGGCTCGAAGAGGCGCGAGCGCACTTCGAGGCCGCGCTGGAACTGGACCCGCAGCACTACCGCGCCCTCACCAACCTCGGCAACGTGGCCCTGGAGGACGGTCGCGTCGACGACGCCATCGACGCCTACGAGCGGGCGCTGAAGCTGAACGAGTCGTTCCCGAACGCGCACCACAACCTCGGCGTGGCGTACCGCCGCAAGGGGCAAGTGCACAAGAGCGTGCGCTCGCTTCGCACGGCGCAACGCGCGCAACAACGCCAGGAGGCCGCCGAAGCGCGCGAGAGCCTCGGCCGCATCGGCGCCGGTAGCGGCGCCAAGATCATCCGTTGGGTGGTGTACGCGGTGGTGGCGGTGGCGCTCTACCTATTGCTCAAGAACCGCGGCCTGTTCTAGCGCGCGACGCCAGCACGAAACGCCAACACGAAACGCCGACACGCCACGCCACGCCAACACGCCATGACGAGCGCTTAGGCGCGTGCTCAGGCAGCGTGCTCAGGCAGAGTGCTCAGGCAGAGTGTGGTTCGTCTTCGAGGTGCGGTTCGTCTTCGAGAAGTTGGCGTAGCACGGCGTCGATGGCGTCGTCTTCCAACCGCAACAGCCGTTCTGCCTCTACGTAGTCGTCGAGCAGCCGCTCCACCTCGTCGAGGACGATCGCGTCATCGACGTGGCTGAGCCTGCGCATCAAGTCCAGATGGCGTTTCGCAAGAACCCTAGTGCCGGGCATGCTTCCTCCCTGCCCGACATGCTAGGTCCCGGAGCGCCACCTCCGCAGTGCCAACCGTACCGACGGTGGGGGTGGCGGGGTCGACCCAGGCCCCACCACACCGCATCCGCAGTGCCAGCCCGCATCGAAGGGGGTGGTGGGGTCGATCTCGGGACCGTTGCGCCAGCCCGTGTCCCGAGATCGACCCCACCACCCCCGCCCTCACTCGACGGTGACGCTCTTGGCGAGATTGCGAGGCTGGTCGACGTCGCGACCGAGGCGGTGAGCCACTTCGTAGGCCAGCAACTGCAGCGGCAATACGTTCAGGATTGGGGAAAGCAACTCGTGCGTGCGAGGTACGCGCAGGACGTACTGGGCGTGGTGGGTGATGACCTCGTCGTCGTCGTTGGCGACGGCGATGAGGAGTCCGTCGCGGGCGCGCACCTCTTGTAAGTTCGACACCGTCTTGTCGTACAGCGGCGAGGCGGTGGCGATGGCCACGACCGGCAGTTCCGGGTCGACGAGGGCGATGGGGCCGTGCTTCATCTCGCCGGTGGGGTACGCCTCGGCGTGCATGTAGCTGATCTCCTTGAGCTTCAGCGCGCCCTCGAACGCGGTCGGTACGTTCATCCCGCGGCCCAGGAACAGCGCGCCGGTGGCGTGCTGGATGCGCTCGGCCACGATGGCCACGTCGTCGCGCCGGCCGAGCGTCTCCTCGGTCAGCTTGGGCAGCTCGCGCAGGCCGTGCACCACTTCACGTGCCAGGTCGTCGTCGACGGTGCCGCGCGCGCGGCCGATCCACAGCGCCAGGAGGGTGAAGGCCGCCACCATGCCGGTGTACGCCTTGGTGCTGGCAACGCCGATCTCGGGGCCGGCGTGGATGTACAGCACGTCGTCGACCTCGCGGCTGATGCTGGAACCCTTGACGTTCAATACCGCCAGGCTGCGCGCGCCGCGCCTTCGCGCCTCGCGCAGCGCCTCGAGCGTGTCGATGGTCTCGCCCGACTGCGACACGACCACGCACAGCGTGCGCTCGTTCACCACCGGGTCGGCGTAGCGGAACTCGCTGGCCACCTCGACGCTGGCGCCGAGGCGCGCCAGCCGCGTCAACAGCGCCGCACCGACCATGCCGGCGTACGACGCGGTGCCCGCCGCGGTGATCAATACCCGGTCGATGGCGTTCGGGTCGAGGCCGAGCTCGAGGTCCACGTCGGTGCCGTTGCCGGCGAAACGCCCGAACAGGGTGTTCTGCAAGACGGTGGGCTGTTCGTAGATCTCCTTTAGCATGAAATGCTCGTAGCCGCCCTTCTCGGCGGCTTCCGCGTCCCACTCGATGCGCGTCGCCGGGCGCTCGCGCTCGGCGCCGTCGAGGCCGGTGATGCGCACGCCGCCCGCGCGCAGTTCGGCCACGTCGCCGTCGAGCAGGTACACGACGTCGCGGGTGTACGGGAGCAGGGCGGGCACGTCGCTGGCGAGGTAGTTCTCGTCCTCGCCGAGGCCGACCACCAGCGGACTGGTGTTGCGAGCTGCGACCAGCGCCTCGTGATCGACGTGCGCCACCACCAAGGCGTACGCCCCCTCGACCTGCGCCAACGCGGCGCGCACCGCCGCGGCCAGGTCGCCGGCGGCGCTACCGGTGGCGTACGTGTCCTCGATGAGGTGCACCAGCACCTCGGTGTCGGTCTCCGACGCGAAGGCGTGACCGGCGTCCAACAGGCGCTGCCGCAGGGGGACGTAGTTCTCGATGATGCCGTTGTGGATGACCGCCAGGCGGCCGTCTTCGGAGAGGTGGGGATGCGCGTTGACGTCGTTCGGCCGGCCGTGGGTGGCCCAGCGGGTGTGGCCGAGGCCGAGGCTGCTGGCCGGCAGCGTTCCCGCCACGGCGTCTTTCAGCACCGCCAACTTGCCGGCGCGCTTGACTGCGTGAAGCCGCGTCGCGCCGTTGCTGCGGTCGGCCACCACCAGGCCGGCCGAGTCGTAGCCGCGGTACTCGAGCCGCGACAATCCATCCAGGATGACATCGGCAGCCTGGCGGCCGCCTACGTACCCGACGATTCCGCACATGGGAACGTCCTTTCCGCGATGCATGCGTCGCCCGTGGCGGGGCGGTATGGCCCACGGCCGAGCTTCGAGAGGTCGATCGGAGCGAGGGGCGTTCGGGTGGTACCGGCTGGAGCGGCCGGCTTCGATGTCGCGTGTGCGTTGGATACCCCGGACGGACTCGAGTGAGGGGGTGCTGCTCAGGAGGGGCCCGCAGACTTGGTCGGGTGGGGCGGTTGCCGCCGACCCGGGTTCGCGCTTTCGGTCGTGCTGCGGCTCGTGACGTGCGCACGCGCCTCGCGTTCGACCTGTCTTCCGGCGCCTCGACCTGCGATCTTCGTGGCCCGGAAGCCCTCCACCTCGTCACCAGGGGCTCGGTTCGCGGCGTCTTCGCGCGATCACGCAATTGCGCGGTGTCGCGCGGCGCGTTCCGTTGGCCCTGGGCTTGCGCTACCTCGGCGTCCCTGCTTGGTTCGCGCTCCGGATCACCTCCTCGTCCACGGCTCGCCGACCACCAGCAACGCGTGGAGGCCACCGTAGAGCCGCGCCTCGGCGTCGCTCATCGTCGTCGCCGTATCGAGGAGCGGATACAGCAGGATACCGCGACCCGCCGTCACCAGCGGTGAGCGCTGGAAGACTTGCGCCAGGCTGGTGGGAGCGTCACGCGGGGGGTAGAAGATCTCGCGTTCGTTCGCAGGGTTGCGCTGGATCGGCAACGACGTCACCAGGGACGCCATCAGCATCATCCCCAGCGCGAGGCCACCGATGCCGCCGAGCACGGTCTCCGGCCGAGCCGTGCCGCGGCCGGTCACGCTCAGCCTCCGCGCCAGCACGCCCAACAGGATGCCGCCGAGGAACCCTGCTGCGATTGCGATCCACGGGTCTTGCGAACCGATGACCAGCAGCGGGCGCAACAGCACCAGGCCGCCGAGGCCGACGACCAGCCCGACCCACTGCTTCTTCGCTCCGAGGGCCGTGAGGACGGCCACCAGCACCACCAACACGGCATCCACCCAGGTCACGGCGTTCATGCGCGGATATCGTATCCCGCGCTCCTTACGACTTGGATGACATTCCCCATAACGTCGTCGACCTCGCCGTCGGTGAGGGCCCGCTCGGGGTGGCGGAAGCGGAACCGCAGCGCCACCGAGCGCATGCCGTCGGGCAACTGCTCGCCCTGGTAGACGTCGAACGGCGCCAGCATCACCAGCCGGTCACCGGCGGCCGCGCGGCACAAGGCGTCGAGCTCGGCATACGTCACCGCTTCGGGGGCGATCACTGCCAGGTCGCGTTCGGCGTGCGGTTGGCGCGCGATCTCGTCGAAGCGGATGCGGCGCCCGGCCAACGGCAACCGCAGTTCGGCGAGGTACGTCTCGGGGAGCTCGTAGCGTGCCGCGACTTCGGGATGCAGGCGCCCGGCGAAGCCGACGTCCTCTCCGTTCCAACGCACGCGGGCCGACACGCCGGGGTGCAGGTACGCCTGCCGCGCGGGCTCGAGCTCGAGCTCGGCCCGGTCGAGCGCGGCGAGTTGCTCCAGGATGCCCTTCAGGACGAAGAAGTCGGTCGCCTGGTCGGGCCGCCACACGCCAACGGCGCGCGGTCCGCGCAGCAGCAGCGCCACGCGTTCCTCCTCTTCTTCCAGGAACACGTGCCCCACCTCGAACAGCGCCAGCGCCTCGGCGAAGCGGTTGATGTTCGCGGCCGCCAACAATCCCGGGTACAGCGCGGTGCGCAGCACCGAGCGCTCCACCCCTTGCGGGTCCGAAAGCCGGACGGACGGCGCGGGCGCGGCGGCGCGCGCTAGCTCCGACTCGCCCGTGAACACGTACGTCATCGTCTCTTGCAGCCCCATCGCCGCCAGGCGCGCGCGCAAGGATCGGTGGGTCGGATCGGCGGCGGGCGGCACGAACGGCATCGCCGGCACGGTCAGGCCGATGTGCTCGTACCCGTGCAGCCGCCCCACCTCTTCGACGACGTCCTCTTCGATGCTCATGTCGAAGCGCCAGCTCGGGGGGGTGACGCGCCACTCGTCGGCGCCGCTCTCGTCGACGTCGCACCCGAGTGCCTCGAGGTAGTGCCGCTGCTCGCTCGTGGGCACGTCGAAGTCCATCAGGAAGTGCACCCGTGACGGCCGAAAGGTGATCGGCGCGCGCGCCACGTCCGCGCCGACGGCGCTGATCGCGGGGTGCACGCGGCCGCCGGCGAGTTCCTGGATGAGGCTGGCGGCACGCGCCGACGCCCACGGCTGCAGGTTCGGGTCGACCCCGCGCTCGAAGCGGATGCGCGCGTCCGTGACGAGCTTGTGCCTACGAGCGGTGCGCCGGACCGTGACCGGCTCGAAGGTCGCCACCTCGAGCGCGACGTCCGTCGTGTCGGCGACGACGCTGTCGTGAAGGCCGCCCATCACGCCCGCCAGGCCCACGGCGCGGCTGGCGCCGTCGGGTCCGGGGGTCGCGATGACGAGGTCTTCTGGGTCGAGTTCGATCGTCTCCTCGTTCAGCAGCGTCACCTGCTCGCCGGGGCGGGCGCGCCGCACCTGGAGCACACCTGGGCCCGCCGGCACGCTCGCAGCGCCCGCAGCCGCCTGCTTGCGCTCACCGCCCGCCGCCGCGGCATCTTGGGCGCCCGTTGTTGCCCCAAGCACGCGCCGGTCGTAGGCGTGCGACGGCTGTCCGAGCTCGAACGTCACGTAGTTCGTGACGTCGACGACGTTGTTGCGGGGCCGCAAGCCGAGCGCAGCCAAGCGCCGCTGCAGCCACACCGGGCTGGGCGCCACGCGTACGCCTTCGATGGCGCGCAGCGTGAAGCGCGGCGAACCCACCGGGTCGTCGATCTCCAGCTCGAGGCCGTCGTCCAGCGACGCGTCGCCGGTGTCGAGGCCGTGCGCCGGATGCAGCAGCGGCACGCCCAGCTTGGCCGCGAGGTCGCGCGCGACGCCCAGCAGGCTGAACGCGTCGGCGCGGTTCGGGGTGAGCTCGAGCTCGATGACGGTCGTGGCGGGCCACGCCTCGCGCAGCACGGTGCCCGGCTCGACGTCGCTCCCGAACGTGATGAGGCCGCCCGCGGCGTCGTACAGCCCGAGCTCCTTGGGGCTGGCCAACACGCCGCGGCTGGCCACGCCCAGCACCTCGCGCTCCGACACTTGCAGCCCGATGCCCGGCAGCGTCGCGCCGGGCAGGGCGAGCGCCGAGCGCATGCCGACGCGCGTGTTCGGCGCGCCGCACACGACCTGGACGTCTTGCCGGCCGTCGTTCGCGACCACTTGCAGCAGGTGATCCGAGCCCTCGATGGGCGCGACGGATCGCACCTCGGCCACGACTACGCCGGCGGGCGCCGCCGGCATCTCCTCCACCAGCTCCACCGCCAGGCCGAGCCCGTCGAGCAGCTCCACCAAGCGGTCCACCGCCGGCAGCGGCGCCTCGAAGAACGTCTGCAGCCAATCGAGTGGCAGCCTCACGACATGCTCCTCACGACAGGCTCCTCACAGCGTGCCCCGGAACTGCTCGAGGACGCGCAGGTCGCCCTGGTAGAAGTAGCGGATGTCGGGGATGGCGTACGGCACCAGCGCCAACCGCTCGATGCCGAAGCCGAACGCGAAGCCGGTGACTCCCTCGTAGCCGACCGCTTCGAACACCTTCGGGTGCACCATGCCGCAGCCGCCGAGCTCGAGCCACTCCTCCTTGCCGCTGCGCGGGTTGGTCCACCAGATCGCGAACTCGGCGCCCGGTTCGACGAACGGGAAGTACGACGGCTGCAGACGCGTGCGCGTCCCAGGACCCATCAGCGCCCGCGCCATCTCGTCGATGGCGCCGCGCAGGTCGGCCATCGTGACGCGCTCGCCCACCACCAGCGCTTCCAGCTGATGGAACTGCGCTTCATGGGTGACGTCGACCGCCTCGTTGCGGAACACCTTGCCCGGCACGACCACCTTGAACGGCGGCGTGTGCGACTCCATGTACCGCACCTGCATCGGGCTGGTGTGGGTGCGCAGCAGGCGGCCGTCGGTGGTCCAGAAGGTGTCTTGGGTGTCGCGCGCGGGGTGCTCGTCGGGGAAGTTCAGCGCCCCGAAGTTGTAATGGTCGGTCTCGAGCTCGGGCCCGGTGACGACCTCGTACCCCAGGCTCGTGAACACGTCGAGCAGCCGGTTGGTCACCTGCGTGAGCAGGTGCAGGCCGCCGTGCGGCGGGCGCGTGCCGGGAAGCGTGACGTCGACGCGCTCGCTGGCGAGCTGCTCGGCCAGGACCGCTTCCTCGAGCTCGCCCTTGCGCTGCTCGAGGGCCTGCTCGATGCTGCGCTTGAGCTCGTTGATGCGCTGCCCGGCGGCCCGGCGCTCCTCGGGATCGAGGGCGCCGAGCCCCTTGAGCTGCTGCGTGAGCACGCCCTTCTTGCCGAGATAGCGCACCCGCACGTCTTGCAGCGCGGCCAGGTCGGCGGCGGCGGCGATCGCGTCGAGGGCGACGCGCGCCTCGTCGGCTTCGATCGCTCCCTCCACTACAGCCGGAGTGGCGTGTTGGGATTCGTCCGACATCGTGTCAACGTCCTCTCGCGCCGGACGGACCGGCGAGACCAACGAAAACACCACCACCCGACCGGGCAGTGGCGCGCACCGCGTAGGACCACGGGCCCTACGCTCAACGGGTAAAGGCGAGCGAAGCCGCTGGGCTTCTCATACGGCGAAGTGTACGGCGGTCCGATTCGGGGTGTCAATTCGTCGGACCAGGCTCCCAAGCGGGGCCGAGGTCCTCGCCGGCATCGAACACGTCGCACAACCAGGCGCCGGCCATGCGGATCGCGTCGTGCCCGAACCCGCTGGGAGCATGCCCTGCACCCCACGTGTCGGCGGCCGCTTCGTCGTCGAACGGACCGACGAGCGCCTCGCCCGCCACGTAATCGGCGGGCGCCGTGGGCGTCCGCACCTCCAGCCGTGTCCCGGCGCGGTCCCGAACCTCGCGCAACACCCCGTGCCGTTCCCGCCACTCGGGCCGCTCCACCAACGCTTGGAGGAAGTGCTCGAGACGCGCCGCCTGGTCGGCGTCGAGCGCCGGGTCCAGCGAGATCGCGGTCATGGCTCCCGCCTCGGCGCGGTAGAGCTGGTGTTCGGGGAACAGCGCCAGCAGGAGACTGACGGCGATGTCGGCCAGGTCGGGTCCTGCCCGCAGCGTCTCGCGGTACCCCGGGCGCGGCTGGCCGTTCCCGCTCGGAGCAGCGGTCCACTGCGTCGACGACCCCCGTTCCCGTTCGCTCGCGTCGCTTCCGGTTGGGTCGCTTGAGCTGGGGTTACGGTCGTTGGGGTCGCGTTCGTCCGTCATGCGTCCGGCAGTGTAGCGAAGCGAAGGGGCGCCCACAAGGCGACGGTGGCCTCTTCGGGTAGGCGCGTACGTTGCGCAGGCACGTCCCGACGCGGTAGAATCCGGTTTGGACAGCGTCCCGACGCAGGGTGCGGGTGGGTTCGGGAACCCACCCCTTTTCGTTGCCGAGGGACGGGGAGGTCGCATGAACCTGGCGCAAGCCGCCGACGAGGTGCTCCGGCCGCTCGGGTACGAGGTACTCGAGCTGCAGGTGAGCGCGTCCGGGCGCAAGCGCCGGGTGCTCCTGCGCATCGACCGCCTCGACGAGGCCGTCGTGTCCATCGACGACGTGGCGCGCGCCACCCAGGTGTTCGGTCTCGAGTTGGACCGCCTCGACCCTTTCCCCGAGCCGTACCGGCTGGAGGTCGAATCGCCCGGTTCCGAACGGCCCTTGGTCACGCCGCGGCACTTCGAGCGTTTCCACGACCTGCTGGCGAAAGTCCGCGTGTCCGGCGAGACGTTCAAGGGCAAGGTCCGCGAAGTCGATGGTGAACGAGTGACGTTCGAGGTGGACGGCGTGCGCCGCACGCACGCCATCTCGGAACTGGAAAGCGCCCGTCTGGCCGAGTGGCCGGACACGCCCCGCTAGGGCGCTTCCCGGCGGTCCGCGAACCGGCGGCATGGTGCCGCCAGGCATCGTCGTGGCGGGGCAACAACCGAATAGTAAGGAGTTTGGGATGAACAAGGAATTCGTCGACGCGCTGAACCTGTTGGCAGCCGAGCGCAACCTCGACAAGGAAGCGCTGCTGGCCAACCTGGAAGAGGCGCTGGAGCAAGCGTTCGAACGCAACGTGATGCCTGGCAAGCAGATCGAGGTCGATCTCGACCCGGAATCGGGCGAGATGGACATCATCGTCATCCGCCGGGTCGTCGAGGCGGTCGAGGACGAGGACAAGGAGATCAGCCTCACCGAGGCGATCGAGCTCGACGACGAGGTCGAGGTCGGGATGGAGATGGAGTTCCCGGTCGACCCCGAGAAGTTCACGCGCATCGCGGTGCAGACCACCAAGCAGGTCATCACCCAGAAGATCCGCGAGGCCGAGCGCGCCATCGTCTTCGAGGAGTACAAGGATCGCGCCGGCGACATCATGACCGGCGTCGTGTCGCGCACCGACAACAAGCGCAACGTCTTCGTCGACTTGGGGCGCGGTGAAGCGATCATGCCGCCCAAGGAGCAGATCCACGGCGAGCGCTACATGGTCGGCATGCGCGTCAAGGTGTACGTGCAGAACGTCGAGTTGTCGCCGCGCGGGCCGTCCATCCTGGTGTCGCGCGCCGCGCCCGAGCTGCTCGAGTTCCTGATGCGCCAGGAGATCCCCGAGGTGGCCGACGGCACCGTCGAGGTCAAGGCCGTGGCCCGCGAAGCCGGCCAACGTTCGAAGGTGGCCGTGACGTCGAACAACCCGAACGTCGACCCGATCGGCGCGTGCATCGGTCACCGCGGCAGCCGCATCCAGGCCGTGACGGCAGAACTGCAGCGCGAGCGCGTCGACATCATCCAGTGGGACGGCACGGCGCGCGAGTTCATCCGCAACGCGCTCTCCCCCGCCAAGGTCGGCAACATCGAGCTCGATACCGAGAACAAGACTGCCCGCGTCACGGTGGGCAACGACCAACTCTCGCTGGCGATCGGCAAGAGCGGTCAGAACGTCCGACTGGCGGCCAAGCTGACCGGGTACAAGATCGACCTGGTGCCGTCCGAGTCGGTCTCCGACCTCGACGCCGCCATGCAGGCCGCCGCCTCGCGCATGGGCGAATCGGCCGTGGTCGAACGCGGCCACACCGCCTTCGATGCGTTGTTCAGTGCCACGCCGGGCGGTGAAGCGGAAGCCGAGGAAGCATCGGCCGGCGCGCCCGAAAACGCCGCGGCCGCGGAAGCGGCGGGCGAAGCCGAATCGGCCGAAGCGGCAGGCGATGCCGCGTCCGCCGAAGCGACCGGCGAAGAGAAGGTCGCCGATGGCTCCGAGCTTGCCGACGACGAGCCGCGCGACGCCGAGGAGGCGACTTCCTGATCATGGCGAAGCCGGCAGAACGTCACGTCCCGATGCGGCGCTGCGCCGTGTGCCGCGACACGCGGCCGCAGGCGGAGCTGATCCGCTTGGTGCAGGACGGTGACGATTACCGGCTCGACTTGGCGCGCCGACTCGGCGGGCGTGGTACCTGGGTGTGCCGCGCCTGCGCGGCCGAACCGAACGAGAAGAAGCTGCGGCAGGCCTTCCGGGGCCAAGCCCAGCAGGTACGGGCGCTCCTGGTGGACGCGCTCGCCGTGCGTCCTGGTCCCGCCTCGCAGCGGGCAGTGGGCGCCGGGACGGAGGGCATGCATGACCGATAAGGTACGGATCTACCAGCTCGCGCGCGACCTCGACGTCGAGAGCCGCGAGCTGATCGCGATCCTCGAAGACATGGGCGTCGAGGTCAAGTCGCACTCGAGCACGCTCGATACCGACACGGCGGAGGCCGTGCGGCAACTCGTCGAGGCGGGGGCCACCGAGAAGAAGGAGGCCACGAAGTCGGCCGAGAAGAAGGTCGAGAAACCCGCCAAGGACGGGGCCGCTGCCAAGAAGACCGCGCCTGCGAAGCCCGCCACAGCGGCCGTCGAAGCCAAGGCGGCAGGGGCCGTCAAGCCGGCCAAGAAGGCAGACGCCGTTGCCGAGAGCGATGCCGAGGCGGCCGTCATGGCCGAGAAGCAGGTGAAGCCGAAGGGGGGCGCGGCGAAGACGGACCAGGCGGCCAAGGCGCCTGCCCCGACCAAGTCCGACCTGCCGGTTCGCGCCCCCGTGGTGACCGTGATGGGCCACGTCGACCACGGCAAGACCTCGTTGCTTGACGCGATCCGCAAGACGCGCGTGGCGGAGGGCGAAGCCGGCGGGATCACGCAGCACATCGGCGCGTACCAGGCACAGACCAAGCAGGGCGTCGTCACCTTCATCGACACGCCCGGCCACGAGGCGTTCACCAGCATCCGCCAGCGCGGCGCCAACGCCACCGACATCGCGGTCATCGTGGTGGCGGCGGACGACAGCATCATGCCGCAGACACGCGAGGCGATCGCCCACGCCAAGGCAGCGGGCGTGCCGATCGTGGTGGCCATCAACAAGATCGACCTGCCGCAAGCCAACCCCGAGAAGGTCAAGCAGGACCTGATGCAGGTCGAGCTGATCCCCGAGGAGTACGGCGGTGACACCATCACCGTCGAGCTCAGCGCGAAGACGGGACAAGGCATCGACGACCTGCTGGAGATGCTGTCGCTGGTGGCCGAGGTCGAGGAGCTCCGCGCCCGAGAAGACGGCCTGGCCAAGGGCATCGTCATCGAGTCGGTGCTGGACAAGCGTGCCGGCGTGCTCGCGACCATCATCGTGCAGGAAGGCACCCTGCGCGTGTCCGACTACATCGTGTCGGGCGAGGCATGGGCCAAGGTGCGGCGCCTGACCGACTACACCGGCGCCAACATCGACAAGGCCGGGCCCTCCGTGCCGGTCCAGGTGCTGGGCTTCTCCGAGCAGCCGCACGCCGGCGACGTGGTCGAGGCGGTCGAGGACGAAGCGACGGCCAAGGCGGTCACCGAGCAGCGCCTCGACGAACGCGAGGACCTGGAACGCGAGTCCATCGGCCGCAAGGGCCTGACCCTCGCCGACCTCTTCGGCAAACCCAAGACCAAGACCATCAACCTGCTGGTGCGGGCCGACACGCAAGGCACGCTCGAAGCGATCAAGGGCGTACTGCTGCGCGAGGCCGAGACCACCGAAGAGGTGGACATCGACATCATGCTGGCGGAGGTGGGCGCCCCGACCGAATCCGACCTGCTGCTGGCGGGAACCGCCAGCGCTACGGTGATGACGTTCGGCGTGAACCCGCCCGGCAGCGTCACCAAGTCGGCCGAGCGTCAGGGCATCCCGCTCAAGAGCTACAAGATCATCTACGAGCTGATCGAAGACGTGCAACGCATGATCCGCGGCCAGATCGAGCCGGAAACCGAGGAGCGCACCCTCGGACGCGCCGAGGTGCGGCAGGTCATCAAGGTCCCGCGCTCCGGCAACATCGCCGGCTCGTACGTGCTGGACGGCGTGATCCGTCGTGGCGCCAAGGCGCGCCTGATCCGCGGCGGCAAGGAAGTCTACAAGGGCTCCATCGCCGGCCTGCGGCGTTTCAAGGATGACGTGCGCGAGGTCGGTACCGGCTTCGAATGCGGGATCAACCTGCAGAACTACGACAACGTGCAGGAAGGCGACGTGGTCGAGGCCTACGAGATGGTCGAGGTCCCTGTCGCTTGAGGTAGAATCGCGTTCGTGCCGATTCGCATGCCCATGACCCAGCGCCCGAACCCCATGGCGACGTTCGCCTTGGTTCGGGCGCTGTCGTTCGTCCTGGCGCTGTTGCCCCTGCCGCCCGCCTTGGCGCGCGCGGCGGCGGCGCCCGGCGACGGTTCCGGCATGGCGGCCGCGCCCTTGGTCATGCTCGACGCCGGCGTGCGCGGCCCGGTAGCGTTCGTCGGCAGCGCCGGCCCGCGCGCGCTCGTGCCGCTGGCGTTCTCGCCGTTCACCACGGCCCGGCCCGCGGCCATGGAGCGGGTCGCCGCGCCCACGTTCCGGCCGCAGCGCAGCGGCACCCACCTGGCGACGCTGGGCAGGTTGCAGCTCGAAGGCGGCTGACGCGGCGCGAAGCGCTGAGCACCACGCTTCCCCCCTGCCGTACCCGTATCCGAGCCGCGCCCACCCCATGCGGCGCACGTCCCCGCGCCAGCGGGGATCCCTAGGAGCGTCATGAACCAACGAAACGTCACCGGCCTGCTCGTGCTGGCCATCATCGTCGCCTCCGTGGCGTACCTGTGGCAGCCATGGAACCCCGGCGAGAGCGCGCTGAAGCTCGGCCTGGACCTCCAGGGCGGCCTGCGCGTCACGCTGCAATCCGACGAGCCCAACCCGTTGCGCGAAGACCTCGAGACGGCGCGCAACATCGTCGAGAACCGCGTCAACCAGTTCGGCGTCGCCGAACCGCTGGTCGCGACCTCGGGCGACAACCGGATCATCGTCGAGCTTCCGGGCCTGACCTCGGCCGACCAGCAACGGGCACTCGACCTCATCGGCCAGCAGGCCATCCTCGAGTTCCGTCTGGTGCGGGCCGAGGCCAACTCTCTTCCCAACGACGCGTTGACGCTCGACGACCTCGAGGCCGCCGCATTCACGGGCGAGATCGTCGCCACCGCCAGGGCCGAGTTCCAGCAGATCCCTGGGGCGCCCTCCGGCCCCGTGGTGGTCTTCGAGATCCGCCGCGAGAACGCCCAGGCGTTCGGCGACTTCACCGGCCGCAACGTGAACCGCCGCATGGCCATCGTGCTCGACGGCACCATCGTCACGTCGCCGACGTTGCAGTCGCGCATCAGCGACTCCGGCCAGATCACCGGCATCGGCACGCTCGACGAGGCCTCCGACATCGCCGTCGTGTTGCGTTCCGGCAGCCTGCCGATCAGCCTGCACGTCGAGGAGGTCCGCGCCATCGGTCCGACCCTCGGTCAGGACTCGATCAACGCCGGCCGCGTGGCAGCACTCATCGGCGGCGGCGCGGTCCTGATCGCGGTGGTGGCATACTACGGCCCGCTCTTCGGCGGCGTGCTCGCCGTCGGCGTCGGCCTGGCGATGCTCATCATCTTCGGGGTGCTGGCCGCCCTCGGCGCCGCGCTCACGCTTCCGGGTCTGGCGGGCCTGGTGCTCACCATCGGCGCCGCGGTGGACGGCAACGTCATCAGCTTCGAGCGCATCCGTGAGGAGCTTCGCGCCGGCAAGGGCCTCCGCCTGGCCATGAAGCGCGGTTTCGGCAACTCGCTGTCCGCCATCATCGACGCGAACGTCACCACGCTGCTGGCTGCCGGTGCGCTCTATCAGTACACCAGCGGCGCCGTGCGCGGCTTCGCCATCACGCTGGCCATCGGCATCGTCGCGGCGGTGTTCGTCAATACGGTGGTCGTGCCGTTCTTCCTCGACGTGCTGACGCTGAAGAACCAGCGCTCGTACCTCTGGAAAGGCTGGTCGGTGCGCGGCATCGAGTTCGTGCGCCGCGCGCTGCCCGTGGTCAGCGTGACGGGGCTGCTCGCCTTCGCGTCCATCGCCTACGTCGCCATGACCGGCCTGAGCCTCTCCACCGACTTCACCGGCGGAACCACCGTATTGTTGCGCGTGCCGGACGGCGTTTCCTCGGCCGACGTGCGCGCCGCGGTGGACGACCTCGGCTTCGAGGGCGTCACCGGCCAGGCGGCCACCATCGTCGAGGTCGAGGACGCCACCATCGAAGGCAACCTGATCTCGGTCCGAGCCGGCTTGACAGGCACGGATCAGACCGGTACCGAGGAGTTCGCGGGGGCGTTGGCGACATCGATGGAGGCCCAGGTGCTGTCGTCCGACTTCGTCGGGCCCGCGGTGGGCGCCGACCTGCGGCGCGGCGCGTTCATGGCCGTGCTGGTGGCGTTGGCGCTGATCCTGTTGTACGTGGCGTGGCGCTTCTGGCCGAACTGGATCGTGGCGGTCGCCGCCATCCTCGCCGCCGGGCACGACGTCGCCATCACGCTGGGCGCCCAGGCGCTGTTCAACATCGAGTTCGGTATCCCGGTGCTGGCGGCGCTGTTGTTCGTCGTCGGCTACTCGCTCAACGACTCGATCATCATCGCCGACCGCATCCGCGAGAACCTGCGCACCGTCCGCGACCGCAGCTACCGCGAGGTGGTAGACCTGGCCGTCAACCAGACGCTGTCTCGCACGCTGGTGACGTCGGGCACCACGCTGCTGCCCGTCATCGCGCTGCTCCTCTTCGGCGGCAGCGTGCTGCGCGGGTTCAGCTTGACGCTGCTGATCGGCATCGGCGTCGGCACGTTCTCGAGCATCTTCATCCTCGCCCCGCTGGTGGTGTGGTTCAAGGAGCGCCAGCGCGGCGCCAGCCGCAGCCGCGCCCGCGCGGCAAGGGCCTGACGCAGCCGCGCCCGCGCGGCCCGAGCCTGAGGTAGCCGTGCCCGCGCGGCAACGGTCTGAGCCGGCCGCGTTCGCCAGGTCGGACGCGGCCGGCGTACGCGGCTGTGGTACGCGGCTATGCCCTTAGGGAACGTCGATCCGGAACTGACGCAAGAACCGTCCGCCCATCGAGACCAGCGCCCGCCACTCGCCCGGCACGAGGTCGACGTCGACAGGAAGCGTCACGACGACCGCACGTGCTGCCGGCGCTTGGCTGCCTTCTTGCGCGCTCG
This sequence comes from Trueperaceae bacterium, assembly GCA_046484635.1. Taxonomy (GTDB): domain Bacteria; phylum Deinococcota; class Deinococci; order Deinococcales; family Trueperaceae; genus CAZACZ01. Next base: position 29,029 of record JAWOIL010000218.1, read on the forward strand.
GCTCCAACCACACGCTCATGGACGCCGCCTCGCGACCGTTGGGCGCGAACCACTGCACGTCCAGCCAGCCCGGCACCTCGACGGACTCCGGCACCAACGAGAGCTGCGGCCGGCCGTCCGTCAGGGTGATGGTGCTGTCGTCCGTGAGCCGAACTTCCAGCGCGACGGGCACCTCGTCCGGCACGATGGGTAGATAGAGCGGTCTACACGCGGCGAGAACCAGTGTCGCCACCGCGAACACGGCCACGATCTTGACCGCCTGCACCGCACGCGTCACCAGCAGGTCCGCGGCCGCGCTTGGCGCCGCCGCGGCTAGCCGCAGCCTCACGGCGCGCCTCCGGGTCGCCCGTTCGAACCGGGAGCCCGCGACGCTTGCGCGCCCTCGTCGGCCCCTCGCCCCGCCACGGCGGCTCCTGCCAGCTCGAGCAGCAGCCACTCCCCGTCCTGCTCTTCGCGCGCCACCCGCATGGAGGATGGAACCGCGTCCAGCACGACGTCGCGCAACGAAGCCAGGATGCCGGTCAGAACGATCGATCCACCCGAACCGAGGTGCGCAACGTACGCGGGCATCAGGCTTGCGTGGAGCTCGGCGTAGAGGTTCGCCACCACCACGTCCACGGTGCTCGGCACGCCCGCCGCCTCGATGCTTCCCAGCGCGAAGCGGGCGCGCGAGCGGTTCCGGTCGGCGTTCTCTCGGGCCACCGGGATCGTGAGCGGGTCGACGTCGACGCCGATCGCGCGGAGCGCGCCCAGTAGGTCCGCCGCGATCGCGAGCACGCCGGTGCCGGCGCCCACGTCGAGCACCACCTTGCCGGCCAGGTCGAGGCGCGTGAGAGCCGCCAACGCCATCCGCGTGGTCTCGTGATGTCCCGTCCCGAACGCCGAGCCCGGGTCCAGCCAGACCGCCTTGTCGCCGTCGCCGAGTTCGACCGTCACGTGGCTCGGTGCGATCACCAGGTGCCCGACGCGCACCGGGCCGAGCGTGGCGAAGTACTCGGCCACGTGGTCCACCGCAGGCGTCTCCTGCCAATCCCCCGCCACCGGTAGCGGCCGTTCGTCCTCGAAGTAGGCGAGCAGCACCGGGCCGCCTTCGTCCTCGGCCTCCCAGATGCCAAGGCAACCGGCGTCCCACAGGGCCGAAGCCTCCGGCGACTCCGCGGTGGCTCCTCGCACCGCGTACGTCTTCACGGCCGACCGGTCCTCTTCACGGCCGCGGGCATGGCAGCGACGCCCTCACGCGCCCACCGGCGTGCGCGCCACGCGCGCGTCGCGCGTCACGATCTCGAAGCCGAGGCGCTCGCCCTCCCGCAGGTAGAAGGCGATGTCGGCCGAACGCGTACCGCTGCCGAGGCTGCGGCGTTCGTAGGCTCGTGTCGCGGCCAGGATCATCGTCTCCGCCAGGCAGGCGGGAACGTGGCCGGAACCGAAACGCAGATCGATGCGGCTCTGCATCGTGCCAGGCGGCCGCACCACGCCGCCCGGCACCAGTTCCACCCCCGGCACGTCGCGCACGCTGTCGTCCACGTCTGCCGGCCGGCCGAGGTCGTACACCCACGCGCCCGGCTTGACGTGATGGGCGAACACGACGGCGTCCGGGTCGGAGGTGGCGCTGAACACCAGGTCGGCCTCGGCCACCAGATCGAGGTCGGTACTGGTGCGCACCAGCGTGCCGGAGAACTTGCGTCGCAAGGTCGCGGCGCTGCGGCGTAGCCGCTCGCGGTCCCGTCCGACGAGGATCACCTCGCCCACCTCGGGGGCGATCATGCGCGCCACTCCGAACGCCACCACGCCGTTCGCGCCGACCACCGCGGCGGTGGCGCGCCGCAGGTCACCGCCCTGGGCCTTGAAGCGCCGCAGCAGCCCGGGCACCGCCGCCCGGACGGTCGCGGCGGTGTACGCGCCGCCGTTGGTGACGACGATCTCCGGCACCGCCTGCTGCACCTCGCGGCCTTTGTCCCCGACCGTCGACCAGAACGCTCCCAGCCCGACCACCTCGGCGCCCAGGCGATGCGCGAAGCGCGCCCCATGGATGGCGAGCCGCAACGCCTCGTCGGGCGAAGTGCGGAACTGGTCGGGCAGCAGCGGAGCGCTGATGAGCAGCACGCGCAGGTTGCGGCCGTCGCTGAGCCGGATGCCTTCGATCACGCCGTGGAACTGCGGACGCAGGTTGAGGAAGGCGCGCTTCAGCCACGCCTCGGGGATGCGGCCGGGCCGTACCCAGTGCTCCATCACGTAGCGCATCCAACGCATGCTGCGCGGCTGCCACACGTCGTCGTAGGTCATCGGATGCACCAAGAACGCGCAGAGCGTCGTGTTCGGGTCGATGCCTCGCACCGCCGGTGGATCGCCCAAGCGTGGTTCGGTGCCGTCGCGCACGCGCGCGAAGGCCGCCTTCTGACGCCAAGCCACCAAGACGGTCGTGGCCACCACCGCCACCGCGATCGCCCAGGGTCCCGCGCCGAACGCCGCGGCCGCCGCCGCAGCAGCGGCCAGCGCCACGTACCCGGCCACGCTGGCGACGGCCGCGAATCCCGAGGCTGCCAACACGGCGGCGTACACCCCCACACCGATCGCGACGACCCAGAACGGGGCCGCTCCCAACGCATGCAGGGTAGCCAAGGCGCCCACGGCCACTCCGTTCCCACGCCCCCGCGGCGCATCGGAGAGGTACCGCACCGGCAACGGGTGAAGGTGTCCGAGCAGGGCGCCGAAGAACGAGACCCCGATGGCGTGGGAGGGTGCCGTCGCCATCGCCCACGGCAGCGCGGCGCCGTCGGCCAACGCGACCATCGTCGCGCCCGCAAGCGTTCCCACGGCGACGGCGACCGTTCCCTTCACCACGTCGAGCGCGAACGTCGCCAACGCGACCCACGGCCCGACGAGCTTGTAGACGTTCTCTACCCCCAACAGGTGCGGGTCGGCGTCGCGCGCGTCCAGCCCCGTCACGGCCCGTAACAGCCACGCCCCGAGCGGAAGCGAAGCGACCAGGTACGCCAAGGCCAGCGGCACCGCGAACGTCCAGACGAACTCCATCAGAACGTCATTCTATCGTTGCTAGGCAACGACTTCTGCAGTGCGAGGAAGGGCACGGAGGACGGTGTACGATGCCCCACGTGGAGAGTCGGACACCCCCGAACAGCCTCGATGCGGAACAGAGCGTGCTCGGCAGCATCCTGCTCGACAACGAGGTTTACGCCGGGCTCGAGGGCATGCTCACGGCGGAGCACTTCTACAAAGAAGGTCACCGCAAGGTGTTCCGCGCCATCGAACGCCTGCACCGGCGCGCCGAGCCGATGGACCTGGTCACCCTCACCGAGGAGTTGCGCCAGACCGGCGACCTCGAGAGCATCGGCAGCGTCCCGTACCTGATCGGACTCGTCGACAGCGTGCCCACCGCCGCCTACGCCGAGAGCTACGCTCGCATCGTGCTGGAGAAGGCCGTCCTGCGCGACCTGATCGGCGCCAGCGGGCGCATCATGCAGTCTGCCTACGACCAGTCCGGCTCGATCGAGGACGTGCTCGACCAGGCGGAGCAGGCCATCTTCGACCTCGCCACGCGCAAGCGCCGCAGCAGCTTCGAGGGGATGCGCACCCTCGTCACCGAGACCTTCGCGGACATCAACGAGCGCTTCGCCAATCCCAACCCGGTCTCGGGGCTCCGCACCGGGTTCCGCGAACTCGACACCATGACCGCCGGCCTGCAACCGTCGACCCTCAACGTGCTCGCGGCGCGTCCATCGATGGGCAAGACCGCGTTCGCGCTCACCATCGGCCTCAACGCCGCGCTGCGGGAGAACGTACCGGTCGGTATATTCTCGCTCGAGATGTCGTCCGTGCAGTTGGTGACGCGCATGCTGTGCTCGGAAGCGCGCGTGGACATGAGCAGGGTGCGCAACGGCCAGCTGTCGGAACGCGACTTCCAGCGCCTTGCCGACACCGCCGGCCGCATGTCCGACACCAAGGTCTTCATCGACGACAACGCCGACCTGACGGTGATGGAACTGCGCTCGCGCGCCCGCCGCTTGATGGCCGAGCACGGCTTGGGCCTGCTCGTCGTCGACTACCTCCAGCTGATGTCCGCAAGCGGCCACAGCCAGACCGAGAACCGACAGCAAGAGATCTCCGCCATCTCGCGCGGGCTCAAGGCGCTCGCGCGGGAACTCGACATCCCCGTGCTGGTGTTGTCGCAGTTGTCGCGTGCGGTGGAAGCGCGGCCGAACAAGCGCCCGATGCTCTCGGATCTACGCGAATCGGGCGCGATCGAACAGGACGCCGACCTGGTGATGTTCATCTACCGCGACGAGTACTACGACCCGCATTCCGAGAAGCACGGCATCGCGGAAGTGATCATCGGCAAGCAGCGCAACGGCCCGACGGGACAGCTCGAGTTGCAGTTCCACAACGCACACGTGCGCTTCAACGACCTCGCCAAAGGCGCCCCCTAACCAGGCGAGCATCGTCCAGAACGGGGATATCCGACATCGTAAGAAATGCGCTCGGGTTGGCATTTTTCACGCGGAAGCGTGAGGAGCCCATGATAGACTCCCCGTGATTTACGAGGAGGAGACGTTATGCCCCCATTGCGCGAGCGTCTATCACGCTTGCTCAGTCCCAAGATCGAGGCCGTCGGGCTAGAGGTCGGGACAAGCGCGTTGAAGGTGGTGGAGCTCCGCGCCGGCAACCCTCCCAGTTTGGGGGCGTTCGCGGTGCGGCCCATGCCGCCGGGTCTCATCCAAGAGGACGAGGTCACGGATCCGCACGGCCTCGCCGAGGAGATCAAGGCCTTGTTCCACGACGCCGGCATCAGCCGGCGCTTCACCGTCACGGCCGTCAGCAACCGTCAAGCGATCACGAGGAACATCCACGTGCCGCGCATGACGGTGGCCGAGCTCGATGAAGCCATCAAGTGGGAAGCGGAGCGCTACATCCCCTTCCCCATCGACGAGGTCGTGCTCGACTACTTCGTGCTCGACAACCCCGAAGACGTCGAGGAAGGCGGCCAGCTCGAGGTCGTGATCGCCGCTGCCCGGCTCGACGAGGTGACGCAGCAGGTCGAGTACCTCAAGCAGGCGGGCCTCGAACCGTACGTCATCGACGTCAAGCCGTTCTCGTTGCTGCGCGCGCTGAAGGGCTCGCTGCTGGGCGAGCACCTCACCAAGACCACCCTCTCCGGCACCACGTACACCGAAGCGAACGAGATCGGCGTGGTGCTCGAGATCGCCGCCAGCAACTCGACCGTCACGCTGGTGCGCGGTCAGCGCGTGCTGATGAACCGCAACATCAACGTCAGCGGTGACGACTTCACCGCCGCGATCCAACGCGCCTTCGGTCTCGACTTCGACAGCGCCGAAGAGGTGAAGCTCGAGTACGGCACGGCCACCATCCCCACCGAAGACGAGGAGGACCTCCTGAACTTCGACGCCAAGCGCGAGCAGTTCAGCCCTGGCCGCGTCTACGAAGCACTCAGGCCGGTGCTGGTGGAGCTGACGACCGAGATCCGCCGCAGCCTCGAGTTCTTCCGGGTACAGAGCGGCGACGCCACCATCGCGCGCATGCTCGTCACCGGCGGCGGCGCGAAGCTTCGTGGCCTGCCGGAAGCGATCGGCGATGCCCTCGGCTTCCGAGTGGAACTCGGCGACCCCTGGCTGACCATCCAGGTCGACGAGAACCGCTTCGACAGCCAATACCTGCGTAAGGTCGGTCCCGAGTTCGCCGTGCCGCTCGGCTTGGCGCTGAGGGGGGTGGCCGGCGTTGATTAACATCAACCTACTCCCACGCAACCTGCGGCGCGTTCGCGAGCCCGGGTACTGGCGCGTCCTGGCGATCCTCTTCCCTGTCCTGATCCTCGCCGTAGCCGGAGTGTTCCAGTACTTCGCGAACACCACCAAGGCGAACCTCGAGCGCGAGAAGCTCGCGCGCGAAGACCAACTCGCCCTACTGCAGCCGTTCCTGCGCGAGCAGCGTGACCTGCTCTCCCGCCAGGAGCAGCTCAACGCGCTCATCGCCGTCGCCCGCTCGGTGCGCGAGAACCGCATCATGTGGACAGGCGAGATCGGCGGCCTGCTCGAGACGCTCCCTGCGCAAGGCGCGGGCCGGCCGAACATCGACTTCAACGCCCTGACGCTGCGCAGCGTGGTGCCGCCACGGGCGGACCCGAACCGCTACGAAGGCAGGCCGATCGTCGCCGAGATGAACGTCTCCGGCACGGTGGTGAACGCCGACGTGCTGGCCGACTTCATCCGGGCGCTCGAAGGCTCCACCGACTACGGCGTCTTGTTCCAGAACGCGCAGCGTCAGACCGACACCGACCTGTTCACCTACGCTCTCACGGTAGGCGCGATCGCGGAGGGACAGGAATGAGGCTCGGAACCTTCTCCTTACGCAACCTGCGGCAACGCGATTGGGCCATCATCTTCATCGTCCTGTCGATCCTCGCCGGCGTGCTCTGGTACTTCTACATGTACAAGCCCACGCAGGAGCAGATCACGGTGCTGGAAGACGACGTCGCGCGACTCGACATCGAGATCCGCCGCGGTGAGGACGCCCGACGCAACCTGCCCGACCTGCGGCTCGCCGTCGCCCAGCTCGAAGAGGACCGGCGCATCTTCCTCGCCGAGTTGCCGCGCGAATCCGACGTCTCCGGCCTGATCGACCAACTCCGCGTCTCGGCCAGCGACAGCGACGTGTTGGTCAACAGCTTCAGCCAAGGAACGGCCCAGGAGAGCATCCAGGACGTTCGCCCGATCGGCTTCTCGGTGGCCACGCAAGGCACGTTCGGCGACACCATGACGTTCCTATCACGACTCGAGGAGCTTCAGCGCTTCACCAAGATCCAACAGGTCGGCCTCAACCTCGAGGACAACACCTCGTCCGATCCCACGATCAACGCGACGTACGCCTTCACGGTGTACGTCTACACCGGGGCCGACCCGGGGGAGCAGTAAGCCATGGCGCTCTCGAGAACCGCTCGCATCCTGATCGCCGTCCTCCTCGTGGCAGCGGCCGCCTTCTTCTGGGTCAACTATTTCAACCAAGACCTAGCGGTGCCCGAACCGGCCACGGCGGACTCGCCCTCCGGAGCCGGCGTGCCGGCCCCAGCCGCAGGCGTGATGGGCAACGGTAGTGCAGGAGTCGACACGACCCCTGCCCCGGACACGGTCGCTGCCGATGGCGCGGCTCCCGGCGCCGAGGCCGAAACGGCGCCCGCCGCTGACGCATCCGACGTCACCCCAGCCGACGCCACCCCAACCGGGGTCGTCGGTAGCGACGCCGCCGCGCAACCCGCCGGGTCCGACGAAGGCGCCGTGGGCATCGACGCCCCCGTCGTCGTCACCGAATCCCCCACCGTCGTCACGCGCGACCTGGTGGTCGACGACCTGCCGTTCCTCGTAACCCAACCGCCGCAACCCGGTAGCGAAGCGACGACCGACGATGCCGCAGCCGGCGCCACCCGCCCGCTCGGCGCCGTGCGGAGCAGCGTCAACCCCTTCTCCCCCATCGTGGTCCAGGCGCCCGCTGCTGCGGCCGCTCCGGCCGCCACGGCAACTCCCACGCCTCAGCCGGTCATCACCGAGGTCACCGCTTCGGGTGCCCAGCCGACCGCCGCTCAGGCGTCCGCCGCGAACGCGGCTGCGACCACCCCGGTGGCGGCAGCCGAACCCGTGCGCGCTCCCGCGCCGCGAACCACGGCACCCGCGCCCACGGCCGCCTCGGCGTTGCCACGTCCGTTGCCGAGCGGCACGCTGCCCGTCACGCCGGAGATCCTACGTGACGCCCGCACCGAGCCCAGTACGCCCGCCGGCCCGGCGGACCTGGGTGAGGTCGTGGTGGTGCGCGAACCCGGCAGCCAAGACGGCGCCGCGCTCCCCACGGTTTCGGGCTCGAACGACTCGAACGCCGCCGACGCTCCGGGCGTGCTCGGTACCAGCCGTCCCTCCAGCGCGAGCGTGAACAACGGCGACCAAGCGCCGCTGGTGGCCGGCAGCAACGAGCTCAGCCGCTACCTGCGTGACAACGACGTGCGTTTCACCGGAACCGTGCTCGGTCCGCTGAGCGTCGGCGTCTTCCGCTCCAACGTCTACGGCCAGCCGGTGGTGCTCACCCTCGGCCAGACCCTCCCGGAGACCGAGATCCTGTTGGCGGATCTGCGGGGGTACGAAGCCAAGTTCTCCCTGGGCGACAGCACCCAGACGCTCTCGTTGGATCTCAGGCGGTGATCATGAAAAGGTTCGGAATCGTCCTCACGTTACTTGCACTGCTGACCCTCGCGGTCGCACAAGGCCAACTCGCGCCGCTGCCGGGTGACGCCCGCTTCGACGAACCGGTCGAGTTCACGACCGGCACGAACGGCGAGGAGTTGCCCGTCATGATCGCCGCGCTGGCCCGGTCCATCGGCATGACCGCGATCACCGACGACGTCCCCACCGTCACCATCGTGTACGACATCGGCGACCCGAAGCCGTTCCGGCAGGTGTGGAACATCGTGCTCACGCTCAACGACCTCGACTACGTCCTGCTCGAGAACGACGTGATCGTGGTCGGCACCACCTCGTCGGTGAACCGCCTGCGCGCCCCGGCACCCGAGGCGCCGACAGAGCCGGTGTCGGCCGAACTCGAACAGCGCTTCTACCGCGTCAACTCCGACCCGGAGCAGGTCGTGCAGATCCTGCGGCGCTCGATCGGCGGCCTCGACGTCGACGCGCTCCCTGGCGTGCAGAGCATCGTGGTCATGGCGACCACCGAGCAGCACGACCGCGTGCGCTCGATCCTCGACCAGTTCGACACCACCGCCGAGCAGGTGCAACTCGAACAGCGCACGTACTTCCTGTCGAACGCCAACGCCAGCGACTTGGCCGCCGTGCTGCAGTCCACCGGCATCGTCGCGTCCGAGGGCGAAGGCCCCGCGCAGCGCCTGGACGACTTCAGCGTCGTGGCGGAAACGCGCACGAACAGCCTGATCGTGACCGGCTCGGCCAGCGTGCAGGCGCGCCTGGCCAACCTCATCCCCACCCTCGACGAGCCGCAGCGTCAGGTGAACGTGCAAGTGCGCATCCAAGAGGTCGCGCATAGCGTCGCCTACGATCTCGGCCTCGACCTGGCCGGCGGCTTCGGCCAGATGACGGCGAGCATCCTCGATACCGGCCTGCGCTTCGTGTTCGACACGGCGGCCGCCGTCTCGAGCTTCAACATCAGCGCCATCCTCGACGCCCTCGAGACGCAGGGTCTCTCCCGCCGCGTCGACGACGGCAACATCACCGTGCTCGACAACCAGACCGGCACCATCCAGTCGGGCGGCACCATCTTCATCAGCATCCCGGGCGCGAGCGAGAACATCGAGCGCGAGATCCCGTACGGGGTCCAACTCGAGATCACCCCGCGCGTCGCCAACGACGGACGCGTGACGCTCAGCCTGGTCGCGAAGGTGGAGGACGTCCTCTCGGAGACGAACAACCCCAACTTCCTGGAGCTCTCCACCCGCGCCGTCACCTCGACCATCACCTTGGCGCCCGGCCAGACCGCCCTCCTCGGCGGCCTGTTGCAGAACCAGTTCGTGGTCACCAAGTACCGCGTGCCGGTGCTGGGCGCGATCCCGGTGATCGGTGAACTGTTCGGCTCGACGACTCAGGAAGACCGCACCGTCGACCTGCTGCTCATCGTCACCGCGCAGGTCATCGAGTAGGCGCACCGCCTTCCCGCCATCCGCGCGAGCGTTCGCGGCCCGGCCCTCTCGGCCGGGCCGCGTTCTCGTTCTCCCCTCTTCGAACCCCCATAGAAGCGCCGTCCTGGAGCGGCGGACCTCGTGCTAGGCTGTCCGAATGCTAAGGTACCTGTCGGCCGGGGAGTCCCACGGCCTCGCGCTCACCGTCATCCTCGAAGGCATGCCGGCCGGCCTGGAGCTGGTCGCCGCCGAGCACCTCGACCCGTGGCTCCGCAGACGACAGGGCGGCTACGGCCGCGGACAACGCATGGTCATCGAAACGGACCGAGCGACGCTCAAGGGTGGCGTGCGCGCAGGACGCACCACCGGGGCGCCGCTGGCGATCGAGATCGTCAACCGCGACGGGTCGAACTGGCAAGACGTGATGTCACCGGAACCTGGCGGCGAGCCGCGCAAGCGTGCGGTCACCGAGCCGCGGCCCGGCCATGCCGACCTGGCCGGCGGTATCAAGTACGGCCACAAGGACCTGCGTGACGTGCTCGAGCGCGCGTCGGCGCGGGAGACCGCCAGCCGCGTGGCGGCGGGCGCCGCGGCGCTGCGGTTGTTGGACGCGGTCGGCGTGGAGGCCTGCGCGCGCGTGGTGAGCTTCGCGGGCATCGCGTGTGATGGCGGCATGGACTGGGACCGCTTGGACGAGCTCGACGAGAGCCCCCTGCGGACCTTCGATCGCGAGGCGGAAGACCGGATCATCGACCGCATCGACGAGGCGAAGGAGCAAGGGGACACCCTCGGCGGCATCGTCGAAGCGCGCTTCCGTGGGGTACCGGTCGGCTTGGGGAGCCATGTGCAGTGGGATCGCAAGCTCGACGGCCGCTTGGCGCAGGCCGTCATGAGCGTGCCGGCCATCAAGGGGTGCGAGATCGGCGACGGCTGGCGCGGCGCCACCGTGCCCGGCAGCGAGGTACATGACGCCATCGTCGGGACGGGCACAGAGCGTTACCGGCGCGCCACGAACCGCTCCGGCGGCCTCGAGGGCGGCATCACCACCGGCGAGGAACTGGTGGTTCGCGCTGCCATGAAGCCCATCGCGACGCTCATGCGCCCGCTTCCCACGGTCGACGTGGTGACGCACGAAGCGGCCGACGCCGCCCGCGAACGATCGGACGTCACCGCCGTGCCCGCTGCCTCGATCGTGGTGCTGGCGATGGCGGCATTGACGCTGGCCGGTGCCCTGTTGGAGAAGTTCGGCGGCGACACCCTGCGCGAACTCGACGAGCGTGTGGCGGCGCACCGCGCCTACGTGGCGGCGTACTGAGCATGGACACGCCCCGGCGTCATCTGTCGCCGGACCGCGTGGTGACATGGCTGGCCATGGCGGGGTTCATGGGTACCGGCAAGAGCCGCATCGGTTGGGAGTTGTCCCGCCGCCTGCAGCTGACCTTCGTGGACACCGACCGCGTCATCGAGCGCGTGAGCTGCATGCGCATCGCCGACATCTTCGAGCTGTACGGCGAGGCCACCTTCCGCGACTACGAGACCGAGATCGTGCGGCGCTGCGTGCGCCTCGACGAGGTGGTCATCTCGACCGGCGGCGGCACCGTGGTGCGGCAGGAGAACCGCGCGCTGCTTCGTGCTCGCGGCCCGGTCGTCGTGCTCACCGCCAGCCCGGAGACGGTGTACAAGCGCACGCGGCGCAACCGTCGGCCCTTGCTGGAACGCGGTGACCCGCTGGAGCGGATCTCGCTGCTGATGGCCGCGAGGCAGCCGGCCTACGACGAGGTGGCGGCGTTCATGGTCTCCACCGACGGCCGGGACTCGGCCGAAGTGGTCGAGGAGATCGTCGAGAAGTTGCGAGCCTGGCGCACCGAGCACCCCGAACTCGGCGGACCGCCATGAGCAGTCGGCGCACCGTCGAGGTGCGGGTCACGCCCCCCTACCC
>JAWOIL010000059.1:0-4296 GCA_046484635.1 Trueperaceae bacterium
AAGCGTCCCGTCGGGCATGAGCAACGGAGTTCGAAGCGGCAGCAGCGTTCATGGCAGAATGTTCCTCATGGCCGCGATCGCGCAGCTCGATGCGTTGGCGCGCTCGCTGCCCGAGACGACCATGCGCGTACGTTCCCTCAGCTTTCGCACGGACCTGTTCTTCCCCGCGTTCGACGGAAGCATCGTGGATCGCGGCGAGTACCTGGTCGTCACCACGCCGACCAACCCGACCTACCATTGGGGGAACTTCGTGCTGTTTCCCGGCCCCCCTCGGGCGGGAGACCTGGCGCGATGGACCGAGGCGTTCCGGCGCGAGATCGGCGAGCCCGAGCAGGTCGGCCACGCGGCGTTCGGCATCGACGGCGTCGACGGTGACGGAGGCGAGGTGCAGCCGTTCCTCGACGCCGGCTTCGAACTGGAACGCGGCGTGGTGCTCACGGCGCGGGCCGTGCGGCCACCGCCACGCCCGAACCCCGACGTCACCGTGCGTCCGCTCGCAGGCGACGCGGATTGGGAGATGGCGGTGCAGCACGGCCCAACCGCGCTGGAATCGGATGAGCATGACGAGGGCTTCGTAGCGTTCCATCGCCGGCAGATGGCGCGGTACCGAGCCATGGCCGAAGCGGGGCGTGGGCACTGGTTCGGCGCCTTCTCGGGCGGCGCTCTGGTCGCCGACCTGGGCCTGTTCCACCAGGACGGCGTGGGCCGGTACCAGTCGGTGGTCACGCACCCCGAGCATCGTGGTCGGGGCATCGCGAGCACGATGGTGCACGCTGCTGCCGAGCACGTACTGCGTCACGACGGTGTGCGGAAGCTCGTGATCGTTGCGGACGAAGGCTCGCAGGCGGCGCGCATCTATGCGTCGGTGGGGTTCGTTCCTGTGGAGACGACCTTGGGCCTCGCGCGGAGCACGCCCTGACCCGCGCTGAGGTAGCGACCCAGGGCGCGCGACCGCGGACGCTCCTGCCGACGCTCCTGCCGACGCTCCCGGCGACGCTCCCGCCGGCGCTCTCGCTGCTGTGTCGGAGCCCGGACTCCGCCGAGGCCGGCGGCGTCGGAAGCCCGCTCCTTCTCAACCGCCCGCGAAGCTGACGCCGTCCGCCGCCAGGCTCACCGCCAGCATGGCCCCGCCACCCATGCCCGGGATCAGGGTGACGTCGTCACCAACCTCGTCGACGCGCATGAGGAGTTCGAAGAGGTTGAACGACACGGCGAAGTCTTCCACCGGCCATGCCTCGCCGCCCTTCGTCTCGATGCCCATCCCCTGGACGCTCACGTCGCCGGTGATGGGGTTCGCCCCTGCGTGCACGCCCATCAGGTCCGTGACGAGCACACCGTCGGCTTCGCGAACGCCTCCACCGGGTTCGAGGATCACGTTGGTGGGCGCGACGCCAAGCGTGCTGGCGTAGCTGCGGCTGGCGTGCCCCGTGGTCGTCTGACTCGTGCGGGCTGCCGTGTCGGTGTTGTGCAGGAACGAGCGCAACACGCCACGCTCGACCACCACCACGCGCCGTGACGCGGTGCCTTCGGCGTCGAACGGGCGGCTCGCCAGACCCCCGGCCAGGGTGGCGTCGTCCACGATGGTGATGGCCTCGGAAGCGATCTGCTGGCCGATCTTGCCGGCAAGCCGGCTCTTGCCTTCCGCGACGTTCTTACCGGAGACCGCGTGGAAGAACAATGCGAACAACGAAGCCACTACCTCGGGGGCGAACACGGCCCTTCGCCGGCCCGTCTTGAGCGGCTTGGCGCCCAGTTGCCGACCCACCTTGTCGAGCGCGTCGAGCGCCGTACGTCCCGGGTCGAGCTGGTGGAACTCGCGGCGGAAGTCGAACTCGTACCCCTGCTTGACGCTGTCGCCTTGGCGCATCACCAACGAGGTGAGGAAGCCGGTGATGCCGGCCCGGTAGCCGCCGTCGACGCCGCGGCTGGAGCCGATCTCGACCGCCATCTCTTGCTCCTGGTAGCGCGCGACCTGCACCGCTTGCACGCGGGCGTCCGCACGCACGCCGCGTTCCAGCGTCACGGCGGCCGCGACCTTGTCTTCCATGGGCGCGGAGAGACCCTCGTCGAGGAGGTCGTGCCGGCCCAGAGCGCCGCCTTGCGGTAGCGTTGCGGTTCCTTCCGGCTGCAGCTCGGCGTTCTCGATGGCCTCGTCGAGCGCCCACCGCAGCGCTTCTTCCGTCAGTTCTTCGCTGGAGGCGTAGCCGACGCGTCCCGACGTCACGACCCGAAGACCGATGCCGCCGCGGGTGGCGAGACGAACGTCGGAGAGCTCACCGCCTTGCGCCTCGATCGACAGGGTGCGGTCGCTGGTCGACAGCACCTCGAGGTCCACGCCGCGGTCCTTCGCCTGGTCGAGCAGCCACGTCTTCGCTTCGCGAACGTTCACGCCTCACCCCCGACCACGATCTCGCTGACCAACAGGTGCGGTTGCCCGACCTCCGTCGGGATCGAGCCGGACATCGAGCCGCACATGCCGGGCTCTGTGCTCAGGTCGTCCGACACCGCCACGATGCGCCGGATCGACTCGGGCCCCTTGCCCACCAGCATCGCGCCGCGCACCGGCTCGGCGATCTCGCCGTTGCGGATCATGAACCCCTCGCGCACGGCGAAGTTGTACTCGCCCGAGCCGGGTCGCACCTGCCCGCCGCCCATCGTCTTGGCGTAGAGGCCAAGGTCGATGCCTTCGAAGAGTTCCTCTTTGGGCGTGGTGCCGGGTTCGACGAAAGTGTTGCGCATGCGCGAGGTGGGGGCGTAGGTGTAATCCTGCCGACGGCCCGAACCGGTGGGGCGATAGCCGGTCTTCAGCGCGCCCCAACGGTCCACCATGTAGCTCTTCAACACCCCGTTCTCGATCAGGACGGTGCGTTCGGTGGCGGCGGCCTCGTCGTCGAAGCGAGACGAACCCCAGCCGTGCGGGGTGGTGCCGTCGTCGACGTAGGTCACCACCGGGCTGGCGATCTGCTCGCCCAACTTGCCGCCGAGCGCCGAAGCGTTGCGCGCCACCGCCGTCGTCTCCAGCAGGTGCCCCAACGCCTCGTGGAAGATCACACCGCCGAAGCCGTTGCCGATGACCACAGGCATGGTGCCGGCGGGCGCCTTGCGCGCGCGCAGGTTGAGCAGCGCCATCTCGGCTGCACGACGACCGACACTCTCGGGCGGGTTGTGGTCGAACAGTTCCAACCCCACCGACGAACCTGGGCCCGAGCCGCCCGTCTGCGTCTCGTCACCGTCCGAGGCGATGACTTGCGCCACCAAGCGCGTCCGCACGCGCCGGTCGTCGACTAGGGCCCCGTCCGAGTTCGCGACGGTGACGTCCTGTTCCCATTCGAGCAGGCGCGCGTCGACCTGCCGAACCTCAGGCGCGATGCGCGCGCCGTGATCGACCTCACGCAGGCGCTCCAGCCGCCAGCGCTTGTCGTGCACCTCGAACGACACCTTGGGGGCATGGATGTCGGGCCCAGCGTCCACCTTGCGCAGGTCGAGGCCGCCGCGGCCGCCGGCGTCGGGCCGGCCGAGCCGCGTGTCGCGACCGTTGCCGCCGCGCAGCGCCGTGAGGCTGGAGAGCAACTCGGCGAGCGCGTCCTCGCGGACGTCGTTGGTGTAGCCGTACACGACGTCTTCACCGAAGAACAGCCGCACGCCGGCGCCAAGTTCGATGCTGCTGGTGGCTTCTTCGACACGGCCGTCGACGGCGCGCAGGAGGCGCCTGCGCCAACGTTCGACGTAGATCTCGACGAAGTCGGCTCCGGCGCTCTGGCCGCGCGCCAGGAGCGCCGCATAGCTATCGGGATGAAGCATGCGCGATGGTACCAAGCGGACTGGCGAGGCGCGATAGCGTGGGGTAGGCGGCCATGTAGGCCCGGCTCGTTGGGCGGGCGGCGGAGTTCGCTCAGGAAGGCGGCGGCACGTTGCCGCGAGGACTATGCCAAGAGAACTGCTCATCACGAACGAACTGGCAACCAGCGCGCGCGCGGTCTTCGAGGCTGCGATGCTCGCGAGCGTGCGGGAGCGCGACCGCTTCGTCGTCGCCCTCTCCGGTGGCAGTACCCCGATCGGGCTGTACCGCGCGCTGGCGGACCGCCGCGATCTCCCGTGGGACAAGACGTTGGTGTTCTGGGGCGACGAACGCTTCGTGCCCCGCAGCGACCCGGACAGCAACGCCCGCGCTGCGCGCGAGGCGTTGCTCGATCACGTCCCGGTGCCGGCGGACCAGGTGTTCGCCTGGCCGTCGCCGGAAGGCGACGAGGACACGGCGGATGCGGTGGGTGGTGATCATGCCGGCAACGCGCAGCG
>JAWOIL010000080.1:0-4458 GCA_046484635.1 Trueperaceae bacterium
ACTTCCCACTCGTCATGTGGATCCGCGTCCGCGACCATCTGGAGGCGCCGAAGCGTCTTGTCCTTACCCCACTGCGTGTCATCCCCGACCTGGCCCATGCTGTCAGCGACTTCCCCACCGCAACGAAGAACGATCACGTCGTTGCCGTTGAACCAACCGAACCCGCCACCCTGCCAGGCACCTGTCGCCCAGTGATCTCGGAGCTCGTCACCTTCTTCGTGGAACAAGACGTGGACGGCGCCGGGTTCGAGCAAGCCGACGAGGCGAATCCTCAGGTCGGCATGCTCCTTGCCGTTGAAGTACATCTCGACCACGCAGGTCGCGAGAACGACTGCGTCACTGCCGGCGTTGTGGAACTCGAGCGCCTTGTTGTTCCCGCTACCCTCGACGTACTCGCTGATGATGACTTGAGCTCCAGCGATATTGAGGGTGAGGAGTGCCGCTGCAGCGATGATGCTTCGCATCCGATTCCCCCTTTGGTTGAGCATAGGCGGAGTGTGGTCGAGCAAGAGAAGGCGCCCCGCGGTGACCCGATCTGGGCACGTGCCTACTCAGTCAGGGCAGAGCGGGGACTCCTAATCCCAGGGTCGCGGTTGTACCCCCTACTTACCCCCTTGCGACCACGACCAACGGGTACTAATCGCGAATCGACGCCTAGATGCGGGAGGCGCGAGATCGTCCCAGACAGCATCATGGGCAATCCGCGGCGGCGCCGGAGTGGACACGGAGCATCTGTTAACCGATTGGTCGTAGGTTCGAATCCTACCCGCCGAGCCACAGCGTCACAGACGCAAGAATCGCCCGCCACGCTGCGGGCGATTCTCTTTGAGGGTGCCAATAGGGTGCCAAACTCCATGAGAGCCTAGACTTGCCGCGACAGGTTGCTGATGAGGCCGCGCTGCTCGGCCTTGGCGAGGCGAGGGAGGGTCGAGTGGATGAGGGTGAGTAGGTGAGAACCGTATTCCATGCCCTCCACTCTGCGCGCGGTGAGGCACGACGTGTAGCCAAACCGGTTGGAAGTGGTGGAGGTGTTCTCAAGTGGCGGCAAGGGGTTGAACGTGGCTTGGCCGCTCGCGAAGGGTCCGAGATGCGTACGCCCAACTACTAGGCCTGCACTTTCGAAGCTGTCAATCGCTCGGGAATGCCTGGCGGGCCCTACGGCGTCCTGCAGGCGTCCGAAGCGAACGGACATGGCAGGAGTGCCGAGATCACACGAGGTGTACCGCCAAGGCGATAATCCAAGCCCAGTACGTCAAGAGGAGGCCGCGCTGAACGAGGCCGGTGTTGGCAGCGTCCCGCGTGTAGGCCACGGCTGTCGATACGGTGAGTACAAGACCCACACCCGCCGTCAGCAGCGTGTACCACCGCCACGCATTTTCAAGCTGGCTGGCCAGCGCCAAACAGGCGCCGAAGATGGCGAGGAAAGCAATCGGGCCGCCGACGATCCCGTGCACCTGGTGTTGCCAAGTGACATTGCCGTCTGCCCCGGTGGCGGATCCTGGAGGGTAACCACGTATTGGATCGGGTCGGAAAACTCCTGCGGTTATTAAGCCGATCCCGAAGACGGCCAATAGCGCGGCTCCAAGCGGCGCTGCGAGCGACTGGTACACGCCCAACGCGAATGCGAGCATTGCCAACCCCATCACCAGGAAGTTCGCGGTTTGTATCCACCCGCGCGGGCCCAAGGCGAGTTCGCTGCCTGTGTGATAGAGCGGATCGTAGCCGCGTCGGGTGAAACCTTCGACAAGCACCACGATCAAGAACAGCCCAGCGGCGAGGGCCCCAACAGTCAGCAGCGCCTGAGTCATGCGGGGTTCCCCTTTCACCGTGTTCGATCGCGACCGCCCCCGGTAACTTCTCCGTTCGGCCCAGGATAGTCGAACGGCTGGGTCAGGTCCAGACCTTGAGCGGCAACTAGGATCCATCTGGAAACCATTTATCAAAGCCAAATCAGTCGTCAAGGCGAGACCAATAGGCGCGAAAGCCGTATTCGAGAATGGCGCGGGCAAGGTCTGCCGGGGCGTAGCGGGCTTGGCCACCGAACGTCTTGTGCGACGGGGAGAGCCAACCCAGAGCTTCGAGTTGGCGGCGTTGACTTCGGTTGATCGACAGCACCGCCTCCACGTGGCGGGGTTCCAGGATCGGCGGGCAGGTGGTCGGTACGCCCGCGCGGTCGAGCACGTCGTCGGGGGTCATGCCTCACCTTCTGAAGGTGTGACTCGAACGGTTGCCGCAAGGGGGTGCAGGGGGCCAACAAAGGCTCCATACTCCCCACACCGACGGGGTGCCGGGGGAGTATGGCGCGAACGTCGTGCCTGACGCGCGTTTGCATACGACCCCGGGTGGGGGAGTATGGAGCGCGAGACCTGCATACTCCCCCATACTCCCCCGGGCGGGGTAGTATGTATTTTTGCGTGAGGGACGTTGTTTCTTTCATACTCCCCCGGGCTTCCTGGGTGTACGGGGTCACTGGCGGTCGCCCCACTCGACGGGTCGGTCGGTGCGGTACCAAAAGATGCCGCTTTCGGGGCCGAAACCGTGCCGTCGGTGGTCGATTAGGGCTCGCTTGTGGAGGCTGGCGCGGGCCTGCTCGAAGGTGTGTCGGCCAACACCGATGCCTTCAATGACGTTCTGCTTGAGGGTCTTGGCGGTCATGGGGACGGACAGCTCGGCGAGGATCATGTCTTCGACTTCGCGTTTCGTGAAGCCGGGGGTGCCTTGCGGGCCGTTGCGGGCGTCGGCGAGCTGGTCGGCGGTCAGGTCGCAGATGCCGCCCCAGAGGATGCGGTTGACGGGTTCGCCACCAATCTCGAACGAGCCGGGTGCGGCTTCGTAGTAGCGGCTTGGCCCTTTGGCGGCCATGTTCATCTTGGCTTGGGCCATTGCGCGCTTCTCTTGGTGCTCGCCGACGTAGAGGACGCTGCGGGCCGTGTTGGCGAAGTCGACGCTTCCGAGAGCGCGGTATGCGGCGCTGCCGCCGGTGCCTTTGCCGATGTGGAGGATGTTGAGGATGGTGACGTCGTGCTCTTGCGCGAGGACGCTGAGGTGTTCCATGACGGGCCTGACTTCGTTCGCGCGGTGCATGTCGACGTCCGTGCCGAGGAAGCTGGTGACGGGGTCGACAACCAGGAGATCGGGCTTGTACTCCTCGATGCCGGCGCGGATCTCGTTGACGTGCGCGAGGGAGAGGACGCCGCGAATGGGGTTGCCTTGCGGGTCGTGATGCACCATGCCGCTCGCGGTCCACATGCGGGTGGGGTCGCCCTCGGCGGACAGGAAGCGAGGGAGGATCGTGTCGGCGGGGTCGTCTTCGATCGTGAAGTAGAAGACGTTGCCGGGCTCGAGCGGGTCGTCGGTGTAGGGCATGCTGCGGCCGGTGGTGACGCGGGCCGCAATGTCGATGGCGATGGTGGTCTTCATGTTGCCGCCCTCGCCTTGCAAGTTGTTGATCTTGCCGCGGACGAGGTACGGCTTCCAAAGCCACCGGACTTCCTTGGGTTCGATGTCCGAGAGGCGGACGAGTTGGAGGCGACGTTTCGTCACGGGAGCCGCCGTGCGAGTGCTGCGCGGTCGAGACGGCCCGCGACGTCGCACGCGTCGCCGTCGGGCCACCCGTCGAGGATCTCGACGTGTTCAGCACCGGCGCGGCTCGCGGTCGCCGGCATCCTGATCCTGTTCACCTTGGCGTCGACGTGGCTCGCCGTCATCGCCGGTCTCTCCGCGAAGACCGTGGACGGCGCGAGCGCGTTCTCCTACCCGCTCATCTTCCTGCCGTTCGTCAGCTCGGCGTTCGTTCCCACCGATACGATGCCCGGCCCGGTGCGGGCCTTCGCCAAGCACCAGCCGGTGACGTCGATCGTCGACGCGATCCGCGAGCTCTTCGCACAGCGGCCGGTGGGTGCCGACATCTGGATCGCCCTTGCCTGGTGTGTCGGCCTCCTCGTCGTCGCGCAGGTCTTCGCCATGGTGACGTACCGGCGCAGGATCTCCTAGCAGCGCGTCGAACGGAGCTGCCGGCGATGGGCCCGACCAGGACAGCGATCCTGCGTCGGGCAACACTCGTACCCGTTCTCGGTTCGCACCGTTCTCGGTTCGCACGCGATGCTGGACACAGTGCTAGTGATGCGTCTGGAACACCGACTTGCCCGTCAGGAACTCGGGGCTGAACTCGACGGGGATCTCGGCGCGGGTGCGCTTGCCGTCGATCGTCTCGATGTGGATCGCGCCGTCGTCGAGCAGTTGGAGGAACGTCTGCACGATGGCCGGATCGAATTGCATGCCGGCTTCCTTGGCAAGGATGTCGCGCGCCCTGGTGGGGTCCATCGCCTTGCGGTAGGGACGGTCGCTGGTCATGGCTTCGAAGGCGTCCACCACGCACAGGATGCGCCCGAAGAGGGGGATCTCCTGGCCGGCGAGGCCGTTCGGGTAGCCGTTGCCGTCCCACCTTTCGTGATGCGA
>JAWOIL010000088.1:0-13841 GCA_046484635.1 Trueperaceae bacterium
AGCTGGTCGACTTCCGCATCGCAGTAGCCGGTCTCGTTCAGCGTCCCTTCGCAGGTGTGGTACTGGTGGATGTTCCCGTCGGGGTCGATGCGGCCCGACCATCCGACCGCGAACACGTCGTACTCGCCCTGTTCCTGAAGGTCGAGCGCGGTGGCGAACTCGGTGGCGCGCACGCTCACGTCGAAGCCGACTTCCCCTGCCAACGCCTGGATCACTTCGCCCACACGCACGGCCTCGGGGTTGTTGGCCACCATCAGCTCGAACGCGACGCGCTCGAAGCCGGCCTCGTCGAGCAGCGCGCGGGCGCGTTCGACGTCGCGGGCGGGCACCGGGTAGTCCCCTACGTACCAGGGGCTGGTGGGTGGCACGGGCTGGTTGCCCACCACGAACTCACTCCCGAACACGACGTCGTTGATGACGGTGCGGTCGATGGCGAGCTCGAGCGCCTCACGCACGCGGGCGTCCTGCGAGAGCGGGTTGTCGCGTTCGCCGGGGTTGGAGATGTTGATGGTGATGCCCAGATACCCGAGGCTCGGCGCGCTCGCCAGCACCAGGTTGGCGTCCGCGCGGATGATGCCAAGGTCGGTGGGCGCGGCCCGCTCGATCAACTCGAGGTCTCCGGACTGCAGGTTCGCCAGGCGCACGCTGCTGTCGGGAATCGGCAGGTACACGATACGGTCGATGGCGATGGCGTCGGCGTTCCAGTAGTCGGCGAAGCGCTCGACCACGATGCGGTCTTGCGCCACGCGCTCGACGAACTGGAACGGGCCGGCGCACACCGGAGCGTTGCCGAAGTCCTCGCCGGCCGCCTCGGCGGCGGTGGGCGACACCATCATGCCGGCACGGTCGGCCAGCTGCGCGATCAGCGGGGCGAAGGGCTGGCTCAGGTGCAGCGCGACGGTGTCTTCGTCCACCACCGTGACCGACTCGAGCTGCGCGAGCTCGCTGGCACGGTTGGATCCCGGCAGGTTCTTGGAGCGCTCGAGGTTGTACTTCACCGCCTCGGCGTCCATGGGCGTGCCGTCGTGGAAGAGCACGTTCGGCTGCAGGTCGATGGTGACGGTCAGGCCGTCATCGGAGGTGGTGTAGCCGGTGGCGAGTTGCGGCACCACGGCGGCGGCGGGGGTGATGTCGAAGAGCTTGTCGCACATGCTGGCGAAGACGATGCGACCCACGTAGGTGCGCCCCAGGTCCGGGTCGAGGACGTCGGGATCCTCGGCCAGGCCGACACGGACGGTCGTCTGGGCGAGGGCGGAGCCTAGCAGCCCCAACAGGAGTACCGCGATCAAGCGGCGAACGACGTACCTTCTCATGCTGCCCCTCCTTCAACGCGCCCGTACAGGCCCGGCCCGACGAACCTACGCCGTGCCGAGCCCTTGAGATCGCGCTATGCGCAGACAGTAATACGCGTGGCCGCGCATCGTCAACATGTCCACAGCATATTCCTGCGCATTGCGCACAATCCCGCGGAAGGTAGTGTATGCTCGCGCAAAGTCCACCGGCTTGCGCGCCACCGAACGACACCAGGACGGCGCGGCGGGGCCGAGACCAGGGACCGAACGCCCCGGCTCGGAGCGCAGGCAACGACGCGAAGGGCAGGGGAAGAGAGCGATGCGACTCGACGAGTTGGACAAACGGATCATCGTTGCGCTAGAGGCCGACGGGCGCAGGCCGTACCGCGACATCGCGCGCGACCTCGACGTCGCGGAAGCCACCATCCGGGCCCGCGTTGCGCGCCTGTCGGAGTCCGGCCTGATCCACATCACCGCCGTCGGCGACCCACTCAAGCTCGGCGTGACGACGACGGCGATCACGTTGATCCGCACGCGGCCGGGCACGGTCCACCGTGTCGCCCGCACGCTGGCCGAACTGCCGAACGTCCGCTTCGTGGGCACGTCGTTCGGGTCGGCCGACATCGTCATCCAGACGCTGCACCGCGACATACGCGCGCTCCACGAGTTCGTCTCCACCGAGGTGCCCCGCGTGGCGCCCGACGTGGTGGGCACCGAGACGCTGCAACTGGCCGACGTGCTGAAGAGCTCGTGGGACTGGCAAGCTTGGTTCGCGGAGGCCGAGCGCGACGACGCGACCTCCACGGCCGCCACGACCGCAGCCTCGTAAGCAGCCACGACCGCAGCCTCGTAAGCAGCCTCGTAAGCAGCCTCGTAAGGAGCCCGTCCGTGCCACCCTTCTCGTCCGAACTCCCCTACCCGTCCGCCCGTCAGCCCGTGATGGCGCGCAACGTCGTGGCCACCTCGCAACCATTGGCGGCGCAGGCCGGCTTGCGCATGCTCGAGCGCGGCGGCAACGCCGTCGACGCCGCCTTGGCCACCGCCATCGCCCTCACCGTCGTGGAGCCGACCGGCAACGGCATCGGCGCCGACGCCTTCGCCATCCTGTGGGACGGCGAAGGCCTGCACGGCTTGAACGCCTCCGGCCGTTCCCCGTCCGGACTGACGGCGGAGCGGTTCGCCGGGCAGGAACGCATGCCGATGCGGAGCTGGGATGCCGTCACGGTGCCGGGCGCCGTGTCGGCATGGGTGGCGTTGTCCGAGCGCTTCGGCGCGCTGCCATTCGAAGCACTGTTCGAACCGGCGATCGCCTACGCGGAGCATGGATTCCCGGTCTCACCCCTCATCGCCCGAGGTTGGCGCACGGCCGAGACGGTCTTCGCCGAACATGCGGACTTCGTGGCGGCGTTCCTACCGGATGGCAAAGCCCCGCAACCGGGGGACACCTGGCGCTTCCCCGACCAGGCTCGCACGCTCGCCACCATCGCCGAGACCAAGGGCGAGGCGTTCTATCGCGGAGCGTTGGCCGAAGCGATGGTGGCGGACGCGAGGAAGCACGGCGCGGCGCTGACGATGGACGACCTGGCGAACCACCGCGCCGACTGGGTCGGCACCATCTCCACCGGGTTCCATGGCGTCGAGCTGCACGAGATCCCACCGAACGGTCAGGGCCTGGCAGCGCTGCTGGCACTCGGCATCCTGCGCCACCACCCGCTGGCGCACGCGCCCCGCGACTCGGCCGACTTCGCCCACCTGCAGATCGAGGCGATGAAGCTCGCCTTCGCCGACGCCCACCGGTACGTCGCCGACCCGTGCGCCATGGACGTGAGCGTGGACGCCCTGCTCGACGACGGCTACCTGGCCGAGCGGGCACGCCTCATCGACCCCGAACGTGCCGGCGACCCCGGCCACGGCGAGCCCAAGCACGGTGGCACCGTGTACCTCAGCGCCGCCGATGCGTCGGGGTGCATGGTGTCGTACATCCAGTCGAACTACTACGGCTTCGGTTCCGGCGTGGTGGTGCCCGGCACCGGTATCAGCATGCAGAACCGCGGCGCCGGCTTCGTGTTGGACGAAGGCCACCCGAACCGCGTCGGGCCTTGGAAGCGGCCGTACCACACCATCATCCCCGGCTTCCTGACGCAAGGCGGCGCGCCGTTGGCCAGCTTCGGCGTGATGGGCGGGCCGATGCAGCCGCAGGGCCACCTGCAGATGACGGTGCGCATGACACTGTTCGGGCAGAACCCGCAGGCCGCCAGCGATGCCCCGCGCTGGCAGGTGCTCTCCGGCCGCAACGTGTCGTTCGAGCCGGGCTGGTCGCCGGACGTGCTGGACGACCTGCGTTCCCGCGGGCACGAGGTGAAACGCACGACGCCCGAGGAGTCGTTCGCCTTCGGTGGCGCGCAGATCGTCAGGCGCCTAGAGAGCGGCGAGGGGTACGTGGCCGGCTCGGATCATCGCAAGGACGGGCACGCCGTCGGTTTCTAGCGTCGTCGTACTCAGACGCCGTCGGGTTCCGACGCCGTCTGGTGAGGCTGCGTCTGCCACACCCCGGCGGGCCCGACGCTCCCGCGGTCCTGGCGTCACGGTGGCGTAACACCCCCCTGGCTAGACTGCATTTCGAACGGCGCCCGCGCCGCGATCGATCGCTCTCTGACTCTTCCCTGCCCCAACCGCGCGCGCGTCGACCGGAAGGGAGTCGCTGTGATCGTAGTCTTCGGTGCAACGGGAACGTTGGGGGGAGATGTGGTGGCGCGCTTGCGCGCGCGCGGCGAGCAGGTGCGTGCGGTGGTCCGGGAACGCTCCGAGGGTCGCGCGTCCGGGCGACACACGTCGCTCGAGCGGCTGGAGGACCTGGGCGCGGAGGTGGCGTTCGCCGACCTCACTCGGGCCGAGACGCTCGGCCCGGCCTTGGCAGGGGCCACCACGGTGGTGTCGACTGCTTCTGCGACGAAGCGGCCGCCGCCCGACACGCTGGAATCGGTGGACGCCGCCGGCACCGGCGCCCTGGCGCGCGCCGCCGCCACAGCGGGCGTGGCGCAGCTCGTCTACGTGTCGGCCGCCGGCGCCGATCCTGCCGCGTCCGCACCCATCATGCGCGCGAAGGGCTTGGCGGAGGCCGCCATCCGTGACGCCGGTGTGCCTGCCACCATCGTCCGGCCGGCGAAGTACATGCAGGATTGGATCGGGTTCGTGCTGTTGGCGCAACTGCAGAGCGGCCGGAACGAGATTCAGCTGATCGGTCCTGGCGACACGCCGACCGTGTTCGTGGACGAGTCCGACGTGGCCGAGGTGGTGAGCAAGATCGCTGGTGACGCCGGTACCGTGGGCAACACCATCGACCTCGCTGCGGAGGCAGCAACCTACCAGAACCTGGTCGCGCGCATCTCGGCGCGCCTCGGCGGCGTGGTCCGCGCCGTCACGCTGCCACCCGGGTCCACCGTCGACACGGTGCCGCCCGAGGTCGCTCCGGTACTCACTGGATTGCTCACGTTCCAGGCCCAGTCGCCCGCCATAGAGAGCGTCACACCCGAGGTCGCCGAGCGATTCGGCCTGGCCTACACCTCCATCGACGACTTCCTCGCCGCTGCGCTAGGATCCTGAAGCGGTTCAGATGCGGTACGGCTCGAACTCCGGGTCGGCGCCGGCGATCAAGTGCTTGCGCGCCAAGATCACCTGGCCGGTGTGCCGCGCTTCGTCCATCAAGAAGTGCGTCCAGTAGTAGTGCACGTTGGCCGGCCGGCCGAAGAACGTCTTGGGCTCGTCGAGCCAGCCATCGTCGCGCTCGCGCATCGCCGCCAACGTCTTCGCGCGCGTCGCGGCCAACGCCTCGTGGTACGCGTCGATCGCGAGGCCGCGCGGTTCGTCGGGCCGCTCGAAGGTGAAGTCGGGCCACCAGCGGGCCCTCTCGGCTTCGTCGAACGCACGATCCTCGAACGTCATGACCTGGAACATCCGCTCGGCGGCGTTCAAGTGCCGCAGGATGGCGCCGATGGTGTTCGGAGCCGTACCGGGCTTCGCATCGAGGTCCTCGGGGCCGAGCTCGCGCGTCGCCCGCATCAGGTAGTGACGCGCTACCTGCAGTTGCGCCACGATCGTGCCCACGTTGGCAGTGAAGCCCTCGCGCGGGCCGATGACGAAGAGCGGCTCGGCAGCGGCGGCGCTCGCGTCGGTCGGGGCGGTCATCGCATCACCTCGCAGGGGCCGCACGTGGGCTCAGGCGGCGGCCACCTCGGCTCTTGGCCTCGCGCGCCGAGCTTCTCCCACCTCGGCCGCCATCGGTGGCCGGAAGCGGCGCAGCCGCAAGGCGTTGCTGAGCACGAACACGCTCGACATGCCCATCGCGGCCGCCGCGATCATCGGCGACAGCAGGATCCCGAAGGCCGGGTACAGCGCGCCGGCCGCAACGGGGATCAGGACGACGTTGTAGGCGAACGCCCAGAAGAGGTTCTGCTTGATGTTGGCGAGCGTGGCGTTCGACAGCGCGATGGCATTCGGCACGTTGCGTAGGTCGCCCGACATCAGCACCACGTCGGCCGATTCGATGGCGACGTCGGTACCGGTGCCGATGGCCAGGCCGACGTCGGCTTGCGCGAGTGCCGGCGCGTCGTTGATGCCGTCGCCCACGAACGCCACCTTCCGCCCCTCGGTCTGGAGCGAGCGCACCGCCTCGACCTTGCCGTCGGGCAGGACCTCGGCCAGCACCTCGTCGATTCCCAGCCGCGCGGCGATGGCGTTCGCCGTCCGGGCGTCGTCACCGGTGATCATCGCCACACGCAAACCGAGGTCGTGCAGCGCGGCCACCGCCTCGCGCGACGACGCCTTGAGCGGGTCGGACACGGCCACGACGGCGGTGGCGGCCCCGCCCGCGATGGCGGCCCCGCCCTGCGCTGTGCCCGCTGCGCCGGTCCGCTCTGCCGCGATCTCTACCGCGCGCTCGCCCGCGCGCTCCGGCGCGCCCTCGGTCCCGCCGCCCTCGGCGTCCTCCACGGCCACGTACATGGCGGTCTTGCCTTCGTCGGATGCGCGCTCGGCCGCGGCTCCGAGGGTGCCAATCTCGATGCCCAGCCGCTCGAGGTAGCGGCCGGCGCCCACGTGCACGCGCTTCCCGTCCACGGTTCCGCTCACGCCGAACCCCGGCACGGCCTCGAAGGCGTCGGCGTTCGCGCCACCCACGCCGCGCTCGGTGGCGGCAGCCACCAGTGCGGCCGCTACGGGATGCTCGGAGTGCGCTTCGACCGCGGCCACCCAGGCAAGCACCTGGTCTTCGCTCACGCCTGCGCCGGGCGCGACGAACAGGTCGGTCATCTCGGGCCGCCCCTTGGTGAGGGTGCCCGTCTTGTCGAGCGCGATCACGTTCGCGCTGCCTACGCTCTGGAGCGCTGCACCGTTGCGGAAGAGCACTCCCATCTCGGCAGCCTTGCCGGTGCCGACCATGATCGAGGTGGGCGTGGCCAGTCCCATCGCGCAGGGGCAGGCGATGATCAGCACCGCCACCATGTTCACCAGCGCGAAGGTGAACGCCGGTTGCGGGCCGAATACCAGCCACACTCCGAAGGTGACGGCGGCGACGGCCATCACGGCAGGCACGAAGTACCTCACCACCTTGTCGGCCAGCGCCTGGATGGGCAGTTTCGCCCCTTGGGCCGCCTCCACCATGGCGATGATCTGGGCCAGTACGGTGTCCGCCCCGACCTTGGTGGCCTCGAAGCGGAACGCGCCGGTGGTGTTGATGGTGCCGCCCACGACGTCGTCCCCGGCCTGCTTCGCCACCGGGATCGGCTCGCCGCTGATCATCGACTCGTCCACGAAAGACGACCCGCCCACCACCCGGCCATCCACCGGCAGCCGCTCGCCCGGCCGCACGACGATCACGTCGCCGACGCGCACGTCGTCGATGTCGATGTCGATCTCCTGCTCGCCTCGCACGACGCGGGCGGTGCGCGGCCTCAGTGCCATCAACGAGCGGATCGCCTCGCCCGTACGCCCCTTCGCGACGGACTCGAGGTACCGCCCCAACAGGATCAGCGTGATGATGACCGCCGAGGCCTCGAAGTACACGTGGGCCGTACCGGCCGGCAGCAGTCGCGGGAGGAAGGTCGCCACCACCGAGTAGCCGTACGCGGCGCTGGTGCCGATGACGACCAGAGAGTTCATGTCGGGGGAGCCGCGCAGCAGCGCCGGCCAGCCCTTGCGGTAGAACCGCAGCCCCGGGCCGAACTGCACGCCGGACGCGAGCACGAACATGACGTACGCCTGGGTCTGGTGGCCCAGCGTCTCGCGCAGCCAGGCGCCGAACGGGGGCACCAGCATGGCGCCCATCTCCATGATGACGAGCGGGACCGTCAAGGCGGTGGCGACCAGCAGCGACGTGCGTAGCTTGCGGCGTTCTTCCTCGCGGGCTTCGCGTTCGACGTCTTCGCGCTTGGCGACGTCCCCTACGTCCATCACCTCGTAGCCGGCGTCTTGCACCGCGTCGCGCAGGAGCGACGGGCGGGCCAACTCCGGAAGGTAGCGCACGCTCGCACGCTCGGTGGCGAGGTTGACGTTCGCTTCCATCACGCCGTCGACCCGCTTCAGCGCGCGCTCGACGCGGGCGACGCAACTGGCGCAGGTCATGCCTGCCACGCTGAGCTCGAGCTCGGCCACGACCGGCTCGTAACCGGCGTCGCGCACCGCGTCGAGCAGCGCGCCCGTGCCGACGACGCTCGGGTCGAACACGACGGTGGCCTGTTCGGTGGCGAGGTTGACGTTCGCCGTAGCGACGCCATCGACCTTGCCAAGGCCGCGCTCGACGCGCGCCGAGCAACTGGCGCACGTCATGCCCTTCACGCCCACGCGAAGCGTGGCGCCCTGGGCGGGAACCTCCGGGGTTGGGGACGGGGGAATGGTCTGCTCCATGGGATGCCTCACGCCTTGTACTTCAGCGCCTCCATCAGTTCGTCGACGATCACCTCGGCGTCGCCGCGCTGCGCCGCTGTGACGACGTGGTCTCGGATGTGCGCCTTGAGGACGTTGTCGCTGACCTTGCGCAGCGCGCCCTGGACGGCGCTCACTTGCTTGAGCACGTCGACGCAGTACACGTCCGGGTTCTCGAGCATGCGCAGCACGCCCTCGACGTGTCCGCGCACGCTCTTCAGGCGCCGCGACGCGTCGTCGCGCGTGGCCGCGTCGAGATGCAGGCACGCGTCGTGCGCGCCGGCAGCGGCGACGGCAGTTTCGTCGGCGACACGAGCCACCACCGAAGCGACGCGGCGTCCGCTGGTGTCGCTCATGACGAAGGCGCCATCGCCCGGTAGCCCTCGTCCTCCACGGCAGCGATGAGGGCGGCCAGGTCGGCCGTGCCCTCGACCGTGGCGCGTCCACCGGCCAGGTCGACGTCAGCCGAGCGGACGCCGCCCACCTTCTCGAGCGCTTTCTTCACGGCCGCCTGGCAGTGGCCGCAGGTCATGCCTTGGATCTCCAGTACCGTCTTCTGTTCCGTGTTGACGCCCATCATGTCGTGCCTACCTTCCTCTACCCCCTTCATGCATGGCAGCCGTCCTCGCGGGACCTACCCTAGGGGGGTGGGGTAACTATGGCCGAGTCTAGCGCAGTCTGGCCGGGACGGATGTCCATGGTGGCACCAACATGCCCACCGAGGCTGCGATCGCGCCGCGCGCGTACACGTAATCACGCCTCGGGCGTACCACACGCCGTACCCTTACCCCATGAGAAGCGAAGCCGCCACCGTCGACGCGTACATCGCGGGCCTGCCGGACGAGCGTCGTGCGTTCGTGGCCAAGCTTCGCGATCACGTCAACACGAACCTGCCGCCCGGCTACGAGGAGGGCATGCAGTACGGCATGATCGGCTGGTACGTGCCGCTCGAGGTGCTACCGGACACCTACAACGGTCAACCGCTTGGCATCGTGGGACTGGCGAGCCAGAAACAGAAGGTGTCGCTCTATCTGATGGGCGTGTACGCCGACGCGGCGGGGGCCGAACGGTTGCAGCGAGGCTTCGCCGACGCCGGCAAGAAGCTCGACATGGGCAAGTCCTGCGTGCGCTTCCGGCGCGAGGACGACGTGCCGTGGGACGTCATCGCCGAAGCGGTGAAGCGCCCGACGGTGGAGGAGTTCGTAGCGCTGTACCGAGCCTCGCGTAGGGGAAGGAGCGAAGGCCAGTAGCGCCCACGCGCGTCCTGCCGGCAGTGCGCACGCGCGTCCGACCGCTAGCGCATACGCGCGCCTAGTCGTCGTCCTCGTCGTCCTCGTCGTCCTCGCCCCACGCGTCTTCGTCGTCGTCCTCGTCCGATTCGTCGTCTTCGTCCTCGTCCCAGTCGTCCTCGTCGTCCTCCCGGTGCGGGATGGTCGTGGACGGCGGGTCGCTGGCGGGGAAGGTGTCGTCGAGCGCCTCGTCCAGTTCACCGTCATGCTCGTGATGCTCGTCGCGCCCGCCGCCCTCGGTTCCGTCGTCGTGCGGCGCGCGGAGGTCCTGCTGCCAGAAGCTGGTCACCTGTTTCATCGCGATCGGCCCCCTTCCCCACCAGCGTAGACCGCCCAGTTCCAACCCGGTGATGGGTCCAGCCCGGGTCTCATCGGTACGCTTGCGTTGCTGCACGGTTCCGTGCAAGACTCGCCGGTACGTGCAAGCTCCATTGCAGCCACGGGCGTCCGCTGAGGACGACCCGACGAGAGAAGTGGACCCGTCGCGGATCGCCGATCACGCGGCATCCGAACTCGGCGGCAGGGCGACCGTGGGAGAGCGGATCGGCTCGTCCCTTCCGACGCTCACGGTAGCCGAACGCGCGCTGGCCGAACATCTGGTGCGGCACCGGCGCGAGCTCGCGTACGCCAGCGCGGCCCAGGTCGCGCGGGAGCTCGGCGTGTCGGCGTCCACCGCCGTGCGCTTCGCTCAAGCGCTCGGTTTCGAGGGTTGGCCGGCGCTGCAGCAAGCGCTCCGCGCCGAGCTGCACGGGCTCGAGCGCCTGGTCGACTTGGCCCCGAGGGAATCGGGCTTCCTCTCTTCCTACGTCGACAGTCAGATGCGCAACCTCGCCTTCCTCGTCTCGCAAGCCGAAGAGGTGGAGGCCGCCGCCGAGATCCTTGGATCGGCCACCACGGTCTGGACCGTGGGAGACCGCACGAGCGCATACGTCGCGGGGTTCGCGCGGCACTTCCTGCGCATGGTGCGGCCCGACGTGCGCTCGCTCGACGCCGAACCCGGCGCCGTTCCCGACCACCTGCTCGACGTCGAGAACGACCACGCCGTGTGGCTCGTCGCCACCAGCCGCTATGCGCGCCGCACGGTGCGCCTCGCTCGTCACCTGTCCGGCCGCGCCCCCATCGTCGTCATGACCGACGAGGGCGCGTCGCCGTTACTCCCCTACGCCACCGTTCGCCTGCGCTTCGCAACCGACAGCGTCTCGAGCCTCCGCTCGGACGTCGCCGCGTTCGCTACCGCGCAGGCGCTGGTGCTGGCGGTCGCGCGCCGCGTTCCCGGAGCGCGCGCCCGCCTGGAACGTGCCGAAGCGCTCTGGGACGAGTTCGAACTGTTCCACAAGGAGGAACCACGTTGAAACGGCTCACCCTGCTTTTCCTCGCCCTGCTCACCTCGCTCGCTTTCGCGGGCAAGGGCAACGACACCCTCAACGTGGCGTTCGAGCGCACCATGCTCACCTTCGACACGTACGCCACCAGCGAGCGCCTGACGCTCATCCTGGCGCACAACTTCGGGGACACGCTGATCCACCGCAACCCGGTCAGCGGCGACTTCGAGCCGCACCTCGCCACCGCCTGGCGTACCATCGACGACCTCACGTTCGAGTTCGACCTGCGTACCGACGTGACCTTCCACAACGGTGAATCGTTCGGGCCCGACGACGTGGTGGCCACCCTCACCTACGTCATCACGGACGGCGCAGAACTTCCCGGCACCGGGCCGCTGCAGTGGATCGACCACGTCGAGGCCGTCGACGACGACACCGTCCGGATCCACGCCAAGAGCATCACGCCCACGGCGTACGAGTCGCTGGCGTTGGTCGGCATCATGTACCCCGCCGGCGTGCTCGAGTCCGAAGGCGCCGTGGCCATCGGCCAGGAGCCGGTCGGCACGGGTCCGTTCCGCTTCGTCGGCGTGGACGGCAACACCATCCGCTTCGAGCGCTTCGATGACTACTTCGTCGGCGCGAAGCAGATGCCGGGCATCGCCAACCTCGTCATCCACACGCTGCCGGAAGAGTCCTCCCGCATCGCTTCGCTCATGACCGGCGACATCGACATCGCCCGCTCCGGCTCGATCAGCCCCGACCAGGCGCTGGCCGTCGGCGGCCGCGCCCGCATCGAAGCGGCCGACATCCTGCGGATCTGGTTCGTGCAGATGGACTCGCTCGGTCGTAGCGGCGAGACGTTCTTCACGGACGTTCGCGTGCGCCAAGCCGTCGCTCACGCCATCCCACGCGACGAGATCGTCGACGTGCTGCTGAGCGGCTACGGCCGCAAGATCGACACGCCATGCAACCCGGTCCAGTTCGGATGCGATCCGGAGGCGGCCGTGGTGTACGAGTACGACCCCGAGCGCGCCAAGGAATTGCTGGCCGAGGCCGGCTACCCGGACGGCTTCACCGTCGACATCTACGGCTACCGCGACCAGCAAGTGGCGCAGGCCATCCAGGGGTACCTCGAGCAGGTCGGCATCCGCACCAACCTGCAGTGGTACGGCGGTCAGTACGACGTCGTCAGCCAGCGCCTCGCCGCCGGCGAGATCGCGCTGTACTTCGGCTCGTGGGGATCGAGCTCCATCTACGACGCCAGCGCCATCATGGACATCCACTTCGTGTCCGGCGCCGAGTACGCTCTCAACGCTTCCGAGACCATCGATGCCGCCCTCGCCGGCGCGCTCCAGACGGTCGACTTAGGCGAGCGCCGCGCGCTCTACGCGAGCGCCATCCAGGAGATCACCGCCAACGCCTACATGCTGCCGATGTACGCCGGCCGCGTGCTGGCAGGGGTGTCGAACGACCTCGACTGGCAGCCGTCCAGCGACGAGATCGAGCGCTACTACCTGGCCACCTGGCGCTGACCCGCCTCTCCGACGCCGGGGCGCCGGTAGGTGCCCCCGTCGGGCGATCGACATGGTCGCCCCACCCCGTGCCGGCACCGTCTCCCCCGGACGGCGCCGGCTTCTCACTCCTCACGCGGCCACGGGCGCACGCGAAGGAACTCGCGGCCGGTAGGTCCATCGGCGGCGCATCCGACGTCCGGGCGTGCGGCCGCGGCCCGCGGCGGGAACGGCGGCGCCCGCAGCGGCGGTAGGATCGCGGAGAACCCATGAGCGGCTACATCGTCCAACGCCTTGGTCAAGCGCTCCTGATCGCCTTGATCATCAGCCTCACCACGTTCCTGCTGGTGTTCGTGGCGAAGGATCCGGCACGCGCCCTGGCGCGACCGGAAGCCACTCAGGAGGAGATCGACCAACTGCGCGAGCGCCTCGGCCTCGACCGGCCCCTGCTGGTGCAGTACGCCATCTGGGTCGGCGGCGTGGTGCGGGGCGACTTCGGCGACAGCCTCTACAGCCGCCAACCGGTCGAGCGCCTGCTTGCCCCGCGCATCCGCGCCAGCGCCGAGTTGGCCGGCGCAGCTTTGCTGATCACCGTCCTGGTGGGGGTGCCCCTGGGCGTTGCCGCCGCGCTCCGGCGCGGCTCGTTCGCGGACCTTGCCGCCACCGCCATCGCCGTCTCCGGCCAAGCCATGCCGATCTTCTGGTTCGGCTTGATGCTGATCATCCTCTTCAGCGTGCGTCTGGGTTGGTTGCCGGTCAGCGGCCGCGGCACGCTAGCGCACCTGGTGCTGCCGGCCATCACACTCGGGTTCTCGGTCATGCCGCTGACGATGCGCCTGACGCGCTCGGCCATGCTCGAGGTGCTGTCGCAAGACTTCATCCGCACGGCGCATGCGAAGGGCCTAGAGCACGCCCGGGTGGTGGTGAAGCACGCCGCCCGCAACGCCGCCACGCCGGTGGTGTTGGCGCTCGGTTTGCAGTTCGGCGCCCTGCTTGGCGGCGCCGTCGTGACCGAGACGGTGTTCGCCTGGCCCGGCATCGGCGAACTGGCCGTGGTGGCCGTCACCACCGCCGACCTGCCGGTGGTGCAAGCCATCGTGCTGTTCGCCGCCGGCGTCGTCATCGTGTCGAACCTCGTCGCCGACGTGGTGGTCGGCATCGCCGACCCGAGGATCCGGTACTGATGCTCCGAGCCGACCCGAGGATCCGGTACTGATGCTCCGAGCCGACCCGAGGATCCGGTACTGATGCGCGACGTCTGGCGGCGCTTCCGCAGCCGGTCGGGCCGCTTCGGCCTGGTGGCGTTCACGCTGGTGATCCTGATGGCGGTGTTCGCGCCGTGGCTCGCTCCCAAAGACCCGTACCAGCAAGCCGTCGTCATGCGCCTTCGCCCGCCTGCCTGGATGGAACGCGGCGTGCCGGAATACGTGCTCGGCACCGACCAACTCGGTCGTGACACGCTCTCGCGCCTCATCCACGGCGCGCGCATCAGCCTGTTGGTGGGCGCCG
>JAWOIL010000048.1:0-62646 GCA_046484635.1 Trueperaceae bacterium
AGGACCTGCTCGTACCCCTTCCGCACCAGCGCCTCGTCGTCGACGCGGTTGTTCGACACGCCCACGAAGTGGCGTGCCAACGGACCGGGCTTCCCCTCGCCGGTCTCCTTCCGGGTCGGGAAGAAGCGTTGGTGTTTGATCATGACCGTCGCCAGCACCTCGTCGGGCAGCTCGAGGTAGCGCTCGTCGAACGCACCGAGGATGGGGAACGGCCACTCGACCAGGTCGGCGACCTCGTCGAGCAGCGCCTCGTCCTGGTACGGCGCCAGGCCCGCAGCCGCTGCGGTGTCGCGCACGGCCTCGAACGTCGCCAAGCGGCGCTCCTCGCGGTCGGCGATCACCCAGTGCTGACGCAGGACTTCGACGTATACGCCGGGCGACCGGACCTTCAACGGTTCGGGCGCCAGGAACCGGTGCCCCATCGTCGTGCGTCCCGAACGGACCCCGGCAGCGGCGACCTCGAGCACCTCGTCGTCCAGCAATGCCAGGATCCAGGACACCGGGCGCAAGAAGGGCGTGGGCTCGTCGGCCCAGCGCATCTTGCGCGGCGCGGGCAGGTCGGCCACGATCTGCGCCAGCAGCGCCGGCAGCACGTCGGCGGCCGGAACGCCGCCGCGTCGCACGCTGACGTAGACGTAGCTGCCCCGTTCCGTTTCGCGCGACTCCAAGGCACCGACGTCGACTTGGTTGCTCGCCGCGAACGCGTGCGCCGCTTTCGTCGGCGCGCCGGACGCGTCGAACGCCACGGCGGCGGGCGGTCCGCGCCGCTCCTCGACACGCTCGGCGCTGCTCGCCGGCAGACCGTGCGCGATCACTGCCAGGCGCCGGGGCGTGCCGAGGCGCCGCACTTCCGACGCCGGCAGGTCGGCCGCCTCCAGGCGCTCCAGCAGCAGGGCGCGCAACGCAGCACTGCCTTCGTCGACGTACCAGCTGGGCAGTTCCTCGGTCCCGATCTCGAACAGGAGGTCGGCCACGTCAGGCTTCCTTCCCGGTCGGCTCGATCTCGCCGATGCCCACGAGGTAGGTGCGGGCGCTGGTTTCTGCCAGCCTTCGCACCCGTTGCACGTACCCTTGCCGTTCGGTCTGGGACAACACGCCGCGCGCATCGAGCAGGTTGAACGCGTGCGAGCACTTCAACACGAACTCGTACCCCGGGTAGAGCAACCCCTTCTGCAGCAGGCGCCTGGCCTCGGCCTCGAAGCGGTCGAACAGCATGCGCTGCAGGTCCGCGTCGCTTTCCTCGAAGTTGTAGCGGCTGTGCTGCTCCTCGAAGTCGCGCCGTAGGTCGCCCATGGTGACGCCCTCCGCCACCTCGATGTCGAAGCCGTGCTCCACGTCCTGCAGGTACATCGCCAGGCGCTCCATGCCGTACGTGAGCTCGACGGACACCGGCCGGCAGTCGAAGCCACCGACCTGCTGGAAGTAGGTGAACTGGGTGATCTCCATCCCGTCCATCCACACCTCCCACCCCAGGCCCCAGGCGCCGAGCGTCGGCGATTCCCAGTTGTCCTCGACGAAGCGGATGTCGTGCGCAGCGGCATCGATGCCCAGCGCGTAGAGCGACTCGAGGTACGTCTGCTGCACGTCGAGCGGCGACGGCTTGAGCACGACCTGGTATTGGTAGAAGTACTGGAAGCGGTACGGGTTGTCGCCGTAGCGGCCGTCGGTCGGGCGCCGGCTCGGCGCGAGGCCCGCCACGCGCCACGGCGCCGGACCCAAGGCGCGCAGGAAGGTCGTCGGGTAGAACGTGCCGGCTCCGACCTCGGTATCGTGCGGCGGTGCGATCACGCAGCCGCGATCGGCCCAGAACTTGTCGAGGGTGAATACGAGGTCTTGGAAGCGCATGCGTCCCCTCAGGATGGTGAAGGTAGGAGGCCGTTCGACGTGGACCCGACGAGAAACGTAACGGACGCCCTAAGGGCCCTTGCGTCAGGCGGGTACTATATCACCATGCCTTGGCGGCGCCCTCCGCGCCTTTCCGAACGCTCGACCTCGCCATTCGCCCCCCGGGGCGGGAGGACGCCTTGAACAGGTACGACGACAGAGCACGGTTGGTGTTCCACTTCGCGCGCGAAGAGGGCAGCCGGTTGGGCCACGCCATGATCGGCCCGGAGCACCTGCTGCTCGGCCTCATGCGCGAAGGCGGCACCGCCAGCAAGGTCCTCGTCGAGTTCGGCGCGGCCCTCGACGCCTTCCGCCGCCAGGTCGAAGAGATGGTCGGACGCGGCGACGGGCTGCCGAAGAACGAAGCGGCTGCCATCACCCCACGCGCCCGCCGCGTGATGGAGCTGGCCGGCTCCGAGGCGCGCAGCCTCGGTTCCAACGTCATCGCCACCGAGCACATCCTGCTCGGCATCATCCGCGAGGGCGACGGCGTGGCGTACCGCATCCTGCAGAACCTCACGCGCGACGTCGACACCGTGCGCTGGCGCATCCTCGCCGCTGCCGACCCGAAGAACCAAGCCGAGACGGTCAGCACGCCGTTCCTCGACGAGTACGCGCGCGACCTGACGCGCGAGGCCCGCGACGGCAAGCTCGATCCCGTCATCGGCCGCACCGAGGAGATCCGTCGCGTCATCCAGATCCTCTCGCGGCGCACGAAGAACAACCCGGTGCTGATCGGCGAGCCCGGCGTCGGCAAGACCGCCATCGTCGAAGGGCTTGCTCAGGCGATCATCGAAGGTCGCGTGCCGCCCAACCTCGCCAACGTGCGGGTGCTCTCCATCGACCTCAGTAACGTCGTGGCAGGCACCAAGTACCGCGGCGAGTTCGAAGAGCGCCTGCGCCAGATCATCGAGGAGCTGCGCAACGCGCGCGTCGTGGCGTTCATCGACGAGCTTCACACGCTGGTGGGGGCCGGAGGCGCCGAGGGCACGCTCGACGCCGCCAACATCCTCAAGCCGCCGCTGTCGCGCGGCGAGGTGCAGGTGATCGGCGCCACCACCACCGGCGAGTACCACCGCTACGTCGAGAAAGACGCCGCCCTGGAGCGGCGCTTCCAACCCGTGATCGTGCTCGAGCCGTCGCCCGAGGAGTCGCTCGAGATCCTCATCGGCCTGCGCGAGAAGTACGAGGCGCACCACGGCGTCGTCATCCCGCGCGAGATGCTCGAGATGGCCGTGCGCTTCGGCGAACGCAGCCTGCCCGGCCGCAACTTCCCCGACAAGGCCATCGACCTGATCGACGAGGCCGCGGCACGAACGCGGCTCAACAAGTCGTTGGGGTTCCCGGTGGCCGAAGAACCCGACGGGACGCCGGTGGTGTGCCGCGAAGACCTCGAAGCCGTGGTCGACTCGTGGGGCGGCATCTACGTCGACGAGCAAGACAACGAGAAGCTGGCCCACATCGAGGAGTACCTGAAGCGCGTGGTGGTGGGGCAGAACCGCGCCATATCCGCGCTCGGCTCGGCGCTGCGCCGGGCCCGCGTCGGGCTCGGCGGCCGCACGCGCGTGGCGGCATCGTTCCTGTTCGTGGGCCCTTCCGGCGTCGGCAAGACCTACCTGGCGAAGCAGTTGGCGGTCGAGCTGTTCGGCAGCGAACGCTCGCTGGTGCGCCTCGACATGAGCGAGTTCCAGGAGTCGCACGCCATCAGCAAGCTCATCGGCGCCCCTCCTGGGTACGTCGGACACGAGCAGGGCGGCCGGCTCACCGAGGCGGTGCGGCGACAGCCGTTCAGCGTGGTGCTGCTCGACGAGATCGAGAAGGCGCACCCCGACATCTACAACACCTTCCTGCAGGTGCTCGACGACGGTCGCCTCACCGACGGCATGGGCCGCACGGTCGACTTCCGGCGCGTCATCCTCATCATGACCAGCAACACCGGCTTCAACCGGCCGTCCAGCATCGGCTTCCAAGAGGGAAGCGCGCAAGGACCGGAAGTTCCGCTCAAAGGCCTGTTCAGCCCCGAGTTCCTCGACCGCCTCGACGAGGTGATCGTGTTCGAGACGTTCGCCAAGGAGGACATCCTCGTCATCACCAACCAGATGCTCGAGGACATCCGGCGCGAGTTGCAGGGGCGAGATATCCAGGTCACCTTCTCGAAGGAGGTCGCGGGGTTCCTCGTCGAGCACCTTCCGAAAGGCGAGAGCGCACGCCCCCTCCGCGGCGTCATCCGCGAGTACATCGAAGACCCGTTGTCGCTCGAGATCCTCGAGCGCGGCACGACCGACCCGCTGCTGGTCACGATCGAGGACGGCCGCGCGGTGTTCGCCAGGCCCGTACCGCTGGTCTGAGCATCGCGCCGACCCGGGCCGATCGCCACCGCCTCCGTCACGAGCACGGAGCGACGCAACGTTCGCCCGCGTCGCGCTTCGTAGTTTGCCGATTCCCACACGACGACCGCCGTGGCCCCGCGGTAGGCTTGGCCGCATGAGTCCCGCTCTGCGCGACCACGGATCGAGGACGTGAGTGGCCCGTGTCGCGACGTCGTACGTCTGCCGCGCCTGCGGCGCGCGCAGCGCCGCGCCGATGGGTCGTTGCCCGCACTGCGGAGCGTGGGACAGCCTGGAGGCCTCGGCACCCGAGCCCGATTCGCGGCGAACCGGCGCCACGACGAGCCACGCGGTGCGACCGGTTTCCCTCGACGAGGTCTCCGACGCCGCCATGTTGCGCTACCCCACCGGCGACGACGAGGTCGATCGGGTGCTGGGCGGCGGCTGGGTGGTGGGCTCCGCCGTGCTGTTGGCGGGCGAACCCGGGATCGGCAAGTCGACGCTGCTGCTGCAACTGGCCCGGCACGCCGGCCGCAGCGGCAAGGCGGTGCTGTACGTGGCGGGCGAGGAGTCGCTGGCGCAGGTCAAGCTCCGCGCCGATCGTCTCGGTCTCGGCGGGGCCATGGCGCTCACGCGCGAGACCGACGCCCGCGCGCTCGCCGAGCACCTGCGCACGGAGGCGCCCGACCTCGTCATCGTCGACTCCATCCAGACCCTGGTGGCAGACGACGGCGCCGTGCCCGGCAGCCTCACGCAGGTGCGTGACGCAACTGCCCTGCTGGTCGAGGCCGCCAAGATCGGCGGTAGCACCTTGGTGCTGATCGGCCACGTCACGAAACAGGGCGCCATCGCCGGGCCCAAGGTCATCGAGCACGTGGTCGACACCACCATCGCGCTGGAGTCGGCGGCCGGCCTGCGCGTGCTGCGCGCGATCAAGAACCGCTTCGGCCCCGCGGGCGAGGTCGGCGTGTTCGAGATGACGCACGACGGGATGCAGGCGGTGGGCAACCCGAGCGAAGCGTTCCTGGCCGAGCGGCCCCACGGGGTTCCCGGCTCCGTCGTGGTCGCGGCGCTCGAAGGGCAGCGGCCGCTTCTGCTCGAGGTCCAAGCGCTCGCGTCCAAGAGCCCGTACGCCTCGCCACGCCGCGTGGTGCAAGGGCTCGATCCCCGCCGCGTGGACGTGGTGCTGGCGGTGCTCGAACGGCGCCTCGACCTCCCTTTGGCAGCGCTCGACGTCTTCGTCAACGTCGCCGGCGGACTGAGGCTCACCGATCCCGGCGCCGACCTGGCGGTCGCCGTGGCCGTCGTCTCGGCCGTCACGAACCGGCCCGTGCCGGAACGCACCGCCCTGGTCGGCGAGATCGGCTTAGCGGGCGAGGTGCGCTCGGTGTCGCAACTCGCGCGCCGCCTCGAGGAGGCCCGCCGTGCCGACCACCCGCGGCTGGTTGGGCCCGCGTCGCGCGAACTCGAGCACGGCGTCCGCACCCTGCGTGAAGCGCTCGACCGCATCTGGGAAGAAGCATGAGCGGCGCTTCCCAACGGCCGCCGTCGCCGTCGGCCCGCCTCGGTGCCAGCATCGTCCGTGGCGCGATCACGCTGGCGGGTGGCCTGATCGGGTACGCCTCCGCGCTCTTCCTGATCGGCCGCCACGTCCTGGCAGGGCCCAACAACCTGCTGTACTTCACCATCCTGGGCGTGCTGGTGGCGTACCTGATGTCGGGCGCGCCCGCGCGGCGCGCCGGCCGGCTGTGGGAGCGCTCGCTCGACCGGCTCTCGCGGATCCCCCCGGAGGCGGTGCTGGCCGCCGGTGCCGGCGCCGCGCTCGGCCTGCTCCTGACCGTGTTGCTCAACAACGTCCTGGCCGACGTGCCCGGGTTCACCTGGTACTGGTCGCAGTTGATCGCCCTGCTGATGGTGCTCGGCTCGGCCGGCTTCTTCGTGGCGAACCGCCGCGTCTTGCCGTTCCTACGCACCGTGACGGGCGCCGTCGACGTGACCGACACGCAGGTCCGCGACAAGGTGATCGACACCTCCGCCATCATCGACGGCCGCATCGTCGACGTGGCGGAAGCCAACTTCCTCGAGGGCACCTTGGTGATCCCGCACTTCGTGCTCACCGAGTTGCAGCGCATCGCCGACGCCGACGACCCGTTGCGCAGGCAGCGCGGCCGTCGTGGCCTCGAGGTGCTCGACCGGTTGGTCGAGAACGGGCACCTGCGCACCGAGGTGGTGCACGACGATCCCCAATCGGGCGTGCCGGTAGACGACAAGCTCGTGCGGCTGTGCCTGAAACGCGGCGCCGACCTGATCTCCACCGATTACAACCTCAGCCGCGTGGCGGCCTTGCAGGGCGTGCGGGTGATGAACGTCCACCAGCTCGCCAGCGCGGTGAAGGTCACCTACATGCCGGGGGAACGGTTGTCGCTGGTCATCGTCAAGCCGGGCCGGGAGGCAGGCCAAGGACTCGCCTACCTCGACGATGGCACCATGGTCGTCGTCGAGGACGCCGCCGAGATGGTCGGACGGACGGTAGTTGCGGTGGTCACGTCGAGCCTGCAGACGAACATGGGCCGGATGATCTTCGCTCGCCCGGACGGGGGCGGCGAGGGAGCGTGACCGCCGTTCCTTGACGCTTCCGTGATGGCCGGAATATGCTCAGGGACGCGAGGATCGCCGCGCCAGCGCGACACTCGGGGCCTTAGCTCAGCTGGGAGAGCGTTCGCTTTGCAAGCGAGATGTCGCCGGTTCGAGTCCGGCAGGCTCCACCACCACGTCGGCGCGCCGAACCCCCTGTCAGCATCGTGGCGCCACCGCGGTGCAGGCGGGGGGTTCGGGCGTCGGGAAGGTCGGCGACCGTCGGAATGGCTCATGTCCAACGCACATATCGCTCCTCGTGGCGACCCGGCGGAGGCAGGCCATGGCCCGGCCGCGAACCGGGACATTCGTCCCGAAAAGGGCCGGATTGCCGTTGTGATAGTCTGTGCCAGGTTTCCAAGCGGTCTCGAACCGCGTCATATCGCGTTCCGTACGGGCTCCGTGGCCCGCCTTCACGTTGCGAGGAGGTCGATCTGAGCAGTATGAGCGTACTTGTGTCGTGGCCGTCCGTCGGCGGCCGCAACCCGCCCGCATTCCGCCCCATCTCCCCCGGACGTGAAGGGCCACGCGACGAGGTGCCCGCCTGATGCCCCAGTACTTCCCACCGAACTCGAACGCGTTCGTCACCTGGTCGATCTGGGGCGGCGGCGTCTTCGTGATGCTGCTGCTGGTTGCGTTGCCGTTCTACGCACGCCTGAACAACAACGCCGTAGGCGTTCCCGTCGCCCAACCGGTCGACTACCCACACAACATCCACGTCGCCCAGGTCGGGCTCGACTGCCGCTACTGCCACACCACGGTGGAGACGTCGAACACGGCCTCGGTGCCGCCCACCGAGTCCTGCATGACCTGCCACTCTCAGTTGCGCGTCGCCACGCCGCAAGTGCAGGCCGTGGTGGACAGCTGGGACCAAGGCGTGCCACTGGCCTGGAACCGGGTGCACGACCTGGCCGATTACGTCTACTTCGACCATAGTGCGCACGTGAACAACGGCGTCGGCTGCAGTACGTGCCATGGCCAGATCGACCAGATGCAGCAGATCTGGAAAGCCGAGCCGATGACGATGGGCTGGTGCCTCGACTGCCACCGCAGCCCGGAGACGTTCCTGCGCCCGCGAAGCGAGGTCTTCAACATGGCATATGCCCCGCCCGCAGACCCGGAAGCGCAGGCCGCTCTGGGCGCCGAACTGGTCGCGGCGTACCACATCGACACCGACAAGCTCCCACAGTGCTCGACGTGCCACCGATGAGCGACGCCAAGCTCGACATCTCCTCCATCCGTGAGCGCTTGGCGGGCGCCGAAGGACCGGCGTACTGGCGCAGCCTCGACGAGATCGCAGACACGCAGGAGTTCCAGGAGTTCCTGCACAAGGAGTTCCCGCGCCAGGCGGCGCCTCTTGACAACGGCATGCAGCGCCGCGACTTCCTGAAGCTGCTCGGCGCGAGCATGGCGCTGGCCGGCCTGTCCGCCTGCGCGCGGCCCCCGCTTCCCAACCAGCAGATCGTGCCGTACGTACGCCAGCCCGACCAGATCACTCCGGGCAAGCCCCTCTATTTCGCCACTGCCGTGGCGTACGGCGGGTACGCCGAGGGCGTGCTGGCCGAGAGCCATCAGGGCCGCCCCACCAAGCTCGAGGGCAACCCCGACCATCCCGCCAGCCTGGGGGCCACGGCCGCCGTGACGCAGGCGCAGGTGCTCGGCCTGTACGACCCCGACCGGTCGCAGTCGGTGCTCGAGGACGGCCAGCCGCGCATGTGGGACGAGTTCGTCGTCGCCGCGCAGGAAGCGCTCGCCGGCCTGCCTGGCGGCCGTGGCCTGGCGGTGCTGACCGAGAACGTCACCTCGCCCACGTTGGCGCGGCAACTGGCCGACCTCCTGGCCGCCTACCCGGAAGCGCGCTGGTACCAGTACGACCCGCTGCATCCCGACAACGTCGTGGCCGGCGCGCGCATGGCCTTCGGCCAGGACGTGGTGCCGGTCTACGACCTGGCGGCCGCGGACGTGGTGGTCTCGCTGGACGCCGACTTCCTGAACAGTGGACCTGCGCGTCTCGCGCACGCCCGGGCCTTCGCAGATCGTCGTCGCGTACGCCACGCCGACGACGACATGAACCGCCTTTACCAACTGGAGACGAGCCCGTCGAACAGCGGCGGCCTGGCCGACCATCGCGCCGCGCTCAAGCCGAGCGAACTCGCGCAGGCCGCAGCGGTGATCGCGGCCGCGCTCGGCGTCGAAGCGCCGGCTGCCACGCGGCCCGCCGCCCTCTCGCAGGAGCTCCTCGACGCCTTGGTCGACGACCTCCGGTCGCACGAAGGGCGCAGCCTGGTGATGGCCGGCGAAGCGCAACCACCCGTCGTGCACGCCATCGCGCACGCCATCAACCAGGCGCTCGGCAACGTCGGCACCACCGTGCGGTACGTCGCCAACGCGGCGACCCGCCCCGCGATCCATCTCGACGAACTCGCGGAACTGACCACCGCCATGCGTGTCGGCGACGTGCAGGCGCTGCTGGTGCTGGGCGGCAACCCCGCCTACACCGCCCCGGCCGACGTACCCTTCGCGGCGGCGCTGGAAAACGTGCCGTTCACGGTGCACCTGAGCGGCTACGTCGATGAGACGGCGCGCCTATGCACCTGGCACGTTCCGGAAGCGCACTTCCTCGAGACCTGGGGCGACGTGCGCGCTTACGACGGCACCATCACCATCCAGCAGCCGCTGATCCTGCCGTTCTACGGCGGGAAGAGCGCGACCGAGGTGGTGGCCGCGCTGCTGGGCGACGGTGCCGCGAACGCCTACGACCTGGTGCGCAGCCACTGGCAGGGGCGCGTCACGGGTTCGTTCGACGACTTCTGGCGCGAGAGCGTCTACCGCGGCGCGGTCGCTGGTAGCGCGTCCGCCGAGGTGGCGGTCGGACAGGCCGGCGTGGTGGGCTCGCTCCCGCAGGTGGCCGACCTCGAGCTCCGCCTGGCGCTCGACCCGTCCGTGATGGACGGTCGCTTCGCCAACAACGGCTGGCTCCAGGAACTTCCCAAGCCGTTCTCGAACCTCACCTGGGACAACGCCGCGCTGGTGGCGCCCGCCACCGCCGAGGCGCTGGGCGTGACGAACGGCGACGTGATCACGCTGGACGCGAACGGCGGCAGCGTCGACGCGCCCGTGTGGGTTCAGCCGGGCCAGGCGGTCGGGGCCATCTCGCTGGCGTTGGGCTTCGGACGCACGTCCGCAGGGAAGGTCGGCAGCGGCGTGGGCGTGAACGCCTACAAGCTACGCTCCAGCGATGCGCCGTGGATCACGGCGTTGCGGGCCACGGCCACCAACCGCAAGCACAAGCTCGTCAGCACGCAGACGCATCACGCGCTCGAAGGAACGGGCGACGCCCGACACATCGTCCGCGCCGGCACGCTCGCCCAGTTCCGTGAGGAGCCCGAGCACCCGCACTTCGCGCACCCGGTGGCGCACCACGCCGAAGACCTCTACCCCGACGTCGCCTACGACGGCTACAAGTGGGGCATGGTCATCGACCAGACCGTCTGCACCGGCTGCAACGCCTGCGTGGTGGCGTGCCAGTCGGAGAACAACATCCCCATCGTCGGGAAGGACCAGGTGGCCATCGGCCGCGAGTTGCACTGGATCCGCGTCGACAACTACTACGGTGGGAGCGTCGACGACCCGCAGTTCTACCACCAGCCGATGCCGTGCCAGCAGTGTGAGAAGGCGCCGTGCGAGCCGGTCTGCCCGGTCGGCGCGACGGTGCACGACTCCGAAGGCCTGAACGTGATGGTCTACAACCGCTGCGTCGGCACGCGCTACTGCTCGAACAACTGCCCGTACAAGGTGCGGCGCTTCAACTGGCTGCAGTACGCCGAGTTGTC
This sequence comes from Trueperaceae bacterium, assembly GCA_046484635.1. Lineage (GTDB taxonomy): Bacteria > Deinococcota > Deinococci > Deinococcales > Trueperaceae > CAZACZ01. Next base: position 10,679 of record JAWOIL010000048.1, read on the forward strand.
CACCGACGCCACCGAGTTGTCGCTGGCGAACAACCCGGACGTCACCGTGCGCAGTCGCGGCGTCATGGAGAAGTGCACCTACTGCACCCAACGCATCTCCAAGGCGCGCATCGAAGCGGCCAACGAAGACCGCACCATCCGTGACGGCGAGGTCGTCACCGCTTGCCAGGCCGCGTGCCCCACGCAGGCGATCGTCTTCGGAGACCTCAACGATCCCGAGGCAGCCATCCACGCCGCCAAGTCGTCGCCGCTGAACTACGGCTTGCTGGAAGAGCTGCAGACCTTCCCGCGCACGACGTACCTGGCCAAGGTCAAGAACCCGCACCCGTCGCTGGCGGGCGGCGGCGCCCAGGAAGGGGCCCACTGATGGCCGTCACAGCGGGCAAGGTCACGCGCGGACGCGTGCAGGAGACGAACCGCGTCATCGCTCCCGGCCAAGGCTACGGCGAGATCGACGACACCGTCTTGTCGCCCGTTCTGGTCGGCGTGCAGCGCACGCCCACCTGGTGGTGGATCGGGTTCGGCATCTCGCTGACGTTCCTGGGCTTGTACCTGGTGTCGGTGGTCAAGCTGATCACCACCGGCATCGGCATCTTCGGAAACAACATCCCGGTCGCCTGGGCCATGCCGATCATCAACTTCGTGTGGTGGATCGGGATCGGCCACGCCGGCACGCTCATCTCGGCGGCACTCTTGCTCTTCCGGCAACCGTGGCGCACGACCGTCAACCGCTTCGCCGAGGCGATGACGATCTTCGCCGTCGTCTGCGCCGGCCTCTACCCCATCCTTCACCTCGGCCGGCCGTGGGTCTTCTACTGGCTGCTGCCGTACCCGAACACGCTCGGACTGTTCCCGCAGTTCCGCAGCCCACTCGACTGGGACCTGTTCGCCATCGGCACGTACGCCAGCGTCTCGATCCTCTTCTGGTTCATCGGCCTCATCCCCGACCTGGCGACGCTGCGCGACCGCGCCGCCACCAAGTTCCAGAAGATCCTCTACGGTGTCCTGAGCCTCGGCTGGAACGGCTCCACCAAGGCTTGGCAGCGTTACCAGCGCGCCTACTTGCTGCTCGCGGCGCTCAGCTTCCCGCTGGTGCTCAGCGTGCACAGCACCATCGCCATGGACTTCGCCGTGGCCCAGGTGCCGGGCTGGAACAACACCATCATGCCGCCGTACTTCGTCGCCGGCGCGGTGTTCGCGGGCTTCGCCATGGTGCTCATCCTGGCCATCCCGCTCAGGCGCGCGTTCGGGCTCGAGAAGCTCATCACCATGCGCCACCTCGACAACTCGGCGAAGCTCATGCTGGCCACCGGGATGATCGTCGTGTACGGCTACTTCGTCGAGATCTTCATGGCTTGGTACTCGGGCGTCGAGTTCGAGCGCTTCATGATCTGGAACCGCATGTTCGGGGACCACGCGATCTTCTTCTGGGCGCTGATCCTCTGCAACCTCGTCGCCATCCAGCCGCTGTGGTTCCGGCGCGTGCGCCAGAACCCGCTGGCGTTGTTCGTCATCTCGATCATCGTCAGCATCGGCATGTGGCTGGAACGGTTCGTCATCATCGTGGTGTCGTTGACCAAGGACTTCCTGCCGTCGTCGTGGGGCGACTACGTCTCCACCTTCTGGGATTGGGCGCTCTTCATCGGTAGCCTTGGGCTCTTCTCCACGCTGTTCTTCCTGTTCATCCGGCTGTTGCCGTCGATCGCCACCGCGGAGACCAAGGAGACGGCGTACCACGTCGCGCACCACGGCTCGGACGCGTTCGAGGAGATCCGATCCGACTACTACGGGGAGGTGACCGGATGAGCAGCGCCACCATGGCGAGCGCCGACGCCGCCCGCAACGACCTCTACGGCGTGGTGGCCGAGTTCGGCACGGTCGAGGAGATCATGGCCGCCGCCGAGCGCGTGAAGGAGGCGGGCTACACCCGCACCGACGCGTACACGCCGTTCCCGGTCGAAGGGCTCGACGACGCCCTCGGCATGCGCCCCACCAACCTCGGCTGGGTGGTGCTGGTGATGGGCATCCTCGGCGGCTTGGGTGGGTTCTTCATGCAGTGGTGGGCGAACACCACCTACTACCCGCTCAACATCGGCGGCAAGCCGCTGAACAGTTGGCCCAACTGGATCGTCATCATGTACGAGATGACCATCCTGGTTTCAGCGTTCACGGCCGGCCTGTACATGATCTTCCGCAACGGGATGCCGCGGCCGTACCACTCGATCTTCAACACGCCCGGCTTCGAGAACGCCAGCCGCGACAAGTTCTTCCTCTGTGTCGAGGCGCGCGACCCGAAGTTCGACCGCCACGAGACGCGTGCACTGCTCGAAAGCCTCTCGCCCGAGCGTGTTTCGGAGGTGGAACGGTGACGCGAGACCCCCTTCGCCCCGCCCGCCGCACTGCCTGGAAGCGAGCCCTCACGCTGGTGCTCGCCGGCGCGTCGGTGCTGCTCCTGAGCTCGTGCGGCCGCAACATGGCGGTGCAACCGAAGGCGAAAGCGTTCGACGGCAGCGTCTTCTTCGCCGACGGCTCGAGCATGCGGCCGTTGCCGGAGGGCACCGTCTCGCGGGAATTCGGCGCGTTGGACTCGGCCTACGTCGCCGGCGTCGACGCCGCCGGGATGCTCACGGAGCTACCCCTTCCGCTCACGGTCGAACTGCTGCAACGCGGCCAGGAGCGCTTCGACATCTACTGCTCGCCGTGCCACAACTACAACGCGGACGGCATGGGCCAAGTGGTGCAGCGCGGCTTCCCGCAGCCGGTGTCGTTCACCGCCACCCAGAGGCTGCTCGACGCGCCGGTCGGCTACTTCTACAGCGCCATGACCAACGGCTTCGGGCGCATGTACAGCTACGCTTCGCGCATCCCCGTCGAGGACCGCTGGGCCATCGCCGGCTACGTCAAGGCCCTGCAGCTGAGCCAGAACGCGGGGCTCGATGACGTTCCGGTCGGCGCGCTGCTCGAACTCGACGCTCTGGAGGCGAACCGATGAGCGCGCTCGACGTCAACCCCCCCGACACCTCGCGCCTCCAGGTCGGCGCCCTCGCCGTCGGCGGCATCGCCCTCGTCGGCGCCGTGATCCTGGGCTTCGCCGGGCCTGGCGGCTTCTTCGAGTCGTACTTGATCGCCTTCCTGTTCTGGCTCGGGCTTTCCCTTGGCGCCTTGGTGATGATGGTGGTGCAGCACATGGCCGGCGGGTCGTGGGGCGCCCTCATCTCGCGGCCGGTGGAAGCCGCGGTGTCGCTCATTCCACTGCTGGCGCTGCTGTTCGTGCCGCTGCTGTTCGGCATGCGAGAGCTGTTCGTGTGGACCGACGCGGCGTACCTGGCCGAGAACCCCATCGTCGACAACAAGACGGCGTACCTGAACGTGCCGTTCTTCATCGTGCGCGCCGTGTTCTTCTTCGGTGTCTGGTCGCTCATCGCGGTGCTGTACCGGCGACTCTCGCGGCGCCAGGACCAGGAGAGCGCCGACGCGGGCCGCACAGGCTATCGCCTCAAGAGCATGTCGGGGATGTGGCTGGTGGTGTACATCCTCACCTGGACGTTCGCCGGCATCGACTGGGCCATGTCGGTGACGCCGATGTGGTTCTCCGGTATCTACCCGGTGATCCTCATGGCCAGCCAGGCGATCACGGCGGTGGCGTTCATCATCCTGGTGCTCGTCTTCCTGGCGGGGCGCAACGCCTCGATCGACGCCTTGCTGACGCCGAAGCGCCTCCAGGACCTGGGCAACTTCCTGATGGCGTTCACCATGTTCTGGGCCTACACCCAGGTCTCGCAGTTGATCATCCTGTGGTCGAACAACATCGTCGAGACCGCCAGTTGGTACACGGTGCGCTTCGGCCCCGAGTGGATCGGCGTGAGCGCCTTCCTGCTCTTCTTCGGCTTCTTCGCGCCGTTCATGATCCTGTTCTCCCGTTGGGTGAAGCGCAAGCGGCGCGCCCTGGCGATCGTCGCCGTGTGGGCGCTGTTCGTGCAGTTGCTCAACATGTTCTGGTTCCTGGTCCCCGCCTTCGAGCGCACCGGTTTCGCGCTCACGCTGACCGACGTGCTGATGGTGGTGGGCTTGGGTGGCGTGTGGTTGGCGGCATTCGCCCGCGCGCTCACAACGCGGAACGTGCTGCCCGCCAACGACCCGCGCCTCGTGAGGGTGGTGGCAGAACATCATGCCTGAACCGATCCGTCAGTACTTGTTCAGCGAACGTCAAATTCGCATGGCTTTCGTGTTGGGAACCATCGGCATGGTCGCGGTGCTGGTCGCGATCCTGTTGCTGGCGACCTCCAAGCCGCAAGGCAGTCTCGTGCCGCTCGACACCGCGGCGTTCGACCAGCAGGTGGCGGCCGCCACCACGGCCCTCGCGGGCTACGAGGAGCTGGGGGATGGTCGCGCGCGCATCGACATCGACCACGCCATGCAACTCGTGGTCGAGCGCGGCGTCGGGAACCCCGGCTTCGTGGCGTTGGGGGCGGCCCCAGCGGCGGCCGCGGCGACGCCGGCGCCGCCGAGCGACGCGGCTGCGCCCGGCGACGCGGGTGCACCCGCCGATGCGGGTGACGCCGGCGGCGATGCCGGCGCCCCGGCGGCCCAGGCCGGCGCCGACCTGCCGGACGGCGCCGCCGTGTTCACGGCGGTCTGCTTGGCCTGCCACCAAGCGAACGCGCAAGGCATCCCCGGCGCGTTCCCGCCGCTGGCGGACGGGCACGCGGTGGAACTCTACGCCGCCGACCGCGACTACCCCATCCTGGTCGTGCTGTACGGCCTGCAAGGTCAGATCGAGGTGGCCGGTGTCACGTACAACAGCGTCATGACGCCGCAGCTCCAGCTCGAAGACGCCGAGATCGCGGCGGTCCTGAACCACGTGATGACGTCGTTCGGGAACGAAGCGACGCTGCCGGAGGACTTCGCGCCGTACACGGTCGAGGACGTGACCGCGCAGCGCAACCTGATGCTCATGTCGAACGAGATCCACGACCGTCGCGTGGAGATCGGCCTGCCCTGAGCGGTCCCTCGCCACGCGCTCCCCAGCCCCGCGTGTTCGTCACGCGCCGGTTGCCCGACGCCGGTCTCGCGCCCCTGCGCGAGACCGGCGTTCGGCTCGAGGTACGCGCCGAGGACGAGGCCATCGCGCGCGACGAGCTGCTCCGGCGCGCCGCGGGCGCAGCGGCGTTGGTGACGCTCCTCGGCGACCGCGTGGACGACGAACTGCTGGACGCTGCCGGCCCGGAACTGCGCATCGTTGCGAACTACGCCGTGGGCCTCGACAACGTGGACGTGGACGCCTGTTCCCGCCGTGGCGTGGCCGTATCGAACACGCCCGACGTGCTCACCGACGCCACGGCCGATCACGCTTTCGCGTTGCTGCTTGCGGTGGCGCGGCGCTTGCGCGAAGGGCACGACGTGGTGGCGTCGGGCGACTGGAGCGGTTGGCAACCGATGCAGCTACTGGGCCGCGAGATCGCCGGGGCCACCCTTGGCATCGTCGGCATGGGCCGCATCGGCCGCGCGGTCGCGCGCCGAGCGAACGGGTTCGGCATGCACGTGCTGTACCACAACCGCCGACCCGACCCGGAGGCCGAGGCCGCGCTCGGCGTTCACTACGCCGGGCTGGACGACCTGCTGGCGGCGTCGGACGTTGTGTCGCTGCACTGCCCGCTCACGCCCGAGACGCACCACCTGATCGACGAGCGCGCGCTTCGCACCATGCGTCGCGGCACCATCTTGGTGAACACCGCCCGCGGGCCGGTGGTCGACGAGGCCGCGCTCGTCGCGGCGCTCGACAGCGGGCACCTGTTCGGCGCGGGCCTGGACGTGTTCGAGCACGAACCGGAGGTGCATCCGGGCCTGCTGGGTCGACCGAACGTAGTCCTGGCGCCCCACACCGGTTCGGCTACGGTAACCGCCCGCACCGCCATGGCGCGGGCGTGCGCGACGGCGGTGCGGGCGGTGCTGAGCGGGGGGTCGGCCCCGAACGTGGTGAACGCAGCGGAGCTCGCCGCGCGCGAAGACTAGATCGCGAAAACGAGACGCTGCTCAGACGTCCAAGGTCGCGAGGTGCGCGTTGCCTTCGATGAACTGCCGGCGCGGCGGCACCTCGGTGCCCATCAGCATCTCGAACGTCTCGCTGGCTTCCAGCACGTCCTCGATGTTGACGCGCTTCAGCACCCGCGTCTCGGGGTTCATGGTGGTCTCCCACAGCTGCTCGGGGTTCATCTCCCCGAGACCCTTGAAGCGCTGGATCTCGACCTTCTTGTCGCGGTTCGCCTTCAGCACCTTCTGAAGGGCGCCTTCGTCGAACAGGTACTGCAGCTCCTTCTGACGCCCGATTCTGACGCCATACAGTGGCGGCTGCGCGATGTACAGGTACCCGGCGTCGATGAGGGGCCGCATGTACCGGTAGAAGAAGGTGAGCAACAGCGTGCGGATGTGCGAACCGTCGACGTCAGCGTCCGTCATGATGATGATGCGGTGGTAGCGGACGTCCTCGAGGTTGAAGTGGGTGTCGTCACCCGTTCCCTCGATGCCGGCGCCGATGGCGGCGATCATGGCGCGGATCTCGGCGTTCTTGAGGATCCGGCCGAGGTTCGCCTTCTCGACGTTGAGGATCTTGCCGCGTAGCGGAAGGATCGCCTGGAAGCGCCGTTCACGCCCCTGCTTGGCGCTGCCGCCTGCGGAGTCGCCTTCGACGATGTAGACCTCGCTGACGGCGGGGTCCTGCGACTGACAGTCGGCCAGTTTCCCAGGCAGGTCGTCGTTCTCGAGGGGGTTGGCCCGGCGCACCAGGTCGCGCGCCTTGCGTGCCGCCTCACGCGCGCGCGCTGCCTGCGCGGCCTTCTCGATGATGGCCTTGCCGACGCGCGGGTTCTCCTCGAGCACCTCGCTGAGCTTCTCGTACACCACCTGCGACACGGCCGTCTGCGCTTCGGGGTTGAGCAGCTTCACCTTGGACTGCGACTCGAACTGCGGGTCGGGCAGCTTGACCGAGATGACGCAGGAGATGCCTTCCAGGAAGTCTTCCCCACCGGGCGCAGGGTCACCCTTCTTGAGGAGGTTCTTCGACTTCGCGTAGTTGTTCAGCACGCGCGTGTAGGCCTGCTTGAACCCGGTCAGGTGCGTGCCGCCGTCACGGTTGGTGATCATGTTGGCGTACGTCAGCACCGTCTGGCCGAAGCCAGTGGTGTGCACCAGGCCCACGTCGACCTCGATGTCGTGGTCGCCCTGGTCGGTGGCCACGGTGGCCGTGCCGTGGATGTCGACCGGCTTGTCGTAGAGCGGCTTGCCTTCCTTGGCGAGGTTGGCGGCGAACGCGGCGACGCCGCCCTTCTCGTGGAACTCCTCGCGCTTCGGCTCGGTACCGCGCAGGTCGGTCAGGATGATACGCACGCCGCCCGTGAGGTATGCCAGCTCGCGCATGCGCCGCCGCACGCGGCCGTAATCGAAGCCGGCGATGTCCTTGAACACGTTGTGATCCGGCATGAACGTCACGGTGGAGCCACTGGCGCGATTGGGGGCGTCGCCGATGATGTGCAGCGGCTTCACGACGTCGCCCTGCTCGAAGCGGATGCCGTAGACCTTGCCGTCTAGGCGCACCTCGGCCTCGAACCACACCGACAACGCGTTCACGACGGAGCTGCCCACGCCGTGGAGGCCGCCGGACACCTTGTAGGCGTTGGTGTCGAACTTGCCGCCGGCGTGCAGCTCGGTGAAGATCACCTCGATGGCGGGACGGCCCTCGCGCTCCATGACGTCGACGGGGATGCCGCGACCGTTGTCGGAGACGCTGGCAGAACCGTTGGCGTTGAGCGTGACCTCGACGGTGTCGGCGTACCCCGCCAACGACTCGTCGATGGCGTTGTCGATGATCTCGGTGAGCAGTTGGTGGTAGCCGTCGATGCCGGTACCGCCCTGCACGTACATGGCGGGGCGCTTGCGCACCCCTTCGAGGCCCCTGAGGACCTTGATGCTCTCTGCGGTGTACCCGTTCAAGTGGAACCTCCGGGAAGGGGGGTGAACGCATCGCGGGCGAGGCCCGCGGGGTGCCCACGTGCCGGCCGAACGGCCGTGTGACGCGCCTTGATCGACGCGGTGCCGTGGGCGCGGTGCCGTGGGCGCGGTGCGGTAGGCGCGGCGCAGGGCGTCGACGGGACATCGAGCAAGAAGGCGGCCGTGCACGCACCGAAGCGTGCTCCCCAACCCCACGAGTATACCCCCCCAAGGCATCCTCGGTCAATCGATTTTTGCCGTCCTGGACGCGGTTATGTGCGCGTCTGGCCCTCGCCGTCGAGGAGGTACTTGTACGTCACGATCTGGGCCAGCCCCATGGGTCCGCGGGCGTGCAGTTTCTGCGTGCTGATGCCGATCTCTGCGCCGAACCCGAACTCGAAGCCGTCGGTGAATCGGGTCGAGGCGTTCACGGCCACCACGGCGGCGTCGACCTCCTGCCGGAAGCGCTCGGCGCGGCCCACGTCGGACGTCACGATCGCTTCGGTGTGCTGCGTGCCGAAGCGCGCGATGTGGGCTACGGCGCCATCCAGGTCGTCCACCACGCGAACGGCCAGTTTGAGGTCGAGGTACTCGGTGGCCCAGTCCTCGTCCGTCGCCACGTCCACTGCTTCGGCCAAGGCGCGGGTGCGGTCGCAACCCACCAGGGCGACGCCGGCGTCGCGCAAGCCGGCCAAGGCGCACGGCAGGAACCGCTCTGCCACACTTCGGTGCACCAGCAGCGTCTCTATGGCGTTGCAGACGCCGGGACGCTGGAGCTTCGCGTTGCGCAGGATGCGCTCGGCCATCACCAAGTCCGCGCCGTCGTCGACGTACAGGTGGCAGTTGCCGACGCCGGTCTCGATGACCGGCACGCGCGCCGTGTCCACTACGTGCCGGATCAATCCGGCGCCGCCGCGCGGGATGACCAGGTCGACCTTGCCGTGGGACTGCAGCAGTTCCGTGACGAGCGCCCTGTCGGGCGAATCGACGAGCTGCACCGCGTCTTCCGGAACGCCGAGACCAGCGAGCGAAGCGCGCATGCTGGCCACCAGGGCGCGGTTGCTGGCGAGGGCGTTGGAGGAGCCTCGCAGCACGGCCGCGCTGCCCGCCTTGAACGCCAGCACCGCTGCGTCGACGGTGACGTTCGGACGCGACTCGTACACCACCCCGATCACGCCGAACGGTACGCTCACCTTCCGCACGCGCACGCCGTTGGCCAGCGTCCAGCCGTCCAACACGCGCCCGAGTGGGTCCGGGAGGTCAGCGACCTGCCGCACCGCTGCCGCCATGCCGTGCAAGCGCTCGCGGCTCAGTTCCAGTCGGTCGACCAACGCAGCCTGGGTTCCCTTGGCTCGCTCTGCGGCCACGTCGGTTCGGTTGGCATCGAGGATCGCCGTCTCGTCACGCGTGAGCCCGTCGGCGACGGCGCGCAGCGCCGCCACGCGATCCACCCGGGCGAGCGCTCGGGAAGCCTGGCGCGCAGCGTCGAGCAGCGGGGCGAGCAGTGGTCGGGAGAGGGCGGTATCCGTCGGCATGGGCGAGTATAGCCAACCGCTCGGGTCGCTCGTCCGCTCGGACCGCTCGTCCGCTCGGACCGCTGGTCCGCCCACGACGTCGACCGCGCCGGATGCTGGATAGATTGGACCATGACCGACGACGAGAACCGCACGCGGGATGACGCCAAGGTCGCCCTCGTCACCGGCGCGGGCGGCGGCGCCGCGCCTGCCGTGGTGGCCGCCTTGCGCGAGCGCGGCTGGCGCGTTGCGCTGCTGGACCGGCCCGGGAAGGAAGCGCGTCTACGCGAACGGTACGACGTTCGCGACGGCGACGAGCGGGTCGCTGCGTTCGGGGCCGACCTCGCCGACGACGAAGGCGCGAGCGCGGCCGTGAAGCATGTCCTGGCGCGCTTCGGCGCCGTCGACGCGGTGCTGAATCTCGCGGGTGGATTCGCCACCGGCAAGGCGCACGAGGCGGGCCTCGACGCGCTCGAACGGATGCTCACCGTCAACCTCCGCACGGCCGTCGCCACCACCCGCGCGGTCCTACCGTCGATGCTCGAACGCGGTCGTGGTGCCGTCGTGGGCATCGCGGCAGCGGCGGCGTCGAACCCCGCTCCCGGCATGGCCCACTACGCCGCCTCGAAAGCGGCCGTGGCCGCCTACTTCCGCTCGGTGGCGGCCGAGGTCGCGGACGGCGGCATCGACGTCGTCGTGCTCTTTCCCATGAGCGCCATCGACACGCCCGCCAACCGCGAAGGCATGCCGAACGCCGACACCTCCGAGTGGATCGCGCCGGAGGCGCTCGCAGAGGCGGTCTTGTTCCTGCTCGAACGACCCGCCCGCGGAAAGGTGCGCGAACTCGAGTTGCGCGGCGGCTGACGGGCGCCCGTCAACCCTCGAATCCGGCCGCCCGGTAGGTGAACTGCCCTCCCTTGACGGTAGCGAGCACCTCGAGCCCGTCGAGGGCGACGGTCGGGTCGTGCGACACGACGGTCAGGTCGGCGTCGTAGCCTTCGCGCAGCATCCCGGAGCGGCCCTCGGCTGCTACGGCGTAGGCAGCCCCGGTGGTGTAGGCGGCCAACGCGGCGTCGGGCGAGATGGCCTCGCTCGGGCCCAGGCGCGCACCGCTCTTCGACGCGCGCCGACTGGCGGCGCGCAGCCCGACGAACACGTCAGCTGGCGCGACGGGCGTGTCGGAACCGAAGGCCAGATGCGCCCCAGCGCGCGCCAGCGAGCGCATCGGGTAGGCGCGCTCCACGCGGTCGCCGAGCAGGTCGTGCACCGATTCGACGTCGAAGGTGATGTGCGTCGGCTGCATCGACGCCACCAGGCCCAGTCGCCCGAAGCGCGCGACGTCGTCGGGATGGACGTGCTGGGCATGCTCGACGCGGGGCCGCAAGCCGGCGGCCCGCCACTGACTCGCGGTGGCCTCGAAGACGTCGAGCACGGCGCGCACGGCGCGGTCGCCGATGGCGTGGACTACGGGGGTGAGACCGGCCGCGAGGGCGAGCGGGACGCGCTCGGCCAGGAGCTCGGGGCCGTCGACCGCCATGCCCACCCCGTAGCCTGCTTCCTCGGCATGGGCGCCGCCGTACGGTTCGAGCATCCAGGCCGTGCGGCTACCCAACGCGCCGTCGGCGAAGAACTTGGCGCCGCCGATGCGGAAGGTGTCGCCTCCCTGGCCCGTGGCGATGCCGAGCGCGGCCGCGCGCTCGATGTCCTGGTGCGGCAGGCACGCCCACACCCGCACCGGGTAGCCGTCGTCGCTGGCGGCCCTCGCCAGGGCGCGGAAGCGGGCGGCATCGTCGAACGCCATGTGGTGCACGGAGGTGATGCCGAGCGAAGCGAAGTGCTCTGCCGCTCCCCGCACCGCGCCCTCGCGCTCCATGTCGCTCTCCGGCGGCATGGCGTCGTCGAGCAGCCCCACCGCCCATTCCAACAGCAAGCCGGTGGGCACCCCTTCCTCGTCGCGCACGATGACGCCGTGCTCGGGGTCGGGGGTGCCGGCGTCGATCCCCGCTTGGCGCAGTGCCTCACGGCTGGCCCAAGCGGAGTGGTGGTCTTGGCTCACGAGGCGCACGGGGCGTCCGCCGGCCGCCTGCTCCAGCGCATCGGCCTCGACCCTCCCCAGGGTCGCGAGCCCCCAGCGCTGCAGCGCGAAGCCGGCGCCGTGGACCCAGGCGCCCGGCGGCAGCGTCCGTGCGCGCTCGCGCACCGCCTCGAGCGCGTCGTCGAGGGTGGCGGCGCTCGCCAGATCGACCTGCTGCAGCTCCATCCCGAGCGACACCAGATGCACGTGGGCATCGTGGAACCCTGGCAGTAGGCAGGCGCCGCCCAGGTGCACCACGTTCGTGTCCGGACCGGTGAGCGGATGCAGCTCCGCCGCGTCGCCCACGGCGAGTACCTTGCCGCCGCGTACGGCGACGGCGCCCGCGCGCGGCCGCTCCAGATCCATGGTCAGCACCGAGCCGAGGAAGAGCGTGTCGGCCTGCGGCATGCTCAGCGCCCCTGGAAGCGCGGCTGGCGCTTCTCGCGGAACGCGGCGATGCCTTCCCGGACGTCCTGGGAGCGTGCCGCTTCGGCCTGGCACCGAGCCTCCAGCGCCAACTGCTGCTCGAGGTCGTGGTCGAGCGACGCGCGCACCTCGCGCTTGGCGAGCGCGAAGGCGCGGGTCGGTCCTTCGGCCATGGCGCGGACTTCGTGCCACACCGCGCCTTCGAACCCTTCGGCGTCCAGGATGCGCTCGCCCAGGCCGATCGCCAACGCCTCCTCGGCCTTCACGCGGCGGTTGCTGAACGCCATCTCGAGCGCCCGCCCCGGACCCACCAGGCGCGGCAGGTAGTAGCTGCTGCCGGCGTCCATCACCAAGCCGATGCCGGTGAACCCGAGCGCGAAGCTTGCCGCGGACGACAGCAGGCGCACGTCGCACGCCAGCGCAAGGCTCATGCCCGCCCCGGCGGCGACGCCGTTCACCCCCGCCACCACCGGTTTGGGAAGCGCGGCGATAGCGCGCACCACCGGGTGGTACGAGCGCTCCAGGATGCCGCCGATGTCGCCGTCGACGCGTGTGTCCGCGAGGTCGGCGCCGGCGCAGAAACCGCGTCCCGCGCCCGTGATCAGCACAGCGCGCACGCTGTCGTCGGTCGCCGGGCCCTCGAGCGCCTCACGCAGTTCGCCCAGCAACGCCAGCGAGAGCGCGTTGAGGACCTCCGGCCGGTCCAGGGTGATGCGCAGCGCGGGACCGTCTTGATGGATGTCGATGTTCGCCTTGGTCATCGTCGCTCCTCGTGCGGCGAGTGTATCAACGGCGCGGGGTCGTGGCGGGGTTCGGCAGGCCGCTCGCGATCGCGATCAGCACGTCGTAGTCGTCGGGCGTGTCGGGGTCGTCGAGGGCGGCTCGGTTGCGCCGCACCGCACCGCAGCGACGGCAGCGATGCACGATCACCCAGCCCTTCTTTCCGCTCCGCTCCACGGCGATCGGTTCGAGTACCCCACCGCAGTCACTGGCGCGATCGCCGGGGTTCACGTCGACGTGCAGCGAGTGCAGGCAGTAGGGGCAGTGGTTGCGGTACCCGCCGCCGCGTAACGGCGGAACCTCCCGCCCGCACACGGTGCACGTGAACGGCTGGTTCGCGCCGCGCCCGATGAACCGCTTCACCTCGGAAGGATATCGCGCTCGTCTTGGCCCACGCCGAGCGCGGCGACGCGCGCCACGTAGGCGCGCGGATCGGCCTTGCGTTCCAGCCCGCCGACGGTCATCGAACGGACCTTGCCGAACACCGGCCGCTCCGGCCACGGGCGGTCGTGCAGGCCGAAGCTCCAGGCTACGCCCGCATACCCATTGGGTGCGTGTCCGTCGAGGAAGTACCGGTCGTTGAGGTCACGGGCGCGCGCGAACGCCTGTTTCGGATCGGGGCTCCAGGCGAGGATCTGCTTGCCCCAGTACATCCGCATGTGGTTGTGAAGGTAGCCGGTCACGCGCATCTCGCGCATGGCGGCGTTCCAGTACGGATCGTGCGTCGCGCCCGTTTCCAACGTCGCCTCGTCGTAGGCGGGCGAGCGCGGGTCGGAGGCGTGCTCGGCGAGCGTCGCCCTCGCCCAGGCGGGCAGCGTCTCGTAGCGGTCGTAGTCTTCGCGGTACCAGACGTGGTTCAGCGCCAACTCGCGGCGAACGATCAGTTCCTCCAAGAACGTGCGCGCATCGTCCTCCAGCCGCGGCGCGTCCTGCACCGCGGCGAGCACGGCCAACGCCACCTCTACCGGCGAGATCTGACCGAACCGGAGGTACGGGCTCAGACGCGACACTCGGTCCGCCGCCGGGCGCCCGCGAACTTCGCCGTACCCGGGCAGTTCGTGCTCCACGAAGCGCTGCAATCGTCGCCGCGCCTCCCGCTGACCGCCCGTGAAGTACGTGGGCACGGCGCCGGGGAGGAAGGGTGTCTCCGTGGGCTCCGAGGCGCCGCGCGCCACCATGCCGGCCGCCACCGTGCCGTGCGCCACCGTGCCGTGCGCCACCGTGCCGTGCGCCACCATCCGTTCGGCCGATCGCGCGTCGTCCAAGTCCGCCCACGCGATGCCGGCCGGCACCTCGGAGCGCATTGCCCGGTCGTCCCAGCGGCGCGCCAGCGTCACCTCGGCCACCGGGTTCAAGAACCGTTCCACCTGCCGTTCGAGTTTGCCACGCAGCGTTCGCGCTCCGGCCTCCGCCGAAGGCGAAGCGACCTCGACCGGCACCACCGTGTCGCCCTCCACCTCGATGAACGCTTGCGAGGCGGCAGCGGCGGCGGCCCCGCGCCAACGGCGGTCCTCACGAAGGTACCCGCGATCGACCACGATCGTGGCCGCTCCACGCCCGAGGACGAAGGCGGCGTCCTCCGGCGCGAGGGCAATCGCAAGCAACGGCACGCCGCGGCGCGCGAGATCGTCCCGGGTCTCCCGCATCCCCTCCAGGGCGAACTCGGCCCGGCGCGGCGTCCACTCGGCCGCGCCGGGGTTCGAAGCCCACGCCACCAGCAGCGGCAACCGCAGCGCATTGGCGCGCGCCGCGGCCTCCTCGAGGGCGGCGTTGCCGTGCGCGCGTTGGGCGCGCTCCATGAGGTACAGCACGTACCGTCCCGCCTGCGCGTCTGCGGAGGCATCTGCGGCGGCACCCGCGTCCGCTCGGACCGAGCCGTCGACGTCGGGTTCGCCGCCTGCGCCGCGGTCGGGCGCTCGTGCCGGTCTGCCGTTGCGGTCGACGACACGCTCGGGCTCCGGCGCCCCGGCGCGCGGCAGAGGCCTGGGAAGCGTGAGTCTGGCCATCACCGTCGACGGTAGCGCTCGGGAGCGGTACCAGACAGCAACGCCCGCTGCGGTTCAGGAGCGACCTCGGATCGGCGCGACCTAGGACAGGCGCGACCTAGGACAGGCACGACCTTGGACAGGCGCGACCTTCGATAGCCGCGACGTCGGATAGGCGCGACGTCGGTCGGGCGCTGCCGAGGGGATCCGGTTCGCTGCCGCTACAATGAGGTTGGACCCTCCTCGTGGACTTCCTCCTCGCCCTCGGTGTTCAGCGCGCACGCGAGCGTCACGCGCTTCTGCGTGGCGTCGACCTGCGCTTGTCGACCGGCATGCGCGTCGGCCTGGTTGGCGCGAACGGCGTGGGCAAGAGCACGCTCCTGCGGCTCCTGGCCGGGGAGGAGGCGCCCGACGAAGGACGCGTGGTGCGCGCGCCCGGCGTCCGGGTCGGCGTCATGCCGCAACACGACGCGGCAGGCGACGTTCCGCCCGGCAACGTGTGGGACCATGCGCAGCGCGCGATCGAGCACGTGCGCGCGTTGGAACGGCGCATGCGTGACGAGGAGCGCCGCATCACCGCAGGCGAGGACCGCGCCGCGATCTACGGCGAGGTGCAGGCCGAGTTCGAGCGCATCGGCGGCTACGGAGCCGAAGCCATGGTGCGCGAGCACCTTGCAGCGCTCGGGTTCCCACCGGCGACGTACGAAGACCCGGTGCACGCGCTCTCTGCCGGTGAACGCAGGCGCCTGACGCTCGCCGTGACCCTGGCCTCGTCGCCCGACGTCCTCTTGCTCGACGAGCCCACGAACCACCTCGACCTAGCCGCCCGCCAGTGGCTGGCAGGCCGACTCGCGCGCCACGCCGGGGCGATGGTGGTGGTGAGCCACGACCGTGCGCTACTGGATGCTTGCACGACCCACACCGCGTTCTTGGCGGGCGGCACGCTGCGGCTGGTGCCAGGACGATTCGGTCTCGCGCGACGCCGCCACGACGTCAGCCTCGACGCCGCGGATCGACGCGCAAAGGAGCGGGCGAAGGAGGCCGAACGCCTTGCCCGCATGGCCGAGGAACTCGCGGCGTTCGGGAAGAAGGCGCAGCGAAGGCGCAAGGCAGCGGAGCGACGCCGCGACGAACTACGTACCGGACCGTCGGCGCGCAGCGGGGATGGTGCCGATCCCGTCGTTGCGGCCGGCCTGGCGCAGCGCCGCGATCGTCCAGTGCTGGGCAGCGAAGAGCCAGGAGACGACCGCCGTCTCGGCGCCGGGCCGTTGCTGGACGCCCGCCACCTGAGCAGTGGCGACGTGGTGCGCGACGCCACCTTCCGCATCGACCCCGGTGACCGCATCGCGTTGGTCGGGCCGAACGGCAGCGGCAAGAGCACCCTGCTGGCCCTGCTGCGGGGCGACATGCCGTCCACCGACCCACGCACCGAGCTGACGTTCGCGCCGCGCTCGAAGCTGATCCACGTCGGCCAGCGCAGCCGCGGCCTGCAAGATGGCCGGCCGGTGCTGGAGCAACTCGAGCAGCGTCTGGGAACGGGCCGCGCCAAGCACCTGTTGGCCGGTGCCGGGGTGCCGCAGGCGGCGTGGAACGAGCCACCGGAGCAGCTCTCGGGCGGCGAACGGGCTCGCGCCGGACTGGCGTTCGCCTTGGCGCACGACGCGGACCTGTGGCTGCTCGATGAACCGACCAACGACCTCGACCTCGAGGCGGTCTTGGCACTCGAGGAGGCGCTGGAACGGAAGCTCGAGGGCGGCCGCGCGGCGCTACTACTCGTCACCCACGACCGAGCGCTGGCCGAACGCCTCGCGACCCAGGTGTGGGCGCTGGTGGACGGCCGCTTGCAGCGCTACGCCGACGTGGCCGCGTACCTGGAAGGGCGCCCGCTGGCACCGCTCGCCCCGCCGGCACCAGCACTGGCACCACTCGCCCCTCCGGCACCACTCGCACCACTCGCCCCTCCGGCACCACTCGCACCGCCGGCACCACTCGCACCGCCGGCACCGCCGGCACCGCCGGCACCGCTGTCGCCCGGCGCCGAGGCGGCGACGAAAACTGACCCCGGAGCCGCCGCGTTCGCGGGCCGGGCCGGAACGTCCGGGGTCCCTGGTCCCGCCCCACCCGAAGACCTGGTGGACGCCGTGGAGGACGAGCGATCGGAACTTCTGCGGCGCTTGTCGGACCCGTTGTCGCTGTCCGAACGTGACGCGGAGCGCCTGCGGAAACGGCTGGCGACCGTCGAGGCTTGGCTGGTGCAGGCGTACGACGCGCGTCTCGAACCGCCGGCGCCGCGCCATCGCGTCGTCGAGCACGGACTCGTGCTGTTCGCCGACAGCTGGACAGGTGACGAAACGGGTGCGCCATGGGCGGAACCGGATGGCCCAGCCGCTGCCGCGGAAGTAACGTCACCCGCCGGGCGAGGCAATCTCACCCCGCCGGCCGCGGGCGGTGCCGAGCCACCACCCGGTCTCGCGCCTGCGATGGCGCTCGTGGCCGCCGCGACGCCGGATGACGCTGCGCGCCTGCTGGCTGCTCTGCCCCACCTCGGTGCGCGTCCTGGCGCGCACGCCGCGCTCTTCGCCCGTTCACCGGGTGTGGCCGCTTGGCTGGAGGTGCGCTCGACCGGTGGCGTCGCGCACTTGCGCCTGGTGACCCGACCCGACGCGTGCCTTCTTCCCCGCACTACCGCGGCCCTGGCCGACGGCGGGGCGCGCGTCGCGTTCACCGTGGCGAACGTGAACGCGGTGCAGTTCTTCCACCGGGGCGCGCTGCCCGGCACGCTTCTCACGCCCGCCGGCGATGGCTGGTGGTCGCTCGGTCGCGGCGATTTCCTGCGCCACGAGGGCTGGGGCGCGGCCGAAGGGAGTGGCCCGGCTCGGCAGGGTGGCAGGCGGGCCCTTGGGCACGCGCGTAGGAGCCGGCGACGTGGCTGAGCGAGACGGCGTGCTTCGTCGTGCTCGCTCGCGCTTCCCGTGGTGCTCGACGATCTTGGCGACGTTCGCGCTGGCGGCGGCGGTCCAGTTCGCGCCGTGGCCCGCGCGCTGGATCGACACCGGCTTCGTGGGCGGCGTCCAACCGCTGGTCCGTAGCGTCACGGTGCCGTTGGTCGACGCGCTGCGCGGCAGTGTCAGTGCGGCCACCGTGTTGCTCGCGGCAGCGTTGCTGACGGCCGCCCTGGTGTGGGGCCCGCGTGCGCGCTCGGTGGCGGCGCGCGGCTTGGGCGTGCTCCTCGCCCTCGCTGCGCTGGCGTTCCCGCTGGCGTTCGGGTTGGGGTACCGGGCCACCGACGTCGCGACGCTTCTGGGACTGCCGGACGGGCCGCCGCCGGCCGAGGTCGTGGCGTTGGCGGAGACGTACGCCCTTGACGCGCTTCGCGAAGCCAGTACCGCCACGACGAGCGAACCTGCAGGAGACGCCAACCCGTTCCAGGCCGCCTCGCGCTGCGTGGCGTCGTTCGCCGCCGTGGTGCGGTCTTCGAACCACGGAACCGGCGTGGGCACGTCGAACCCTTCCTACGCCGCCGGGGTCGTCCGGCTTCCTGGGCGTGTGAAGACCGTGCCCGCCGGAACCCTGCTGCGGTTCGGCTTCGCCGGCTTCGTGTCGCCTTGGTTGCTCGAGCCGCACGTCGACGCCGGCCTGCCGCCGACGGCCGCGCTGGCCGTCGGCCTTCACGAACTCGCCCACAGCGCCGGCTTCGCGCCCGAAGCCGACGCCGAAGCGGTGGGGCTCTTGGCTGGACTGCGGTGCGACGACGCGCGCGTGCGCTACGCCGCCTCGCTGAGGCTGGCGAGCGCCCTGGCCGCCGCGATGCCGGCCGATCGACGCGCGAACTACCTGGCGAACTGGCCCGAGCGGGCCAGGGACGACGCCGACGCTTCGGCGCAAGCCGCAGCGCGGTGGCGCAGCCCGCGCTTGGCTGCCGGCGCCGCGCGGGCCTACGACGCCTACCTACGCAGCCAGGGCTCCCGCGAAGGGATGCGCGACTACGATCGCGGCACGGTCCTGGTGGTGCACCTGCTCGGCCGCGATCTCGACGCTCCCGAGCTCAGTTCTGCGCCGGCCCGTCCGCCGCTGCGCTGACGGCCGCGGCGACGGGCGCGGGGCCCAAGTTGCGGCGGATGAGCGCGCCCGGGTCGGGGTCGCGACCCATGAACGCGCGGAACATCTGCTCGGGGTCTTCCGAGTCACCCTTGGCCAAGATCTCGCGCGCGAACGCCCTGCCGGTGTCGGCGTTGAAGATCCCTTCGCGAGCGAACCGACCGAACGCGTCGGCTTCCAGCACCTCGCTCCACTTGTAGCTGTAGTAGCCGGCCGCGTACCCACCCGCGAAGACGTGCGAGAAGCGCGCCATGCGTTCGCCCTGGGCGAACTCCGGCCGAACTTCCATCGGCGCCATGGCGGCTCTGGCCACCTCGAGCGGATCGTCGTCGCTTCCCGGGTCGAAGTCGACGTGGAGCGCCAAGTCGGCACTGCCGAACGACAACTGCCGCATCTGCCCGATCGCCTCCAGGAACGTCCGGCCTCTTCGGAGGTTCTCGTAGAGGTCGTCGGGGATGGGTTCGCCGGTCTCGTGGTGGCGCGCGAACAGGTCGAGCGCCTCGCGTTCCCACGTCCAGTTCTCCATGATCTGGCTGGGCAACTCCACGAAGTCCCAGGCGACGTTCATGCTGCTGCGGCCACGCAGCTCCACGCGGCACATGAGGTGGTGCAGCAGGTGGCCGAACTCGTGGAACACCGTCTGAACCTCGTCGTGCGTCAAGAGCGGCGTGCCACCGCCATCGGGCGGCGTGAAGTTCGCGGCGATCACACCCACGTGCGGGTCGAAACCGGCCGTGGCCGGGCCGCCCGTTACGATGCCGTTCATCCACGCCCCCGCCCGCTTCGATTCGCGCGGGAACCAATCGGCGTAGAGCGAGCCTAGGTACGTGCCGTCCTCGTGCCCGAGGTCGTACACCTGCACCTCGTCGTGCCACGTCGGCACGCCCTCCACCGCCTCGACGCGCACCCCGAAGAGCCGCTCTGTCAGCTGGAACAAGCCGTTCAGCACGGCGTCGAGCGGGAAGTAGGGGCGCAGCGCCTCCTCGTCGATGTCGAGGCGCGCCAGGCGCAGCTTCTCCGCCACGAACGCCACGTCCCACGGCTCGAGCCGTGCGATGCCGAGCTTCTCGGTCGCGAACCGCTCGAGCTCCAGTACCTCGGTCTCGAAGTACGGTTGGGTGCGCTCCTCGAGCTCGCGTTCGAAGGCGACGGCGCGGTCGCCGGACTTCATCATCCGGTCCTCGAGCACCAGGTCGGCGTAGTCGCGGTACCCCAGCAGGTTGGCGAGTTCGCGCCGCTTGGCGAGGATGTCACGCACGATCCCGCGGTTGTCGTGCTCGCCTTCGGTGCCGACACGCGCGAGCGCCTGGTAGAGCTCGCGGCGTAGCGCTCGGTTCTCGAGGTACTTCATCGCAGGCATGTACGACGGCGCCTGCAGCGTGAAGCGGTAGCCGTCTTGCCCGCGCGCAGCCGCCGACGCGCGCGCCCTGCGGAGTGCCCCCTGCGGCAATCCCGCCAGTTCGTCGGCATCGGCGACGACCAGCTCGTACGCGTTGGTGGCGTCCAGAACGTTCTCTCCGAACCGGGTGCCGAGCTTCGCGAGGTCGACTTTCAACGACTCGGCGCGGGTCCGCTCGGCTTCCGGGAGGTCTGCGCCGGCACGGCGGAACTCGTCGACGATCTTGCGAACGTGCCGGCGATGCACGCCTTCGAGTGCCGCGGCCTCGTCACTGGCCGCGTAGCGCTTCACCACCTGCCACAGGGCGTCGCTGGTGGTGAGCTTGGCGAAGAACGCCGTGACCTCGGGCAGGACTTCGTTGAAGGCCAAGCGCAGTTCCGGCGAGTTCGCCACCGAGTTCAGGTGGCGCACCAACCCGAAGGTCTCGGACAGGCGCTGCGCGAGATCGTCGAGGGCGCCGATGGTGGAAGCGAACGAACCTACGGTTCCTTCCGGGTGTTCGGCGATCAGTGCGGCCAGTTCCCCCTCGGCGCGGGCCAACGCGTGGCGCGTGGCGGGAACCACGTGCTCGGTCCGGATCCGGTCGAACGGGATGCGAAGCGCAGTCGTTAGCAGCGGGTTTTCGTCCATGGAGGCTCCTAGCGGGCGCCGCGCCGCAACCGTGGCGCCGCGGCGGCATCGCCGGCCAGTCTACCGGAGCCAAGCGGGGTACCCCGTGTCGGACGCCCGTCAGGCGAACGCCGGCACGTACTCGGCAGGAACCGGTTGGCTGAACAGGAACCCTTGGCCGTCGTCGCATTTCAGCGAGCGCAGCAGGCTGTTCTGCTCCTTGGTCTCGATCCCTTCGGCCGTCACGCGCAGGTGCAGGCTCTTGCCGAGGGCGATGATGGCCCGTAGCAGGTCGAGGTCCTCGCCGGAGGTGTTCTCGCCGAGTTTGGTGACGAAGCTCTGGTCGATCTTCAGGCCGTCGAGCGGCAGCTCACGCAACTGCGTGAGCGACGAGTGCTCGACACCGAAGTCGTCGAGCGCCACGTGCACGCCCATCTCGCGCACTTCGGCGAGCCGGTCCGCGCTGGCGGCGAGCGTGTCGTAGGCGGTGCGCTCGCTGATCTCCAGCTCGAGCAGACCGGGGTGAAGATCGTAGCGTCCGAGTGCAGCCTGCACCACGTTGGCGAAGTCGTTCTGCACCAACGCCTGGGGCCCGACGTTGACGGCCACGCGGCGCGGCGTGCGCTGCCGTTGCCAGCGCTTGGCTTGACGGCAGGCGCGTTCCAACACCCAGGCGAACAGATCGGGACCGAGTTGCGCCTCTTCCACCAACGGCAGGAACTCTGCCGGTTTCAGCAGGCCGCGGCTGGGATGCACCCAGCGCACCAGCGCCTCGACGCTGTGGATGGCGCCGGAGTCGAGTTCGACGCGCGGCTGGTAGTGCAGCACCAGCTCGTCGTCGGTGAGCGCCTTGCGGACCTCGGCCTCGAGCGCCAGGCGCGTGCGCATGGCGCCGTCGAAGTGCTCGTCGGCGAAGCGGAACCCGCCCCGCTGCATCTCCTTCGCGCGGCGCAGCGCCGTGCCGGCGCGCTCGATCATGGCGCTGGGCGTCCTGCCCCCGTCGGGATGCAGGTCGACCCCCAGGCTGGCCGACATCTGGAGCGTGAGCGTCCCGTCGCGGTACGGCTGTCGCACCGCCGCGAGCACCTTCTCGAGCGCCGGAAGCACCGACCTGCCGCTGGGCAGGTCGACCAGTAGGAGCGCGAAACTGTCACCGCCCCAACGCGCGAGCGTGTCGGTGCGCCGCAGGGTGCGACGCAGGCGACGACTGACCTCGGTGATCAAGCGGTCCCCTTGCCGACGGCTGAAGGTCTGGTTCACGAAACGGAAGTCGTCGAGGTCGAGCAGCGCGAGCGCCACGTGCGTGCGGTTGCGCCGCGCCTGCTGCAACGCCTGATGGATGCGGTCTTCCAGCAGGTGCTGGTTCGGGAGTCCGGTGAGCGGGTCGACGTGCGCCAGCCGCCACAGGTCCGCCGAGTCGCGCTTCGCGCCGGTGATGTCCTTCACCATCCCGTACACGGCGGTGATCCCGGCTTCCTCGCTGCGCCAGCGACGGGCAGCGAAGTCCTCCACCCACAACACCTTGCCGCCTTGCGAGAGGATGCGGTACTGGTCGGTGCGGCGATCTTGCTCGCGCAACCCACGCAGGCGCGTCTCGAGCGCGTCGCGATCTTCGGGATGCGCGAACCGCACGGGCCCCTCCTTGACGAGGTCCTCGACGCCGTAGCCGGTCAGGTTGCGCCAGGCGTCGGAGGCCCACACCACCTCGTTGCGGCCGTCGTCGTGCAGGAGCAGCGCGTAGCTGAAGAAACGGCCGTCGCCCTCGAGCGACGAGCTGAGCTCGAGCCCGAGCCGCTGCGCCCCTTCGGCGTGCACATGCTCGGTGACGTCACGTAGCACGCTGAGCAGGTGGGTGACGTTGCCCTCGCCGTCCTCGATCGGGTAGTGCCGCTGCTCGCTCCAGAACAGCGCGCCGTCGGCGCGGTAGGTACGCACCACCACGGTCGCCGGGCGACCGCCCGCAACGGCGGACCGCAGCGCGCGGTCCCCTTCCTGGTCGGTGTCGTTGCGCATCAGGAAGCCGATGTTGCGGCCGCAGATCTCCTCGGAGGGGTAACCCGTGAGGTCTTCGAGCGCAGGACTGGCGTAGACGACCGGATGCCCGACCTGTGTGAGGTCGGACAGGCAGAAGCACTCGCCGTTGAACAAGCGACGCGTGGCCTCGACGATCGTGTCGCCGACGCGATGGGTCGTCTCGGTCTCGGTCACGGCTGCGGACGCGGTGGTCGGATCGCCGGTGCGGGGGGTTCGCGACTGCATGGCGGGGGCGCGCCTCCTTCGAAGTCGATGAGGTCCGCGCCGCGCGCCATCGGGGTCGAAATCGACCATCGGAGCGAGTGCGGCGCCCCTGCCCAGCAGCGACGTTCGACGTCGACCTGCCCGGGCGAAGCGCGCTTGCGGTGCTGGGGGGGTGAGTGGACCCTAGCGGCGAGCTCCCGACTCGCCAGATCCCCTCTCGCCTCTCCCGACCTCTTCCAAGAAGCACGCTATCACCGGCCTCGGCCGGTCCCTATGACATTTCTCCGATGCCCAACGCCCGTTCGCCACTCCGACCGCCAGTCGGCCGGTCGCGCGGAGCGCCGCCACGCCGCCGCTGCAAACGCGTGGCCACCAGCGCGATCACCAGCGGAACGCCCGTCAGGGCGGCCATCGTTCCCCCGATCGAGACGTCGGCCGCAACCGCCGTCGGGTAGCCGGCCAGGGCGGCGCCCGCGGCGCAGAGCAGCGCGACGGTCATCACCCCGCCGAAGCGGTTCGCGACGAGCTGCCCGGTCACCGCCGGGACGATGGCGAAGGCGACGAACAGCACCACCCCGACGGCGTCGAAGGCGGCCACGGCGGTGACGGAGGTGAGCGTCAGGAGTCCGGCGTGCACCAGCCGCGGGCGGAGCCCCAGGTTGCGTGCGAGCACCGGGTCGAACGCGGACGCCACCAGCTCCTTCGCGAACGCCAGCACGTAGAGGACGTCGACGACGAGCACGATGGCCAACGTGAGCAGCGCGCGCGGGACCTCGAGGCCCGCCACGGCGACGCGATCGAGCCAGACGAAGCCGATCTCCCCCAGCAGCACCGTGTGCGGGTCGACGTGGACGTCGCGCGCGTACAGGCTCAGGAGCAGCACGCCCGCGGCGAACAGCGCAGGGAACACCAGTCCGGTGGCCGCGTCGCGCTTCACACGGCGACTGGCGGCCAGCGCCTCCGTGGCCAGCACGGTGACCAGACCGATCAGTCCGGCTCCCAGCAGCTGCCACGGCCCGCTGGTGACGTGGGCCACGAGGTACGTCGCGGCGATCCCCAGCACGATGCCGTGACTGATGGCGTCGGTCAGCATCGCCTGGCCCTTGACCACCAGGAACGTGCCGAGCAACGCCGCCGAAGCGGCTGCGAGCACGCCGGTCGCGACGATGGCGAAGGGGATGCCGTCGAACGCCGCCTGCAGGTTGGCTTGCAGCCAAGCCGAGGAAGTGGCGATGGACGCGCTGACGACTTCCGACATGTCTCAGGCCTCCTGCGGGGTCGCGCGCCGGGGCGCGAAGACGAACGAGACGCCGACGACCGCCGAGGCCACCAACACCACCACCGGTCCCGTCGCGAGACCGGAGGCGGTGGCGCTGAGGAGCGCGCCCGCCGCCGCGCTGACGACGCCGATCGCGCCGGCGATCACGACCATGACGCCGAGACTGCGGCTCCACTGGCGCGCAGCCGCTGCGGGCGCCACCACCATGGCCGACATCAGCACCACGCCGACGAGCTGCAGACCGATCACGATGGCAAGCGCCAGCAGACCGGTGAGGCCGGCCTCGATCCAGCCGACGCGCAGTCCGGCGGCCGCCGCGAAGTCGGGGTCGAAGGTGGTGAGCTTCGCGTGCTTCCAGAAGATGGCGACGAGCGTCAGCGCGACCGTCACCACGACCGCGAGGACGCCGAGGTCGGACGGGAGGGTGGCAGCCGCCTGCCCGAACAAGAAGGCGTCGAGACCAGCGTGCGAAGCACCGGGCTGACGCTGCGCCACCGTCAGCAGCACCACGCCCACCGCGAACCCGAGGCTGAGCGAGGTTCCCAGTGCGGCGTCGCTCTTCACGCGCGTGGCGCGGGCCAGGTAGAGGGCGAACAACGCCGCCAGCACGCCGCTGACGAGCGCGCCCGCGAGCATCGCGCCGAGGCTCCGCTCGCCCGCCAGCAGGTAACCAACCACTACGCCGGGAAGGGCCGCGTGCGCCATGGTGTCGCCCAGCAGGCTCTGGCGCCGGAGCAGCGCGAACACGCCCAACGCGCCGGACCCGAGCCCCAGCAGCGCCGCGCCCAGCACCACCGTGCGCACGGTGGGATCGGTGAGGAGATCGCCGAGGCTCACGACGCCGCTCCTGCTGCGTTGGCGGCGAACCGTGCCTGGCCGTCGCCGGCGCCTTCACCAGCGTCGTCGGTCCTGCCGTTCGTGGCGCCGGTGCTTGCGCCGCCGGCGTTCCCGGTACTCGCAACCGGCACGCGGCCGCCGTACGCCGCGGCCAACGCGTCGGGGCGGAACACGTCGCGAACCGCGCCTTGCGCGTGTACGCGCCCGTTCACCAAGGCCATCCACTCGAAGTAGCGCGGCAGCGTGTTGAGGTCGTGGTGGACGGCGACGACCGTCTTGCCGCGATCTCGCAGACGGCGCAGCGTGGTCACCAGCGCCGCCTCGCTGATCATGTCGACGCCGGCCAGCGGCTCGTCGAGCAGGTAGAGGTCGGCGTCTTGTACCAGCGCGCGGGCGAGGAACACGCGTTGCTGCTGACCGCCGGACAGTTGGCCGATGTGGCGGTGGGCGAAGTCGGCCATGCCGACCTCGTGCAGCGCGGCGAGCGCCGCGGCTCGCTCTGCCTTGCCCACGCGGCGGAACCAGCCGACCCGGCCGTAGAGCCCCATGGTGACGACATCGAGCGCGTCGGCGGGGAAGTCCCAGTCGACGGTGGAACGCTGCGGCACGTAGCCGACCCGACGCCGCCCGCGCGCCGCGGGCTCGCCCAACAAACGTACTTCACCTGCCTGAACGGGCACCAGCCCAAGCACCGCCTTGATGAGGGTACTCTTCCCCGCCCCGTTGGGGCCGACGATCGCGCCCATCACCGCACCGGGCACCTGCAAGTCCACTCCGTCGAGCACGACCGCGTCGTCGTAGCGGACGCGCAACCCGCGCACCTCGAGGGCAGGCGAAGGCGTTGCGCCGATGCTACGAACGGGGTCGCGTCTCACGGCGCGCCTCCTGCTTCGGCCACCTCGAAGCGTTCCAGCCACGGCGCCAACGCGGCGGGCAGGTCCGGCGCCGCCCCTCCGAGCGCCATCACGATGGCACGGACGTTGTGGATGAGCATCCCGATGTAGGTGCCGTCCGGCGTGCCGCTCGCGCCCATCGCGTCGGCGTAGAGCGCGTCACCGAGCGTCACCGACGCTCCGCGCTGCCGCACCGCTTCCACCACGGCCTGCACCGTGCGGGGGTTGATGGTGCTCTCGACGAACACGGCGGGGATGCCGCGCGTCACCACCACCTCGGCGACGCGACGGATGTCCGCTACGGCCGCCTCGGATTCGGTGCTGACGCCCTGGACGCCAACGACCTCGATGTCGTACGCCCGCCCGAAGTAGTGGAAGGCGTCGTGCGCCGTGACGAGCACACGCCGTTCCTCGGGCACGGTGGCGACGGCTGCGGCGGCCCAGTCGTGAAGCGCCTCCAGCTGAGCGCGGTACGCGCTCGCGCGCTCCGCGGCCTCGGCGGCGCAAGCTGGATCGACGTCCGGCAACGCTGCGATCGCGGCAGCGACGACGTCCGCGACACCGGTCCAGAGCGAGACGTCCATCCACACGTGCGGATCGATGGCGTAGCCGCTCTGCCCCGCCAGTCGCAGCTCTTCCGGCACCGCCGCCTCCGAGACGGCAACGGCCGGCTTCCGCGCGGCGAAGCTCTCGAGCACGTCGGCGAGGCGCCCTTCGAGGCCGAGACCGCCGAACAGGATCAGGTCGGCGCGTTGCAGTGCCTGCACGTCGCCGGCACTGGCGCGGAAGAGGTGCGGATCGGTGCCCGGCCCCATCAATGAGGTGACGTTGGCGCACCCACCTGCGACCGCCTCCGCGACGTCGCCGATCATCCCGACGGTGGCGACGATCTCGGTGGCGGCGCCGGTAGTCTCGCTCGAGGAAGAACCGGCGGGGGCGCCGGACGCCCCTTGGGCGGCAACCGGCAGCGGCAGCAGGAGGACGAAGGCGAGCGCGAGGGCGGCGTCCAATGGACGCCTGGCGCGACCGAGGGTGTTACCGCGGGTACTCCGTTGGGATCTGTTCATGGCGAACCTCCGACGTTCGCGAACCTATCGTTCGCGGTTTCGTCTTGCCTAATATCTAGGTTCGCGGCGCCTTTGTCAAGGGGTCAGTTGGCGCATCCGCCTCGGCCGCCCCTGCGCGCCCGGGCGACGGATGCCTCCCGTGTGGCACTATCGCGGAACTAGCTCGAGACGCTTCCCAGGATGCGTGCCGCCAAGGCGCGGGACAACGCCACCTGCTCGCCTTTCTCGAAGCGCGCCTGCAGCAGCTCGCCCGACGGTTCCCGCGCCACGACCAGCAGCACCGCCCCCGGCACGACGCCGAGGCTGGTGACGTACGACAGCACGTCGGCCTCTTGGCTTAGAACGCGGTGGACCACGAAGCGGGCGCCCTCGGGCGCCTCGCTCAGCGGCAGGTCGGGACCCTGCGGCACGCTCCCGTCGCTGCGCGGGATCGGATCGCCGTGAGGATCGAACGCGGGCTGCCCCAGATGTTCCGCGAGACGCTCGGTGAAGCGCTCCGACATCACGTGCTCCATCAGCTCGGCCTCGTCGTGCACCTCGTCCCAGCCGAAGCCGAGTTCGCTGATGAGGAACGTCTCGAGCAGACGGTGGCGCCGGATCAGGCGCAGCGCCTCCGAGCGCCCGCGCTCGCTCAGCTCCGCACCCCGGTACGGTTGGTAGCGGATGAGCCCGTCGCGCTTGAGCTTGCCGAGCATCCCCGTCACCGAGGGCGCGGTCACCCCCAACTCGCGGGCGATGTCGCCGGTGGACACGGGCTCGCCCTGCCCGATGTGCCAGATCGCCTTGAGGTAGTCGCCCACCGACGCGGAGATCGCCGCCCGCCCGGACGCCTTCGTCGCTTCGTTCGTCACGCCTAAAGTGTAGGGCGGCCCGCCGGGCGCCGCAAGGGCGCGGCAACCTGGGCTGGACGAAGATCGTGCTACGATACCCCCGCTGGGTATCCTCGTTGACCGTGCGGCCCGAGCCCCGGTGCTAGATTCGTCTCGGATGGAGGCAGCGATGCCCAAGAAGGAACAACGTCACGACGTCGTCATCATCGGAGGCGGTCCTGCCGGTCTCACCGCCGGCATCTACGCCGGCCGTGGCCAGCTCGATACGATCATCGTCGAGAAGGGCCTTCCGGGCGGCCAGATCGCCCAGACCGAAGAGGTCGAGAACTACCCCGGCTTCCCCGAAGCCGTGGCCGGTCCCGAACTGTCGCAGCGGATGGTCAAGCAGGCCGAGAAGTTCGGCGCGCGCATCGTCATGGACGAGGTGACCGCGCTCGAACCCGACCCCGCCGGCGGTTTCTGGGTGCGCGGGTTCGAGGCCGACTACCACGGCAGCGCCGTGATCATCGCCGCCGGCGCCAACCCCCGGCGCCTGGGTGTGCCGGGCGAAGACGAGTTCTACGGGCGCGGTGTCTCCACCTGCGCGACGTGCGACGGCTTCTTCTACCGTGGCAAGCAGGTCGTGGTCGTCGGAGGCGGCGACGCGGCGGTTGAGGAAGGCATGTTCCTGACGAAGTTCGCCGAGACGGTGCACGTGATCCATCGGCGCGACGAGTTGCGCGCGCACAAGGCCGCGCAAGAGCGGGCCTTCGCGAACCCCAAGATGCGCTTCGTGTGGGACACGATCGTGACCGAGGTGCTGGGCGAGGACGGTCAGGTGGCGGGCGTCCGCACCAAGAACGTCAAGACCGGCGAGGAAGCGGTGCTGCCTACGGACGGCGTGTTCATCTACGTCGGGCACGTGCCGAACACCGACTACCTGCGCGGCGTCGTCGCGCTGCGCGCAAGCGGCTACGTCGACGTGCGGGACGAGGTCTTCACCGATGTCGAGGGCGTCTTCGCTGCGGGTGACGTCGCCGACGAGGTCTACCGCCAGCTCGGCACCTCGGTGGGGGCGGGAACACGCGCGGCCATGATGGCGGAACGCTGGCTGGCCGAGAAGCAGATCCCCATCATCGGCAACACGCACGTGCTCGAGCAGCGGGCTCCGTCCGACGAGGAACCGAAGAAGGCGTTCTTCCTCGGTTGACGCGTAGGGACGATACGGCCGCCTAGCGCGGCAGGAAGTCGTAGATCAAGAGCGATTCGTCGTGAACCGCGACGAGGTGCGCACCGTCGCTCCACAACGGCAAGCCGACCGCGGCGCGCCAGGTGACGCCGGTCGGGGCCGGCGGCGCTTGCGGCGTGGCTTGGGCCGTGTCCGGGGCGGTCGCTTCGTCGCTGGAGGCGTCACTCGGGGCGTCGCCGGGCGCTTCGTTCCCCGTGTCGCCACCGGATTCGCTCGTGTCGGGCACCAGCGTGAGCCGTATGAACGGGCCGTCCGGCACCGCGATCCAACCTTCGCCAACGACCGCCTCGACGCCATCGACGGCGTCGCCCTCGCCCGCAGCGCGACGCTCGACCGCCACACCGTTCCAGGTGCCTTCGACCTCGCCGGTGGTCACGTCGACCCGAACGCCCGCCGGCAACCCGGGCAACTCGGACGAGTCCACGCCCAGGTAGGCGACCGGGCCGCTCGGCGTCAGGCCGCTGGCCGGGAGTCCGATACCCAGCAATTCGGGGATGTCGGTGGCGCCCGGTGCGAGGCGTTCCACCACGATCAAGCGCGGCACGTCGTCCGTGGCACCGTGGTACTCCGCGGCAGCCACCTGCTCGGCCGGCACACCGAGGCGTTCCGCCACCAGGCCGATCAACGACGACCGGAAGCCTTCGCGCACCTCTTCGCTGTCGTCGCGCCAAGACTCCGGCCACAGCGCCATGTCGCGCACGCGCACGCGCGTGCCGTCGTCGCGCACCGCGAACTGCCAGGCGCGCACCCGCTCGACGCCGCCGCCCGACAGCATCAGGTACTCGGCCTGCGCAAGCGGCGCGCGCAACTGGATCCGCACGCCCAGATCGTCCGCGAGCGGGATCAGCCGAACGTCCGCCCCCGCCGTCCGTTCCTCCACCAGCAGGCGGGGAGCGAGCGGCGTGATCCCAGGAGGGATCGCCTCCGCCAAGGCGGGAACCGGCTGACCGCCGGCCACCGCGGGCATGGCGGCGGCGTACAACACCGCGGCGCCGCGGTTGGCGTACGCGCCCACGCGCACTCGGAACACGTCGCCCTGGGTGGAGGTCGAGCGCACCACGTACGCCGGGTACCCCTGGCGCAGGAGGTCGCTCACGACCGTCAGGGCGGCATCGCGATCGGACAGCGCCACGACCTGCACCGTGTACGAGATCGACTGCGCCGCCGTCCACGAAGCGGCGCCGAGCAGAAGGGCGATCATCAGGACGACCGCCCTCTGATATGCACCGCTAGGCACTAGAAGTCCTTCCGCTCGAAGACCACCACCGCCAGCGCGGCGAACAGCGCGGCGTACAACGCGATCAACGCCACCACCCACAGCAGGCCCGAGGTAGGCGTGGTGTAAGCGTTCAGCTGCGTCGTCAACAGGAACGGCTCGATGCTGGGGAACACCACCAGCAACTGCATGAAGATCAGCGTGGCCAGCGTCGCCAGGGCGCCGCCCGCCGCGTTCATGAACAGCACCGTGAACAGCACGGACAACAGGCCGATGGGTACCAGTGCCAAGCCCGCCACCAGGTACGCGCGCACCACCTCGGCGAACGCAGCGCCCGGCAACATCGTGCCCTGCCCGAGCAGCCCCGACTCGCCCAGGCCGGTGCCCCCGACGAACGAACCGAAACCGTACGGCAGGCCCGCTGCCAGGGACGCCAACAGGAACACCGCCAGCATCAGGAACGGGTACACCGAGACCACCAGCAGTTTGGCCGTTAGCCATTGCGGACGCGTCACGGGCCGGAGCAGCACGGTGGGCAGCGTCCCGTTCGCGATCTCCATCCCCAACAGCTCGGCCGCCGTGATCGCGGCCAACAACGGCAGCAGGAACTGCATGCTCGACAGCAGGCTCAAGGCAGGTACCTGGTATCCCGACACCAGGAAGAAGCCGTACACCTCGAAGATGCCGGGCGCGTACGCCCACAGCAGCGGGAAGACGAGCAACACCACCAATCCGAAGCGCACGCTGGTCAAGCGGACCAGCTTGCCGAACTCCATGCGAAGCAGCGTGCTCATCGGCTCCCCCGTCCGCTGCCCGGCAGGCCGTCGTCGGGCAGGCCGTCGTCGGGCAGGTCGTCGCCGGGCAGGTCGTCACCGGGCAGGTCGTCACCGGTGGGGGCGCCTCCGGAATTCGCGGGGCCGCCTCCGAAACCGTCGTCGTCCCAGCCGCTGGTCTCCTCGCTGGCCGTGCGAAACTCCCGCGCGGTGCGCCGCACGTCCTCCGGCGTCCCGTCCGCCGTCGAAGGGTGGTTGCCACTACGCCGGCTGCGCTCGGCGCTCACGCGCTCGCGGTAGTACGCCCGCAGGTCGAAGATGTCGCGCGTCATCTCCAGCACGGCGATGCCCGCCTCGGCCAGCGCAGGCGTGACGCGCGCCAACGCGGCGCGGTCTTCGGGGATGAAGACGATGTCCCCCGCCCGAATCGAGACGTGCCGCAGGAACGGCGTCGTGTCGAGCAGGGCCTTGGCCTTGTGCAGATCGGTGACGCGCACGCGGAAGCGCTCGCGCCGGTCGAACAGGTTCACCTCGTCGATGAGCGCGCCCTCCTCGAGGATGGCCACGCGGGTGCAGTACGCCACCACCTCGTCGAGGTGATGGGTGGATAGCAGCACCGCGGTGCCGTCCTCGGCCGATTGGCGCAGCACCGAGTGCACCAGGTGCAAACTGAGCGGGTCCATCCCGCTGGCAGGCTCGTCGAGGATCAACACTTCCGGCCGCGTCAGCAACGCCGCCGCCACGCCCAGCCGCTGCCGCATGCCGAGGCTGTACACGCCGACCTTGCGGTCGGCCGCGTGGTCGAGCTCCATGAGGCGCAGCACCTCGTCGATGCGGCCGTCCGGCACGCCACCCGCTAAGTTCCCATGCAACCGCAGGTTGCCTCGGCCCGTCATGTACGGGTAGAAGGCGGCCGGCGCCTCGACGACGGCGCCGAGCGAACGGCGCACCGCAGGGTGCTGGTGCGGGTCGTGGCCAAGGATCCGAACGCTACCCGAAGTGGGGAACGCCAGACCCGCCACGAGGCGGATGACGGTGGTCTTCCCGGCCCCGTTGGGGCCCACGAGGGCGTAGACCTCGCCCGGGTTCACCTGGAAGGTGAAGTCCCGCACGATGGGGCGGCCCCCATACGACTTGGTCAGGTTCACGGTCTCGATCGACGGCGTCGACATGGCACTCCTCGCGAGAGTCTACGTTCCGGGGTCGACTCCAGCGATAACATTCTTCATCGTGAATCGCGTGAATCGCTCACGGGGACGCGCGTCACGCCACGCGCGTCCCCGAGGACGGCCCCCACTCGGCGGGCTGCGCGTCGCCCCGCGCAGGGAACGTCACGCCGATCCGGACGCCGTCTTCGCGCCCGCGTCCTGCAGCTGTTCCATGAGCAAGACGTCGAGCACGTGATCGACGCAGCGTTCCACCGCCCGGTCGAAATCGCCCGCCTCGATCACCGGCACGCCCTCGAGGCCCGCCTGCTCTGCCAGGTACTCCTGCAGCAGGCGGATCTCCTCGAAGTGCTCGATGTACGGCTTCATCCCGCGGCTCCGTCGGGTCCTGCCCTCCCGGATCGCGAAGTGACGGCGGTGGTCTTCCTCGTCCGTGACCGACAACACCAGGGGAACGAGCGTCGCGTCGCGGACTTCGCGCGCCGGGGAGGCGCCCGGCACCAGGTGGGCGCCCTCCATCACCAAGGAGGTGGCCTCGGCGATGTTGCGCTCGATGATGGCGACCACCGCGGGTCTGAGTTGCTGAACCTGCGCGAGGAAGCCGCGCAAGACGCGCTTGCGCTTGGGTCGCGCGGTCTCGAGTTCGCTCGGCAACAGTTCGGCACGCCATGCGGTGTAGCTCGACGCGTGCAGCAGCGGGCTTAGCTCGGGCGAGATGAGCGACCGCAGCGCCTGACGCACGCTGTCGGTAGAGACGACGCGAGGGATGCCCAGGCGGTGACCGACCTCGGACGCGATGGCCGACTTCCCCACCCCGGGCGCCCCACCGATCAGCACGACGATCGGCTTCTCCGGTCGGCGCGCGTCGCGCATGATCTGGTAGCGGCGGGCGAACTCCTCGCCGGCCTCCTGACGCAACAGGCGAACCACCTCGTCACGCACACTGAGGTGCGACACCACCGACTCGCTGCGGGCGTAGAGCGCTTCCTCGACGCGCTTGGCGATGTTGTGAGACATCTCCGGCCCCAGGCCGACCGCCATCAACGACTGCGCCAGGATGCCGCGCGAGTACGGGAACGTCGAGCCGTCGTCGTCGCGCACGCGGATCTCGAAGCTGCGCGAGGTGACCGCTTCGTAGCGCAGGCGCAGGTCCCTTCCGTACCGGCCCTCCAGCACCAGCGCCACACGCCTGGCGACGTCCTGCTCGCCTAAGCGCTCGAGCCCTTCGCTGCGGATGCCCAACTCGACCTGCAGCGCAACGACGTGCGCCTCCTTGAACCCCAGCCCGAGCTTCTCGAGCGAGGCGGTCAACGTCCGGCGCGCGAACGGCTCTTCCGTGACGCGCTCGTCCTCGGCCCGCACCTCGACGACGATGGGCACGAACGGCGGCGTCTGACGCCGGAAACGCTCGGCCACCTCGTCTCCTACGCGCTGGCGCACGGCCTGTTCGAGCAGGTCCAGCAGGTGCTCGAGCTCGACACGGCGAACGTTGCGCTCCCGCACGCGCCGCTCGACGTCGCGCGTGAGCGAGATCGCGTCGTCGGTGAGCACGCCCGCGCCTTGTAGCGCCTCGACGATGGTGCCGGTGGAGTAGGCGTACCGTTCGTCGCCGCGCACCACCCTCAGGTCACGTGTCCTCATGCGCCGACCTCGAACGGGTCGTCGTCGCCTACGGCTACCTCGTCCCGACCGGCGTCGCGCTCGAGGACGCGCAGGAGGTCGCGCACGACGTTCCCGGTGAACCCCCAGATGCGCCGTCCGCGGCAGCTGTAGGCGTACAGCCGCCGGCGATAGTGCTGGAGGGTGCGCACCTCGGTTTCCGGCTCCGTGGCGATGAGCTCCGCCAGCGGCACCGTGAACACCTCGGCCACTTCGCCCGGGTCGACGGTCAAGGGCTGCGGCCAAGCCACGCGCGCCACCAGTGGCGTGGCGACGAATCCGGCGGGCGACGGGTGGTCGTCGAGCGCTCCGAGCACGTCCTCCGCCTCGACGCGAAGGCCGATCTCCTCGTACGTCTCGCGCAGCGCGGCCTGCAGCACCGTCTCGCCGGGCTCCAGGCGCCCACCTGGGAAGGCGATCTCGCCGGCGTGGCGCGAGAGGCCCGCGGCCCGCACCGTGAACAACAATTCGGCGTGGCCATCCACCGCCAGCACCGGCACCAGCACGGCCGCGCGCCGGAAGCCCGCGATCGCCAAGGGCTTGGCCCCCGAGCCGGCCAGGCGATGCGCCAGGGTGTCGATGGTAGGAGTGGGGGTGCCGAGCGACATGCGGACCATGCTAGCGCGCGTCGTCATGCGCGAACGTGGCGCTTGCTGCAACGCGTATGCGCCACGCGGCTGCGATTCCCCCGTCGTGGTCCGCGCTCGCTTGGGCGCGCCCACTCCACTGGCCACGCTCGAGGCGCCGTCGTCGCGCGCTAACTCCGACGCGGCAGCGCGACGAAGGCCCAGTGTCGCCCGGTGCGGCCTTGGTCACGGCGGTGACTGTAGAACGTCTCCGGCTCGCAGTGGGTGCAGCGGCCAAGGCCGCGGATCTGGTCGGGCGGCACGCCGGCGCCCTCCAGGACAGTGCGGTTCGCGGTCACCAAGTCGAGCAGGTAGCGGCCCGCATGCGCGTCCGGACGCGCCATGTTGGCCGGGAAGCCGGCTTCCGTGAACACCGCGACGACCTCCGGACCGACCTGATAGCAGTCTCCGAGGATGCCGGGGCCGATGGCGACCCGTAGGTCGGCCGGGCGCGATCCGAAGTGCCCCGCCATCGCCTCCACCACCCGCGTCGCGATGGCCGCCGCGGTACCGCGCCAACCGGCGTGCGCCGCGCCGACGGCGCCGCGCACCGGGTCATGGAACAGCAACGGCAGGCAGTCGGCGCCGCTGACCACGAGCAGCAGCTCGGGGTCGTCGGTGACGGCGGCGTCGGCTTCCTCCTCGAACCAACCAGGCTCGGCCAGCAACACCCGGGTACCGTGCACCTGGTGGAAGGCGCACACGCGCTCCTTGGCGAACCCCAGTACGGACAGCAGCTGCGTGCGGTTCGCCTCGACCGCGGCGGGGTCGTCGCCGGACGAGAGGCCCAAGTTGCGCGAGGCGAACGGTCCGTCGCTGACGCCGCCCGCACGGGTCGTGAACCCGTGCACGGCGCCGAAGCCTGCGAGCGTCAGGATCTCGGCGTCGTGCCTCGTTTCATTCCCAGCATCATGCCCGGCGTCATGCCCGGCGTCATGCCCGGCGTCATGCCCGGCGTCATGCCCGGCATCGCGCTTCGCGTGGCGCCCCGTTTCTCGTCCGGCGTCCCTCCCGTCTCCTTGGCCCACGTCAGTAGTTCCGCGCCGTGACGCGCAGCGGCGTGGCGCCGGCCAGCCACTCCGTCACCGCGTGCACCGCCCCGCGCACCGCCTTGGTGATGATGGGGTCTCCGAACGACTCGAGGCGCACGATCACCTCGTCGGGGGCGCGCTGCTGCACCAGTACCAGGAGTTGCTGCTTGAGGTCGGGCTCCTCCACCGTGGCGCGCACGAGCCACCGGCCGGCCGTGCTCGCCCCGTCTTCCCCGCCCAGCACCCGCGCCGCCTCGTGCAGGATCACGTGACCGTCTTCGTACGTCAGGACCGTCTTCTGGAACGGCGCGGCGTCGGGAAGGGCGCCTCGTAGCAGGGCGTGCGGCATGGTGGTGGGCCTTTCCAAGGGGGGGATGGCCGGGGCGTCCGCCTCGCGGCGACGGAACACCACGTAGTGCAGCGGTTTGCCTTGATCGCGCCACTTCAGGGCGTACTTGGTCTCGAACACGTCGGCGGGCGGTTCCGGCGTCAGGACGTCGTAGCGGCCGCTCGCCTCGGCTTCGGCCAGCGCGAACGCGAGGTAATCGGGGTGATCGGTAGCCAGGCGCACCTCACCACCTGGCTCGAGCCTGGCGGCGGCCAAGTCGAAGAAGCCCCTGCGCAGCAAACGATGCTTGGCGTGCCGCTCCTTCGGCCACGGGTCGGGGAAGTTCACCACGATGGCGCGCAACGACGCGGGCGCGAACAGCTGCCGCAGCGCGAACGCCGCGCCGGCCTTCGCCAAGCGCACGTTGGGCGTGTCCGACCGGCGCACGCGCCGCATCGCCCGCTGCAGGCTGCCGCTGGACACCTCGAGTCCCACGAAGCGCACCTCCGGATCGGCCAATGCGCGCCGGACGGTGAAGCGGCCGTCTCCGAAGCCCACTTCCAGCTCCAGCGGCCCGGCGAACCCGAAGATGTCGTCCCAGTCGGCTGGGAACGGCAGGGTGCGCCACCGGAGAAGCGGCGAACGGTGATCGACGACCGAGCTCAACGGGACTCCGGCATCGGCCGCACGAGCAGTGCCTCGTCGACGCGCAAGTTGGCCCGGAACAACGTAGCTCGCGGCACTTCCAGGTACGGGCCCGCTCCGGGCACGGGCGCGACCGGGAACGCCAGCACGGTGCCGTCCTCGCGCCGGCAGGCGATCTGCGTCACCTGCTGGCCCGACACGCGCTCCCAGGCGCCGAGGATGTTGGGGTCCACCCCCACCGCTCCGGGCGGCAACGCCCTTACCGCCAGTCGCGTTACCAAGCGCGCGGTGCGGGCTCGCCGCGTCTGGAGCCGGAGCACCCCGGTGCGAACCAGCCGGTCGCAGACGGCGAGCGCCACGTCCGGATTCATCTTCGCGTCGATGGCGACACGCGTGACGCTGCGCTTGCCGTCGACGTGGGCGATGAACCGCTGCTCCTCTTCGCTGAGGGTGACGCCCTTCTTCGTGCCCTCGGGCGGCACCATCGGCACCGCGTCGCGGGACAGCGTGACGTGCACTTCGCCGCGCCGCGACTCGTCGAGCCGGCGCACCGCTTCCAGCACCAGGTTCTCGGTGCCGCAGGTGATGGTGGCATCGACGGCGGGCATGCCGATGCGGAACTCGAAACTGCCGCGCTCGTCGGCGAACAGGGCGTACACTGCCGCTTCCCCCACCAGCGAACCGAAATCGGCGTGCACCACCTGGCCCTTGTCGAAGTACACCCTCGCCGGACCGATCGGATGATCGATCGACAACCGTCCGCTGCGGCGCGCCGCGGCGAGCAGTTGGAACAAGTCCACCAGCGAGAAGAGACCCAGGGTTCCCGTCACGGGCGTCTATCCTAACGCGACCAGGGCGGTCACGACTTCCTCGGCGTCGGCGCTGCGCGCCAGGGCCAGCACGCCCTCTCGGCCCTCCGCCCAGGTGGCGCCCACGCCCGTGGCACCGGCGTTCGCCAAGATGCTCGACCGCCCACGCGGGCGGAACCCCGCGAAGTCGCCCACGAGCATCGGGTTCAACCCGTATCGCAGGTTGAGCCTGCCTTGGAGGCCGGCGCGCAACCCTCGCTGAAGCCACGCCTCTCCTTCGGTGAGCCGGCGGTCCGGCGGCCATGGCCGCTCCCAGGCGGCGTCGTTCGCGCTCGGCTGCACCACCACCTGCGCGCCGCGACCGTCGAGGGCGCCCACCACGCCGTCGTACCAACCATCGAGGCACACCGCCACGCCGACCCGCCCGGCGGGCGTGTCGAGCACCGGCAGGTCTTCGATGCGGCCCCGTCGCAGCCCCGCGCGCGACTCGGCGCCGGGCGTCAGGAACACTTTCCGGCTTCGTCCCAAGAGCGCGCCGCTGGGCGAGAACGTGGCCGCCACGTTGTGCACCCACGGGCGCGTGACGTGCACGCCGCGCGCCGGCTCCTCCTCCACCTCGGGCAGGAAGGCGCTGCCTGCCACCACGACGGCGTCGCTGGCTCGCGCCGCCGCCCGGAACGCGGTCGCGTAAGCGCGGTAGGCAGGCACCGCGCGCGTCAGGTAGAGCGCGGAAGGGCCGAATACGCGGTGGCGCCAGGCGGCAGCCAAGACCGCCCGCCAATCCGCCCGCAGCAAGCGCAGCGCGGCGGCACCCAAGTCGGGCGCCGCCGCGTAGGCGTCGAGTTCGGCGTGGCCGTCCTGCTCGGTCGGCGGCGGGGTGAACAGGAGCGGCAGCCCGATCGCCTCGGGGAACGCCACCAAGCGAGGAGCGCCCGGCGGTGCGCCCTGCACCGCGCGGCGCGCGAGGCCCGTGACCCATGCTTCGAACGCTGCGGCACTGCGGTACGGCCCCGGCGCCATGCGCGCCTGCACCGCTGCCATCCACACCTGCCTGCCGCCCGCCTGCATGGCTCGAGTGTACGGCCGACCCCGAACCCCTTGGCAAGCCCGCCCGGGACGCGCGCTGGGCGGGGAACGGCGAACGCGGCCGGTATACTGCGCCAGTGCCGAGGCGCCTGCCGCTATCGTTGCTCCGGGAAACCGCGGGGCTCTACCTGCTCGGCGTGGCCACCATCTGCCTGCTGTTGTCGATCGACCTGTTGAGCGTCCTGGCGCGCTTCCTGATCCAACAGAACGCCACCCTCACCGACGTCGCCCAGTTGCTGGTGTTCAAGCTGCCGTGGTTCCTGCACCTTTCGCTGCCCGTGGCGGTCGTCTTCGCCGTGCTGCTAGCAGGTGGCCGCATGGCGAAGGACTCCGAGCTGAAAGCGGCGTACGCGCTGGGCGTGCCGCCGAACGCGCTGCTCGTGCCGCTGGTGGGGTTCGGGCTGGTGGTGGGAGCGCTGTCGCTGGTGAACAACGGCTTCCTCGAGGCGCGAGCCGAGGCCGCCTACCAACGCAGTATCGACGCGTTCATCTACGCCCGGCCGCCCACCGAGATGCAGGCAAACGCCGCCTACCGACTGGACGACGGCGTCTACTTCGCCGCGCGGGTCCGCTCGGTGGAGGGCGAGCCCGACATGGCGTCGTTGGACGGGGTGTTGGTGGCGCTCGACGACGGCGGCCTGGTCAGCGCCCGCTCGGGAACGTGGGACGCGACGGTGCGCACGTGGACGCTTAGCGACGCACAGCGCGCGACGCCCGGCGAGCCCGCCAGGCCCGTCGGCACCATCACCGTCCCGTTCGCGCTCGAGACCACCCCGAGCGAGACGATGACGCGCGCAGCGGAGCTCCCACTCGACCAGTTGTGGCGGCAGCTTCGGCGCATCACGGCCGTCGGTGGGGACGTGGCGGAGTTGCGCTACGACCTGCACCGGCGCATCGCCGACGCGTTCAGCGCGGCGATCTTCGCGGCGTTCGCCGGCGCCATCGCGCTGCGCGTCCGCGGCCGCGCCGCCGGCTTCGCCTGGACGATGGTGCTGCTGGTCGCCTTCTGGGCGACCTGGGTGTTGTCGGGTGACCTGTTCACCTCCGGCGCGCTCGGGCCGCTACAGGCGGCGTGGCTCACGCCGGCGGTGGCGGGGATCGGCGCCGCCCTGCTGGCCATCCGGAGCGCGCGAGCATGACGCGCTTCGGCCGCTACCTGCTGCGCGAGACGCTCCCGCTCCTGGGTGCCGGCCTGGCCGTGCTGTTGCTGCTCTTGCTGTTGAGCTTCCTGCTGGGCGTGCTGGCCGACGTGCTCGCGCGCGACGTGCCGCCCGCCTTGGTGGCGCGCTTCCTGCTCTTCAAGCTGCCCGCCGCCGCCGGCCCCGGCCTGCCGCTCGCGCTCTTGTTCGCCGCCCTACTGGCCGTCACGCGCCTCGGTCAGGACGGCGAGATCAAGGCCGCGCTGCTGCTCGGCGTCAGCCCGCGCCGGTTCGTCGTGCCGGTGCTCGGGCTCGGGCTGCTGGTGAGCCTCGTGTCCTTGGCCAACAACGAGTTGCTGGTGCCATGGAGCGAGCAACGCGCCGCGGAAGTGCAGAAGGATATCCTGCTGCTGAGCCCGGAGACGATCGTGCGTGAGGGGACGTTCTTCCAGGACGCGCTGGGCCGTAGCATCTTCATCGGCGAGATCACCGAGGGCGGCGGCTTCCGCGACGTCACCGTGCTCACCCCCGGCGGCACGCAGGGCCCGCGCGAGGTCATCCAGGCGGCCGTGGGCCGGCCGTCCCCCGACGAGGGCGTGTGGTTGCTCGAGGACATCCGCTTCCGCGTCCTGAAGTCGGGACAGCTCACCCTCGACTTCGCGGCCGACGAGGCCATCCTGCCCGTGCGCGGCTTGGCGGCGCGCTCGGCAGGCTCGATGGACCTCGTCTACCTGCCGCTGCGCGACCTGCTGGCGCGGCTGCGGACGAACCCGGGGCAACCGAAGCCGGCCGAGTGGACGGCGCTGCACCGCAAGGTGGCCGAACCGGCCGCCGCCACGGCGTTCGCGCTGTTCGCCCTGGCGGTTGGGCTGTTCACCTTCCGGCGCGGGGCGCAGCTCGGCTTCGTGGCGGTGCTGTTCCTGACGTTCGTGTACTACGCCACCTGGAGCGTCGCGAAGCTTCTGGGCGCGCAGGGGACGATCCCCGCGTGGCTGGCGGGCTGGTCGCCTGTGGCCCTGTACGCCATGGGTGGCTTGGCGCTGCTGGCACTGGCCTGGAGGCGGTGATGCGCGCCCGGTTCACGGCGCTCGCGGTGGCGCGTACCGCGTTCACCGCGCTCGTGGGGGCGGCCACGCGCACCGCGCGCACCGCGCTCGTCGTTGCCGCGACGCTGGCGCTCCTCGGCAGCGCGCACGCCGCGCGCATCGTCATCGACGCCGCCGAAGACCCGGATAGTCGCCTGGAGATCCGCACCGTCACGCTCCCGGGCGGCGAGGAAGTGCAGATCTACGTGCTCGAGGGCAAGGGCCTGCGCGTCACCATCGACGACGACGTGCTCGAGGCCGACCACGTCGAGTTCGACCTCACGCGCCGCATCGTGCGCGTGGTCGGGCCGGGGAGCTTCACCACCGGCGACGAGACGGTCAAGGGCGACGACCTCGTCATCGACCTGCGCGCAGAGAGCTTCGCCGGGGACGACGTGCTCATCGTCACCGAGGCGATCGACGTCAAGGGAGACCGCGCCAGCCGCGTGCCGGGCTTGATCCGTGTGGCGATGGGCTCGTTCAGCCCCTGCACCCGCTGCGGCCAGGACCTGGAAGACTACGGCTTCGAGGCCGTGCGCTTGGAGCTCTACCCAGGTGACCGTCTGGTGGCGTACGACGTCACCGTGCTGATCCGCGGCTTGGCCGTGACGACGCTGCCGATCATGGTGCTGCCATTGGCGCCGCCCGACCGGCGGCCCCGCTTCGAGTACGTGACCGGCACCGCCACCGAACGCGCGCGCATCACGCTGGACTGGCCCTACGTGGCCGGCCCCGACGCCTACGGCGACGTGGGCGTGCGCTACTACGCCGACGTGACGCCGGGGGCTTCGGCGTTCGGCGACGCGCTGCTGGGCGGCCGGGTGGACACCTCGTACCTCGGCGCCAACCTCGACCACCGCTTCTACACCGAGCGCGGCAAGGGTCGGTTCACGGTCGACTTCACCCCGGGCTTCCTCGAACCGGACGCCACCGTCCCGAGCGGCGTGACGCGCGACCCACACCTGTTCGCCGTGCGCTTCGCCTACGCCGACGAGGAGGTGCTGGGGCCGCCGCGGCTGGACGTGCTGGTGGAGCGCGACGACGACGTCCGTTTTCGCATCTGGGAAGCGACGTTGCGCAGCATGGCGGTGACCTCGGGCGTGCGCGGCACCTTCTCGAGTCAGACGTTCTTCGACCTCGAGCCGAACGACGCCGTCACCACCCCCACCTACGCGACGCGCGGCGTGCCGCGCATGACGGTGGCGCGTCTCGAACTCGAACCGGAATCGGTGACCGAACTGTCGCTCGGCGCGCTGCGCATCGAGCGGCTGTTGCTCGACCTGGGCGTGTTCGAAGACCGCAGCAACGCGCTCAACCGCTCCGCGGCGCTCACCCCGGTCGTCACCTCGGGCCGGGTGCGCGAGGGGCACACCGTCCGGCTCGAGCCGGTGTCGCCCTGGGCGGGCGCCAGCCTGCAGGGCAGCACCGCGTTCACCGGCCACTACTACGGCACCGCCGAGCGCCAGGTCGAGTGGCTGTCGCGCCTGAGCGCCGAGCAGCGGTTCGGCTCCGACCACTCGTTGTCGCTGACGTTCACGCGCGACGTGCGCGAAGGCGAGACGCCGTTCCGCTTCGACGTCATCCCGTACCGCAACCGCACCGACCTGCGCGCCGCTCTGCTGCTGGCGCCCGCGCCGTGGATCCGCTTCCAGCAGGAAGGCGGCTACGTCTTCCTCGACGACCGCAACCCCGACCAGGTGGGCTGGTCGCCGCTCACCAGCACCTTGACGCTGCTCGGCAACGTCGACTGGGTGACGCTCACGCTTCGTAACCGCTACGACCTGAAGACTCCCGACCCCGGCACGCTCGACGCCACCCTGACGCTGCGCTCGAGCGGGAACGTGACGGCGGAACTCGAGGTCGAACACGTCGAGGACCTGGCGCTCCTGCCCGACCGCATCACGCAGGAGGTCGAGGACGCCACCCAGACGTCGGTCGACGCGTCGCTGCGGGTGCGCGACTGGCTCGAGTTGAGCGCGTCCACCGCGTACCGCTACGCGCCGCCCACTCCGCCGGCGGGCGAACCGGCGGACCACTTCGACGACCTCGAGGTGCGTCTCACGCTCGGACGGCTGGTGGCGAACGACGACACGGCCGGGCTGTCGGTCACGTACGCGCGCGACCTCGACCTGGGCCGCACCAGCGCGTTCGCGCTGGAGGCGGGCGCTCCGTTGGGGCCGTTGCGCGTGCGCCTGTCCGAGCGCCTCTCGCTGCCGACGGGGCGCATTCAGCAGAGCAAGATCCGCCTCACCTACCCCGGCCTGGCGTACGCCGAGGCGGACGGTCTGGCGTGGCTGCCCACGGCGGCTTTGGGGTTCCCCGTCCCCGATCCGTATGCGCGGCCGCTCACCTTCACGCTGGAGCAGGCGCCGGAGGAGGGCGAGGCGTCCTGGCAGGTGCGCTTCTCCACCACCGTCGACCCGGCGCTGGCGACGGGCGGCGCCGCCTACGACTACCGCAACTCCACCCTCACCGGCCGCGTGCTGCTCGAGGACCGCACCGTCGGCCCGGCCCGCTTCAGCGTGGACGGCTTCGTCGAGGTGCCCTGGAAGGACGCCCGCCAACCCACCACCTACCTGCGCCGCGCCAACTTCACCTTCGGCGTCGACGTCGCCGAGCGCGTGGGTCTGCAGGGCACGCTCGGCTACGCTGCCACCTACGACCTGGCGGCCCAGGCGGTGCGGAACGGCCGCTTGAGCCTGAGCGAGGTGGCGCTGGTGGTGCGCCCCCGCGACGACCTCTACCTAGGAGCGGTGGTGACCGACGTGTGGGACCTGACCGGAACGGATCCGTCGCAGCCGCCGTTCGAGTTCCAGCCGACCTTCGTGGTGGTGTGGAACCGCTGTTGCTGGGCGCTGCACGGCTCGTGGAACTCGGCCACCGGCCAGGTGGCCATCGCGCTCACCACGCCGGGCGCGGATCAGGGCTTGCGCCAGGTGTTCGACAGCGGCTGGGTGATCCCCGGGAGGGAACCGTGAACGCGCGCGTCGGGAATGGGCCCGGGAAGCGGCTCGGCCATGGGCCCGAGAAGCGTCTCGAGAAGAGGCTCGGTAAGCGGCTCGGCAAGCGGCTCGGCAAGCGGCTCGGGATGGGGGCGCTGCTGGTGGCGGCGGCGCTGGCGGCGTGCACCGGCACGAAGGAACCGGTGCCGCCCACGCTGCTGGTGGTGGGGGTGGAGGACCGCACGGCGGTGCCGGCGTCGCCGCAGCTCTTGCTGGTGGAAGACGTCACCGCCACCGCGCCCGTCGGGGACCCACGCTTGCGGTTCGTGCCCGGCAGCCGACGCGCGCTGCTGGCGCCTGCGGTGGCGATCGACTTCGAGGAACGCGACGGCGCGCGCGACGCGGCCTGGGTGCTCACGCGCGAGGTCGATACCACCGGCCCCACGCCGGTCGTGACGGCGTATCTGCAACGCTTCGCGGTGGCCGACGTCGACCCCGCCGCGCCCGGCGCGTTCGCGGAAGACGCCACGGCGCTCGTGACGCTCACCGAGCCGGGCGGCACCGGCGTGCTGGACGGCGTATCCGACTCTTCGCCCGCCACCTGCCCGAGGGCGCTGCAGGTGAGCCGTGACGGCGCGCATGCGGTGATCCTGGACGAACCGGAAGCGTGCGGCCTTCCCGACCACCCCGAGCTGTGGCTGGTCGACACCGCCACCGGGGATGCGATGACCCTCGAGGGCACCAACGACGTGCTGCCGCTGCCGCCGTACGCCAACCAGAGCCCGTCGAACGAACGCGTGTTCTTCCTGGTGGCCGGCATCGGCAGCGCGCACGTCTACCACGACGCCTTCGACGGCGCCTCTTCCCGGGTCGAGACGCTGGCGTTCGGCACCGATCTCATCACC
This sequence comes from Trueperaceae bacterium, assembly GCA_046484635.1. Classification (GTDB taxonomy): domain Bacteria; phylum Deinococcota; class Deinococci; order Deinococcales; family Trueperaceae; genus CAZACZ01. The sequence goes on from JAWOIL010000048.1 coordinate 55,329, forward strand.
GACGTGGCCGGCTCCGGCTCGCTTCTGTTCGCCCTCACCGGCAACGAGCTGCGCAGCCTCGACCTGAGCGACGCCGCGGCCGAGGAGGTGCGCGCGGACACGCGTGGCAGCGCCGACCGCCTCGCCACCGACCCGAGCGGCGTGGTCACGCAGGTGGTGGTCGTCGCCGACGACGGCATGTCGGTGCACCAAGACCGCGAGGACGAACCGCCGGATCCCGTCTCCTACGGGGCGGCGGGGGCCACCATCGACCCGGGCACGCGCTTCGCCTACGCCGTCGCCGAGGAGCGCATCGTCATCATCGACCTGCTTACCGGCGGAGACAGCGGCGACACCCTCCGGACGGTCCCGGTCATGCTGCCCGAGGTGACGCTGCCGAGCGTAGATGGCGTGGACATCGGCGTCATCGCCTGGATCCGCGCGCTGCCGCCAGCTGCTGCGCCCTGATCTCGGTACTCGAGCGGCGGCGCCCTGACCGCGACGCCTTCACATCGACTCCCAGACCGCGACGCCCTGACCGCGACGCCCTGACCGCGACGCCCTGACCGCGACGCCGTCACCGGAACTCCCCCGGCGCCGGCGATCAACGCAACGCTTCCGCCATGCGCTCGAGCGCCCGAGCGCGCAACGTCGTGTGCGCCGTGCGCAGCGCGCTCGTGACGGCGCGCGCATCGGAGCTGCCGTGGCCGATGAAGGAATACCCGTTCACGCCCAGGAGCGGTTGCGCGCCCACCTCGGCGGGGTCCATGCGGGCCGCCAGCGCGCGCAACGCCGGCCGCGCCAGCGCCCCGCCGATCTTCGCCCGTAGCGTGCTCGACAGCGCCTCGCGCACCCAGCCGAACAGCACCTTCGCTTCGCCTTCCGCCAGTTTCAGCATCACGTTGCCGGTGAAGCCGTCGGTGACGATGACGTCGACGTCGCCCGCCAGCAGGTCGCGACCTTCGACGTTGCCGACGAAGCGGACGTTCGGGGTGGCGGCCAGCAGCTCGTGCGCGGCGCGCGTGAGCTCGTTGCCCTTGTGCGGCTCTTCCCCGATCGACATCAGCGCCACGCGCGGCTCGGCCAAGCCCCACACCGCCCTCACGTAGGCGCTTCCCATCTGGCCGAACTGCTGTAAGTACGACGGTTTGCAGTCGGCGTTCGCGCCCACGTCGAGCAGCGCGGTGAAGCCGGACTTGGAAGGGATGGCGGCCAGGATGGCGGGCCGCTCGACCCCCTTCAGCCGCCCCAAGACCAGCAGCGCCGACGCCATGGTGGCGCCGGAGTGCCCCATGGACACCACCGCGGCCGCGGCGCCGTCGTTCACCATGCGGGTTGCCACCACCACGCTGGCGTCCTGCCTGCGGCGCACGTCCGCAGCGTGGTCGTCCATCGAGATGACGTCGCCGGCATGCACTACCGGCAGGTCGGCGCCGCGCTCGCGCAGGCCCGCGCCGAGCACGGCCTCGTCGCCGACCAACACGACGTCGATGCCCGTCTGCTTGGCGGCCAGCGCTCCGTCGATGGCGGCGGCCGGCATGTGGTCACCGCCCATCGCGTCGAGGGCGATCGGACCCACGGTCGGGCCGCTGGTGGAGTCGACGGTGGGGGCGGCGGTCGGAGCTGCGGTGGCGCCGCCGGTAGCGCCGACGGTGGCGCCGACGGTGGCGCCGACGGCGGGCTCGGTCATGGCAGACGAGGACGGCTCTGGGCGTGCTCCGGGGGTCACGATCTGCCAGTATATCGCCGCCTGGGACGCGCCGCGAAGCGGCTTCCGGCGCTACACTTCCCCTCGTGGAGTTCCGCACCTTCGACGCCCCGGCCGGTGAGCGCCTCGACGTGGCCATCGCCATGGCGCTCACGCTGTCGCGCACCTACGCCAAGGAGTTGGTGAACGACGGCTTCGTGACGCTCGACGGGCGCCCCGTCGGCAAGCCCGCCACGAAACTGGCGGGCACGGAGGTGGTGTCGGTGCTGCTGCCGCCGCCGCGGCCCATGGCGGTGGAACCCGAGGACATCGAGGTCGGCATCATCTACGAAGACCAGGACCTCGCCGCCATCGACAAGCCGCCGGACTTGGTGGCGCACCCCACCGCAACGGTCCGCACCGGCACGGTGGTGAACGCGCTCTTGGGGCGCATGCCGTTGTCGAAAGAGAAGCTGCAGGACCCGGTCGACGACGCCTATCGCCCCGGCATCGTGCACCGCCTCGACAAGGACACCTCGGGCGTGATGGTGGTGGCGAAGAACGACGCCGCCCACCGTCACCTGGCGCTGTCGTTCAAGAAGCGCTTCACCGAGAAGGAGTACGTGGCCATCGCCGTCGGCGAGGTCGAGGACGGCCTGACGCTCGACGCGCCCATCGGCCGGCATCCCGTCAAGCGCCAGCAGATGATGGTCGGCGGCGAGAACCCCAAGGCGGCCAAGACGCACTTCCGGGTGCTCGGGCGGGCGCCGGGCTACACGCTGGTGAAGTGCAAGCCGCACTCGGGCCGCACCCACCAGATCCGCGTGCATCTGGCGCACCTCGGCGCGCCCATCCTCGGCGACCTGGTGTACGGCAAGCCTTCCGCCGCCATCGCACGGCAGGCGCTCCACGCCTACCGCCTGACCTTGCCGCACCCGCGCGACAACCAGGCCGTCACCTTCGTGGCGCACGTTCCGCCCGACATGGTGGAAGCGTGGTTGCGGCTGGGCGGAAGCTGGCCGCCCGAAGACGCGCCGGACCTCTGACCGCCGCTGCCAAAGCGCGCCTCTCACGCGAGTACACTGGAGCATCCCTGTCGCGCGGCCCTCGCTGCGCGTTCGTTTCGCGTCTCGAGAGGTGGTCGAACATGAACGGCGGCCCGCCGCATTGGAACCTCACCAGCATCTACCCCGGTCTCGACGCACCCGAGTTCGTCGCGGACAAGCGCCGCCTGCGCGAGGACCTGCTCGACCTAGAGCGCTTCATGGACGAACACGGCGTGCGCTCCCCCGAAGAAGGCGGTTCTCTCGACGACCCACGAGCCGCCCTGGAAGGCGTGCTCGAACGGCGCGAGGTGGCGTACGCGAACTACACCACCCTGCGCTCGTACCTGAGCCTGCGGGTCTCGGTCGATGCGTTCGACGATGCGGCGAAGGCCGAGGCTTCGAGCCTGCGGCCGTACGGCACGCGCATCAAGGCCCTCGACGCGCGCTTCTCGGCTTGGCTCGCCGAGCTCGACTTGGCGCCGCTGGTGGCGGCGTCGGAGCTGGTGGCGGCGCACCGCTACCTGCTCACGCGCGAGCAGGTCGAAGGACGCAACCAGATGAGCGAGGAGGCCGAGGAAGTCGCCGCCACGCTCGACGAGACCGGCGGCTCGGCCTGGGGCAGGCTGCACACCGAGCTGGTGTCGAAGGAGACGATCCGCGCCGCCATCCTCGAGGAGGGCGGCAGCCAGGGCGAGTACGGTCTGGCGGAGCTCCGCACGCTGCAAGCGCACGAGGACGAGGCCGTGCGCCGCCGCGCCTACGAGGCCGAGTTGGTGTTGCTGAAGCGCAACGAGGTCGGCTACGCCGCCGCCATGAACGGCATCAAGGGCCAGGTGGAGGCGCTGGCGCAGCGCCGCGGCTGGGGCAGCGCCTTCGAGGAGAGCCTCTTCCAGCACGGCATCACCAAGAAGAGCCTGGCGGCCATGCACGACGCCTGCGAGGAGCACTTCGCCACCATGCGCGGCTACATGACCGCCAAGGCGTGGCAGCTCGGCAAGAAGCGGCTGGCGTGGTACGACCTCTTCGCGCCCCTGCCGCACGTGGCCACCGGGCGCTTCACTTGGGATCGCGCGAAGTCGTTCATCGTCGAGCGCTTCGATTCCTACACCGCCGGGCTGGCCGGCTTCGCCAAGCGTGCCTTCGAGGAAGACTGGCTCGACGTGCCGCCGCGCAAGGGCAAGCGCAACGGCGCGTTCTGCATGGCGGTGCACACGCGCGGCGAGTCGCGCGTGATGCTGAATTTCGGCGGGACGTTGAGCGACGTCTTCACCATGGCGCACGAGCTGGGGCACGCGTACCACAACGACTGCAAGGTGCGGTTCGGCCGCACCTTCCTGCAGACCCCCACGCCCATGACGCTCGCCGAGACGGCCAGCATCTTCTGCGAGACGATCGTGCTGGAAGGCGTCCTGGCGCAGGCGGACGACGTAACCAAGCTGGCGGTGCTGGAGCAGCAGTGCCAGCACGCCACCCAGCTCATCCTCGACATCCACTCGCGCTACCTGTTCGAAGCCACCGTGTTCGAGCGCAGGCGCGAGCGGGAACTGAGTGTCGACGAGCTGAACGCCATCATGCTCGAAGCGCAAGACCGCACCTACGGCGACGCGCTCGACGAAGACGCCCGCAACCCGTTCATGTGGGCGCACAAGCCGCACTACTACTCGAGTGACCTGTCGTTCTACAACTACCCGTACACCTTCGGCTTCCTGTTCGGCCTGGGGCTCTACGCCCGCTACCAGGAAGACCAGCTGGGGTTCGTCGAACGCTACGACGAGCTGCTCGCCTCGACCGGACTCGACGATGCTGCCAGCCTGGCGAAGCGCTTCGACATCGACATCGAGGACGTCGCCTTCTGGCGCGCCAGTCTCGACGTGGTCGAGCGGCGCGTGAAGATGTTCCGGGAACTCACGGAAAGGGTCACCGCATGAACTACAAAGACCTGTTCGACTTAAGCGGGCGCCACGCCTTGGTGATCGGCGCCGGTTCCGGTATCGGGCGCGCCACTGCCCAAGGGCTGGCCGACTTCGGCGCCATCGTCACCTGCGCCGACGTCGACGAGGCCGCCGCGTTGTCGGTGGCAGACGACCTGCGCAACCGCGGCTACGACGCCAGCCACGCCGCCGTGAACATCGTCGACGAGGCGCAGGTGAAGGGCGTCATCGACGCCATGCCGAAGATCGACGTGCTGGTGTGCACCCCCGCCATCAACGTGCGCAAGCCGCTGCTCGATGTCACCGGCGACGAGTTCGACCGCGTGGTGAACTTGAACCTGAAGGGGAACTTCTTCGCCATGCGCGAAGCGGGCCGCCGCATGGCCCAGGCGAACAAGGGCAGCATGATCTTCTTCTCGAGCATCCGCTCGCAGGTCGTCGAGCCGGGCCAAGGCGTCTACGCCGCCACCAAGGCGGGCACCCTGCAGATGATCCGCGCCATGGCCGCCGAGTTGGGCCCCAAGGGCGTGCGCGCCAACGCCGTCGCGCCAGGGGTGGTCGAGACGCCGCTGACGCAGCAGATCAAAGACCAGCCAGAGTGGTACCAGGCGTACGCCGAGAAGAGCGCCCTGAAGCGCTGGGCGCAGCCGAGCGAGCTGGTGGGCGCCGTGGTGTTCCTGGCGTCGGACGCCGCCAGCTTCGTCACCGGGTCGCTGCTCTACGTCGACGGCGGTTGGACTGCCATCGACGGCCGCTTCACGCCGCCGCTGTGAAGGCAGCCGTGAGGCCCGCGCCCGAACCGAGCCGGCTCGGGCGCCCGGACGTCACGCGCGCCGGCGGCGGAACGAGGCGCGCGTGACGCCGGAGCCGTCGCTCCCCCTGGAGGTGGCGCGCCTGGCCGCCGAGGCCGCGGCCGCCGTCGACCCTCGACGGGTGCAAGACCTGGCCCAGGGCCTGGTGCGCACCCGCAGCGTGTTCGACGAGGCGCGCGGCACCACCGAGGCGGCGGCGGCGGAGTACGTCGCCGAGCAGCTTCGCGCCATCGGACTCGATCCGCTGATGGAAGAGGCCGCGCCCGGCCGGCCCAACGTGATCTGTGACTGGGCCGGCACGGCGTTCGACCCCGCACGCCACCGCACGCTGATGTTCGAGGGGCACACCGACGTCGTCACCGAAGGGGACCCGGCGGCCTGGACGGTGCCGCCGTTCGAGGGGCGCATCGACGGGGACGTGCTGCACGGCCGCGGTAGCGCCGACATGAAAGCCGGCGTGGCCGCCGCCATCGCGGCACTGGAAGCGGTACGCCGCACGGCGCCCGACCTGCCCGGCCGCGTCCGACTTGGCATCGTCGCCGACGAAGAAGGCATGATGCTCGGCATCAAGCACTTCATCCGCCAGGGCTGGGCCGACGACGTCGACGGCGCCATCGTGTGCGAACCCGAGGAGAACGAGATCTGCTTGTTCCAGAAGGGCGCCATGCGCTTCCACGTGCACGTGCACGGCGTGATGAGCCACGGCGCCATGCCGTACGCCGGGGTCAACCCGGTGCGCGGCCTGGCCACTTTCGTGATGGCACTACGCGACTTCGAGCGGCGCGAGCAGGAGCGCCTGGGCGACCACGTCTACCTGGGGCTGCCGTGGATCACCCCGACGGTGGTGCAGGCGCCGGCGCGCGGCGAGGCGCAACTGAACGTCATGCCCGACACGGCGTACCTGGCGCTCGACGTCCGCACCGTGCCCGGGCAAGACCACGACGCCATCGAAACCGAGCTGCGCCGTATCGCCACGTTGCTGGAGGGCGGCACGCCGCGCCTGCGGTTCGAGATCGAGTGCTTCGAGTCGCGCCCGTGGACCGAGACGAAGCGCAGCGACCCGCTGGTGCGCGCCGTCGAGGCCGTCTACCGGCCCGTGCTGGGGGAAGCGCCGAAGTACGGGGGCGTGCCCGGCGCCACCGACGGCACCTTCCTGTGGGCGTGGAAGGACCTGCCGATCGTGACCATCGGGCCCGGTGACCGCACCATCCCGCATCAGGTGAACGAGTTCGTGCGGATGTCCGACACGGTCGCCTCCGCGCGTCTGTACGCCGCGGCTGCGGTAGCCTATCTGAGCACGGCAAGCTAGAGAACGCGGAAGAGGAGGAACCCGATGTATCGATCCCCCAGGCGCACTCGTTTCCCGTCTTGGCGGCTCGCGGCCGCCCTGGCGCTCCTCGTGGGCTTCGCGGCCCTCGTGGGCACGGCTTTCGCCCAGGACCCGGCCCCGCAGCACGGCGGCTCCGTCACGGTGGCCATCGCGGCCGACCCGCCCGGCTGGGACCCGTCGGCCAGCACCTCGCAGGAGATCCCGCGGGTGGTGTATCACAACGTCTTCGAGGGCCTGGTGCGCTTCGACGCCGACGGCAGCATCGTGCCGGCATTGGCCGAAAGCTGGACCGCGTCCGAGGACGGCCTCACCTGGACGTTCACGCTGCGCCAAGGCGTGACGTTCCACGACGGCACCGCCCTGACCGTCGACGACGTGGTGGCGAAGTTCGAGCGCGCGCGCGACCCCGAGTCGGGCCACACGCACCCCGAGTACTACGCCGCCATCGAGAGCATCACCGCGCCCGACGCCAACACGGTGGTGTTCGCGCTCGCCCAACCCAGCCGTAGCCTGCTGTACAACTTGGCGCGCCC
>JAWOIL010000116.1:0-8151 GCA_046484635.1 Trueperaceae bacterium
CTCGGTGATCGACACCGGCGATCGGACGCTCGTCGGAGCGGACGTCATCGGTCATGTCGTCCGTCTTCGGGTGCGCCGTCCGGCACCTGCGGCGGACCCTGGCCGAGCGCCAGCGAGATCGCCCGGGCAGCATGCACACCGAACGCCCCGAGGCGCGGGTGGGCCGACCTTCCGCGTCACCGAGAACGACCTCCCGCGCCTCGGGGCGTTCGGTTTGCATACTGCCCGGGCGATCTCGCTGGCGCTCGGCCAGGGTCCGCCGCAGGTGCCGGACGGCGCGCCCGAATACGGACGACCTGACCGATGACGTCCGCTCCGGCGAGCGTCCGATCGCCGGTGTCGATCACCGCGGGCCCTTTTCGCGCGGGTCCGCGCCGGTCCGCGCCGGTCACCGAGAGAACGAATCCGTATCGCATGGTGCGGAGATATCGCAGTATGATACGGACACCGCCGACATGGACCGAGCGTCGCTGACCGATGCGGCGCCCTTCCGATGGGCGCAGGGGGACGCCGGTGAGTAACCAGTACGTCATCCAATCCGCGCAACGCACACTGCAAGTCCTGCTGGTGTTCGGCAAGCCGCCGTTCCGCTACTCGCTCGCGGAGCTGGTGCAAGCAACCCACTTCGAGAAGAACCAGCTCTACCGCTCGCTCAAGACGCTCGAGTCGGTCGGCTTCCTTACCGTCGGCGGTGATGGGCGCTTCGAGCTCACCAAGGTCGTGAACGTGCTCGGCGCCGCCAGCGTGCGGGGCCGGAGTTCGTCGCTGGTGGCGGTGGCCACGCCGTTCCTCGACGACCTCGCCGCGCGCAGCGGCGAGAGCGTCAATTTGGGCGCGCTCGCCGGGGACCAGGTCATCTGCGTCGACTACCGCGAGAGCACTTCGATGGTGCGGCTCATGCTGAGCGTCGGTCAAGCGGGCATGCTGCACGCCGGTGCGGTGCCCAAGGCGATCCTGGCGTACCTGCCGGAATCACAGCGCGAGCAGTACCTTGCGCGCCTACCCAGCCTGCCGCGCTACACCAACCTGACCTTGGTGGACGTGAACGCGCTGCGCGCCGACCTAGCGGCGACACGCGCGCGCGGGTACTCGATCAGCGAAGGCGAGTTCGACGAGTCGGCGCTCGCGGTAGGCGCGCCGATCTACGATCACACCGGCCACGTGATCGCCGGCGTCAGCACCGGAGGCCCGCGATTCCGTGTCGCGCGTCAGCAGGTATCCGTCCTCGGGCGCATGGTGATCGAGACCGCGAACGGCATCTCGCGCGCGATGGGGTACAGCGGGCCGTTGGTCGGCGAAAGCGACGTCAGCGGCCGACGATCACCCCATCTGCCGTGAACCTCACCTCGTCGGGCGCCACGTCGAACACGGTCGTCAGCAGCTCACCGGCCATGCGCCGGCGCGAACGTGAATTCGCGGCTGCGCAACGCCGACCGTGTGCGGTGGCGTCGGCGGCACCAGCCGCCGAGTGTAAGCCTTTCGCTTCCCCTTCGTGCGATGCTGGCGGCAAGGAAGGGAGCGCCATGGGTAACGGACACGATCCGGCCGACGACGTCCCCGGGCGAGGCGATGGGAGCGGCGAGGCGCAGCACGAGGCGCCGAAAGAGGCGCCGCAGGTTGCACGGCAAGAGCCGTCGCCCGAGCCGTCGCACGAGACGCTGCACGAGGGCGCGGCCCCGCTGCTGGCGGGCCGCTCGTTGACGGAGGCCGGCCCTGCGCTGGTCCTGGTGCACGGCCGCGGCGGCAGCGCGGAGGACATGTTCGGCCTCGCTCGCGCCATCGGGCGTGAGCGATTCGCCCTCATCGCGCCGCGAGCGCGGCGCGCGAGCTGGTACCCGTACTCGTTCTTGGCGCCGCTTGCGTCGAACGAACCGTGGCTGTCGTCGGCGTTGACCGCGCTCGACGACGCCGTCGCCAAGGCGGGTGCTCACGGCGTGCCCGCCGAGCACATCGTGCTGCTCGGGTTCTCGCAAGGTGCCTGCCTGGCCAGCGAGTACGTCGCGCGCAACCCGAAGCGCTACGGCGGCTTGGTGGTGTTGTCCGGCGGCCTGATCGGGCCCGACGGAACGCCGCGAGACTACCCGGGCGACCTCGACGGCACCCCGGTCTTCCTCGGCTGCAGCGACGTCGATCCGCACATCCCGGTGGAGCGCGTGCACGAGACGGAGCGCGTGTTGAAGGGGATGGGGGGCGTCGTCGAGACACGCATCTATCGGGGCATGGCGCACACCGTGGCCGAGGACGAGATCGAAGCGGCCCGCGCGCTGCTCGACGCCGTTTCGTGACCCACCCGGGCCGCCATGCCGTGACGACGTAGCGCACGGCGTATCGTAGGCAGCGATGCTCGTTTCGCCCCGCGCGCTGTTCCCGGACGGCGCGGGCACTCCCGCCCGTCAACTCATCGACGCCCGCGCACCGATCGAGGTGGCGCGTGGCGCCTTGCCGTTCGCGCTCGCCTTGCCACTGATGACGGACGAGGAGCGGAGGCGCGTGGGGATCCGCTATAAGGAAGCCGGTCAGGAAGCCGCTATGCAGCTCGGTTACGAGCTGGTCGGGCCCGACCTGGAGCGGCGAACGCAGGCGTGGCGTGCCGTGGTGGACCAAGGCCCGACAGCGGTGACCTGCTGGCGCGGCGGCCTTCGCAGCAAACTCGTGGTGGAGTTCATCGGCCGCAGCGACGTCGAGCGCGTCGAGGGCGGCTACAAGGCCGTGCGCGCCGACCTGCTGGACCGGCTGCCTGAGGCGTTGACGCGCAAGCGAATGGTGGTCCTGACCGGCTTGACGGGCAGTGGCAAGACGCGACTGCTGCGCGCCCTGGCGGCCGGTGACGCCCTGCAGGTGGTGGACCTCGAAGGCGAGGCACGCCATCGGGGCAGCGCGTTCGGGGCGGTGGACGAGCCGCAACCGAGCCAGCAGACCTTCGAGAACGCCATCGCCGCGCAGTTGGTGCTGAGTCCCGCACCGCGGTTGGTGGTCGAGGACGAATCGCGCTACGTGGGCAGGCGGACGCTCCCCGACCCGCTGCTCGCTGCCATGCGCGCGGCGCCGGTCGTGGTCCTCGAAGCGTCGCTGGCGTCGCGCGCCGCGCTGTCGTACCAGGAGTACGTGCAAGGCGCCACCGCGTGCCATGGCGGGGCGCGCACCGCGGCGCGCTTGCTGGCCGACACCGGCCGCCTGCGTCGGCGCCTGGGGGGACAGCGGACCGACGAGGTACTCGCGCGCATCGCGGCGCTGGCGGAAGACGCGGAAGCGTGGCACGACCCGGCGGCCCACCAAGGTTGGATCACGACGCTCCTGCAGGAGTACTACGACGTTCTGTACCGCAAGGCCCTGGCCAAGCACGGCCGAATCGTGGCCTTCCGCGGTGACGAGAAGGAAGTGCAAGCATGGCTGACGGAGGCGTGGGGATGGACGGCGTGACGGACAAGATGCGCGATGAAGCCAACGGCGGAGTGCCTAAGGGGCCCGTGCGCCTGACCCAGACGGTGAAGAAGGGCGGTTGCGCCGCGAAGATCGGTGCCGGGACCCTGTCGGACCTGCTGCGCACGCTGCCCCGACCGAACCACCCTGACCTGGTGGTGGGCACCGACCTGCTCGACGACGCCGCCGTCTGGCGCGTTCGCCCCGACCTGGTGGCCGTGCAGACGCTCGACTTCTTCACCCCCATCCTCGACGACCCCACCGACTTCGGCGCGGTGGCGGCAGCCAACGCGCTGTCCGACGTGTTCGCGATGGGGGCGACGCCGAGTACGGCCCTGACGATCCTCGCCTACCCGCTCGATACGCTTCCGCTGCCCGTGCTCGGCGAGTTGATGCGCGGCGCGATCGCGGTCATCGAGGAGGCCGGCGCGGCGCTCGTGGGCGGGCACTCGATCGAGGACGACACGCTCAAGCTCGGCTTCAGCGTCACCGGCTTCGCGCACCCGGACCGCCTCTGGACCAACCAGGGCGCGCGCCCAGGCGACGTGCTGATCCTCACCAAAGCGGTCGGCACCGGCACCTTGGCGGGCGCGCTCAAGAACGGTGAGATCGGCTACGACGACATGGCAGAGGCGGTCGCGTCGATGCGTCAGGTGAACCGCCTCGACCTGCCCGACGCGCTCCACGCCGCGGTGCATGCCGCCACCGACGTGACCGGCTTCGGCATCCTAGGGCACGCCAAGCACCTGGCCGAAGGCTCGGGCGTGCGCCTGCGCATCGACACTGCTAGCGTGCCGCTGCTGTCGGGCGCGCGCGACACCTTGCGGCGCGGCATCCTCACCAAGGCGCACACCAGCAACACGCGCTACGTCCAGGCGCACGTGCAGGGGCGGGAGGCCCTCGACGAGGTGACGTGGCTCACCCTGGTGGACCCGCAGACGAGCGGCGGGTTGCTGCTGAGCGTGGCGCCCGAGGCGGCGGACGCGTTGCTGGACGTCGTGCGGAGGCGCTTCCCGCGAGCGGTTCGGATCGGGGAAGTGCTCCGTCCCGTCGACGGTGACGCGGAGCATACGAGCGGAGCGGAGCACGTGTCCGACGCGCCGCCCCGACACTCGATCGTGCTCGCGTAGGCTCGAACCCTGCAGCTGGTCGGTGGCGACGACCGATGAGGACGAGGCGCGATGCTCCGGCCGTACGCCGCGAAACGCCGCATCCCGCCCAGCGCCTCAGTTGTGCGTCGAGCGTTCCTTGTCGAGCAGGTCGAACATCGAGATCGGTTCGGTGATGGGCGCGCCGTCGACGGTGCTGCCGCGCGCCAGTAGTCTCGCCAGCAGGTCGTAGGCCAGATAGGCCTGTTCGGCGTCCTCACTATCGAACAGGAGCGTCTCCTGGCCGGAGCCGAGCACCGCCACCAGTTCGAAGTACTCGGCCTCCAGCGCGCCGGCTTCGACTTGCGCTTGGTCAGCGTCGTCGGGGTAGACCTCGAGCAACTCCAAGCTCTCCACCAGGTCCATGTTCACGAGTCGGTCGTCGAGGGTCCACATCCACATGAGAGTCGCTCCTGAGCGGCGAACGCCGGGGATCGGGGCCGGCAGGGGCGCCGGCTCGCCGTGCGCGCGAACGGCCGTGAGCCGCATGGCCCTCAGCAGAACGGCGCGCACCAGCATGATATCCCCGGCGGGCGGCTCGGCTCCGGTGCTACTCCGCCGATTTGCTGCTTCGCTCAGGTGCTGCGGCGGTCGAGCGTGTCGCGTAGACCGTCGGACAAGAACTGGAACGACAGCGAGGCGGCCGCTAGGAACAGGCCGGGGCCGACGGCGGCCCACGGCTGGCGCGTGAGGTAACTGCGGGCGTCTTGCAGCACGTTGCCCCAGCTGGGCGTCGGCAGCGCGACGCCGAGGCCGAGGTAGCTGAGCGAGGCCTCCACCAGCAGGAAGGTCGCGGCCGTGCTGGCCGCCTGCACCAGGATGCTGCCGGCGAAGTTCGGCAGGGCGTGGCGCACGAGTTGGCGTCCGCGCGCCGCGCCCAGTGCTCGAGCCGCGAGGACGTACTCGGAGCGCAACTCGGAGCGCGTGTAGGCGCGCGCGAGGCGGAAGTAGATGGGTGAACCCGCGATGCCCATCGCCATCATCGTCTGCGCGGAGCCGCCGCCGAGTATGGCGACCACCAGCAGGATGAGCAAGAAGCCGGGGAACGCGAGCAGCGCGTCGAAGAGGCGCGAGAGCACGGTATCGAGCGTGCCGCCCACGCCGGCCGCCACGACGCCGAGCGTGCCGCCGACCAGGATGGTGATGAGCGTAGCGGAGAGGGCGATCACCAACGAGACGCGTCCGCCCGCCAGTGCGCGCGCCAGCACGTCGCGTCCCAGGCCGTCGGTTCCGAGCGGGTGCTCGGCGCTGACGGGGGCGTATCTAGCGCGGTAGTCGGGCTCGATCGGGTCGTAGCGGCCGAGTTGCGGGGCGAAGATGGCCGAAGCCGCGACCAGCACGAACAGCACGATGCCGATACGGGCGCGCGTCACGATGACCTCAAGCGTGGGTCGGCCAACAGATGGGTGACGTCGGCGAGCCAGTTCACGCCGACGTAGATGGTCACGGCGAGGATGGTGACGCCCTGCACGACGGGGTAGTCGCGGGAGGAGATGGCGCCGAGGATGGTGGCGCCCAAGCCGGGTAGTCCGAATACCTGCTCCACCACGATGGTTCCGGTGAGCAGGCCGCCGAGCTCGAGCGCCAGCAGTGGCAGCACGCCGGGCAGCGCGTTGGCCGCGATGTGGCGCCCCACCGCTCCACGCGTGAGGCCCTTGCTGCGGGCAGTGCGGACGTAGTCGGCGCGGCGCTCCTCGAGCACCCGCGCCCGCGCCAGACGCGCGAGCTGCGCGGCGCGCGGGATGGCGAGCGTGATGGCGGGCAACAACAAGTGCCACGACGCCGCCCAGGTGAGCCCTTGCGGCGGCAGCCCGAGCACCGGGAACCAGCCGAGCTGCACCGCGAACAACAAGATCAAGAGGAAGCCGAACCAGAACTCGGGCAGCGCCAGCGCCACGGTGGTGAAGCCCAGCGTGACGCGGTCGAGCGTTCCGCCCGGCCGTAAGCCGGCGGGTACGCCCAGTCCGACGCCGATGAGGATCGACAGCAAGAACGCCATGCCCGCCAGCGCCAGCGTCACGGGCAGGCGGTCCAGCAGCACGCGCGCGACCGGTCTGCGTTCGCGCAGGGACACGCCGAGGTCGCCTTGGGCCAGTCCACCCATGAAGTCGACGTACTGCAGCCCCAGCGGCCGCGTCAGTCCGAGCCCTTGCCGGATCGCCGCCACGTCTTCTTGGGACGCGTCGACGCCACCCATGATCGTGGCGGCGTCACCTGGAAGCGCGCGCACCGCCAGGAACACCAGGGTCAACACGACCCACAGTGTGAGGACGAAGCTGACGGACTGGATCAGCAGGTAGCGAGACAAGAAGGGCCGTTCCCTGGGGAGGCGGGGCAGAGGCCAGCTGGCCCCCGCCCCGCGCGTGCGTCACTCGAAGCGAGCGCTGCGGAAGTCGAACGAGTCGAGGAGCGGCGTCATCCAGAACCCTTGCAGGTTCGCCTTGCGAGCGTGCGTGCGGTTCGCCGTGCCGAAGTAGATGAAGGGCGCGTCGTCGTGCATGCGCGTGAGCGCTTGGGTGTAGAGCGAAGCGCGACGGGTGTGGTTGGCTTCGGAAGCGGCGGCGGCGATCCACCCGGCCACGTCTTCGTTGGCGTACCCGGTGTAGTTCGTCGACTCGACGCCGTAGCCACCCAGGCGGCCGGAGGGATCGAGCTTGCCGGTGTGCCCCACCACGGTGAGGTCGAAGTCGCGCGGGCCGCCATAGATCTCGGACAGCCACACGCCCCACTCGACGATGCGGATCTCGACGTTCACGCCGACGTCCTGCAGGAAGTCCTGCACGATCTGGCCGGCTTGGATGTGGGCCTCGTACGGCTGCGGAAGCGCCATGTCGAGCGTCCAGCCCTCGGGCACGCCGGCGTCGGCGAGGAGCGCCCTGGCGGTCTCGGGGTCGTACGGGAACGCTTCGACGCTGTCGGGGAACCAGGGGCTCCCGGCCTCCATGAAGGTTCCGACCGCCGTGCCGCCGCCATAGGCCACCTCGAGGACGATCTCCTTGTCGACCGCCATGTTGAGCGCGCGCCGCACGCGTGGGTCTTCGAGGTAAGGCCGGCGCGTGTTCAGCGCGGCAACCAGCACCAGCCCCGAGGGTTCGCGCACCAGCGCCAGCGACGGATCCGCTTCGACGAGCGGCTGGTCGGCGGCGGCGATGGTGTCGACGACGTCGAACTCACCGGTGATCAGTCCCTGCAGTTGCACCGCGCTGTCGTTCACGAAGCGGATCACGACCTGCTCCATGTGCGGAGCGCCTTGGTAGTAGGCGTCGTTGCGGCTGAGCGTGATGGCGTTGTCACGCACCCACGACGTCAAGGCGAACGGGCCGGTGCCCACCGGCTCGTTGCCGAAGTCGTGCCCGGCGGCAAGCTTCTCGGACGGCAGGATGGCGCTCCAGCCCGAGGCCAGCGTCGCCAGCAGCGAAGGCGTCGGCTGGGCGAGGCGCAGCACCACGGTGCGCTCGTCCGGAGTCTCCACCGCGGTGATGGCGCCGTACTCGTTGCGCTTCGGCGACGCCGTTGCTTCGTCCATGACTCGGGCGAGCGTGGCGGCCACGTCGCCGCTGTCCAGCGCCGTGCCGTCATGGAA
>JAWOIL010000219.1:0-3211 GCA_046484635.1 Trueperaceae bacterium
ACGCCGACCCCGAGAACGACACCGGGAATCACGAACGGGAGCAGCGTGAAGTAGTCGAACCAGCGCAGCTTGGGCATCGACCGCTGCATGTGCCCGAGCATCACGGCGAGGAAGAGACAGATCGGCGTGATCACCGCGACCAGGAAGAGGCTGTTCATGATCGGCTGCGTGTCGGAGAGCGCGCGCTGGTAGTTCGCCCAGGTGAAGGCGTTGGGCAGCAGGTTCTGGGACCACACCGTACCGAGCGAGCTGACCAGGATCGCTGCGTAGGGAAGCATGAAGAACACCGTGACGAGCGACAGGACCACGGTGGCCGTGCGCCGTAGCCAGGGGATGTCGTAGGTGAACGTCTCGGCGCGCGCCTTGTGCTTGACCTCGGTCTTGTCGAGCAGGCGCTTGACGAAGAAGAGCATGAACACCGTGATGAGGATGATCCATGCGCTGAAGATGATGGGAATGCGGTCGTCACCCAGGAAACTGACGAAGTTCGAGTAGATCTCGACCGGCAGCACACGGTAGTTGCCGCCGATCAGCAGCGGCGCACCGACGTCGCCGAGCGAGCTGAGGAACACCAGCACGGCTCCCGCCAGGATGTGCGGGTAGATGTAGGGGATGACGATCTTGCGCATGGTCCCGAAGAACGTGCCACCCATGCTGAGCGCCGCCTCCTCCGTGTGCTTCGGCACCGTCTGGAGGCCCGCCAGGATCAGGAGCAGGGCGTACGGGACCAGGTGCAGCACCTGCGTCAGGACGAGGCCGTTGAGGCCGTAGATCGAGAAGGTCGGGATGCCGACCGCCTCCATCAGGCGCGTCAGCACGCCGCTGCGGCCGAAGAGGATGATGACGGCGAAGCTCGAAATGAACGGTGGTGTGATGAAGGGCAAGGTCAGGAGGACGGTCCAGCCGGCCCGGAAAGGCGGTCGCAGCTTGGCGATCGCGAGTGCGAGCGGCAGGGCGATGGCCACGGAGATCACGGTCGTGATCAGCGCGAGCCGAATGCTGTTCCAGGTGATCCGCATCATGTACGGGATCAGCGTTTCGGGCAGCGGTCGCTCGGCGTTGAAGAGGTAGCCGACGGTCTCGACCAACACCTTCCCGAGGGGAAAGAGGAGGAAGGCGATGACGTACAGCGCCGCCACCAGGTAGAGCACCTTCATGGGGTCGATGCGCCCCCACCGCTTGCGTCGCGTCACGTCGCCCGGCCCGCTATCCCGTCCTGCCGATGTCGTTGCCATCTTCACCGTCCGCGCCCCGTGGGCGTCTTCGCCCCATGGGCGTCATGAACCGTGGGTAGGGAAACGTCGCTCCCTACCCACGGGATCCCTGCTCGGCGATCGATCAGCGGTTGCGCAGGTACGCCTCGAAGCGCGCCTGCATCTCGTCACGGGTCGCCTCGGCCAGCGCGGCGTCGGGCAGAATCAGCCGCTTGATCCGGGCCTCGAGGGTCTCCACCGAGATCGGCGACTCGGCGGGCACGACGCCCGAGCGGATCGGGGTGTAGCCGTGGGCGGCGGCGAGGGCCTGCATCTCAACGCTGAGGATGTAATCGATCACCTTCCCGGCGAGTTCCGGATTCGGCGCGCCGAGGACG
This sequence comes from Trueperaceae bacterium, assembly GCA_046484635.1. Lineage (GTDB taxonomy): Bacteria > Deinococcota > Deinococci > Deinococcales > Trueperaceae > CAZACZ01. The sequence goes on from JAWOIL010000219.1 coordinate 1,592, forward strand.
ATGCCCATCGAGTTGTCGGCGACCTGCGTGCCGTCCTCAGGGAAGATGAAGTCGACGGGGAAACCCTGGGCCTGCAGTTCGTACACGGGGCGGCTGACGACCAGGGCCAGGGGCACCTCGCCGCGCGCAACCAAGTTGTAGGTGTTGCTCGTCGAGTCGACGTAGAAGTCGATGTTGGCGTCGATCTGGTCCCACATCGTCCACATGTCGTCACCGAAGATCTGGTACATCGCCAGGACGTTCGACACGGCGGTCGACGAGCGCAGCGGGTTCGGCGAGATGATGTGCCCCTTGTACACCGGGTTCGCCAGGTCGGCGTAGCTCGTCGGCATCGGCAGATCCAGCGCCGCGAGGCGATCGGTATTCACCATGATTCCGGTGAACATCACCGTGAAGACGTGCCAGTAGCCGTCCGGATGCCGCAGCGGCAGGCGCTGCCCGCCGATCTCGAGGTACTCGGAGACGCCGTTGTCGGGGTTGACGTGGGCCTGCAGCAGGTTCTGGCTGACCGCGTAGTCGTACTCGGTCGAGCCGCCAGAGTGGATGACGTCGGCTCGCGGGTTGTCGCGCTCCGCGACGGCGCGCGCGAGCATCGCCTCGGTGCCGCCGGGGTTGATGATCTCGAGGGTGATGCCGGGATTGGCGGCCTCGAAGCCCGCCTTCAGGTCGTCTTGATAGCCGGCGAAGATCGTGCTGTACACGACCACGCGGTCCTGCGCGAAGGCGGTCGCGAAGACTAGGAGGGCGACGAGGGACAAGAGGAGGGGCCGTAGGTTGCGCATGGAGAGTTCTCCGTTCCTGAGACGAGCGCGTGGATATGGCGACGGAAGGTCTTGCGTGATGTCAGGCCGAGCCGCAGTCGAACACCCCCTCGCGTGCGTCCCCAACGGAGATCGCACAGGTCGCCTGACGTTCCGATGACAATTGAGGATAACGAGTCCTCTGGGGGGTGTCAACGCGGCATCACGGCGACCGGGAACCGGCGCGGAACGCTAACCCTACGGTGAGGCGGACGTCCGCGGGGGGCAGCGCGCAGCGCGCGGCCCCACCGACGAGGCCCCTCGGGTCGCGCCTGCCGCTTCCCGGCAGCCATGACCGGACGGCGCCGCAGGGGTGCCCGCCGCTTGCCTCGTCCAGGCCGCTCCGCACGCCGCCCACGCCCTCGCCCAGCGACCGGCACGGCGTCGCCCACGTCCACCCGGCGTGCGTGGTCGGCGACGGCCCGGGCGATCATGAGAACCCACGAAGGCCAAACGTAACCTGAACCCAGGTTCTTCAAACCCTGAACGCGTACCTTGGCTCATCGCCGGAAGGGCACCCACCCGCCGGTATGGACGATCGCCAGCAACGCGACGTCCTCCAAGGAGCTCAACATGAAGCGCACCCTTCTCGCCCTCGCCCTCTCGTTCGGCCTCGTGTTCGGCATCGCCAACGCCGACGGCCACGGCAGCATGCCCGAGACCGTCGTCGACATCGCGACCAGCAGCGAAGACTTCAGCATCCTCGTGCAGGCCGTCGTGACCGCCGACCTGGCCGGCGCGCTCTCCGGCGAAGGCCCCTTCACCGTGTTCGCCCCGACCAACGAGGCGTTCGCCGCTGCCCTCGAAGCGCTCGGCATCA
>JAWOIL010000076.1:0-6526 GCA_046484635.1 Trueperaceae bacterium
CGTTGATCGCCTCGATCGCCGCATCGGTGTCGGCGTAGGCGGTGAGCAGCACGCGCTTCGCTTCCGGGTAGTGCTCGGCAGCGCGCGTGAGGAAGGCGGTGCCACTCATCGAAGGCATGCGCTGATCGGCGAGGAACAACGCGATGGGCTCCTCCCGAAGTTCGAGTGACGTGACGAGCTCGAGGGCCCCTTCGCCGGAGGACGCGTCGAGCACGCGGAAGCGGTCGCCGTAGCGCCGCTTCAGGTCGCGGGTGACGGCCCTCAGGACTTCCGGGTTGTCGTCGATCGCCAACACGACGGGTTTCGCCACGGCGTACCTCCTTGCCCTCGGTCGTGCGCTGCCGCTCGCGGACGCCCCGCCCCAACTACCGCCGCGTCGCCCATGCCGGTGCGCGCTGCCTTTCACGTGATGATTCTCGTGGCGACGATACAGCATCGCCCGACCTCCCCATCGCGACCCGGCTCCGGGACCGTGTCCGGCGGCTCGCATGGCCACGGTGAGGACCCCGACGTTCCCAAGCCGCGCCGCGGCCGCCGGGCCGCTATGCTTGGCAGCGTCCGACATTCGAAGGAGGCGCGATGACCGAGACCGACGTCGTGGTGGTGGGCGCGGGGGCCGCGGGCCTCGGCGCAGCGAAGATCCTGGCGGCCGAAGGGATCGACTGCATGGTGCTGGAAGCGATGGGGCGCGTCGGGGGTCGCGCGTACACGTCGTCGCGGGAGTTCGGCGTGCCGTTCGACGTGGGCTGCGCTTGGCTGCACGCCGCCGACCGCAACCCCTTCTATCCCGACGCGCAAGCGTCCGACTGGACGCTGATGTACCACGACATGGGTCTCGATCACCTGTACTTCGGCTCGCGCAAGGCGACCCAAGAGGAGTTCGACGGCTTGGTGTCGGCCGAGGCGAGGCTGCAGCAAGCGATCGCCCAGCACGAGGGTCCCGACGATCGCCTGGCCTCGCTGGCCATCGCATCACGCCTCGAGGACGCCATCTCGACCTACAACGGCCCGATGGACTTCGGCAAGGACGACGACGAGATCTCCGTGACCGACTTCCGCGACGCCGAAGACCTCGAGCCGAACTACCTCACGAAAGAGGGCTTCGGGGCGCTGGTGGCGCACTGGGGCCGCGACGTCGACGTGGAGCTTTCGTGCCCGGTGCGCCGCATCCGTTGGGATGGGCCTGGCGTGCAGGTCGAGACGGACCGCGGCGCCGTGCACGCGAGCGCCGTCATCGTGACCGCCTCGACCGGCGTCCTCGCTTTCGACGGCATCCGCTTCACGCCGAACCTTCCCGAACGCCACGAGAAGGCCGTCTTCGACCTGCCGATGGGTTTGCTGACGAAGATCCCCGTGCGCGTCACCGGCACGCGCTTCGGCATCGAGCCGTTCCAAGACCTGCTGATGGTCGGGCATGCCCGCCACGACCTCTACCTGCTGTTCTTCCCGTTCGAGCTCGACCTGGTGGTCGGCTTCGTCGGTGGCGACTTCGCCTGGGAACTCGAAGCGGCCGGTCCTGCGGCCGCCGTGGATTTCGTGACGGGCCGCTTGGAAGACCTCTTCGGTAGTGACGCCCGCCGCCACCTCGGTCACGGCACCATGACGAACTGGTCGGCCGAACCGTTCGTGCGCGGGGCCTACGCCGTCGCGGCCCCCGGTGCGGCCGCAGCGCGACGCACCCTCTCGGAGCCCGTCGCCGATCGCATCTGGTTCGCAGGCGAGGCCCTGGCCGGCGGCCTGATCCAGACCGCGGGAGGCGCGCGCCTGTCGGGCGAGGCGGTGGCTCGGGACGTGGCGCGAAGCGTGCGCGGTTGACGCGGCCACCGATGCGCGGCGACCGGCTCGACGCGGGCCTTGCCCGGCTTCTACTCGTCGCGGGATGAGGCCGGTGCGCCACCGCTACAATCTGCGCATGTCGACCGACAACGTTCCCCCGACGCAGGAACCGCGCGCCACCATCGCGGAGAAGCGCGCGCGCTTTCGCGCCATGCACGAAGACAGCTTCTTCCTGCTGCCCAACCCCTGGGTCGTCGGAAGCGCGAAACGCTTGGAACGGCTAGGCTTCCCGGCCCTGGCGTCGACCAGCTCCGGTCTCGCTTGGTCGTTGGGATTGGACGACCAACAGGTCGGTTTGCACCAGGTGCTCGACCACCTCACCACGCTCGCAACCGCCACCGACCTGCCGCTCAACGCCGACTTCGAGCATGGCTTCGCCCGGGCTTCGGAAGCGGTGGCCACTAACGTGCGTCTGGCTGCCGCCACCGGCGTGGCCGGCCTGTCGATCGAGGACTTCCGGGACGGGGCGCTCTACGACGAGGAACTCGCCGCGGAACGCATTCGGGCCGCCCGGGCCGCGCTCGACGAGGTGGACGAGAACATCGTGCTCGTCGGCAGGTGCGAGATCCTGCTGATGGATCCGGCCGCCATCGACGTGGCGGTGAACCGGTTGGTCGCCTACGCCGAAGCCGGCGCCGATTGCCTGTACGCCCCCGGCGTCTCCGACCCCCGACACATCGCGCGGATCGTCGAGGCGGTGGCCCCCAAGCCCGTGAACGTGCTGAGTTGGGGAGAATCCATGCGGCCTAAGGAGTTGGCCGAGTTGGGCGTGCGCCGGATGAGCGTCGGCGGGAAGCTTGCCAGGGCCGCCTGGGAGGCGTTCGACGTCGCGGCGCGTTCGCTGGCCCGGACCCAGGCTGCCGCAGGCTAGGTTGGGAACGGCGCTCACACGGCCCCGCCCGTCGTAGCGGGCCGACGAACACGTCCCCTGCGGATGTCGCGTCAGCGACTCGGCGGCGCGACCGGCGCGAACGGCGCGACAGCACCGCCCACCGGGTCGACCGCGCCACGAGGGCGCACCAGGATCTCCCGCCCCGCCAAGTCCACGCGGTCGCCTTCCGCTAGCGCGCCCACGCCAGGAAGAACGTACGGGTCGGCCGCACTGACGTCGACGGCGTAGCCAAGGTCTTCGAGCGAGCCGATGGTCACGCCGCTGAGCGGGTTCGCGCCGCCCACGTTCAACCAGCCGGTCATGAGTTCCGCCCCGAACGTCCCTTCGTCCCAGTGGCCGCAACGGGTACCGGGGCCGCCCTCGTCCTCGACCGGCACCCCACCTGCGCCGCCGAGTGCGTGCCACGCGGCGGTTGCCACCGTGCCCGTGAAGGTCGGGGGAACGACGTAGCCGGTGGCGGAACGGCAGTCCGACGCGCCGATAGGCGCGTAGTCGAGGAGGTCGAAGTACGGCGCCACCTCCCACAGGGTTCCGAAACCGAGCACATGGCCGAGTTCGTGGACGATGGTCGCCTGTAGGGTGCCGCTCGCCTCCAGCGAGGCGAGGTCGAGCGTGTCGAACGCCATGTATCCCACGGCGCTCAGCCCGCCATCCGTTCCCGGAGTACGCAGCAGGCATGGACCGGCGTAGCCCAACAGGCCGCCAGGCGCCTCGGTGAACGTCGTCACGAAGACGACGATGTCATCGATCGTGCCGGCGTACGCGGGCTCTCCGTAGCCGCAGCTTCCGTTGGGCGGCAAGTTCGCCGGCAGGTCGACCAGGTCCCCTGTCACGACGCCCTCCCAACGGCCGGCGGCAGCCGCGAAGGCAGTCAACTGGGACGGAACCAGCATGTGGTCGAAGAAGATCAGGTCGATGTCGAATTCGGCGGGGACCACGACCTCCTCACGCCGCACGTGCCGCACGTCCGACGCTGCGTTGCCGGCGACGTCCCGTGCCGTGACGGTCAGTTCGGTCTCGCCTACCGGCAGGGGGATGGGTCCGCACGGGTAGTCGTTGCCGGAGGGAGGACCGCACGCGCCGGTCGCGCCGTGATCGGTGGCGTACGTCACCGAGGCCACACCGCCCTCGTCGGTGGCGGCGGCGGTCAGCAGGATCGAAGGTTCCGTCACGACGGCCCCGTCCGCCAGCCCGGTGATCGTGAGCGTGGGCGGCGTCACATCAGGTGCCTCACGGCGCACCAGACGCGTTGCCGAAGCGGCGTTGCCCGCCGTGTCGATCGCACGCACCGTCAGCACCGTGTCGCCGATCGGGATCGGGACGGGACCACAGGTGTAGGCGTTGTCCGTGTCGAGGCCGCAAGCGCCCGTCGCGCCATGGTCGGTCGCGTACGTGACGCTGGCCACGCCGCTCGCGTCCGCCGCCACGGCCGTGACGACGACCGACTCGGTCGTCACGACGGCGCCGTCATCGAGACCGAAGAGCGCCAGCGAGGGCGGCGTGACGTCCTCGGGTGGCGTCTCTTCCTCGGGCGGCGCGCGCTGCACACGGAGCACCAGGGACGCCGCGTTGCCTGCGCCGTCGACCGCGCGTACGAGCACGGCGTTCGTGCCGACGACGAGATCGATGGGGCCGCAAGCGTACGTGTCCACCGCATCCTGCGCACACGTGCCGGACGACGCGCGATCGGTCAGGTACGTCACCGCGACCAACCCGTGGTCGTCGCTGGCGCGAACCGCGACCGTGACCGTAGCAGTGTCGACGATCTGGTCGTCCACGAAACCCGGGGCCTCGAGGGTCGGAGGGGTCGTGTCGGGTGTAGGCGTCTGGGGAGGTGAGGTGCAAGCGACGAGCGACGACAAAACCAGCGCAGCGAGCAGAAGCGCCTGCCGTGCTTTGGGAGCGCGCTCACCACGGCCCCGCTTCGCCACCGACGGCCCAGGCCACGTCGGCCGGACTCGTCCATCGTGGCGCCGTGCGTGCCGCACGACTCAAGGTAGCACTCCGCGACTACGACCGATGGTTGCGCTCAACGGGACGTCATCGATCGGAGAACGCATCGAGACCACCGCGATGGCGTTCGTGGCACGGACGCCGGCGCCATCGCAACCACGCACGCCATTCGCCATCCGGCGCTATCCTGGAAGTACCCCTGGCGACGGAAACCGAAGCCCTGCAAGGAGGTGGAGGTGGCGCCGAGGAGCGCATCGCTTCGACCGCCATGCCGAGCCTGCGCGCTGGCCGCTCGAACACGGCCCCGCGCCCGCGACCACGCGTCCGGCCCGGCCCTTCGAGCGCCCCGCGGGGCCTCAAGGGGAATCGGATGAAACGCCTTGCTTCTGCACTGGCGCTGGCGTTCGTCGCTATCGTCGCCATGGTGACGGCATGCACCCAGCCGGCTCCGCCCGTCACCCCGAGCCTGACGGTCAGCCCCGCCGCGGTGTCCGTCACGGCCGGCGGTGCCGCCCAAACCTTCACGGCAACCCTCCAGAACGCCACGGACACGATCTTCTGGAGCTTGAGCGGCAACGGCTCGCTTTCCACCAACACCGGTCCGTCGACGAACTACACGCCTCCCGCGGCGGTCGCCGCCGTCGAGAACGCTACCCTGACGGCAACGGCGGGCACTTTGACGGCGAGTGCCTCCATCACCATCGACCCGCCCGCGGCTCCCGCCACCATCACGGTGAGCGGTAGCGTGTTGCGCTTCAACGGCGACCCCGCCAGCGGCATCAACGTGCAGATCGACGACGCAGCTGGCCTGACACTGAGCACGCTGTCGTCCGAGATCGACCCGACGGCGACCGACCCCAGCGGGAACTTCACCATCGCCGGCGTCACGCCGCCGTACACGCTCTCCGTCATTCCGCCCGTCCTGAACGAAGTTCCACAGACGTGGACGGGCGTGACACGGTCCGACCCCATCGTCGTCATCAACCCGTTCACCGGCGCAGCGACCTTCTGCCCCACCCCCGCACCGGGCACGATCAACGTGACGTTGACGAACCCCGTGGGTGCGGGCAACACGGGCGAGGTCGTCTTCATCGCCGAAGGCATCGATCACCTCGAGATCTACTCGAACGCTTGGTCGGCCTTCATGCCGCCCGGAAACTCGGCGGTTGCTATCAACGTCCCGTTCGACCCCTCGCTGTGCAAGTCGGTCATCAGCGGCAAGCTGATCTACTTCGAGCGGAACGTGAGCGGCGCGATCGTGAACACCGGCACCGCGAACGTTACGGTCGCCACCGGGAACGTCGTCGCCGCACAGATCACCGTGCTCACCGGCACCACGCGCAGCTTGGCGGGCAACGTGAACTTCCCTGTCGGGACTACCGACGGTGTCGTCTTCCTGGTTCTGAAGGTCGGCGGCGCGAGCGCCTTGATCGAGGCCCAGGGCGTCACCACCGTGGACCCGGACTACGACATCGCCGCGCCCGAACTACCGGGCGTGGAGTACCGCAGCTTGGTGATCTCCGGGTCCTTCATCGGCAACCAGATCCAGTGGGCGTACTCCGGCGTGCTCACGCTGCCGGCCCTCAACGTGAACCTGCAGCTGCCGAGCCTGGGCGAGACGATCACACCGGCCGGCTCGATCGGCACCGACGCCACGCCGACGTTCCGGTACGTGCAGATCACCGGCACCAACCTGAACTACGCATACTTCGAGGACGATCCGTTCTCGGGCACGGTGCAGTGGATCGGGGCGACGCAAGCAACGTCGATCACGCTGCCCGAACTGCCCGCGCCGGCACGTCTGACGGCCGGCACCATGGTGGTGCCCAACTACTACCTGTGGGC
>JAWOIL010000079.1:0-2885 GCA_046484635.1 Trueperaceae bacterium
CTTCGGGGTGTGGGTCGCCGCGGTCACCCTGCCGCACATGTTCAAGGCAGGTGACGTCATCGTCGCCGAGGAAGTCAACGACAATTTCGATGCCCTCAATACCGGCAAGCAGGAACGCGTCACCGGCAGGTGCCCGGTGGGGTTCGCGATCCGCGTCGTGAACGAAGACGGCAGCGTCGAGTGCGAGCAAGACGACGGCGCGCCGGGGAACTCCTCTTGGGCGCTGGTCGGTAACCCCGGCACGAACCCGGCCGTGAACTTCGTCGGCACTACCGACGCGGCGCCACTGGCGTTCCGTGTCGACGACACCGAATGGATGCGCATCCAGCCCAACGGGCAGGTCCAGGTTGGCCCGGCCGCCACCGACGTCGCCTTCGCGGTGACCGGGCAGGCGAGCTTCGATCTCGGCACCGGCTCGATCTCCATCAGCACGCCAGGTGGGTGGCCGGGCATCATCGCCTACTCGGCCAACGGCCACCGGCGCGACGTCATCATCGACGACATCGGCGTGCGCGTCCTCGTAGGCGACTCCGACGCGGCGCCGGGCGCCGTGAACGGCATCACCGTCAACGAGGACGGATACGTGGGGTTGAACACCGGGTATCCCGATGGCCTGCTCGACATCGACTTCGGCGCGACCGGCTCGATCGTGGCCGGGACGCCCGCCGGGAACGGGGCCGGCTGGATCTTCTATGGCCCCAACGGGCACCGCCGCGACATCGTCGGGGACAGCACCTCGCTGTACATCGGCGCCAGCGCCGGCACGAACGCTGCGGAAGCGACGCTCATCGTGTCCGAGGAGGGACGCGTGGGGATCGGCCTGAACGCCTTCAACCCGACGACGATCCTGCAGGTGGTGCAGAACTCGCCCACCGACCCCATCGCCGACGCGTGGAACACCTACAGCTCGGCGCAGTACAAGCAAGACGTCCAGGAGCTCACGCCCGAGCAGTACCAAGAAGCGCTGCAGCAGATGTTGGACACGGACGTCGTGACGTACCGCTTCGTGGGCCAGGACGAGGACGCCAAGGTGAAGATGGGCGTCATCGTCGAGGATGCGCCGGCGCAGCTGGTCGCGGAAGGGAGCGAGGACGCGGTGTCGCTGGGTGACTACGTGGCGATGCTGCATGCCGCGCTGAAGGCGCAGCAGGCCGTGATCGACGAGCTGCAGACGCAGGTCGAGACGCTCCTGCTGGAGGTGGAAGGGCGTTGATCGACGCCCGTGGGGCGAGGGCGTGATCGCTTCGCTCTACGGAACACTCGCGACGCGCGCGCGCGGAGCCACGAGGGTCGGCGTTTCCGAGTCCGGCGCGTGCGGTTCGGGCGGCAGGGGGTCAAGCGTGAGCGGGGCCCCGTGTCGCCCCTACTCGCGGTCGTGGAGGAGCGACAAGAACGCGCTCCACGGCCCCACGTCGTGGCGGTGCGCCTTGGCCAACGTGCGCACGATCTATGCCACGTGGTCGAGGTCGCGGACCACCCAGGTCGAGAGCAACTGGCGCAACGGCACGGCGCCACGGCTGCGGGTCGGGGGCGCCCGGTAGGATGTGCCGGTCGAGGATCCCGCGCTAGGTCGTGGAACCCATCGCGATGACGCCGACGCGTTCGAACCTACGTGCGAAGTCGTCCGGTTCGGGCTCGCCGAACCGAAGCAGCCAATCGAGCGAGCGGTCGCGCGTGGCGATGAAGCCGTCGAGGCTCGCGGCTGCCATGTAGATGGTGGTCATGTCGCCTGCGTCATGACGCGACTCGCATGTCACCCATGACGCGACGCACACGTCGTGACGGATGTGTCGTACATGTCGCGACTCACGACGATGGTGCATCAATGTGTGTGGCGGTCCCAACCGGTCATCGCGACGGCTTCAGCGTATGGCTCTGCTGGTGAGCGTCGGCCGAGGGTCTGCCCTGGTCGGCGGTTGAGCTGTTCTTCCACGATCTCGAGAGCGGCCTGGGTGTGGATCGTGAGGTTGGTGCCTCGCGGGTAGTACTGCCGCGAGGGGCACGGCCGCTGGGGAGAGGTTTCGGCACGAGCGGGAACCCGACGGCGGGGACCTTGAGGAGGAGGGGTGAGTGCTGCGAAGTCGGGTTGACGCGCGCGCGGCCAACCGTTCATGGTGCGGTGCGCCGCAATGGGCTCGCTTCCTCCGAGGGGTCACGCCGCGCGCGAATGGAGGTCACTGTGTCCACCACCATCGAGGGGTTCCACATGACGATCGGCGGGGCGCTCGCACCGACCGAGCGGACCTTCACCGTGATCGATCCCGCCACCGGAGCCGTGTTCGCCGAAGCGCCCGACTGCACCCCCGCGCAACTCGACGCCGCGATGGGCGCCGCGAAGGGCGCCTTCCCCGCCTGGAGCCGCGACGAGGCCGCACGCCGAGCGGCGCTCGAAGCGTGCGCCGACGCGATCGAGGCGAACACGGAACTGCTCACTCGCACCCTGACCCTTGAGCAGGGAAAACCGCTCGCCAAAGCGAAAGGCGAAGTTAGGAGCGCGGCGCGCTGGTTCCGGGAGTTCGCCCGCATGGAGATCCCCCACGACGTGCTGCGCGATGACGAACGTGCTCGCATCGAGGTGCGCCGCAGACCGCTCGGGGTGGTCGGCTCGATCGTGCCGTGGAACGTCCCGGTGTTGCTGGCTGCCTTCAAGACGGCGCCAGCGCTTCTCATGGGCAACCCGGTGGTGCTCAAACCCTCCCCCTACACGCCGCTCGCGACGCTCGCACTCGGCGAGATCCTGCAGGAGGTGCTGCCGCCGGGCGTGCTCAACGTGGTGTCGGGCGGTGACGACCTCGGCGCCGCGATCACCCACCACCCGGACGTTCGGATGCTCTGCTTCACGGGGTCCATAGCGACGGGCAAGAAGGTCGCGGCGGCGGCCGCGC
>JAWOIL010000128.1:0-6448 GCA_046484635.1 Trueperaceae bacterium
GCGAACCGCACGATTCCCACACCCGGCACGAAGAAGATGTCGAGCACCGTCTGACCGCCGTTGCTGGTCAGCGTCGTCTGGCGGATGAGGAGCGCGTTGAATCGGCCCGCCGACGTCGCCACGCCACGAAGCCCGAGCACCTCCGACGACAACGTGAGGCGGAAGTCGGCCAAGTCGGTGGAACTGGTCCAGGTCGAACCTTGTGCCAAGGGGCCCGCCGGGTAGACGAGCAGCGGCGGGTCGTAGCGGTACACCTGACCACCGGCGGCCGTGCCATGGCTCACCACGCCCGACTCGTCGTACACGAGGTAGTCCTCGGAGATCGGCACGCCATCGAAGTAATGGGTCAGCACCATCACGTCGAAGCCGCCGAAGTCGCGCGGTCCGGCGAGTTGCTGCGTCTCGCCCGACGAGTAGGTCCAGCTCAAGCCGGGCTCCGCCGGGTAGTACCCTTCCTGCGCCCACACGAGGGCGCCGAGCGTCAACGCGAGCAGTGCCGACGCGAAGCGGGCGCGGGCCCGCGGTCGTGAATGCGCCATCAGCCGTCCTCCCGGCTCAGCTCGCCCGCGCGCCGGGTCGCTTCCTCGATCGCGTCGATGAGGGCGAAGCGCAGTCGATGCCGTTCGAGCGTGCGGACTCCTGCGATGGCGGTGCCGCCGGCAGAGGAGACCTCGTCTTTCAACTCGCTGGGGTGCTTCGTCTCCAGGAGCCTGGCGGTGGCGAGCAGCACCTGCCGCGCCAGGTCGCGCGCGGTGGAGCGGTCGAGGCCGACGCGAACGCCGCCATCGCCGAGGGCTTCTGCCACCACAGCGGCGAACGCCGGGCCCGAACCCGCCAGCCCCGTGAACGCGTCGAACAACGCCTCGCGCAGGTCGTACACCCGACCCACGGAACCGAACAGGTTGCGGGCCATGGCGACGTCTTCCTGCGTTGCCTCCGGTAGCCAGGTGAGGGCCGTCGCGCTTACCCCGAGGCTGGCGCCTAGGTTCGGCATGGCGCGGATGACGCGCTTCGACCCGACACGGCGCGCGATGGTGGCGGCGGTCACGCCCGCCATCAACGAGATGAACGACGCGTTGCGTTGCGCCACCAACGGGGCAACTGCATCGAAGGATTGCGGCTTCACGGCCAGCAACACCCGCTCGGCGTGGTGCAAGGCGTCGTCGTCGATGCCCGACACGCCGTAGCGCTCGGACAGTTCCGCCAGCCGACGGGCGTTGGGGTGGAAGATGCCGACCTCGTCCGCAGTCAGCACTTCGGCCGCCAACGCGCCTTGCAGCACGGCGCCGCCCATGCGACCTGCGCCGACGATGGCGAGCCGCAAAGGAGGACGGTCGGCGGTAGCGTGCGTCACGGCGTCATTCTATCCGCGCCCGAGCGCGCCCGAGCCGCGATTGCGCCACAGCATGCGGCTTCCCCATACCGCGGCGGCGGAGCCGAAGACCGCGCCGACAGCGTCCGCAACCAGGTCGAGCACCTCGGGGGTGCGGCCTGGGACGAACGCCTGGTGGATCTCGTCGCTCGCGCCGTACGCGATGGCGAGCGCCACCGCCAGCCCCGGCCGGCCGCTGCCGAGCGTCAGGAAGGCTGCCAAGACGGCATATGCGAACGCGTGCGCCACCTTGTCCGGTACGTCAGGGAAGATCGACAGTAACCCGCCTGCGTCGGCGGACGACGATTGCAGGAAGAGGAAGGCAGCCCAGGCCAAGGCGAGCCCCCACCCGAGCACGCGAAGCGCCCGGGAGGACCTGGGCGCCCCACGAGGCGCCCCGCGCCTGGAGCGGTCGTCAGGCACGTCAGGCACGTCAGGCACGTCAGGCACGGTCGTTATGCACGTTCGTCGGGAAGAGCGTGCTGGACGAGTTCGACGAGCACACCGGCGGCCGAGCGTGGGTGGACGAACGCCACCTGGGTGCCGCCGTGGCCCGGGCGGGGCGCATCGTCGATCACCTCGACGCCTGCCGCCCGGAGACGTGTCAACTCCGCGCCCACGTCGACGACGCGAAACGCCAGGTGGTGCAGCCCGTGGCCGCGCTTGGCCAGGAACCGCGCCACCGGTCCGTCGTCGCCGATCGGCGCTAGCAGCTCGACGCGGACGGTGCCCGCACGCAGCATTCGAACGCGCGCGTGTTGCGTCGGCACGTCCTCGTCGTCACCGTCCACCTGCAAGCCCAGCAGCGTGAACGGAGCGGAGCCGGCGTCAAGGTCGTTCGTCGCGATCGCCACGTGGTCGAGCGGAAGCCCGGCGGCCCAGGCGGGCGGCGGGTGCGGCGCGGATGCGTTCATCCTCGGGAGCATACCCGCGGTCGCGAGCCTGCGGCGTTCGCCGTGGCGTTCGGCGTCACGGTCCGGGCGTGAGCTCGCCGCGGACGTCCTGCTGCATGAGCCGTGCGACCTCGGAGCGTGGCAGGTCGCTGCTGAGCAGCCAGATCAGCTTCGAGAGGGCGGCCTCCGGCGTCATGTCCGCGCCGCTCACGACGCCGGCGTCGAGCAACGCCGCGCCGGTGGCGTACCCGCTCATGTCCACGCGGCCGTGGAGGCATTGGGTGCAGTTCACCACCACCACGCCTCGAGCGGTGGCGTCGTGGACGGCTTCGAGCAACGCCGGTTCGCGGGTGGGCGCGTTTCCTGCGCCGTACGTCTCGAGCACCACTCCCTGCACGGGCGGTTGCAGCACGTTGTGCAGCAACTCGGCGCGGATGCCGGGGAAGAGGCGCAGCGCGGCCACGGTCACGTCGCGGACCGGATGAACGCGCAGCGGACCGGCTTGCGGCGGGCGGGCGGCGCCCGACCGAAGCGTCACGTCCACGCCGACGCTACCGAGTGGCGCCTCGTTGGGGGAATCGAAGGCGTCGTAGCCGCTGGCGGAGACCTTGGTGCTGCGGTTGCCGCGCAGCAGCTTGCCGTTGAAGTAGACGCAGACCTCGTGCAGGTCGTCGCGCGCAGCCAGTTGCAACGCCGCGAACAGGTTCTCGCGGGCGTCCGATCGCACCTCCACCAACGGCAACTGCGAGCCGGTCACGACGACCGGCTTCGCAAGGCCGTCGAGCAAGAACGACAACGCCGAGGCGGTGAACGCCATGGTGTCGGTACCGTGCAGCACCACCACTCCGTCGACGTGGGGGTAGCGCTCGGCGATGCTGCTCGCGATGCGCTCCCAGTCGGCCGGCACCATGTCGGCCGAGTCGAGCAACGGGTCGAACTCGAGCAGCTCGAGCTCGGGCATGGCTGCGTCGGCGAGTTCCGGCATGGCGTTCAAGAGCTCGGCCAGGTGCCCGGGGCTGGGCGCGTACCCGCGCTCGCCGCGTCGCATGCCGATGGTTCCGCCGGTGTGGGCTAGCAAGACCTTGGAACGCGTCACCCCCGGATTCTACCGGCGAGATCGCCGTCCACTGCCTGGGAACCCTGGGAACCCACGTCGGACGCGCGTTCGGTCGCGTGACGACTCAGTTGGCCCCCCTGCGAGCGACTCGGTGGCCCTGTTCGCCGAGCGTATTGCGGAGGTGGTCGGTGAACCTGGCAAGCGACCGTGGCCGTAGAACGAGGTCAGCGGATCCCGGGTGGCACCTGCGCCTGTGGCGGCTCCGGCAGGTTGCGTGGCATCGGCACGCCCTCCAGCCGCTTCACCACGCCGTTCTCGTTGCAGCCGACGTAGAAGGGGCAGCGCAGGCACTCGGACCATACCCGCGGGTGGAGGTCGCGGGACTTGTCTATGAGGGTGAACCCGCACTTCTCGAAGAACGCCACCTCGTACGTCCAGGCGAACAGGACCGGGATGCCGACGCGCCGGGCCTCGTCCTCTGCTTCCTTCACGATGGCGCGGCCGACACCTTTGGCTTGCACGCCCGGCGCCACCGCCAAGCCACGAACTTCGGCGATGTCGCCCCAGAGCACGTGAAGCGCCCCGTTGCCCGCGAAGACCGGGCCGTCGTCGCCGTCGACCTCGGCGACGATGAAGTCGCGCAGGTTCTCGAAGATGTTCTGCATCGGTCGCACCAGCATGCGGCCACGGCTCGCCCAGTACCCGATGTTCTCGAAGATCAGCGGGACGTCTTCAGCGCGGGCGTGGCGCACGCGCACGTCGAGCGAGGCGCCGAGGATCGGGGCCGGTGCCGCTGTCGTTGCCGGTGCCGCTGCCGGTGCCGCTGTCGTTGCCGGCGTAAGCGCCGCCGCACCGGTGTCGTGGGCAGCCGACGAATCGCCTGCGGGTCGTTTCACGCTGCACCCCCGTTGCGATGCGCGGCGGTGTCGGAAGCGTCGAGGGTACGGGCAAGAGCGGCGCGCGCCGCGGCGATCTGCTGCTCCACTTGCGTGCGCGCAGGGCCGCCGTAGCTGGATCGCGCGTCCACCACGGTGTCGAGGTCGAGCGCGTGGTACACGTCCGCATCGATGCGGACATCCTCTGCGCGCATGTCGTCGAGCGACAGGCCCTCCAGCGGCACACCCGCCGCCAAAGCGCGCGCCACCAGGCGCCCCACCACGTGGTGCGCGTCCCGGAACGGCACGCCCTTCTTCGCGAGGTAGTCCGCCAGGTCCGTGGCGTTGGAGTAGGCGCGGCCGGCGGCGTCGCGCATGCGGGCCGGGTGCACCTCGATGCGTGGGAGCATCCCGGCGTAGAGGCGCAGGGAGTCTTCTGCCGTGTCGAGCGCGTCGAAGAGCCCTTCCTTGTCCTCCTGCATGTCCTTGTTGTAGGCCAACGGAAGTCCCTTCATCACGGTCAGCAGGCCCATCAACGCGCCGTAGACGCGTCCCGTCTTGCCGCGAACGAGTTCGCAGACGTCGGGGTTCTTCTTCTGCGGCATGATCGAGCTGCCGGTGGTGTACGCGTCTGGCAGGGTAACGAACCCGAATTCCTGGCTCGACCACAGGATGAGCTCCTCGCTGAGGCGCGAGAGGTGCATCATCAAGATCGCCAGCGCCGACAGCGTCTCCAGCGCGAAATCGCGGTCGGACACGGCATCGAGGGAGTTCGCGGCGACGCCTGCGAAGCCCAGCAACTCCGCGCTGCGGTGACGGTCGATGGGGAAGCCGGTACCGGCCAGCGCGCCGGCGCCGAGCGGCGAGACGTCGGCGCGCGCGAGCGCGTCCTCGAGCCGGCCGGCGTCACGGGCGAACATCTCCTGGTAGGCAAGCAGGTGGTGCGCCAGGCGTACCGGTTGAGCGACCTGTAGGTGCGTGTAGCCCGGCATGACGACGTCGAGATGGCGCTCGGCCAGGTCCACCAGCACGCCGCGCACCTGAGTCAGGAGGTCGACGATGCGCCGGCCGCGCTTGCGCAGGTGGAGGCGCAGGTCGGTGGCGACCTGGTCGTTGCGGCTGCGGGCGGTGTGGAGCTTGCCGCCGACCGGGCCGATGCGCTCGGTCAGCAACTTCTCGAGGTTCATGTGGACGTCTTCGAACTCCTCGCGCCACGCCACCTCGCCGGCCCGAACTTGCGCCAGCAGCTCCTGCAACCCGCGGTCGATGGCAGCGCCTTCGTCGGGTGTGAGGATGCCGCGCTCGGTGAGCATGCGGGCGTGCGCCAGCGATCCGAGCAGGTCTTCCTCCGCCATCGCCTGGTCGACGCCGATGGAGGCGTTGACGCGTTGGACCAGGGCGTCGGTAGCTTCGGCGAAGCGGCCGCCCCACATCCGCTCGGCGCTCTTCTTGGTCGTGTCTTCTTCGTGGCTCATCGCGTGGTCTCCTGCGTTTGCCAGGTGCCGCCGACGCGTTTGCGCAGCTCGAAGCTGCCTTCCTGCACCTGTCGGTAGCCGAGCCTACGGTAGTACGTCAGTAGCTCCGGGTCGTCGATACGAAGCGCAAGGAACGGGACGTTGCCACGGATGGCCGAGGCCTCGAGGTGCGTCATCAACCACCGTCCGAACCCGCGTCCGCGGTGAGTGGGAAGGGTGGCGATCGGTTCGACGCGCCAGCCTTCGTCCCAACCGTTCTCGTTCGCACTGGCGTCCCCGCCGGACGGTTCGGCGCGCCAGCTCAGGGCGGCCAGCACGCGGCCGTCAGGGTCCTCGACGAAGAGCGCAGAGCCGGCCGCCAGCCAAGAGCGCACGCCGGCGGCGGTGGCCAACGGCCCTGGGCGAACCTGCGCATAGAGTGCAGCGAGGCGTTCGGCGTCCGCCACGCCGGCGCCACGCAGGCGAACGGCGGCGTACGCGGCTCCGGGTTTGCTGGGTAGGACGGCGGTGGCGGGCACCCTTCGGTCCTCTCTGGCGCTCGCTGCGCCGCTCAGCCTTCGCTCGCCGTCGGTTCGGCCAGTTGCCGCCGGATGCGCAGGCGCAACGCGTTCAGCTTGATGAAGCCGTCGGCGTCGCCTTGGTGGTAGACGCTGTCCTCTTCGAACGTCACCACGTCCTGGCGGTAGAGGCTGTTCGGCGACCGCCGCCCCAGCACGCTGACGCTGCCCTTGTAGAGCTTCATGCGCGCCTCGCCGGTGACCGGCCGCTGGATGTCG
>JAWOIL010000210.1:0-3139 GCA_046484635.1 Trueperaceae bacterium
ACGAGGTCGGCGCCGACGTCGGCGCTCTTGGTGAAGATGCCGCCGCCGACGCGGAAGAACAGCGCCACGGACGACGCGCCCACCCCGAAGCTCTGGATGATCACGGCGGTCTCGGGGTTCGCACCGAAGATCAGGAACAGGAACCCGAGGCCCAGCAGGCCGAGCGACGCCACCAGCAGGCCCATGACCGAGCCGCCGAAGAACGACACCGTGAGCGCCTGTGCGGCGCCCGCGGTGTGGGCGGCGGTGGCGGTGCGTACGTTGGCCTTGGTGGCCGAGCGCATGCCGAAGAAGCCGGCCAGTCCGGAGGCGACGGCGCCGACCACGAAGGCGAGGGCCGAGCTCCAGCCGAGACCGAAGCCGAGCAGGAAGAAGAGGATGACGCCGACCACCGCGAGGATGGTGAACTCGCGGCGCATGAACGTCATCGCGCCGATGTAGATCTGCTCCGCGATGTCGGTGACCTTCGCATCACCCGCGGGGTACGCCACGACCACGCGGTATAGAGCGAAGGCCACCCCCACACCGACAGCACCGAACAGCAGGGGGAGCCAAGCAGTGGCCGCTTCCATACAACCTCCAGGGGGGGCGGCCCGCCCGTGATCTCACCCGCCGCGTGCCGCCGTGAACGTCCATGCGGCGACGGGAGGCCGCCAGATGAACTCCAAGTTAGAACCATACCGCGCGCGGGGCGGGATTTCCGACCCGCGCGCGGTTGCCGGGTGCATCACTTCTCGGAGTCGGACTCCTCGATCACGGTCTTGACGACCGCCTTACGTCGCCGGAGCAGAAGTGGCAGGAACAGCGACACCGCCACCATCATCCACAGGCCGATGGTGATCGGCGAGCCGACCAGAACCCCCCAATCGCCATTGTTGAGCGACAGCGCGCGCCGCAGGTTGACCTCCATCATCGGGCCGAGCACCACGGCCAGCACCACCGGCGCCAGCGGGTACCCGAGCTTGCGCATGAGGAAGCCGAGCACCCCGAACGCCGTCATGGCGAAGAGGTCGAAGGGTGACGAAGTCGCCGAGTACACCGCCACGTAGGCGATCGCCACCACGGTCGGCACCAAGACCCAGCGCGGAATCAGCAGGATGCGCACGAACAGACCAACGAGCGGCAGGTTCAGGACGAGCAGCATCACGTTGCCGATGTACATCGAGGCGATCAGGCCCCAGAAGAGGTCGGCGTTGCGGGTGATGAAGAGCGGCCCGGGCGCGAGGTTCAACGCCAGGAGTGCGCCCAGCATGACCGCGGTGGTGCCCGATCCGGGCACGCCCAGGGTGAGCAGCGGAATCATCGCGCCCGACACGGAGGCGTTGTTGGCCGCCTCCGGCGCCGCCACGCCACGGATGTCGCCCTTGCCGAAGTTGCCTTCGCGGTCGACCAACCGCTGTTCGGTGGTGTAGGCGAGGAAGCTGGCGATGGTGGCGCCGGCCCCCGGCAGAACACCCACCAGGAAGCCGAGGATGCTGGAACGGACCATCACGAAGAACGAGCTGACGAACTCCTTGGCGGTGATCATGACGCGGCCCACCGCGCCCACGCTGGCCTGGCCGGCGCGCGTCTGCTCGACCAGCGTGAACACCTCGGAGACGGCGAACAGGCCGATCGTCACGACGACGAAGTCGAAACCGTCGTAGAGCCGGAACTGCCCGAAGGTGAACCGCGAGACGTTGGTGAGGTCCAGGCCGACCGTGGCGATGGCGAGCCCGATGCCGGTGGCGATGAGGCCCTTGAAGAAGTTGCTGCCGGTGAGGGCCGAGATGGTGGTGAAGGTGAACACGATCAGCACGAAATACTCGGCGGGCCCGAAGCGGATGGCCCACTGGGCGAGAAGCGGCGCGAACAGCACCAGGCCGAAGATCGACAGCGTGCCGCCGATGAAGCTGGCGATCGCGGAGATCGCCAGCGCCGGTCCACCACGACCCGAGCGCGCCATCGGGTAGCCGTCGAGGGCCGTGGCCACCGAGGAGGCGGTGCCGGGCACGTTGAGCAGGATGGTGCTGATTGAGTTGCCGTATTGCGAACCGTAGTAGATGCCGCTGAAGAGGATCAGCATGGCCGTCGGGGGCAGGCCAAGGGCGAAGGAGATGGGGATGAGGATGGCGATGGCGTTGATGGGACCGATGCCGGGCAGCATGCCGATGATGGTCCCGATGAGCACGCCGAGGAAGACGACGAGCAAGTTCAGGGGCTGCAGCGCCGTCCCGAAGCCATCGAGGAGCAGGCCGAAGGCCTCCATCAGCGGAACCACCCTTCGAACAACTCGCCGGTGGGCAGATAGAGCTCGAGCAGCCAACCGAACAGGACGTAGAGCGCCAGCGTCGCCACCACTGCCGCGATGAGGCCCTTGAGAGGTGTCGCACGGAACACCAGCGAGAGAATGAAGAACACGACGACGTTGGACACGATGAAGCCGAAGGGCTCCATCATCAAGGAGTAGAGCAAGAAGGCCGCCAGCGTGAGCACCAGGGCGGGCCACAGGCTGCGCACGGGCCACACCACCGGAGCTTGGAGCGGGCGGAAGACGAGATAGAGCGCCAGCGGCGCCATGAGGATCGCCACTGCCAGCGGGAACGGACGCGAACCGAGCGGGTCAGAAAAGAACCCCCGCTCGATGCCCCAGGCGTTCACGCCGTACCACACGGTGAACGCGAACAGCACGATGCCGGAGATGCGATCGGACATGGTGGCCTCACGAGGGAAGGCCGGCGGCGAACCGCGGCGCGGGAGGTGGGGCGTGGGCGGTGGGGCAGCCGCAGCTCGCGACCGCCCCACGCAGAGGGGTTACTGCAGCGCGCCGATGCTACGCAGGAGCCGGGTGATGTCCTCGACCTGCTCCATCGCGAAGGCCTCCATCTCCTCACCGAACAGCTCGAACCTTGCCAGGCCGAGCTGCGGCCGCAGTTCCTGCCACTGCGGCGACGCCGCCAGTTGACGGAAGGCGTCGGCCCACCAGTCGTAAGCCTCGTCGCTGATGTCGGGCGGCATGTACCAGCCGCGCCAGTTCGAGCCCACCACGTCGTAGCCAAGCTCGCGGGCGGTGGGGACGTCGGCCATCAGGCCCTCCTGCCGCTCGGGCGCCAGCACGGTCAGGACCCGCAGGTTGCCGGCCTCGATCTGCGGCAGCACC
>JAWOIL010000110.1:0-30748 GCA_046484635.1 Trueperaceae bacterium
AGCCCCACCGCCGTCATGGCCGCCGGCGTGGCGTACGGCACCCCGGGTGTCGGCTCGGTCGGCACCGGACCGTTCAAGTTCGTCGAGTGGACCGAGGGTGAACGTGTCGTCCTCGAGCGCAACGACGACTACTGGAACGGTCCCGCTCAGGTCGAGCGCGTGATCTTCCGCGGCATCACCGAACCGACCGCTCGCCTGGCCGAGCTGCAGTCCGGTACCATCGACATCGCCGTGCTGCTCGCCGCCGACGATCTGTCGACGGTGGAGAACGACGCGAACCTCAAGACCGCCATCGCCGACGCCGAGATGAACGTCGGTTACATCGCGATGCACCAGGACAGTAGCCCGTTCGAGGACGTGCGCGTGCGGCAGGCCGTCGCCCACGCCATCGACCGTGACTTGATCATCGAATCGTTCTACGCCGGCCTCGGCGTCACCGCTTCTGACCACCTGTCGCCGGTATTGTTCGGGCACGGCGAACCGTGGCCGTACGACTACGACCCGGAGCGCGCCCGCGAACTGCTGGCAGAAGCCGGCTACCCCGACGGCTTCCAGACCGAGTTCTGGTACATGCCCGTCAGCCGTCCGTACTACCCGGCGCCGCAGCCGATCGCCGAGACCATCGCCACCTACCTGGCCGACGTCGGCATCGAAGCCGAGTTGATGACGGAAGACTGGACGACGTACTTGGGCGACTACCGGGCCGGCAAGTTCCCCATGTACATGATGGGCTGGAACGCCGACTACGCCGACCCGGACAACTTCCTGCTGACGTTCTTCGGCCAGTCTGCCGTGACGAACCTCGGTTGGGACGACCCGGAGACGCGTGACCTGCTCCAGCAGGCGCGCCAGATCGCCGATCTGGACGCCCGCGCGGAGCTCTACGCGCAGGTCGTCGACAACGTCGCCGAAGCGGCTGCCTCGATCCCGTTCGCGCACAACCGCACCCTCAACGCGCTGCGCTCGAACATCGACGGCTTCCTGATGAGCCCGCTCGGGTACAGCTCGGTGAGCTTGCACGCGGTCACCAAGGCCGAGTAACCGCAACTCACGGCGAGGCGCCCCACCGCGGGTGCCTCGCCGGCTCTTCCGTATCTTGAGCAACACGTTCGCCACCCACTCCGGTGGCCCAGGTCGTCGACCGGCGCGCAAGTCGCACGACACCTGGCCCTGCGTGGCGACACGACCTAGGAGAACCGCTTGAGCGCATATCTCATCCGGCGTGTGTTGGGCCTGATCCCCGTGCTCATCGGCGTCACCCTCTTGATCTTCATCCTCACCAGGGTCATTCCGGGCGACCCCGCCACCGCCATGCTCGGCGAACGCGCGGCGCCCAACTTGGTCGAGCGACTGCGCAACGACCTCGGCCTCGACCGGCCCCTGTTCCTGAACGGCGCCGCGTTCCGCGAATCGGGCGAGGTCCGCGATCTGCTCGACAGCCAGTACTTCTCGTACATGTCCGGCTTGCTGCACTTCGACATGGGGCGCTCGATCCTCACGCTTGTGCCGATCACCCAAAGCCTCCGGCACCGTTTCCCCGCCACGTTGGAACTGACGCTGGTCGCGATGCTGTTCGCGATCGTGATCGGTGTTCCGCTCGGGATCATCGCCGCGCTCCGTCGAGGCACGGCGACGGACACCGGGGTCATGATCGTGGCGTTGTCCGGCGTGTCCTTCCCGGTGTTCTGGTTGGCCATCATCTTGATCTACATCTTCGCCGTGACCCTCGGGTGGCTGCCACCGTCCGGTCGCCTGTCGAGCCAGATCGAGCTCGAGAGCGTCACCGGCCTGTACGTCCTCGACGGTCTGCTGCGCGGCGACTTCGCCGCGGCGTGGGACGCGCTGAAGCACCTGGTGCTGCCCGCTGTCGCCCTCGGCAGCATCCCGCTCGCCATCGTGGTGCGGATGACGCGCTCGGCGATGCTCGAGGTGCTCGGGCAAGACTACGTTCGCACCGCCCGCGCGAAAGGCCTGGCGGAGAGCATCGTGGTGCGGAAGCACGCGTTGCGAAACGCGTTGCTGCCGGTCGTGACCGTCATCGGCCTCAGCTTCGGGACGCTCCTGTCCGGAGCGATCCTGACCGAGACGGTGTTCAGCTGGCCGGGCATCGGCCGTTGGGTGTACGACGGCATCTCCGCCCGCGATTATCCGATCATCCAAGGCGGCGTGATCTTCGTCGCCACCATCTTCGTCATCGTCAACCTGCTGGTCGACATGTCGTACGCCGTCATCGACCCGCGGATCCAGTACGCGTGAGGCACCTGGTGAACGACCTTCTTCGCCCGACCATCTTCGTGGAGCCGGCATGAGCGCCACCGACGCCCTCACGGCCGACGCGCGGGCTGCCGGCGCGTCGCTCGGACGCGACGCGTTCCAGCGCTTCTTCCGCCACCCGACCGGCGTGACGGGCCTGGTCATCGTCGCGTTCTTCGTGCTGGCGTCGTTGCTCGCGCCCGTTCTCAAGCCCTACGACCCCGCCCGCGACCGCGACTTGCGCGCGCGCTTGGAGCCGCCGAGCGCCGAGCACTGGTTCGGCGCCGACGAGCTCGGACGCGACATCTTCACCCGCGTGTGGCACGGCGGCCGCATCAGCCTGACCGTTGGCTTGGCGGCGGTGGCGTTCGCGCTCGTGCTCGGAACGTTCCTCGGCGTGGTGGCCGGCTACGTGGGGGGGTGGGTCGACACCGTGATCGTGTGGATGATGGACATCTTGCTGGCGTTCCCCGGCATCCTGCTGGCCATCGCGATCGTGGCGACCCTCGGGCCCAACCTGACCAACGCCCTCATCGCGATCGCCATCACGCAGATCCCCATCTACACGCGCATCGTGCGCTCCGTCGTGTTGTCCGTACGGGAATCCGAGTACGTTGCTGCGGCCAAGGCCCTCGGTACCGGAGCGCCCCGCATCGTGCTTCGGCACGTGCTGCCGAACAGCCTCTCGCCGCTCATCGTGCAGCTCACGCTGTCGATCGGCACGGCCATCCTCGACGTGGCGGCGCTCGGGTTCCTGGGCTTGGGAGCGCAGCCTCCCGCGCCGGAGTGGGGGTTGATGATCCGCGACGGCTTCGCGCAGTTCCTACGCGCCCCGTGGATGTCGATCTTCCCTGGGATCGCCATCTTCCTGTCGGTGGTCGGGTTCAACCTGATGGGCGACGCGGTGCGCGACGTGCTCGACCCGCGCTTGCGAAACGCCTGACGCCATCATGACGCTCGTGAACGACCTCACTGGGCTGCTTCGGGCGGGCCAAGTCGATACGTCCGCGGCGGTGCTCGCGCAACACGCCCGCGGCGAATCGTACGACGAAGCCGTCTTGCCCGACGTGGTGGTGTTCCCCGAGACCACCGCCGACGTGGCCGCCGTGCTGCGCTACGCCCACCGGGAACGGGTGCCGGTCACGCCCGTGGGCGCGAACTCCAGCCTCGAAGGGCACACGGTGCCGCTGCATGGCGGGATCTCCCTCGACCTCACCCGCATGGACCGCATCCTCGAAACGCGGCCGGAAGACCTGTTGGTGATCGTTCAGCCGGGCGTCACCTACCCGCGCGTGAACGAACGCATGCGCCAACACGGCCTCTTCTTCCCGATCGATCCGGGCGCGCACGCCACCGTCGGCGGCATGGTCAGCACCAACGCGTCGGGCACCGCCGCCGTGCGTTACGGCACGACCGGCGACTACGTGCTGGCGCTCGAGGTCGTGATGCCGACGGGGGAGACCGTTCGCGTCGGCAACCGGGCCCGCAAGTCCTCGAGCGGTTACGACCTGTGCGCGTTGTTCACCGGGGCCGAGGGCACGCTCGGCGTCATCACCGAGGTCACGCTGCGCCTGGTGGGACTGCCCGAGGCGGCAGCGGCTGCGCGCGTGCCGTTCCCCGACGCGTCGCACGCCACCCGGTTCGTGACGCAGCTCATCCAGGCGGGTGTGCCGGTGGCGCGCTGCGAGCTGGTCGACGAGGGAAGCATCCGCGCGGTCAACGCCTACTCGGGCACCGCGTACCCGGAGGAGACGACGGTGTTCCTCGAGTTCCACGGCAACCCCGCCGGGGTCGATGCCGATCTCGAGGTAGCGCGCGAGATCGCGGTGATCTCCGGCGCGGGCGCGTTCGAAGCGGGCACCGACGCGGCCGAGCGGGAGCGCTTGTGGCAGGCGCGCCACACCATGTTCTTCGCCGCCAGTGCCGCCAACCCGGGCAAACGAAGCTTCGTGACCGACGTCGCCGTGCCCATCTCCCGGCTGCCCGAGGCGGTGGAGCGGGCGCTCGCCAACTGCCGCGTGGCCGGCTTCGCGGCGAACCTCGTGGGCCACGTCGGCGACGGCAACTTCCACCTCGCCCTGTTCTTGGGCGACGATGCGGAGGAGGTGGGTCGAGCCCAGTCGGTGATCGACGACATGGTGCAGCACGCGCTCTCGGTAGGCGGCACGTCCACCGGCGAGCACGGCATCGGCGTCCGCAAGCGCAAGTACATGGAACGCGAGCACGGCGCCTCGCTGGCGCTGATGCGCAGCATCAAGGGGGTGTTCGACCCTCACGGCATCATGAACCCCGGCAAGAAGCTGCCGGAGGTGTCGTGACGAGGCGGCGCCCGGCATCGAGACGTCGGCTCCGCGGCCGGCCCTTGGTGCTCGGCGGCCGGCCCTTGGTGCTAGGCGGCCGGCTCTTGGGGCTCGGTGGCCGAGGCGTCGTGGAAGGCGCCGTCCGCGGCCCCATGGGAACCGCCGTGGTCGCCGAGTCGATCGCCAAGGCGAGCGCCGACTCGACCGGGGTTCGCGCCGGCATGCGCGTCGCGACCAGCCGGGCTGAGGCGCACCAACCAGTGCCGGATCCGGGGACGAAGCCGGTTGAAGAAGTAGAGCCCGGGGATCAACGCGAGCAACGCCAACCACATGACCGTCTCGGACGCCAGCACGGCGCTACCGAACCAAGCCGTGAAAAGCAGCCACGGGAGGCGGGCGATCATCGCGGTGCCCCACAAGTTGCGCAAGGGCAGGGTGGTGAGGCCCGAGAGCATCACCACGAAGTCGAGGTTCAGCAGGAAGAACACCACGCCCCACACTGGAAGCGAGCGGATGCCGACGATCTCTTCCCACTCGTCCCACGCCTCGCGCCGGATCATCAGCATCAACAGCGGCCGACCGATGCGCCGCGCCAACGTGAGGGCGACGAACGCGCCCAGCCCCAGGCCCACCAACCCGTACGTGACCGCGGGCCAGAAGCCGAACGCCGTGCCGCCCAACGCGCTGATGAGCGGCGTGGGGATCACGGGAACCAGCGCCGTGAGCAGGAACCCGAGGATGTAGTAGAGCGGCGCGAGCCAACCGGCTTCGGTGATGAGGTTCGTCAAGGCGTGGACCATCGTCGTCGGACCATCCTACGTGCTGGGCATGACTCGGGCGTGAGGTCACGGCACGAGTCGCGGTGGCGCGCGCACGCGTGCGCGGCAGCCCGGGAGCACCGGGCATGACGGACCGCGACCCCATGGTTGCGCCGCTGCTGCTCGCGCCACGGTTCGAACGTCGCGTGTGGGGCGGAGGCCGCCTCGGGGCCTGGGTCGCGCAGCCCGCGCGCAACGGTGACGGCCCCGACGGTGACGGCCCCGACGTGCACGGGCCCACCGGCGAGCCGGTCGGTGAGTGCTGGTTGGCGGGCGACGACAACCGCGTGGTCGGCGGCCCATACGCCGGACGCGCGCTTCGCGACGTAGTCGCCGCGCTGGGCGAGCATCTGATAGGGAGCGTGGCACACGGCCGCTACGGCGCGCGGATGCCGCTGCTCGCGAAACTGCTCGACGCCGCGGCCGACCTATCCGTCCAGGTGCACCCCGACGACGCCTACGCGCTCGCGCACGAGCGCGCCAGCGGCCACCTGGGGAAGAGCGAAGCGTGGTACGTGCTCGACGCCGCCCCCGGCGCCGCGGTGCTGTGGGGATTCCGGCGCGACGTCACGGCGGACGAGGTGCGCGAAGCGGTGCGGAAGGGAATGCTGCCCGCGCTAATGCACCGCATCGAGGTGCGGCGCGGCGACGTGGTGGTGAACCCAGCAGGCACCGTGCACGCGATCCTGGCCGGCGTGGTGGCGTTCGAGATCCAGCAAGCGAGCGACCTCACCTACCGCCTGTACGACCACGGTCGGGTCGGCGCCGACGGGCGCCCGCGCGCGCTGCACCTCGACAAGGCGCTTGCTGTGGCGCACCTCGAGGGTGCCTTACCGAATCTGCCTCGGCCGCGTACGATGACCGGCGGCTGGCGGCGCCTGGTCGAGGCTCCGGAGTTCACGATGGACGTGGCGTCCCTGGACGACGGCGCACCGGACGGTGCCGCCGGCGTCACGGCGCCCGAGAGCCTGGAGATCCTGACGCTGCTGGCTGGCGCCGGGGCGCTTCGCACGGGCGCCGGCGACGTGTCGTTGGCGCCGGGGGCGACCGTCGTGCTGCCGGCGGCGCTGGGCGCCTACCGCGTCATGGGTCAGGGGGAGGTCATACGCTGCGCGGTCGTGAAGGCGTGGACGTGAACCTGCGCGACGTGCGCACCGTAGCGGTCGGCTCCACCAGCCCCGCGAAAGTCGGCGCCATCCGAGAGGCGGTCCTCGGCTCGTTGGCGGACCTGTTCCCGGCCGCCCAAGAGGTTCGTGGCGTTGCCACCGCCTCGGGCGTGCCCGCCCAACCGATCGGCGACGCCCAGACCCGCAAGGGGGCGCAGGAGCGAGCGCGGGCCGCGCTCGAACGCGTGGACTCGGCCGACCTGGCGTTCGGCCTCGAAGGCGGGGTGGCGTTCGACGAGGAGGGAGCCGCCTGGGCGTTCAGCTGGGTGGCGGCCATCGACCGGCAAGGAACGCGCGGCGTGGCGCGTTCTGCCGCGTTCGCGTTGCCGGATGAACTCACCGAGCAGCTACGGGACGGCGCAGAACTAGGCGACGCCATCGACCGGACCTTCGGCGAGCACCGCGGTGAGACGCGTCTGAAGGACGGGCCCGGCGCGGTCGGGTTGCTGACGGCGGGACGCATCGTCCGCGCGGAACTCTTCCGCGACGCCGTCGTCCTGGCCCTGGTGCCGTGGTTGCGGCAGGGCGGCACTTAGGCCGAATCGCCTGGCGTGCTGCGCGTGTTCCTCTCGGGTGGCGGCCCGGCGGCTAGACGGTAGCGCCTGGCGCCCTGCTCGTACTTTCTTCGGGTTGCGGTGGCACGAACTCGCCGGTGGCGTCGTCCGTACCGACCAACATCACGTCGAGCACCTGGTGGAAGTCGTGCACCGGCACGACCTCGAGGTCGGCGAGGATCGCCTCGGGCACTTCTTCCAGGTTCGCCTCGTTGGCGGCGGGGAGGATGACGGTCTTGATGCCGGCCTGGTGCGCGGCGAGCAGTTTCTCCTTGACGCCGCCGATGGGAAGCACCCGGCCACGCAGGGTGATCTCGCCGGTCATCGCGACGTCGCCGCGAACCTTGTGGCCCGTCAGCGCGCTCACCACGGCCGTGGCGATGGCGATGCCGGCGGAAGGCCCATCCTTGGGCGTGGCGCCCTCGAGGACGTGCACGTGGAGGTCGGTGGTCTCGTGGAAGCCGTCGGCGATGCCGTAGGCGTCACGGTTCTTGCGCAGGTAGGCGATGCCCGCCTGAGCACTCTCCTTCATGACGTCGCCGAGCTGCCCGGTGAGGGTGACCTTGCCCTTGCCCGGTACCGCAACCGCTTCGATATCGAGCGTGACGCCACCCACGGAGGTCCACGCCAGGCCGTGCGCCAGCCCCACCTGCGCCACCTTCTCGGCCTGCTCGTCGCGGAACGGCGGCACCCCGAGAAGCTCGCGCGCCTTCCCGTCGTCGACGACCTTCACGCCCTCCCACGGTTCGGAGAGGTACGTCTTGGCGGACTTGCGGGCCGTCTTGGCGATCAGGCGGTCGAGGTTACGCACCCCCGCCTCGCGGGTGTACTCGGTCACGATGCGGTGCAAGGCGCTGTCGGTGATCTCGAGGTGCCCTTCCAGGCCGTGATCCTTCAGCTGCCGCGGGACGCGGTAGCGCCGGGCGATCTCGATCTTCTCGTCGAGCGTGTAGCCGGGGATCTGGATGACTTCCATGCGGTCGAGCAATGGCCGCGGGACGGTGGAGAGCGTGTTGGCGGTGGTGATGAACATGACCTTGGAGAGGTCGTAGGGGATCTCGAGGTAGTGGTCGACGAAGGTGTTGTTCTGCTCCGGGTCGAGCACCTCGAGCAACGCCGAGGACGGGTCGCCCCGGAAATCGGCCGTCATCTTGTCGACCTCGTCGAGCAAGAACACCGGGTTGACGGTGCCGGCCGTCTTCATGCCCTGCACGATGCGCCCGGGCAGGCTGCCGATGTACGTGCGGCGGTGGCCGCGGATCTCGGCCTCGTCGCGCACGCCGCCGAGGCTCATGCGCACGAACTTGCGGTTCAGGCTCCGCGCGATCGACTTGCCGAGGCTCGTCTTGCCGACGCCAGGCGGGCCGACCAAGCAAAGGATCGGCGCCTTGTAGTCGGAGTTCTCGACGTCCCGCGTGAGCTGCCGCACGGCCAGGAACTCGATGATGCGTTCCTTCGGCTCCTCCAGGGCGTAGTGGTCTTCGTCGAGCACTTGCTCGCTGTAGGCGATGTCGAGGCGTTCCTCGTCGGCCTCGCTCCACGGCAGGTCGAGCAGCGTGTCGAGGTAGGTGCGCACCACCGTGGCCTCGGGTGAGCCGCCCGCCATCTTCTCGAGGCGGTCGATCTCCTTGAGGGCGCGCTCCTTGGCGTGCTCGGGCATGTTCTTCTCTTCGACGTGCTGACGCAGCTCTTCGGACTCGCTGGCTTCGTCGGAGCCGAGCTCCTTCTGGATCGCCTTCATCTGCTCGCGCAGGAAGTACTCGCGCTGGTTGGCGTCCATCTGCTGCTTGACGCGGGCGCTGATCTGCTTCTCGGTGTCGAAGCGCTCGAGGTCACGCGTGAGGAAGCCGTACACCAGCTCGAGCCGCTTGGCGGCGTCGGCTTCTTCCAGCGACGCCTGCTTGTCGGCCACCTCCCAGGTGGCGTACTTCGTGACCACGTCGGCAAGCGGACCCGGTTCCTTCATGCCACGCAGGTTCTCGAGGTGGAACGAGTCGAGGCGCAGGTTCTTGTTCTGCTGCGCGTAGTCGCCGAAGGCGACCTTCACTTGCTCGAGCAGCGCCTGCACCTTCACCTCACCGGGCGCCGGCGGCACCTCGGGGATGGTGGCGACCCGCGCCCGCAGGCTGGGTCCGGGCAGGTACGCTTCGATGCGCGCGCGCTCGCGGCCCTCGACCAACACCTGCAGCGTGTCGTTCGGCAGGCGGATGACCTGCTTCACGATCGCCAACGTGCCGACGTCGTAGACGTCTTCCTCACTGGGGTCGTCGATGCGCGCGTCACGCTGCACCACCAGGATCACGCGGTTGTCGCCCGCTTGGGCCTCTTCCAGCGCGCGCTTCGATTTCGGCCGACCCACGTCCACGTTCTCGAGCGTGCGCGGCAGCACCACCTGGGTGCGGAGGGCGATGACCGGCAGTTCCCAATCCATGACGCTAGTAAACCCCGCCGCAGGCCGGTGTTGCCGTAAGGTGGCTGACCAGTTCCCGGCCGGCCCCCTTCACCAGACGTGAATGCAGCGCACCCGACGCCATGCGCGCCCGGGTTCGCACCCGCGCTTCCGACGGGCTCATCGAGCCAACCTCATAGCGTCATCGGCGTGTCGAGTTCGGGCATGTCGACGCGGTACCCACGACCACGAAGGTCGTCGGCGAAGGTGTCCATCACGTCGGGTTCGCCGTGCACCAGGAGCACGTGTTCTGGCCGGCTCGGCTCCAGGAACCGCAGCAGGTCGTCGTGGTCGGCATGAGCAGAGAAGCCACCGATCGTGTGCACCGAAGCGCGGACGGCGATCTCGTCACCAAGGATGCGCACCCGCTGCGCCCCCTCTACGATCGCGCGGCCGAGTGTGCCGCGTGCCTGGTATCCGACCACCACCAAGCTGGCTTCCTCCCGCCACAGGTTGTGCTTGAGGTGGTGCAGGATGCGCCCGCCGGTCATCATGCCGGAGCCGGCGACGATCACGGCGCCGCCTTCGATGTCGTTGATCTCGCGGGACGCGTCCGGTGTGACGGTGTACTCGAGCCCAGGCGGTTCGAACGGGTCGGTGCCGTTCTCGAGCAGCTCCCGCACCTCTGGGCGGAACTCGTTGGCAGACGACTGGTACAGACGCGTCATGCGCGTCGCCATGGGAGCGTCGAGGTAGACGGGAAGGTGCGGCAAGCGCCCGTTGCGCGTCATGCGGAACAGTTGATACAGCACCTGCTGGCTTCGTTCCACGGCGAAGGTCGGGATGAGCACGTTCCCTCCGCGAGCGAGGGCGCGGTGCAGCACCTCCTCGAACTCGGCCTCGGTAGCCGCGCGCGGCCGGTGGTTGCGGTCGGCGTAGGTGGTCTCGAGCAGCATCACGTCGCAAGCCTCGGGCGGGGTCGCCGGTGCCTGTAACGCGCTCTCACGGTTGCCGAGGTCACCCGAGAACACCCACCGAGCGTGCCCGTCGTCGACGACGAGGTACGCGCTGCCGAGGATGTGGCCCGCGGAGCGGGGCGTGATGCGCACGTGGCCCGCCACCGTGAACGTCTCGTCCATGGGCACGCTGCGCAGAAGGTCGATGGCGCGCTCCGCGTCGGCTAGGGTGTAGAGCGGTCCTTCCACCTCGTCCTCGCGGCCCGCGCGGCGCGCCTTGCGCAGTTCGCGCTCGGCGTCTTCCTCGTGGATCTTGGCCGAGTCGCGCAGGATGATCGCCGCCACCTCGTTCGTGGCCGCCGGGCAGTAGATCGGGCCGCGGTACCCGGCGGACACGAGCAGCGGCAAGCGTCCGACGTGGTCGAGGTGGCCGTGCGTGAGCACCACGGCGTCGAGGTCCGATGGGTCGAACGGGAACGGACTCCGGTTGCGCGCCTGCAACTCCGCCCCACCCTGGAACAACCCGCAGTCGACCAGGATCTTCGCGCCGTCGACCTCGAGGAGGTGGCAGCTACCGGTGACGGTGCGCGCGGCGCCCGCGCTGGTGAGCCTCATGCCCGCACCCACCGGAGGCGGCCGTGGGTCAGGTGCGCCTCGACGCGCCCTTGCGAGCGCAGGTAGCCCAGGTAGGCCGACACCGTGCAGAGGTTGAGGTGATAGCGCGGAAGGTCGGTCATGACGATCTCCATGGCGTCGGCGACGCCGGCCAGTACGTCTTCGGTGCCGCCGCCGTCACACGCTCGCGTGACCGCGTCGGCGGCGGACAGGACCGCGGCACGGTTGCGTTCTGCGAGGCCGGCGAGGTCGTTCGTCGCGTCCCCGTGGCCCGGCAGCACGACGTCGGCGCCGGATGCGGCCACGACGTCGAACGCGGCGAGCTGCCCTTCGACGTCCTGCGCGAACGGCAGCGGGTAGCGCTCCAGCGTCTCGCTTCCGAACACCGCGTCGGCGGCCAGCAACACCCCGTCCACCAGCACCGAGAGCTGCCGGTGGGCGTGCCCACGCGTGTCGAGCAGCGTCAGCGAGGCGCCCGCCAGTTCGAGCGTGCCCGCCTCCACCTCGCGGTGCACCGGCGACGGTTCGGCCTGCAGCCACTTCCCGGTCAGCTCGGGCAGGGGTCGCGCGCCGTGGAACAAGTAGACGGGTTCGAGGTACGGCGCGCGGATGAGGTTCGCTTCGATGGCTGGCGCAAGGACCTCGACGTCGGGGAACTGGCGGAGGAGGTAGGCGTTCCCGCCGAAGTGATCGGCATGAGAGTGGGTGGCGACGATGGCGGCGAGGCGCAACTCGAGCGCTTCGAGCGCGCGTCGGATGCGCTTACCGTAGTCCTTGTCCTGACCCGAGTCGACCAGCACCGCCCGGCCGTCTCCGGCATCGACGATGGCGCAGTTCACGGTGCCGGTGATGGCGTGGACGCGGTCGGACAGGGCCTGGGTCAGGAGAGTCCGCGGAGCAGGATGCTGCGCGGGCTTCTGAGCAGGATGCGAGACAGGTTGCGGGTCCGCGTTGGGCATGGCCCACCCTACCGACGGCGCGTCCTGGGCGCAAGTTGCGTCACGCGGGGAGCCACGAGATCCGGGCGATGTTCATGCTTGGCGGCGCAAGCGGGCCAGGTAGAAGCCGTCGAGGCCGTCGACCGGCAAGAGGAACCGGCCGGCCCCTGCCGCGACGCTCGCGACGGGCGCGTCGAACGGCTCCGGCGTCATGTCGTCGCGGCGGGACAGCAGGTCCGCCACCACCTCCGGCCCCTCGTCCGGCGTGAGCGAGCAGACGGCGTACACCAACGTCCCCCCTGGCGTCACCAAGTCGGCAGCGCGCGCGAGCATGGCGCGCTGGTTCGCCGCGAGCCTCACCACCTGCTGCTCGTCGAGCCGAAGCTTGATCTCGGGGTGGCCGCGGAGCGTGCCGCTGCCGCTGCAGGGAGCGTCGAGCAGCACGCGAGGTGCAGGTTCGAGCGGGGGAGGGTCGAGCAGGTCGGCCACGACGTGCCGCACGGTTCGTCCCAACCGCCGAAGGTTCGCCTCCGCTGCGCGGCTGCGCCGCGGGTCGATCTCCACCGCCGTGACGTCCGCCCCCTGGGCCGCCAGGATGGCGCTCTTGATCCCCTGACCCGCCGCCAAGTCGAGCGCGGCGTCGCCGGGCCGGACCCCGACGAGCAGCGCCGCGAACAGCGAAGCAGGGTTCTGTGGCTGGACCACACCAGCGCGGTACGCCGCGACGCGGTCGAGCGGCATGGGACAACGGACCCGCAGCGAGCGCGGCACGTCGGGCCGTCCGTCACCCTTGCCGTCCGTATCGTCCGTCGCGTACGGCGCGCCCGTCTCGCCCGGACCGGCGGCGGCCACCGGGCCGTCTCCCACCTCGCAGCCGTCGGCCCGCAACTGCTCCCGGGCGTTCGCCGTGAAGGCCGTCAGCCACAACGGTTCGGGTTCCAACATGCCGGCGGCCGCCCGCGCGGCGGCTTCGTTCCCGAGCGCCCGCACCAAGCGCGACCAAAGCCATGCCGGCAGGGCGAACCGCACGGCTTCGTCCTGGGCCGCGGCAGCCGGCGGTTCCAGGCGCCGCAGCACCGCGTTGGTCAGGCCCGCAAGCCCGGGCGCATGCGCTTTCACGACGTCCACCCACGCGTGCACGGCGGCGTGACGAGGCGTGCCGCGGATCAGCAGTTCGTACGCGCCCAACCGCAGCGCGACCAGCACGCGCGGTGGCAGCCGGCGCGGGTCTTGGAGCCTCGGCGCGAGCGCGGCGTCGAGGAACGCCAGGTGCCGCACGCTGCCGTACGCCAAGTCCGTGACGAACGAGCGCGGCGCGCCCTGGAGGCCGGTATCGTCCAGGGCGGCTCCGAGCGTGGGCGCGAGGTACGCCCCTTCGAGCGTGCGGAGCACGACCTCTACAGCAGCCTGCCGGGCCGGATCTGTCTTGGGGTGGGCTGTTCCTCGGACGTTCGACGAGGCGCGCCGGGGCTTGCGAGGTGGTCCTGCGCTCACCCTTGCCGCGCCACGCCGGCCGTGGACCCTTGGGGTACGGCGAACGACGCGACGGCGAAGCGAACGGCGGTGCGCTCTTCATCGTGCAGTTCGAGCTTCACGAACGAAGGCACGGTGTGAAGCCCGAGTCCTTCGGCTTCGATGTAGGAACGCGCGATGGCGATCGCCTTCACCGCTTGGTTCACGGCGTGCGGGCCGATGGCCTGGACCTCGACCTCGCCTTCGCGGCGGAGCAACGCTGCGATCGCGCCCGCGACGGAGTTCGGCCGCGATGATCCGGAGACGCGTAGGATTTCGATGGCGGACCTCCCATGGCGCACGAGTGCTTGATTGTGCAGGATTGGCCCCGTTCCCTGCAACCGCATGTGTCACCGCGGGCGCGGCAAGCATGTGCGTTCCTTGACACCCTCCGGGACACCCCGTATAGTGCGCCCCAATGACGAACGTGCTGCGCGTCCTCGTAGATGGCCTGGTCCTAATTCCCAGGTCGAGGGGTCGTGCCGCCTAGTCGTCTTCGCAAGCGAATGGTCGGAACCCCGCCGCACACCCACGGCGGGGTTCTTCTTTTGCTGGGTTGCATGCGCGGGATCCGCGGGAGGTTCGGATGAAGGGTTCGGAAGTCGTCCTCAAGATGCTCGAGCGTCATGGCGTCGAGGTGGTGTTCGGCCACCCTGGGGGCGCGATCATGCCGATCTACGACGCGCTCTACGACTCGCCGTTGCGCCACGTGCTGGTGCGGCACGAGCAGGCGGGCGCGCACATGGCGGACGCCTACTACCGGGCGAGCGGGAAGGTCGGCGTGGCATTCGCCACCTCCGGGCCCGGCGCCACCAACCTCGTCACGGGTCTGGCCACGGCGATGATGGACTCTTCCGCGGTGGTGGCGGTGACGGGGAACGTCGCGAGCAGTCTGATCGGCACCGACGCCTTCCAAGAGGCCGACGTGTACGGCATCACCGGGCCGGTCACCAAGCACAACTACCTCGTCAAGGACGTAGCCGACCTGCCGCGCGTGCTGACCGAGGCGTTCCACATCGCCTCGACCGGTCGGCCGGGACCCGTTCTGGTCGACGTGCCGAAGGACGTGCAGCAGGCCGAGTTCCACGGCACGCTGGAAGCCGAGATCGACCTGCCCGGCTACCGGCCGACCGTCGCGGGCCATGCCGGGCAGATCCGGCGCGCTGCCGAGGCGCTGATGGCGGCGAAGCGCCCGGTGCTGATGGTGGGTGGGGGTGGCCAGGCCGCCGCCGACGAGGTCGTGGCCTTCGCCGAGCGCACCGGGATCCCCGTCATCACCACCTTGATGGGCATCGGCGCCTACCCGGCGGGCGAGGCGCAGTCGCTCGGCATGCCGGGTATGCACGGTACCGTCACGTCGAACAAGGCGATCAGCCATTGCGACCTCATCCTCGGGGCCGGCCTGCGCTTCGACGACCGCGTCACGGGCAAGATCAGCCGCTTCGCGCCCGAGGCCACGGTCGTGCACATCGACGTGGACCCGGCGGAGATCTCCAAGCTGGTCAAGGCGCACGTGCCGGTGGTGGGTGACCTGCGCGACGTCCTGCCAAGGCTGACCGAACTGGTCGGCCGGCTCGATATCGACGAATGGCGCGAGACGCTGGCCTCGTGGAAGGCCACCTACCCGGAGAAGTACAAGCTCGACAAGGCGCTGGTGTCGCAGGAGGTGCTCGCCATGCTGCGCGAGGCCACCGCTGGCGAGTGCATCGTCGCCACCGAGGTAGGGCAGCACCAGATGTTCGCAGCGCGCCTGCTGCCGACGCAGAAGCGCCGCAGCTTCATCACCTCGGGCGGCCTCGGCACGATGGGTTTCGGCCTCCCCGCCGCCATCGGCGCCGCCTTCGCGCGCCCGGACGAGACGGTGGTGTGCGTCGCCGGCGACGGCAGCGTGCAGATGAACATCCAGGAGCTCGCCACGCTCTACAAGCACCAGTTGCCCGTGGTGATCGCCATCTTGAACAACGGCGTGCTCGGCATGGTGCGGCAGTGGCAGGAGATGTTCCACGCCCAGCGCTACAGCGAGATCTACCTTGCCGACTCGAACCCCGACTTCGCCAAGCTAGCAGAGGCCTACGGCATCGAAGGGCACAACGTGTTCGACCGCGAGACCGCGGCGCGCATCATCCCCGAAGCGCTGGCCAAGAAGAAGCCGGTGCTACTCAACTTCTTCGTCTACGAAGCCGAGAAGGTCTTCCCCATGGTGCCTGCCGGGGCGGGCGTGGACGAGATGATCCTGGGCGACCAGGACGCCGAGCCCGTGGACACGGAGAGCGCCGCGGGCGAGGGCACGCCCTCGGAAGACGGTGCGCCAGGTGGCGCCGAGCGCGAGGAGGTGACGGCCTGATGGTGCATAGGCACGTGCTCAGCGTCACCGTGCGGGACCGCCCAGGGGTGCTGGTACGGATCGCCGGGCTGTTCGCCCGGCGCGGGTTCAACATCGAATCGTTGTCGGTGGCGCAGTCCGAGCAACCCGGCATGAGCCGCACCACCTTCGTCGTGACCGGCGAGGACGCCACCATCGAGCAGGTGCAGAAGCAGTTGCAGAAGCTCATCGACGTCGTGAAGGTCATCGACCACTCGGAGAGCCGCTTCGTCGACCGCGAGCTGATGCTGCTGAAGGTAGCCGTGCGCACGCCGGAAGACCGCGTCGAGATCCGCCAGATCGCCCAAGACTTCCGCGCGCGCATCGTGGACGTCGCCCGCAGCGCCCTGATCTTCGAAGTCACCGGCGACGAGGGCAAGATGAACGCGTTCATCGAGCAGATGCGACCGTTCGGGATCATCGAGTTGATCCGCACCGGCCGCATCGCCCTCACGCGCACCCAGGCCGAACCCGAACGACTACCGAACGGGCGCGCCAAGGCCGCCGACTAGCGGCACCGCACCGCAACCGCCTCAGCATCGCCGCTCGAACCCGAGCGAGACCCGACCCAAGGAGAACCCCCGATGGCCACCATCTACTACGACAGCGACGCCAACCTCGAGCATCTTCGCGGCAGCACCATCGCCGTCATCGGCTACGGCTCGCAGGGCCACGCCCACGCACTGAACGCGAAGGACTCGGGACTCGACGTCGTGGTCGGGCTACGGCGCGGCTCGCCGTCCTGGGCGGAGGCCGAGAAAGCCGGCCTGCGCGTCATGGAGGTGGCCGAAGCCGCCGAGGCGGGCGACGTGGTCATGATCCTGCTGCCGGACGAGACGCAGGCGAGCGTGTACCGCGACCAGATCGCGCCGAACTTGGAAGACGGCAACGCGCTGGCGTTCGCGCACGGGTTCAACGTGCAGTTCCATCAGATCCAGGCGCCAAGGGGAGTCGACGTGTTCATGGTGGCGCCGAAGGGTCCGGGCCACCTGGTGCGGCGCACGTTCGTCGAGGGTGCCGGTGTCCCGTGCCTCGTGGCCGTTCACCAGGACGAGACCGGCACCGCGACGAAGCGCGCGCTGGCGTACGCCAAGGCGATCGGCGGCACACGGGGTGGCGTGCTCGAGACGACGTTCCAAGAGGAGACCGAGACCGACCTGTTCGGCGAGCAGGCGGTGCTCTGCGGCGGTGTCACGGCGCTGATGCAGGCCGGGTTCGAGACACTGGTCGAGGCGGGCTACCAGCCCGAGATCGCGTACTTCGAGTGCGTCCACGAGATGAAGCTCATCGTCGACCTCATCTACGAGGGCGGATTCGAGAAGATGCGCCACTCGGTCTCGAACACGGCCGAATACGGTGACTACGTCACGGGCCCACGCATCGTCACCGACGAGGTGCGCAAGGAGATGCGGGCGATCTTGTCGGAGGTGCGCTCCGGCGTGTTCGCGCGCTCGTTCCTGCTCGAGAACCAGGTCGGCCAGCCCAGCCTCAAGCGCCAGCGCGAAGCCACCGGGCAGACGCAGGTGTCGGAAGTCGGTCGCCGGCTGCGCAAGATGATGCCGTTCATCACCGGGGACGACGCCTGAGCGGCGACGCCTGACCGGCGACGCAAGGACGAACCAGGAGAACCACCATGGCTCACATCCGCATCTTCGACACCACGCTGCGCGACGGCGAGCAATCGCCCGGCGTGGCGCTGAACACCCCGCAGAAGATCGAGATCGCTCGTCAGCTCGCACGGCTCGGCGTCGACGTCATCGAAGCCGGCTTCCCGATCGCCTCCGACGGCGACTTCCAGGCCGTGCGCGAGATCGCCCGCACGTTGGGGCAAGAAGCGCCGCGGGTGATCGTGACCGGTCTGGCACGCGCGAACCGCGGCGACGTCGAGCGCGCCGCGCGCGCCGTCGAGGTCGGCGCCCGCCCGGCCATCCACACGTTCATCGCCACCAGCCCGATCCACATGGAGAAGAAGCTGCAGCTCACGCCCGACCAGGTGGTCGAGCGCGCCGTCGATGCGGTGCGGCTGGCGCGCAGCTTCGTCGACGAGGTGGAGTTCAGCGCCGAGGACGCAGGGCGCTCCGACATCGACTTCCTGGTGCGCATCTTCGGCGAGGCGATCGCAGCCGGCGCCACCACCATCAACGTGCCCGACACCGTCGGCTACATGATGCCGTGGGAGTACGGTGCGCTGATCGCGGCGCTGCGCGAACGGGTGCCCGGCATCGAGAACGTCGCTGTGAGCGTCCACTGTCACGACGACCTCGGCTTCGCCGTCGCGAACAGCTTGGCCGGCGTCCACGCCGGCGCCACCCAGGTCGAGTGCACCGTGAACGGCATCGGCGAGCGGGCAGGCAACGCGTCGCTGGAGGAGATCGTGATGGCGCTCACCACGCGGCACGACTTCTGGCAACACGACACCTCCATCGAGACGCGCGAGCTCTACCGCAGCTCGCGCATGGTCTCCGCCATGACCGGCATGCTGGTGCCGCCGAACAAGGCCGTGGTGGGCGACAACGCCTTCGCCCACGAGGCCGGCATCCACCAGGACGGCGTCATCAAGGCGCTCGAGACCTACGAGATCATGAGCGCAGAGACGGTCGGACGCGACGCCGGCATCCTGGTGATGGGCAAGCACTCCGGCCGGCGCGCGTTCCGCAAGACGCTGGCCGACCTCGGCTACGCCAACCTCGACGACGACAAGGTCAACGCCGTCTTCAAGCAGTTCAAGGACCTCTGCGACCGCAAGCGCCACGTCACACAGGACGACATCCGCGCGCTGGTGGACGTCGAGACGGCGCGCGTGCCGGAGGCTTACCAGTTGCTCGCGGTGCAGTTCACCTCCGGCACCCGCCTCACGCCGGTAGCGACCGTGCGGTTGCGCTCGGACACCGGCGAGCACGAGGAAGCCGCCACCGGCGATGGGCCGGTCGACGCCGTGTACAAGGCGCTGGAACGCATCACCGGCGTGCCGATCGCGCTCGACGCCTACGAGATCCGCTCGGTGGGGGCGGGGAAGGACGCGCTCGGAGAGGTGACCATCCGGGTCGAGAGCGAAGGTCGCTCGCTGCACGGCCGAGGTCTCTCGACCGACGTGGTCGAGGCTTCGGCGAAGGCGTACGTCGACGTCCTGAACAAGCTCGTGGCGGGCGTGGCGCGCGCCACGCCGGCACGCGACCCGGCGGGCGTCTACGCCGGCGGCGACACGCCACCGGCATGAGTACCGTGGACCACGTCCTAGACGGCGCCGCCGTCGAGGTCTACGACACCACCTTGCGCGACGGCACGCAAGGGCAGGACGTGCACTTGACCAGCTCCGACAAGGTCGCCATCGCGCAGCGCCTGGACGCGTTCGGCGTCGACTACATCGAAGGCGGATGGCCCGGGTCGAACCCGAAGGACGCGCGCTTCTTCGACGCGATGAAGGACGTGACGCTCGCGCGCGCGCGCCTGAGCGCCTTCGGCAGCACCCGTCACAAGGACGTGGCGTGCGAAGACGATGGCAACCTGCAGGCGTTGCTGGCGGCGGAGACGCCGGTGGTGGCAGTGTTCGGCAAGTCGTGGACGCTTCACGTCGAGCACGCGCTGGGCGCCACGCTGGAGCAGAACCTCGACATGATCCGCTCGTCCGTGGCATACCTGAAGCGCCACGGCAAGACGGTGGTGTACGACGCGGAGCACTTCTTCGACGGCGCCGTGGCGGACCTCGACTACACCATGGCCACCCTCGCCGCTGCCATCGACGGGGGCGCGGATCGCGTGGTGCTATGTGACACCAACGGCGGTTCGTTGCCCGACGTGGTGGCGAAGCGCGTGGCCGAGGTGGCGGCAAGCTGCCCGGTGCCGGTCGGGATCCACGCCCACAACGACGGCGAGTTGGCGGTGGCGAACAGTCTCGCGGCCATCTCCGCGGGCGCAACGCACGTCCAAGGCACCATCAACGGCTACGGTGAGCGCTGCGGGAACGCCAACCTCGTCAGCATCGTCGCCAACCTCAAGTTGAAGCTCGGTCGTCCCCAGCCACAGGAGTTGTCCGGGTTGCGCGACCTGTCGCGCTACGTCGACGAGCGCGCGAACCTGACACCGAACGTGCGCGCGGCGTACGTCGGCGACGCGGCCTTCGCGCACAAGGGCGGGGTGCACGTGTCCGCCGTCGCGAAGCGTCCCGAGACGTACGAGCACGTGACGCCCGAGGCGGTCGGCAACCGTCGCCGCATCCTGGTGTCCGACCTCTCCGGCCGCGCCAACGTGGTGGCGAAGTTCGCGGAGTGGGCCGAACGCGGCGGCGATGCGGGCCCCGCCGGCGCCGACGCGGCGTTCGGCACCGTTACCGTGGTGGATCCGGAGGCGCGCGCGGTGGTGCGGCGCATCAAGGAGCTCGAGGACCGCGGGTACGCGTTCGAGGGCGCGGAGGCGAGCTTCCAACTGCTCACGCGCAAGGTGCGCGGCGAGCACCGACCGTACTTCCGGCTGCACGGCTTCACCGTCATGATCGACAAGCGCGAGGACGAGGAAGAGGGGAGGTGCGAGGCGACGGTACGGGTCGAGGTCGGCGGGAGCGACGAGCACACCGCCGCCATCGGCGATGGCCCTGTCAACGCCCTCGACCGCGCCCTGGTGAAGGGATTGGCGCGCTTCTACCCGGTGCTGGCGGAACTGCACCTGCGCGACTACAAGGTGCGCGTCCTGTCGGGGCCGGAGACGGGAACGGCCAGTGTGGTGCGCGTTCAGGTCGAGATGAGCGACGGCCGTCGCAGCTGGAGCACGGTGGGCGCCAGCACCAACATCATCCAGGCGTCGTACCAGGCGCTCACGGACGCGTACGAGCACAAGTTGGTCACCGATGGGGTGGAGCCGCTGGTGGACAAGTCGGCGTCGGACGTCGGCACCGACGAACGGGCGTTGACAGGCATGCGGCGTCACGGAGTGACGTAGGTCGAAGCAGATCGGTTACGCAAACCGAAGGGTAGGCCGTCGAGGAGGGCTCATCATGGTCCGAACCGTTCGTGCGGCGCGGTCAGCTGATGGATCGTCGGTGCGAGAGTTGCCAGTTCGCACGTCACGGAGTGGCACGAACCTGAACGACCACTCCGGCTCCGACGCGACGATTCGTATGTATATGCATTTGCCCACCTCCGTATCGGAAGTCGTCGGGGCCTTCCGACTCGCAATCGCAAGGACGAAGGACGGCGGGCCTTGCATTCGACGGTGATCCGCAAGTCCAGAATGTCGTCCTGAACGCATTTCCAGGCATCACGGCTGGTTGACAAGCGCGCAGCGACCCACGTATCGTTGCCAGCACGTTCGTGTCGCACCCGCTCGCCCGCTCGCGTGCGCGCGACGTCTTGTATCGACACTCGTTTCGTTGCATCCGTTTGCGGCCCCGTGCCGGTCGGATGGCTCCCGCCGTGCCACACCCCCCCTGGCGCGACGACCGTCCTGGAGGACCCCGTGGATCGACTTTCCGACGTTCGCACCCTGGCCTGGCCCGATGAACGAGACGCATGTGGGGTCGGCTTCGTGGCGCACGTCGGGGGGCGGCGCAGTCATGACGTGCTGGCGTTCGGACTGCAGGCACTGACCAATCTGGCGCATCGCGGCGCGGTCAGCGCCGACGGCAAGACCGGCGACGGCGCCGGCGTGCTCACGCAGGTCCCGCACCGGTTGTTCCGCCGCGAACTCGAAGCGCGTGGCATCCACCTCGAGCGCGACCGCGACCTCGGTGTCGGCGTCTTCTTCGTGTCGAACGACGCGCCCGTCGACCGCGTCTACGCGCTCATCCGCGACGAGCTGGCGCGCAGCCCGCTCAAGCGCCTCATGTGGCGCAGGCCGCCGCTCGACGACACCGCCCTCGGCGAGGAGGCGCGGCTCCGCAGTCCCGTCATCCGCCAGGTGCTGCTGGGCCGGCCGGAGTGGCAGAGCGACGACGAGTTCGAGCGCACGCTGTACCTGACCCGCAAACGGATCCAACGGCGGCTGGCCGAGGCGGGCCTGGGGCGCGCGTACGTGCCGTCGTTGTCGAGCCGCACGCTGGCGTACAAGGGCCTGATGGTGGCCGATCAGCTACCGCGCTTCTACCTCGACCTGGCCGACCCGGACTACGACACCGCCATCACGGTGTTCCACCAGCGCTACAGCACCAACACCATGCCGCGTTGGTCGTTGGCTCAGCCGTTCCGGTTCTTGGCGCACAACGGCGAGATCAACACCCTTCAGGGCAACGTCAACTTCATGCGGGCGCGCGAGCCGCGCCTCTCCAGCCACCTGTGGGGCAAGGACGTGCGCGACCTGCTGCCCATCGTCGAGCCGGAGGGGTCGGACTCGGCGGCGCTCGACAACGCCCTGGAGTTGCTCACCCTGTCCGGCCGGGACCTGCCGCACGCGCTGATGATGCTGGT
The DNA here is from genome assembly GCA_046484635.1 of Trueperaceae bacterium. Lineage (GTDB taxonomy): Bacteria > Deinococcota > Deinococci > Deinococcales > Trueperaceae > CAZACZ01. The sequence continues at coordinate 22,259 of JAWOIL010000110.1, forward strand.
GCCACAGGCGTACGACGATGACCCGTCGGTGTCGCCCGAACTGCGGGCGTTCTACGACTATCACGGCACGTTGATGGAGCCGTGGGACGGTCCTTCCGCGCTGGCGCTCAGCGACGGCCGCTTCGCGGTCGCCGGCCTCGACCGCAACGGCCTGCGCCCGCAACGCTACTGGCTCACCGACGACGAGCTGATCGTGGTCGGCTCCGAGGCGGGGGTGTTGCCGTTCGACCCCGCCACCGTGATCGAACGCGGCCGGCTCGGGCCGGGCAAGCTGCTGGCCGTCGACACGTTCGAGGGGCGCCTGTTGCGCGACGAGGAGATCAAGGCGCGCTACGCCCGCAGGCGTCCGTACGGCGAATGGGTGGAGCGCTACGAGGTGCGGCTCGAGACGCCCGCGCGTGACGTGGCTTCGGAGGACGCCCAACTCGACGACCTGCGCAGGTGGCAGAAGCTGTTCGGGTACTCGGCCGAAGAGATCGACCGCGTCTTCGAGCCGATGGCGGTGCACGGCGAGATCCCCATCGGTTCCATGGGCGACGACACGCCGCTCGCGGTGCTGTCGGCGCAGCCGCAGCAGATCTACCGCTACTTCAAACAGCGCTTCGCCCAGGTCACGAACCCACCCATCGACCCGCTGCGCGAACGGCTGGTGATGTCCCTCGCGACCGTGCTGGGCCCCCGAGCCAGCGTGTTGGAGGAGGAGGCGGAGGCCGCTCGCGTGGCGCGCTTCGTGGGCCCGATCATCGACGCCGCATCGCTGGAAGCGCTGCAGACGCAAGAGGCGCTCGGAAGCGCCGTGTTGTCGTGCGCCTTCCCGGTCGCGGCCGGTGCGCGCGGGCTGGCGCGGGCCTTAGAAGAGCTCGCCGACCAGGCGCAGGACGCGATCGAGTCGGGCGTCTCGGTGCTGATCCTGTCCGATCGCGACGCCGGTCAGGCAGCCGCCCCCATCCCGATGCTGCTGGCGGTGGGCGCGGTGCACCATCGGCTGCTGCTGGTGGGTCGTCGGACACGCGCCGCCATCGTGTGCGACACCGGCGAACCGCGCGAGGATCACCATTTCGCCTGTCTCATCGGCTACGGAGCGGCGCTGGTGCACCCGTACCTGGCCCTCGCCACCGCGCGCGAGGTGGCGAGCGGCGGCAAGCACCGGGAGCCGGTCGACCCCCAGGTCGCCGAGCGCGCCTACGTGGCGGCCGTCGAGAAGGGGTTGCTCAAGATCATGGCCAAGATGGGCATCTCGACCTTGGCCAGCTACCGCGGGGCGCAGGTGTTCGAGGCCGTCGGCCTGGCCGAGGAGGTGGTGGAACGCTATTTCTCCGGCACGCCCCACCGACTGGACGGCGCCACCTTGGCGACGCTGGCGAACGACGTGCTGGCCCTGCACCAGGACGCGTTCGGGGAGGACGCCGCGGTCGCTGCCACGGGCCCCTTGGTCGACCGCGGGATCTACCGCTTCCGCAAAGCGGGCGAGTACCACGCCTTCAACCCCGAGGTCTTCAAGTCGTTGCACAAGGCGGTGCGCACCGAGAGCTACGAGGCCTTCGAGGCGTACACTCGCGCGGTCGAGGAGCGCCCGCCCACCGCAGTGCGCGACCTGCTGGAGTTGCCGCGCGCCGAGACGCCGCTGCCGCTCGAGGAGGTGGAACCGATCGAGGCGATCGTGCGCCGCTTCACCACTCAGGCGATGAGCCACGGCTCGGTCTCGCGCGAGACGCACGAGACTCTCGCCATCGCCATGAACCGGCTGGGGGCGAAGAGCAACTCGGGTGAAGGGGGCGAAGACCCGGTCCGCTTCGCGCCGTTCGAACGCGACATGCCCGAGCGCAGCCTGGCGGAAGGCTGGCACCCGCAGCGCGGCGACGTGGCCAACAGCGCCATCAAGCAGGTCGCTTCCGGCCGCTTCGGGGTGACGCCGGCGTACCTGGCCAGCGCGCAGGAGATCGAGATCAAGATGGCGCAGGGATCGAAACCGGGCGAAGGCGGGCAGATCCCGGGCTTCAAGGTCAGCGCCGAGATCGCCGCCATCCGCCACGCCGTGCCCGGCGTGACGCTCATCAGCCCGCCCCCGCACCACGACATCTACTCGATCGAGGACCTCGCGCAGCTCATCCACGACCTGAAGCGCGTGAACCCGCGCGCCCGCATCGGGGTCAAGCTGGTCGCTACGGCCGGCGTCGGCACCATCGCGGCCGGCGTGGCGAAGGGCTACGCCGACACCATCCAGGTCTCCGGCCACGACGGCGGCACGGGCGCGAGCCCGTTGGCGAGCATGAAGCACGCCGGGGTGCCGTGGGAGTTGGGGCTGGCCGAGGTGCAGCGGACCCTGGTCGAGAACGACCTGCGCGGGCGCGTGCTGTTGCGCGCGGACGGAGGCCTGAAGACGGGCCGCGACGTGCTGGTGGCGGCCTTGCTCGGTGCCGAGGAGTTCGGGTTCGGCACGGCGGCGTTGGTGGCGGCGGGCTGCGCCATGATCCGGCAGTGCCACTTGAACACGTGCCCCGTCGGCATCGCCACGCAAGACCCCGAGTTGCGCAAGCGGTACGCCGGCAAGCCCGAGCACGTGATGCGGTTCTTCCTATACCTGGCGCAGCAAGTGCGTATGCTCCTGTCCTCCATGGGCGTCCGGAGCCTCGACGAGGTGATCGGCAGGGTCGACTTGATGCGTCCGCGCCCCACCGCGACGGACGGTACGCTGCCGAAGGGGGTGCGGCTCGACCTGAGCGCCGTGCTGGCCCCTCCGGCCGTGCTCGAAGGGCGCGCGCGCAAGCGGGTCTTCGATCGCAACGACCGCCCCAGGACCGAGGAGAGCGTCGACGATCGCCTGATGCGCGACGCCGCCGCGGCCTTGCGCACCGAAGCCGAGGTGCGTTCTCGCGAACCGAGCGGCGCCGACGGCGCGAACGGTAGTAACGCTGCGAACGGTGGGAAGACCGCGAACGGCAGGAAGTCCGCGAACGGTGGGAAGACCACGAACGGCGGGAAGTCCGCGAACGCGGAAGGGCTCGCGCCGACCCGGTTGCGCTACCGCGTCACCAACCGAGAACGCACCATCGGTAGCGGCCTCGCCGGGTCCATCGCCCACGCGTTCGGCGAGGACGGCCTGCTGCACGCATCGGTCGAAGCGACCTTCGAGGGCGCCGCCGGTCAGAGCTTCGGCGCGTTCGCCACGCCCGGTATGCGCCTTGTGCTACACGGTGAAGCGCAGGACTACGTCGGCAAGGGGTTGGCGGGCGGCGAACTGGTGTTGCGCCCCACGACGACTGCGGGCAACCAGGTGATCGCAGGCAACACGGTCCTCTACGGCGCCACCGGTGGCGCGTTCTACGCAGCAGGCAGCGTGGGCGAACGCGTCTGCGTTCGGAACTCGGGCGCTCTCGCCGTGGTCGAGGGCTGCGGCGACCACGGCTGCGAGTACATGACCGGCGGCACCGTGGTGGTGCTGGGACCGACGGGCAGGAACTTCGGCGCGGGCATGTCCGGCGGCGTGGCGTACGTCTACGACGAGGACGGCCGCTTCCGCGAGCGCTGGAACGACGGCATGGTGACCGCCCAACCGCTCGTCGCGCAGGCGGCCGCCGATGCGGGCCCAGCGGGCGCCGCCGCGGAGCGCTTCGGCCCAACGGGCGCCGATACGGTGCTCTTTCCGAGCGATGGCTTCTCCGGCGGTGCGGGCGCTGAGGACGAGGTGGTGGTGCGCACGCTGCTGCAGCGGCATCAGACCGCGACGGGCTCGCGCCGCGCCGAACGGATCCTGGCTACGTGGCCGGAGGCACGCGCGCGGTTCTGGAAGGTGGCGCCCCGCCACGCGCCGGCGGCGGTGGTGGAACCGACCCAAGCGATCGAGACGCCGTCGTAAACGAGCGGCGCCAGGGGCCCGCCGCGCGGCGCTCGGCGGTTCAGGCGTAGGCGACAAGGGTTCCGTCGAGGGCCGCTACCAGGACGCGCTCCTCGAGCGGGAGCGGACTGGCCTGGATGGCCGAGTTCGCGACCTTGTCGTTGAACAGCACGCGTCCGCTTCGAGCGTCGAGGACGATCAGTTCGCCGCCTTCCGTGGCGACGTAGAGCGCGCCGGCGGCGAGGACGGGCGTCGCGGTCACCGGCGACGGCAGGGGCCTAGTCCAGATATCGTCGCCGGTCTTGAGCGACAAGGCGTGTAGCCGCTGCCCCCACGACACCGCGTACACGACCTGGTTCCACACCACCGGCGTAGCCCACACCTCGCCCTCGAGGTCGTAGGACCACACCACCTCGCGCTTCTCTACGTCGAAGGCATGGATTTCGCCCGAGCGAACGGGGATGAGCAGCATGCCGTCCACGGCCGAAGGCGGGGTTGCCACAACGCCGACCTCGACCTTGTAGGCGTGCGCGCCGGCGTTCGCTCGGACCGCGTGCAGCCAGCCGTCCCGCGACGCCACGAACGCCAGGCCACGGTGCACGGTGGGCGCCGTGGCGGCCGGCGCGTCCATGGGTGTGCTCCAGAGCGTGTCGCCCTCTGCGGTCCAGCGTTCCAAGGCGCTGCCGGCCGCCACTACCAGGTCGCGCCCGAACGGCGCCATCCCCAGCACGTCCGCTTCGTCGCGCTGCCAGACGACCTCGCCGCTGGGCCACGCGAGCGCGCGCACGGTGCCGTCTCGGCTGGTGAGGAAGAGCCGCTCCTCGATCACCATCGGCGGCTGGCTCGACTCGTCGTGAAGCTCGAGCGTCGCGTGCAAGCCGCCGTCGCCTGGCCGCACCACCGCCATCGCGTCCGAACGGAGGCCGGCCAGCACGAAGCCGGCGGCCGCGCCCAAGCCCGAGGGGAACTGCGGGCCCTCGTCGAGGGCGCGCGTCCAGCGGCGCGTCAGGCCTCCCGGCGCGGCGGGGCCGTGCGGGTAGGCGCCCGTCCGGCCTGCACCCGCCAGCGCGACGTGTGGCGCCTTGGCGCGAACCGAAGCGAGAACCGCCCGCAGCGCGTCGGCCACCGCCCAGCCCGACGTGGGGCGCTTGGCAGGGTCCTTCTCGAGCAACGAAGCGATGAGATGGGCCAGGGCAGGGGGGATCTGCGGGTTGTGCTCATGGGGCGGCGTCACGCTGCCGTACACGTGCTGGTACAGCACCGCCTGGTCGTTGTCGGCGTCGAACGCGGCCTGGCCGGTGACGGTGCGGTACAGCACCGCCCCGAACGAGTACAGGTCGGTGGCGGCGCCGGTCGCTTCACCGGTGGCCTGTTCGGGCGCCATGTACTGCGGAGTGCCGAGCGTGAACCCGGTACGCGTCAGCGCGCGCGAGGTCTCGGTCAACTGCACCAGGCCGAAGTCCATGACCTTCGGCGTCCCGTGCGGCGTGACGAGGATGTTGCGCGGTGTGAGGTCGCGGTGGACCATGCCGAGACGATGCACGTACCCGAGCGCCTCCGCGACGATGATGGCCGCGCCGAGCAGCCGCTCGGCGGCTTCGAGGTCGGGCTCGTAAGGGCCGAGTTCGGTGATCGGACCGCCCTCGATGAGCTCCATAGCGAAGTAGACGTGTTCGCCCAACCCGAGGTCGTAGATCGACACGATGCCGGGGTGGTTGAGCCTCGCCAGCGCGCGGATCTCGCGCCGGAACCGTTCGCTGTCGGTTTCGGTGAGGTGTGGCCGCAGGACCTTCAGCGCCACCACGCGGTCGAGGTGGGTGTCCAGCGCGCGGAACACGTGCGCCATGCCGCCCATGCCGAGCGGCCCCAGCACCTCGTAGCGGTCGTCGACGACGTCGCCGGCCTCGAACATCCCGGATCCGGCCCCGGCTCAGCTCTCTTCGAGGGCCTTGAGCAGTTCCGGATCGAGCGCGCCCTCTTCGACGGCGCGGTTCAGCATCTCGATACCGAGCCGCACCACCTCGGACTTCGACACCAGGCGCTCGGGGTTCGAGAGTTGGTACGCGGTCTTGGTGAGGAGCGAGTCTTGCTCCTCCGTGATGACGACCTGGAGTCGCTTGCTCTTCTCGCGCTTCGGCACCGGCGTTCCTCCTCGGACGTTGCGCTGTTCCTCGCGTGCGTCGCCGCACGCGCAGCGCCGATCATGACCTTCGCGTTGAGCAAGTATAGCAGCATGCATACGTGCTTGACACTGTTCAGATGCCCACATACACTGGACATGAGGCGCATGTGTAACTTGCACAACTGCCGCTAGGCTGCGCGCAAGTGGAACGCCGCACGGCGCCCGGCCACCCACGGGCCGTACCATGGCCCGCAACCACGCAGCCGACGCGCACGCAGCCGACGCGAACGTCGGACACCAGGGGGCAGAAGTGAACGAGGCCAACGACGTCCTGATCATCCGCGGCGGAACCCCGCTGACGGGCGAGGTGGCTGCGTTCCGCGCCAAGAACTCCGCCTTGTACCTGATGTTCGCCGCCTTGCTGACCGACGAACCGGTCGTGCTCGAGGACGTTCCGCGTCTCGCAGACGTCCTGGTGGCGGAGGAGATCCTTCGTCACGTCGGCGTGGAGACGCGCTGGGAAGGTCACGACCTCCATCTGCACGCGCGCAACGTGCGCACCAGCCACGCGCCCTACAGCCTGGTCAGCAAGATGCGCGCAAGCTTCATCATCATGGGGTCGTTGCTGGCTCGCTGCGGTGAGGCGCGCGTCTCCATGCCGGGCGGCTGCGCCTTCGGCCCTCGCCCCGTCGACCGGCACCTGACCGCCTTCCGCGCTCTCGGTGCTCACATCGACGAGGAAAGCGGTGACTTCTACGCCCTTCGCGAGGCACCGCTCGCCGGCACCGTCGCGTTCGAGGCGCCGACCGTCGGCGGGACCCAGAACGTGCTCCTTGCCGCTGCCCTGGGCGGCGGCGACGTGACCGTCGAGAACGCCGCGCGCGAGCCCGAGATCCCGGACCTTGCCGAGATGCTGAACGCCATGGGCGCCGACGTCCAGGGCGCGGGAACGTCCACCATCTGCGTGCGAGGCGCGACCCGCCTTCGGGGGGTGCGCTTCCGGCCGATCGCCGATCGCATCGAAGCTGGCACCTACTTGCTGGCCGCCGCGGCAACGCGGGGACGGGTCACCGTGACGGACGTCCGTCCGGATCACCTGACCGCCGTGCTGGACGCTCTGCGGAGCACCGGCGCGGCCGTCGCGGTGGGGGCGGACCGCGTCCACGTCGACGCCACGGGCGCGCTGCGCCCCACCGACGTGGAAGCGCGCGAGTATCCGGGCATCCCCACCGACTTGCAGGCGCCCTTCACCGCCTACCTCGCCACCATCTCAGGCCGGAGCCACGTGCGTGACCACGTCTACCCGGATCGCTTCACCCACGTCGAGGAGCTTGCCCGCACGGGCGCCCGGATCTCCGTCGACGAGCGGACGCTGGAGATCCGCGGGGGGCCGCTTCGCGCCGCCGCCATGCACGCCGCCGACATCCGTGCCGGCGGGGCGCTGGTCGTCGCCGCGCTGGCCGCAGAAGGCGTGTCGGAGATCGGCGGGGTCGGCTCGATCGACCGTGGCTACGAAGGGCTTGCCGAACGCCTTGCCAGCCTCGGCGCCGATGTCCGGCGCGAGCACGCACACGCAGGGGAGGGCCCCCGGCCCATCACGAGCGCCGGCGAGGTCCATGTGCTTCCGCTCACGAACTGACCGCTCGTGAACTCGCGCACGTAAGGGCGGCAACCTCCGTCCCGATCGCGCGCATGGTGCACACCGGAGTCTCCGGCCACCGTCCTGCCGTTCCCATCACTACGCGGCGCGTCGGCCTTCCTGGCTTCAGCCGCGACCGCCGCGGCCGCCGGTGCTGCCTCCACCGAACTCGTCGATATCGTCATCCTCGTCGTGGTCGTCGTCATCCAGGAACCCCGCGAACGGATCGTCTGCGGGACGTTCGGGCCCGACGCCCCCTTCTTCGTCTGCGTCCGACGTAGCGGGCTTCGGGCTCGGCCCCACGCTGCCGGAGCCTGCTTCCTCGGTGAGCACGACCTGGAAGCGCCTGCGCCGATCGTCGCGGGGCGCCTCGTTCGCCCCGGCATCGCCTTGACCGGTATCACTCTGCCCGGCAGCACTCTGCTCGGCAGTGTCCCCGTACTTCGGTTCGTGCCCGGCCTTCGGTTCGTCCCCGGCCCTCGGTTCGTTCCCGGCCCTCGGTTCGTTCCCGTCCTTCGGTTCGTCCCCGGCCCTCGGTTTGTCCCCGGCCCTCGGTCCGGCCACGATCGCCTCGTCGTAGGTCTGTCCCCAAACTTCGTGCATCAAGTTGGCTCCCATATAGAGGATGGTTGCCTCTTCGGCGGTAAAGAGCAGCGGTGGCAGCTTGTAGCCGCGTATCAGGGAAAAGCCGCCGTATGGGCCTCGCTCCGAATAGATGGGGATGCCCAGCTCGTCCAACATGCCCATATACCGGTGTACGGTGCGCTCTGAAACGCCAAACTCTTCGGCTAGCTCGGAGGCCTTCCACGAAGGGCGCGATTGGAGCATCAGAATCAGCGACAGCAATCGCGTCGCTACATTGCCCATGTTTTGACTCCTTTGGCAGTGGTGCGC
>JAWOIL010000034.1:0-5937 GCA_046484635.1 Trueperaceae bacterium
CTCGCGGCGCAGGTAGCGGCCGAACTTGCCCGGGCCGCGCTGGAAGTCGCTCGCGGCCGCAACCTCCCAACCGAGCATGGTGAGGAGCTGTTCGCGAAGCACCGTGTCGAGGTGGTGATGCGCGGGGCGAGACGACGTACGCGCATCACCACCTCGACACGGTGCTTCGCGAACAGCTCCTCACCATGCTCGGTTGGGAGGTTGCGGCCGCGAGCGACTTCCAGCGCGGCCCGGGCAAGTTCGGCCGCTACCTGCGCCGCGAGCTGCCGCGGGAGACCTGGGCGCGGCTCGAAGCGACGTACGCGGATGCCGAACCCGAACACGTCTGGGCAGCGTTGGAGGCGATGACGGAGCTGTTTCGCGACGTGGCCGTTGGCGTCGCCGAACGCTTCGGGCTCCTCTATCCTTGGCAGGACGACGAGCGGGTAATGGCGCACGTGAAGCGCGAGCGGGGGATGGTGTCGGGCCCCGGCTGAACGGAGTTCGCGGCGTGGCCGATGCTGCGAACGTTGCTGCGGGCCTTGCTGCGGGCCGTGTTGCGGGCGCTGCGGGTGCTGGATTGGTACTGCGAAGGAATCGACGCTGGGCCGTCGGGTGAAGCGGCCTTTGCGTGAGTCTGCGAGGAAGACGCGGCTGGGCAATGGATGGGCGGGCAGTGGGGCAAGGTGGTTCGCGAACCTGACCAAATTCGTAGTAGGTCGACTCACTTCGTAGTCGGCCGACTCGTTTCCTGGTCACGTTTCCAGGAGGCACCTGTTGCCGCGGCGGTCACATGTCGACGCGGGGGACAGCCGCGAACCCTGACGATCCTTGCCGCGCCCACGGCTGCGAGCGGCGCCACCGTCCACCACTTCTCACCTCACGGCACCTCACCGTGCACAATGGCGACCATGAACGAAGCTGCCGCGTCGGAAACCAAGGTCGCCGGGCACGAGGCGGCCAAGACCACGTCCGCAAAGACCACCTCCGCCAAGGCCAAGACCGAGTTCACCAAGACGATGTCCGCCAACGCCAAGTCCACCAAGGCCAAGTCCGCCCATACCAAGCCACCTGCCAACCTCGCCTCCACCCTCGCCAAGCTCGAGGCCCTCGGGAACGAGAAGGTCCGCGCCCTCAACCGCAAGCGCGGCGCCGGCGACGCCCAATACGGCGTGCGGCTCGGCGACGTGCGCAAGGTGGCGAAGGAGATCAAGACCGACCACGCGCTGGCGCTCGAGCTGTGGGACACGGGCGTCCTCGAGGCGCGGCTGCTGTCGATTCTCGTCCTCGAACCGAAGCGCTTGACGCGCGAAGAGCTCGACGCCATGGTGCGCGCGCCCGGCTTCGTGCAAGTGGCGGACTGGCTCGATTCGTACGTCACCCGCAAGCACCCCGAGAAGGAAGATCTGCGCCGAGCATGGTTGGCCGACGACGACCCGTGGGCGCTCCGCGGAGGCTGGAGCCTCACGGCCGAACGTGTCGGCAAGAGCCCGGAGGGCCTGGATCTCGTCGCGCTGCTCGACCGCATCGAGGCCGAGTTGACCCACGCCGCCCCCGAAGCGCAGTGGACGATGAACAACACGCTCGCCGGCATCGGCATCCACCACGCCGAGCATCGCGAGCGCGCCGTCGCCATCGGCGAACGGACGGGCGTCTACCGCGACTACCCGACGCCGAAGGGATGCACCTCGCCGTTCGCCCCCATCTGGATCGCCGAGATGGTGCGGCGGCAGGGGTAACGCGCCGCCATGCGAGTCGAGTTCTCGGGCGAGGTCTTCGTCTGGCGTGGCCCGGCGCCGTTCTACTTCGTGGCGGTGCCACCTCCGGAAAGCGGCGACATCCGCGCCATCGCGGCGGCCGTCACCTACGGCTGGGGGATGATCCCGGTGCGCGCGCGCATCGGCGCAACCGAGTGGCGCACCTCGCTGTGGCCCAAGGACGACGGGTACGTCGTGCCCATCAAGGTCGCGGTGCGCAAGGCCGAGGGCTTCGGCGAAGGAGACGTGGTGGGGGTGCGGTTGGATGCCTGGTAGGCGCACCTTTGCCCCGACGGATCGCCCAACCAGGGGCGCGCCGGCTACCGACGTCCCGCGACCATCCAAGGGGCGGTGGCTGTCGCATTCGGAATTCGCGAATCGCGAATCACGAATGCTAAGGTAGAAGCATGCTCAGGCCCCAAGACCTTGCCGTGGCCGTCGTACTCGCGTTGCCCGACATGGGGACGTGGACGTACGCGTCGTTGGCCGACCGCCTAGGATTGAGCGCCTCCGAGGCGCACGCCGCTGTCAAGCGCGCCGGGTTCGCCGGTCTCGTGCGCGGGCGACATGTCGACCGCCACGCCCTCTTCGAGTTCCTCGAGCATGGTGTGCGCTACGCGTTCTTCGCCGTGCGCGGCGCGCCCACCCGGGGCGTGCCAACTGGCGCTGCGGCGCCACCTCTCGATGCGTTGATCTCGGTGAAGGACGGGCCGGTATGGCCATCGGCCGAGGGAAGTGCGCGCGGCTATGCCCTCGAGCCGCTGTACCGGTCGGTGCCGCAAGCTGCACTGCGTGACCGCACCATCCACGAACTGCTGGCCCTCATCGATGCCTTGCGCGACGGCGGTGTCCGCGAACGCGAGCTGGCGATGCGCGAACTGCGGAGCCGGCTCGCCTTAGAGACGCGAGCACACGAGCGTGGCTGAAGTCGACGAGAACCTCGTCAAGGTGGCGCGTGAGGCTGGCGACTCCATGGAGTTCCGGTCGACCTCACCCCGGCCCACGGAACCGTACTCGGATTCACCAACAGGTGGTACCGGTTACTCGTCGACACCGCACCGCTCGTGGCGGTCGCTCCGGGGCTCGAGGTTCGCGTGGCCACGCCGGCCATGTTCTTGGCGGCCAAGCTCGAGGCCTTCCTAGACCGAGGCGCACAGGATCCAACGATGAGCCACGATTTGACGGACATCGTGTCGCTCGTGAACGGACGCAGCACCCTCGTGGGAGAGGTCCGCGACATGCCACCCGACGCACGATCGTTCATCCAACGGGTAGTGCGCGATCTCCTCGAGGAGCCGGACTTCGCTTTCGTGATTCATGCGCACCTCCCACCGGACGATGCGAGTCAGGGGCGCGCAGAGTTCGTCTTGGCGCAGCTCCGGCGATTGGCGGCGGCATGACGCCGGCACTCCACACGCAGTGGCACCGTGGCCCTGGTAATGGAGCAACAGATCGCAGCGTCCCTTCACCCCGGCGGCCACGCCCCCAGGATCGCGCCCGCAGCGGTCAGCGCCACCACGTGGTAGCCACCATCGATGAGGAAGAGTGCCGGCTTACGGCTCTCGTACATGAACGTCACCGACAAGAGCGCGAACCAGATGCCGATGCCGACGAGCGCCCCGAGCGACGCGCCGCCGCCGATCCCGTCCAGGTCCATGTTGCCGACGAGCACGGCCAACGTGAACACGGCGATCGCCTCCAGCACGAAGGTGACGACGAAGATGGCTGGCTTGGACCCGTTCTCGACGTCGGTGCGTGTCCATCCCAACGCAGCCATCCATGGCTTGCTCAGCACCATGTACCAACCGGCGCCGAGCGCGAAGTACACGACGGTCGCCACCAGAATGGCCCAAACGTTCACGGTGAAGTCCATGCATCCGCCTCCTATGTCTGCTCGTTGCGTGGTCGACCCATCATGCACGAGAAGGGCTTGGTGGAACACCACGACCGTACGGCGTAGGCTCGACATGGCTACGAAGCCGCAGATGTCGAAGAAGCGGAAGGGAGCACCGCATGAAGATCACGATCGAGACCACCGTCGCTGCACCCCTCGATGCCGTCTGGCAAGCCTGGACGACGCCGGAAGACATCGTCCGCTGGAACGCCGCCTCCGACGACTGGCACACGACGAAAGCGACCGTCGACCTGCGTGTGGGCGGAACGTTCTCGTCGCGCATGGAAGCCAAGGACGGCAGTGTGGGCTTCGACTTCGAAGGGACCTTCACCGAGGTCTTACCCCAAGAGCGCATCGCGTACGAGATGAGCGACGGTCGCGAGGTGGTCGTCGAGTTCTTGGAACAAGGCGACGCCGTGCGCGTCCGCGAGACCTTCGACGCCGAGGAAACCAACCCAGCCGAGATGCAGCGTCAGGGATGGCAGGCGATCCTGGACAACTTCGCGCGTCACGTCGAGGCCAAGCGTGCCGCGTGACCAGGGCCAGTCCGGGGCGCCCACGACGCGAGGCGAAGCCCCCAGCCCCATCGACGCGTACGTCGAGACGTTCGACGGAGCAGCGCGCACGGCCCTCGAGGAGCTCCGCGACCTGCTGCGCGAAGCCCTTCCTGGCGCAACCGAGACGATCTCCTACGGCATCCCCACGTTCGACCTGAACGGCAAGCACGTGGTGCACTTCGCCGGTTACACGCAGCACGTTGGCCTCTATCCCACGCCCAGCGGCATGAAGGCCTTCGATGCCGAGCTGGCACGCTACGCGCGTGGCAAGGGCTCGGCGCGGTTCGCGTTGAGTGAGCCACGGCCGGTCGACCTCATCCGGCGGATCGCGGCGTTCCGGTTGGACGAGGTGACGGCCGCTGGTGCGTCGAAGCCGCGCCGGACCTCGCCGTCGAAGGCGCGAAGCTCCGCGGCGAGGCAGAGCGCTCGACCGGCACGTCGCGAGCGCCATCCGATGCCCGATGACGTCCGCGACGCGCTCGAAGCCGCAGGTTTGATGAACGCGTACCGCGAACGCCCGCCCTACCAGCAGAACGACTACCTCGGCTGGATCGCCGGTGCGAAACGCGAGGACACCCGGGCGCGTCGCCGGCAGCAGATGCTCGACGAGCTGGCCGAAGGAAGCACGTACATGAAGATGGCGTGGGTGCCAGGGGAGCGCGAGGGGTAAAGCAGGTCGCGAACCGGCCGTTCCTCGAAGCGTTCGACTCTGTGGCACGTGGAGGGGAGACCATGAGCGTCAGCCCGAAGCTGTCCAATATCCATCAGATCGCCATCACCGTCAGCGACGTAGAAACCGCGCTCCGGTTCTACCGTGACGTCCTGGGCCTCACGTTCTCGTTCCGCGCGGGGCCGAACCTGGCGTTCCTGGACGCGGGCGGCATCCGCCTCATGCTCGGCACGCCCGAAGGCGAACGCACCGTCGGCCACAACTCGATCCTCTACTTCACGGTGTCGGACATCGAGGCAACGCACGCCGCGCTGGTGGCGGCCGGCGCCACGAACGAACGCGCGCCGAACGTCGTTGCCCAGATGCCCGACCATCAGCTTTGGATCGGGTTCCTGAGAGATCCGGACGGGAACGTCGTGGGGTTGATGGAGGAGAAGCGGTTAGGTGTCGCGGTGCCGCCGGACGCTGACCCCTTCGACCTCGAGCGCTTCGTCGACGCACAAGACGGCGTCTACCTTTCGGCGACCTCCGAACTCCGCGCCGGCCGCAAACGCTCGCACTGGATGTGGTTCGTGTTCCCGCAGGTGCAGGGGCTTGGCTCCAGCCTCGCGGCGCGCCGCTACGCCATCGGCTCCCTAGACGAGGCGCAAGCGTACCTGCGTCATCCCGTGCTCGGGCCGCGCCTGTTGGAGTGCACCGAGCTCCTGTTGACCCACGCCGGCGTCCCCGTCGACCGCATCGTCGGCTATCCCGACGACCTCAAGCTGCGATCGTCGCTGACGCTCTTCGCCGAAGTCGCAGAGATGGCGGGGGAGACCGACACCGCGTCCGTGTTCCGACGGGCACTCGACACCTTCTACGAGGGGCATCCGGACGAGCGCACGCTCACCGTTCTCGAGGCGTGGCGCCGCGCTGACTGACGAGGATGACTCGCGCCGACTCGGCCTAGAACCTGATCGAGCGAGACAGGTTCCGATGGGCGTGGTCGCATCGGTACATCGCGAGCGACTACCCGAATGAGTCCAGGTCGCTCCAGCCGTACGCGACTTCCAGGTAGTTCTCGTTCCCGATCGTGAGCGA
>JAWOIL010000055.1:0-81782 GCA_046484635.1 Trueperaceae bacterium
TGCGCGTCGCCGGTGAAGGCCGGCCGGCGTCGGTCGTCTTAGGACGGCGGCCAGTTGGGACGCGCACTCGTTCGGGTGTCGCGGGCGTGCTGAGCGCGCGAGGCAGACGGCCCCCGTGCCCTGGACGTCGTCGTTGAAGGACGGCAGGCGATCGCGATACCGGTTCAGCAGACGCGAAGCGTTGTCCTTGCGGAAATCCTCCCACTGCAGCAACACGCCGGGGAAGACCTCGCAGACCGCCTCTTAGGACGTCGGCCAGTTGGCACGCGCACTCGTTCGGGCGTCGCGGGCTTGGCGTTGTCCGGGACCGGCACTGCGTCGCCTCGTTGGGCGACGCGTCGCCACGAAGGGCGACGGCGGCCGGGGCCGCGCAGCGCAACGGGGGAGTATAGCGGAACGCGTGCGGTAACGCCACGCCGCGCGGTACCAAACGCGCGACTGGCACCGCCGAAGGGCGAGGACGTCCCATGCTTGCATCGGAGCGAAGGGGCCGCCGGTGCGGCGCCGCTCGCGATACCTAGGCCACATCGGCACGCGCCGGGGCTTGATAGGTTCAGTACCGGCCCGAACGCCTATCGCTGCGCGTCTCGCGCGCGGCGGCGGTGCCGAGGACCGAACGGAGGAACGCATGGCGCTGGATGGCGCATCGTCGCCCACCGACCCCGACCGACGAAGCGGGGTCATCATCATGTACACGACGTCCCGGTGCGGCGACTGCCGAGCGACCAAAGCGTACCTGGCGGCTCGCGAGGTGGCGTACGTCGAGATCGACATCGAGCACGACGCGGCTGCCGCCGCCGTCGTCATGGAGGTCAACGACGGTCGCCGCAGTGTCCCCACGCTGGTGTGCGGCGACAACGCGGCCAGCCTGTCCCGTTTCACCCCCTCGAAGGCGGCAGCGTTCCTCGAGCGTTGCGGACTCGCCTAGGGCGCGGCGCACGCCGGCGACGGCGCGGCACCGCCGGGCGCCGGCGGTGCTCGGCCCAGGATCAGCGGCGGCGCGATCGAGCCGGAAGGTGCCTGAACGCCCGGTCGGGCAGGGGGCGGTTCGGCAGGCGAAGCACGCAGGTGGCGGTTCGCCAGGCGGACGTTGCCGCACCCCTCGCAGAGGCGCGACGCGGCACGGCTCCGCTGACGCCCACGGTCCAGGGCGGCTCGGGGCCGCGTGGTAGCCTCCCTGGCATGACGGCCACCGGAGCGACGGAGGAGCGCAGCACCGCCATCACCGAACTTCCCGCAGCGAGCGGGGCGAACGGCAAGGCCGAGCAGGTGCGCTCGATGTTCTCCGAGATCGCGCCGACGTACGACCTGCTCAACACCGTGCTCAGCTTCGGGATCGACGCGCGCTGGCGCGCGCAAGCGGCGCGAGAGGCGCTGCCGGCGGACGTGCTCGCCGCGGCCGGGGAGGCCCGAGCCGGGTCCGAGCGGGCCGTCCTCGACGTCGCGACGGGCACGGGGAACCTCGCGCTCGCGTTGAAGCGAAGGTGCGCGGCGTGCCGTGTCATCGGTGTCGACTTCGCCGAGCCGATGTTGGCAAGGGCGCGCGAGAAGGCGGAGCGTGACGGCGTCGATGCCGCCTTCGCGGTGGCGGACGGCAGCGCGTTGCCGTACGACGACGGCACCTTCGACGCCGTCACCATCGCGTACGGTCTGCGCAACTTCGCCGACCCGGACGGTGGCCTGCGGGAGTTCCGACGCGTGTTGAAGCCGGGTGGCCGACTGGTGGTGCTCGAGTTCCCGCCACCGCCGAAGGGAGCGTTCGGCGCGCTCTTCCGGTGGTACTTCACGAGCTTCCTGCCCAGGCTCGGTGGCTGGGTGTCGGGCAAGCGCAGCGCGTACGCCTACCTACCGGCCTCGGTGTTGGCGTTCTTCCCGCCGGCCGACCTAGCAGGGCGCATGCACCTGGCCGGGTTCGACGACGTGCGGTACCGTCTGCAGACGTTCGGGGTCTCGGCACTGCACGTCGGGGTCGCAGGCTCCGGGAGGGTGGCATGAGCGAAGAACCGATCCGCGACGAGACGTCGCTCACGATGACGGCCTGGGGCACGATCGATCCCGGCTTCGAGATCAACACCGACGCCGCGTTGCTCGACCCCGACTGGGACGACTTCGCGGACACGCACGACCGCCGCTACGGGTTGGCCATCTCACACTTCAAGAGCCGGGTGCGTGGACGGGCGTACGACAACGACGTCATGAAGCTACGGGTCGGCCCGAGTGGGTACTACGTGCAATCGCGTCGCTTCCCGGCGGCGTTCTTCGGGGACACGGCGCGCGCGTCGGTGCGGCACCTGACCGAGGCAGAGGCACGCGCCACCGTGTGGGAAGCCGTCGCGCACTACCGCGCCGACGAGGCGCACTCCTTGGTGTGCGTCTACGACGACGGTGAGCCGCCCGACGTCTTCTTCGGGTACCGCGTGGCGGAGGACCAGCGCTACGAGATCGGCCGTCTGCGCAGCAGCGTGCCGCTGCACCTGCGCATCCTGTTCGATGCCGATGCCGAGGTGCCGATGTTGGGGGCGCGCAGCGGCGTGTTGCTCTACCAGCGCACACGCAGTGGGCGGCACGTGCTGGTGCGCGCGCCAGGTCGCAGGCAGCCGCTGTTGATGGGCTCGTTCTTGGCAGGCTGACAGACGTGAGCGGCGGCCACGAGCCCTCGGTGCGACGCCGAACGAGCATGACGCCGGCGAAGCCTCACGACGTGATCGTGGTCGGTGGCGGGATCGCCGGCAGCGAGGCCGCCATGGTGGCTGCGCGCGCCGGGTCCGACGTCCTGCTCGTCACCACCAGCCTCGACACGGTGTACGCGACGATCGGCGACACCGTTCGTCTGAACCCACCGGCGGGCAGCCTCATGGCCGAGGTCGTTCCCGGGCTTCGGAACGCGGAAGGTCGCGTCGGCAACTGGGCACTGCACCGGGCGGTGAAGTACGCCTTGGAAGCGGAACCACGGTTGCACCTCCTGCAGTCGACCGTGTCCGCTCTGCTGCTCGACGGCCAGGGCTCCGCGCGCGGGGTGGCCACCTGGGAAGGCGTGGAGCGGTTCGCGCCACGTGTTGCGCTGTGCGCCGGGAGCTTCCTGCATGGACGCCTGAGTATCGGCGAACTCACGGAGTCGGCCGGGCGGCTAAGTGAGATGGCGTACGACGAGCTCTACCTCGATCTCGTCGAGCGGGGCTGCCGCTTCCGGACCGTCGAGTTGAGCGCCGACCCAGCGGGCGGCGCCCTGCCGTACGTGGTGCGCTGTCGCGCGTTCGCGGCATCGGAACGAGATCCTGCGTCGCTTGCGCTCACGCGGTTCGACGGGGTCTATGCCGCCGGAGTGTGCGCCAGCGGGTACTTACCGTTCGAGGCCGCTGCCGAAGCAGGCCTACGGCTCGGCAGGGCGTTGCTCGAGACGGCATAGCTGCGCCGACCCGCGCGAAGCGCGGGCTCGGGGTGCCGCTCTCCGCCTCGGCGTGCTGCTCGCTGCGCGGAAGGGCCGGCCGTGATGCCCGCGTGCCGATCGGGAACCGTGTGGGTTATGCGCGGCTGGTGTCGTCGACGGGGACGCGGTAGTGCTCCATCTTCTTCAGCGAGTCCTGGGTCGCCCATATCACCAGCGCGCCCTCCGGCGTGGTGGCGACCAGCCGGTACCGGTACGGTGCGTCGGGCAAGGCCGTCGTGATGACGTACCGCTGGCCGCGGTGGAGCACCTCTTCGCCGATCGTGAAGCTCGCCATGAACCGTAGCCTACTCGCGCTCGTCACCTTCGGGCTAGGGGGCGAAGGTCCCCTGGCCGGCGAACACCGGCTCGGTCACGGGTGGGAACAGGCCGCGTCCGACCGCCTGCGTCAGCAACGCTCGCACGGCCGCGGCGCCTTGCTCTCCGACGTCCATCGAGTACTCGTTGACGTAGAGCGCGATGTGCCGGGCACGTACGTCGGGCGACATCTCCTGGGCATGCTCGGCGACGTAGGCCGCCGATGCCTCCGGGTGGTCCCATGCGTAGCGCAGGCTGGCGCGGATCCGGTTCGTCAGGCGCGCGTGCATCTCGGATCCCAGGTCACGGCGTGCGGCGATCGCCCCGAGCGGCACGAGGTGGCCGACCTCCCGTTCCCACCAAGTCCCGAGGTCGACCAGCGCCGTGAGGCCGTACGACGCGTAGGTGAAGCGGCTCTCGTGGATGATGAGCCCTGCGTCGACGTCGCCCGCGACGACGGCCGGCATGATGCGGTCGTAGCGCAGCTCGACCAACTCGACTCCCTCGGGTTGCCACAGGCGCAGCAACAGGTTGGCGGTGGTGCGCCCGCCGGGGATGGCCACGCGCTTGCCGCTCAGGTCGACGCCCGGCGTCCGCGCCACCACCAACGGCCCGACGCCGCGTCCCAACGCGCCTCCTGCAGGCAGCAGGACGTAGTCGTCCGACACGTAGCCGTAGGCGTGGTAACTGATCTTGGCGACGTCGAGGGCACCGTCCGCCACGGCCTGGTTCAGCGCTTCCACGTCGTCCAGCACCACGTCGAACGCGAGGTCGTTCGCCACGTCGAGGAGCCCGTGCGTCATGGCGTGGAAGATGAAGGCGTCGTTGGGACAGGGTGAGTAGCCGAGTCGCAGGCGCACGACGTTACGCCTCCTGCCGCCGGAGCAAGCGCGCGTGCTCGATCTTGATGCAGCGGTCCTGGATCACCGTGATCCCGGCGTGCCGTAGCCTGGCCGCCACCTCGTCGTTGCGGATGCCGAGTTGCAGCCAGACGACCTTCGGCAGCGGGTCCATCGAGAGGATGTCGTCGACGTGGGCCGGGATCGCTTCGGCGCGGCGGAACACGTCGACGATGTCGACCGGTCTGTCCAGCTCGGCGAGGGTCGCGGCGACGCGTTCACCGAACAGCTCCTCGCCTGCAGCGGCCGGGTTCACGGGCAAGACGTCGTAGCCGTGCCGCCGAAGGTACTCCGGCACCTCGTGCGCGGGCTTGTGCTGGTCGGTGCTGGCGCCGAGCACGGCGATGGTGCGCGAGCGGTCGAGCAGGTCGCGCAACGCGGGGTCCGGCGGCGCGTCGGGGAGGGTGTCGGTGGCGGCCGGAAGGGGGGTGGGGGCAGCGTTGGGAGCGTCGTTCATGTTCCCAGGCTACCGTGCCGGGTGCAGCCCGCCGGTCGCCCGCGAAAGCCGGGTGGATGCGACGGGTATCGGACGTGTCGCGTTGCCGAAGCTTCGATCATCTGCTAGAATCGAGCGCTGTGCGTGAAGTCCGTGGGCACGATCCCACACGCGCACGAAACCACGCGGGAGGTGGAGTCCATAACGAAAGAGATGAAGGTGAACGAGCAGATTCGCGTACGCCAGGTGCGGCTGATCGCGGCGGACGGTGAGCAAGTGGGCATCGTCGAGACGCGAGACGCGTTGCGCAGGGCGCGCGAGGAGGATCTCGATCTCGTTCTGGTGGGTGAGGCGGCGCAACCGCCGGTCGCGCGGCTGTTGGATTACGGCAAGTACCGTTTCGAGCTTCAGCAGCAGACCAAGGAAGCGCGGCGCCGGTCCCGCCAACAAGAGATGAAGTCGATCAAGTTCCGGGTGAAGATCGACGACCACGATTACGAGACCAAGGTCAACCATATCCGCAGGTTCCTCAAGGGCGGTCACAAGGTCAAGGTGACCATCATGTTCCGCGGGCGAGAACGCACCCACCCCGAACTCGGGCAGGGCATCCTCAACCGCGTGGCGGCCGACGTCAACGAGCTGGCCATCGTCGATTCCGCGCCGGTCATCGCTGGCATGGACATGAACATGATCCTCCGCCCGGCGGGGACGCCGGCCCAAAGCTGACGTCCACCTTATTCACTTTCGTGCGGCCCACGCCCACGAACCCCAACGGCCCGCGACGCGGCCGGCGCCCACCTGGGGCCGCCTCCCGCGCGCGGATGAAAGCAGGAGAAACGCGATGCCGAAACTCAAGACCCACAAGGGCACCAAAGCCCGTGTCAAGATCACTGGGCGAGGTAAGGTCAAGGCGATGCGCTCCGGCAAGCGGCACCTGAACTTCAAGAAGTCAGGCGGCCGTATCCGGCAGGGCAGGACCGACCTCATCGTCGCCAAACCCGACGCGGAGCGCATCAAGGCGCTCCTGCCGTACGACTGAGGGAGGCCGAGCATGCCACGCGCCAAGACCGGCATCGTTCGCCGCCGCCGTCACCAGAAGCTCCTCAAGCGTGCCAAGGGCTACTGGGGCTTGCGCTCCAAGAGCTTCCGCATCGCGCAGCAGACGCTTCTCAACGCGGCCGACTACAGCTACCGTGACCGCCGCGATCGCAAGACGGAGTTCCGCCGTCTCTGGATCGCGCGCATCAACGCCGCCGCGCGGCTGGAAGGCGTCAGCTACTCGCACTTCATCGCGGGCCTGCGCAACGCCGGCGTGACCCTCGACCGCAAGGTGCTGGCCGACCTTGCCGTACGTGACCCCGGCGCCTTCAAGGCGCTCGTCGATACTGCCCGCAACGCCGGCTGAACCGGACGGGAATCCCCAGATGTGGCAACGGCCCGCGACGCGTTCGCGGGCCGTTCTCGTGTCCAAGGTATGATCCCGGCGTGACGCGACCGGCCGGTGTGCGCGAGCGGAAGAAGGCCGATCGCCGTGAACACATCCTGGCGGCCGCGATGCGCCTCATCCAGAACGAAGGGCTGAAGGCCGCGACCTACGCGAGCATCGCGCGTGAGGCGGGGGTGTCGCGCGGCACGGTGTTCAATTACTTCCCGTACAAGGAAGCGTTCCTCGTGGCGCACTTCGCGCGGGAACTCGACGCGCTCGACGGGCGCCTAGGCGGGACCGCGGCGTCGTCGATCGACGGTGACGCGCTCGGTCCGCTGCTTACCCTGTTCGACGAACTGGGTGCCATCGCCCAGCGGCACCGTGCCTGGATCCTGCCGCTGGGGTACGAACTGCTCAACCCGGACCCGGAGCGCTCGCGCACCGCGTTCCTCGCCCTGCCGCTTGCGACGATGCTGAAGCGCGCGTTGGGACGGGCACGCGATGCCGGCACGGTGAGGCGCGACGTCTCGCTCGACCGCTTGGCGCGCACCTTGGCCAACACCTACTTCATCACCGTGCTGCAGTGGGCCGCCTACCGGCCGGAGCGCTCGATCCGGGACGAACTGCGCGTCGCGCTACGCATCGCCCTCGACGGCGTGCGCGCTCGCCCCGCGCCCCTCGACGGGGCCGCCTGAGCGGCGCGTAGCCTCGCACGGCTCAGGAGCTCGCCCCGCGCCCCTCGATGAGGCCGCCTGAGCGGGGTAGCCTCGTTCTGCTCAATAGCCCGCCCCGAGGTCCACGACGTTGCGCTCTTCGCCCTCGGCGATCGCGCCGAGGGTCGTCAGAACGGCACGGGCCGACTCCGTCTGCCAGTCCAGCACGTCGTTGGCGCGATGCGGGCTCATGACCACGTTGTCGAGCTCGGCGAAGGGGTGGTGGGCCGGTGGCGTGTGGCGCCGCGCTTCCCGATCGGGCGGGTAGCGGTACCAGACGTCGATGCCGGCTCCGAAGATGGCACGGCCGCGCAGCGCCTCGAACAGCGCCGTCTCGTCGACCACCGAGCCGCGGCCGACGTTGACCAGCACGGTCGTGCGCTTCATCCGCGCGAACGCCTCACTTCCGATCATGCCTTCGGTATCCGGTGTGCCCGGCAGGCTCACCATGACCACGTCGGCACGTTCCAATGCCTCGAGGAGACCGTCCGGCCCGACGCTCGGGACGGGATCGTGCGGATCGGGGTTGCGGCGCAGCGCCGTCGTGGTCAACCCCAGGCCGGTCAAGCGCCGGGCGATCGCCTTGCCGATGGCGCCGTAGCCGAGCAATAGCGCGTGACGACCGTCGAGTTGGAGGCTCTGCCGCTCCGGATCGTCGGGGCGTCCCCAGTTCCCCTGCCGCAGCGCGTGGTCCGCGGCGACGACCTGGTTCGTCACCGCCAGCAAGAGCGCGACGGCGTGCTGCGCGACCATGTCGGCGTTGTAGTGCGAGTTGTGCACGCGTAGGTGCGGGCGCGCGGCTGCGCGTTCCCGCAGGCGTGGTTGGAGACCTGCGAACGGCACCAAGACCCGCCGTAGACGGGTGCCATCGAGCAGGGCCTCCGAAGGATCGCCGTCGACCACCACCTCGGGCCAGTCGGCCATGGCAGCGGCGCGGTCGGCGTCGGCCTCGAATCGCAGCTCCACCCCGTCCGGCGCGGGGAGGCGCTGCGCGACGTCGGCGGTCGAGGGGTTCCGCCACAGCACGCGAAGGCTCATGGAGCGATGGTACCGCGGCCGCGGCAGTATCCTGGGCGGCATGCGGTCGATCGAGGGGCGAGACGAGGCGTTGCGTTGGTTCGCCACGCGCGGCGTCGCGGAGGACGGCGAGGCGGCGGCGCGGGAGGTCGACGCCATCATCGCCGAGGTGCGCGCGGGCGGCGACGAGGTCCTGTTGCGCTTGAGCGAACGCTTCGACGGGGTGCGGCCGGCGTCGCTGGTGGTCGGAGCGGACGAGATCGCGGCGGCGGAGGGTGCGCTCGCGCCCGGCTTGGCGGCCTCGATCCGCCTGGCTGCCGAGCGGATCCGCGCCTACTACCAGCGCCAACCGGCAGGGGGCTTCGTGCACGCGGAAGGCGACACCGTGCTCGGCCAACTGGTGCTACCCATCGAGCGTGTCGGCTGCTACGTGCCTGGCGGCACCGCGCCGCTCTTCAGCAGCCTGCTGATGACCGCGATCCCGGCCAAGGTGGCCGGCGTGCCGCACATCGTGGTGGCGACGCCGCCACGACGCGACGGCAGCGTCGCCCCCGAGATCCTCTTCGCGGCCCACCTGGTGGGCGTCGACACGGTCGTGCGCGTCGGCGGCGCGCAAGCGATCGCAGCGCTGGCGTTCGGCACCGCGAGCGTGCCGCGCGTGGACAAGATCGTCGGTCCCGGCAACCGCTACGTGGTCCTGGCCAAACGGGCGCTGTTCGGTCATGTCGGCATCGAGGCGCTTCCCGGCCCGACCGAGACGCTGGTGGTTGCCGACGACACCGCCGACGCCCACCACGTCGTGGCCGACCTGCTGGCCCAGGCCGAGCACGCGTACGCGCAGCCCGTCCTGGTGACGACCGACCGCGCCTTGGCGGACGCGGTCCTGGCCGCCTTGCCAGGAGCGATCGCTTCGCTGCCCACCGCCGCGACGGCGCGCGAATCGGTCGACGACCGTGGTGTGCTCGTCCTGGTGAACGATCTCGACGAGGCGCTGGAGGTGGCGAACGCCTACGCCCCAGAGCACTTGTGCCTGCTGGTGCAGGACCCGTGGCGCTGGCTGCCGCGCGTCAAGAACGCCGGAGGCGTGTTCTTGGGGGCGTACAGCATGGAGGCGCTAGGCGACTACCTGGCCGGACCGAGTCATGTGATGCCGACCTCGGGAACCGCACGCTTCGCGAGCTTCGTGAACGTGCGCGACTTCCAGAAGGTCGTGCCCTTGTTCGCCGCGGGGCCCGGCCTCGTGGCGCAGGTCGGGCCGGCTGCTGCTGCCATGGCGCGTGCCGAGGGCCTGGAGGCGCACGCCCGGGCGATCGAGGCGCGGCTCGACGACGAAGACTGATCGCGCCTTCGGCTCCTGGTCAACCCGTCAGGAAGGGATTCGTGGTCCGCTCGATGCCGATGGTGGTGTCCGGTCCATGGCCCGGCAGGACGCGGGTGTCGTCGGGCAAGGAGAGCAGCTCGCGTCCGATGCTCGCCAGCAACTGCTCCTGGTCGCCGAACGGCAGGTCCGTGCGGCCGATGGAACCACGGAAGAGCGCGTCGCCCGCGATCACCACACCGTGCTCCTCGAGGTGGAACGCCAGGTGTCCCGGTGCGTGTCCGGGCGTGTGGAGGGCGCGGGCGGCCAGCCCACCGACGCGCAGCGTCTCGCCGTGGGTCACCGAGACGGTCTCGGTCGGCGGTGCCTCGATCGCGAAGCCCCAACCGGCGGCGGCGCGCTCGGCGTGCTCGAGCAGCGGCCGGTCGGCGTCGTGCATGCGGACGGGCAGCGGGAAGGCGCGAAGGAGCGCCGCCAGGCCGCCGACGTGATCGAAGTGCGCGTGCGTGAGCCACACCTCCCGTGGCGTGAAGCCCCGACGCGTCACCTCGGCCGCGATCCGTTCACCCTCGTCGCCGGGGTCGATCACGACCGCGTCACCCCCGTCGTCGACGACGAGGTACGCGTTGGCCTGCAAAGGACCGACCGTGATGCGAACGATGTCCATGATGCTCTCCTCGTGTCGTGGCGCGGTGCCCCGAACGGCGCGGCGCCGTGGCCGCCTGGTGGCGTCAGTCTGCGCTTCGTCGACGGACCAGGGCGGCAAGGATCTCGGCGTACATCCGGAGCCGGATCGCCAGGCCGCGCAGCAAGCCGCGCTTCTCTTCCTTCATCACCTGCGTGACGCCCTCCAAGGGGACGTCCAGGCAGCGCCAGTTCCGCTCCTCGGCGTGGCGCGTGATGGCGATCTCCACGCCGTACCTGCTCTCGGCCAGTCCAGGCACCGCCAGGAGTGACGCGCGCCGCAACGCGCGCTGACCATTCAGCTGGGGCGTGATGCGCTGCGCGGCCGTGGTGCGCCAGCGACCGCCCCGGAACGCGCCCCGCGTCATGTCGACCCGACCCGTCGTCACGGGCTCGGCCAACGCTCGCACGTGCTCGGCGGTGAGCCCGACCAAGTCCGCGTCGAGCAACACCACCACCTCGCTGGCGACCGCCTCCGCGCCGGCGCGCAGGGCGGCGCCCTTTCCGCGGTTCCGATCCAGGCGCACCACCCCGGCGCCGGCGGCGCGCGCCGCCACCGCGGTGGCGTCTCTTGAGCCGTCGTCGACCACCAACACCGGGCCGAGATCGGCCTCCAAGGCGGCCTTCACGACCGGTGCGAGGTTCGCGGCCTCGTCGAACGCAGGGATCAGCACCGCGGCCGACGCGGCCGAGGCGCGGGCGTCGTCTTCACGAACGCCCGGGTCAGCCGCTGAAGAGGGCGCTGAGCTCACGGAAGGTGATCAAGACGATCAGTGCGAGGACGGCCATGATGCCAAGGAAGTGCAACTGCTCTTCCTGGCCGGGTCGGAACGGCTTGCCGCGTAGCGCCACCACGCTCGTGAGGAGCATGCGCCCACCGTCGAGGCCGGGGATGGGGAGGAGGTTGAACACCGCAAGCGAGAAGTTGATCACCGCGGCCAGCAGCACGACGGGAGCGAGCCCAACGCGCGTGGCTTGATTCACCAACCCGACCATGCCGACCGGGCCCGCGACGTCGGCGTTCTCCCTGCCGGTGATGGCGGCCCCGAATCCACTGACGAAGCCGCGCACCATGTCGGGGATGACGCGCACACCGAACGCCGCGGCCTCGGGCAGGGCCTGGAGGAACGGCACGGCCGGCACGATGGGCGCGATCTGGACCCCCAGCAGCGGCGTTCCGTCGGTAGGTTCGATGGGCCAAGCGGTCTCGATGACGAGCTCCTGCCCATCACGGTCGACGGTGAGCACGAGCCGGTCCGAGGTCTGGACCTGTTCCACCACTTGCGCGGGGACGGGGTCCTGGATGCCGTTCAGCACGAGGACGCGGTCGCCGGGCCGGATGCCGAGCCGTGCGGCGGCCGAGTCTTCTGCCACCACGCTGATGGTGGAACCGTCCGCCTCGGGCGCGACGCCGGTGGTGAGTTCCCGGTACCCCGGCTGCAGCGTCACCGCAGTTGCCAACAACACGATGCCGAGGAGGTAATTGGCGATGACGCCACCGATCAGGACCCACATCTTGGCGGCCCAGCCCTTGGTCGCCATGCCCTCGTCGGGATGCTCGAGCTCGCCGTCCTCGCCCACCTTCGCGCCCATGCCGGGCAGGTCGACGTACCCGCCCAGCGGGAGGAGGCTGATGCGCCACTCGGTGTCACGCCAGCGCCAGCGCGCCACCACCGGGCCGATCCCGACACTGAACGCGCGCACCGGCACGCCGACACTACGAGCGTTGGCGAAGTGCGCCAGTTCGTGCACCACGACGGCGCTGGTGAGGATGAGGGCAAACGTCAGAGCAGTCAACATGGGTACGCGGTTCCGGCCGCGTCAACAGTATCGCAGAGCTTGCCCCCATGGATACGTCGGGCGCGGCACGGCGCAGCTGGGCGCCGCCGTACGAAGCGTCGTCAGACGCCCCGGTCCTGGTTGCGGGTCGCTTCCTGCCTTCCGCTCGCTTCTTGGATCAGCGCGAGCAGGTCGGTCTTGCTGACGACACCGACCAAGTGGCCCGCGTCGTCGATCACGAGCAGCCGCCCGAGGTCACCCGCTGCCACGCGTCGCAACGCCGTCATCGCGCTCTCGTGCGGCGCGATGGTCTCGCCGTCCTGGACGATGGTTGCCACGGTGTCGGGTTCCGCGTCCGGGCCGGCCTCCTCGGCCTGCGCCATGGCGGCTTGGGCGTCGGCGAGTCTGGCGTACCCCAACAACCGCCCGCTTCGGTCCACGACCGGGTAACCGGTGTGACGCCGGAAGTGCAAGAGCTGGAGGAACTGGTCCAGGCGCATCTCCGGCTCGACGGTGATCGGGTCGGGCGTCATCAGGTCGGCCACCGTACGGTTCCCCACCGCGCTCTCCACGATCGCCGCTTGCCCTTCGGCGCGGCCGGCGTTGTAGACGAAGAACGCCAGGATCACCAGGAACAACTGAGTCGTGACGAAGCCGTACACGCCGAGCAGGATGGCAAGGGCACCGCTCACGGAGACCGCGATGCCGGTGGCGCGAAGGTGCGGCATCGCCAGCGAGAGCAGGCTGCGAAGCACCCTTCCCCCGTCGAGTGGCAGCGCGGGGAGCAGGTTGAAGACGGCGAGACCGATGTTCGTCACCGCGAGGTAACTGAGCAGCACGAGGCCGGCCCCGCCCTCTACCAGCTGCATGGCGCCCCAAGCGAGCGCGCCGACGGCGATGCTCGTCAGTGGGCCCACGATCGCCACCACCGCCTCCGCGCCGCGTTGGCGCGGCATCTCCTCGAACTGAGCGACCCCGCCCAGGAACCAGAGACGGATCTCCTTCACCTTGACGCCGTAGCGCCGGGCGACCACCGCGTGCCCCACCTCGTGGATCAGCACGCTGGTGAACAGCCCGATGGCCGCGACCAGGCCGAGCAGGTACGGGGTCGCGCCGCGTTGCAACGGCGCGGGGTCGACGTCGACCCCCAGGCTGGCGAGCTGCGTGACGTACGCAGGGATCTGCGAACCGATGAGGTACGCGAACAGCGGCAGCACCAGCAGGAAACTGGGGTCGAGGACGACCGGGAAGCCGAGGATCCGGAACGGAAGATGGATGGCGCGAGAACGCATCATGACGGCTGCCTACGCGGAGCCGGCCGGCGCGGCCGCGACGAGCTCGAGGGCGATGCGGCGCGCCTCGGCGTCGGCCGCGTCGATGGCGTCCCATGTCAGCGATCGGTCGGGCGCGGAGGCGAGCACCCGCTCCAGCACGCGCGGGATGTCGGGGAACGTGATGCGGCCCGCGAGGAACGCCGCCACCGCGACCTCGTCGCCGGCGTTGAGGTACGCCGGGGTTACGCCGCCCAGCTCGCCGGCTCGGTACGCCAGCGGCAGGCTCGGGAAGCGCTCGATGTCCGGGTGGAAGAACTGCCAGGAACCCGTGAACGGAAGCGGAGCCAGCGGCGTGGCGGGTCGTTCGGGCGCCGCCAGGGCGTACTGGATCGGGAGCCGCATGTCGTGCGGCCCGACTTGGGCCTTGACGCTCCCGTCACGGAACCGCACCATGCCGTGCACCAACGACTGCGGGTGGACCACCACCTCGATACGGTCGAGCGGGATCTCGAAGAGGTAGTGGGCTTCGAGCACCTCCAGGCCCTTGTTGAACAGCGTGGCGGAGTCGATGGTGACTTTCGGCCCCATCGCCCAGTTCGGGTGTCGCAGCGCCTGCTCAGGCGTCACGCTCGCGAGGTCCTCCGGGCCCTCCCGGAACGGTCCGCCGGACGCCGTCAAGACCAGCTTGTCGACGTCCGCGACGCTCTCGCCGATCAGGCACTGATACAAGGCAGAGTGCTCGGAGTCGACCGGAGTGATGCTCCCGCCGTGGGCGCGCGCCAGTTCCCACACCAGCGGACCCGCGACCACCATGGCTTCCTTGTTGGCGAGCGCCACGTGGCGGCCGGCGCGAAGCGCGGCAGCCGTGGGTGCCAAGCCGCGGATCCCGGGCACGGCCGACACGACCACGTCGACGGGAGCGGTGGCCGCCTCGTCGAGGCCCTCCGGCCCCGATACGAGGCGCGTGCCGGACGGGAGGTGCGGACGAACCGCGTCGGCGATGGCGGGGTCGCAGGCCACCAGCTCGGGGCGGAACTCCTGCGCTTGCGCCACCAGGACCTCGGCGTTCCGGCCCGCCGCGATGGCGCCGACGCGATACCCGCGCCAGCGAGCGACGTCGAGCGTCTGCGTGCCGATGGAGCCGGTCGACCCCAGCACGGCGATGCGCTTCATGCGCCCATCATCGCACGCCCCCGAGGGGACCGCCGCGCACGGTGGTAGCATCGGGCAAGCCACGCAGCAAGGCACCTCGTAAGGGACGAAGCTCGGTTCTTTGCAGGGCTCGTCGCGAAGAACCTGGCAACGAACGTCGTGCAGGAAGTCACGTAGGAGGACAAGATGCTTGTTCGCGAGTGGATGACGCCCGACCCGAAGACGGTCAGCGCCGATACGCCGGTCATGGAAGCCATGCAGCGCTTGAGGGAGGGCGGCTACCGTCGCCTGCCCGTCACCCGCGACGGCAAGCTGATCGGCATCGTCACCGACCGTGACCTCAAGGAGGCGACGCCCTCCAAGGCGACGACGTTGTCCGTCTACGAGCTGAACTACCTGCTGAGCAAGCTGCAGGTCAAGGACGTCATGAAGTCGCCCGTGATCACGGTGCGTTCCGAGGACCCGATCGAGCAGGCCGCACTCTTGATGGAGGAACATCGGGTGTCCGGCCTTCCCGTGCTGGACGGTACGGCCCTGGTCGGCATCCTCACCATCACCGACCTGATGCGCGCGTTGGTGTCGTTCCTGGGTCTGCGGGAAGGCGGCACCCGCGTCACCGTCGACCTTCCGGACGAGCCCGGCGTCTTGGCGCGCGTCGCCCAGGCCGGCGCCCCGTCGAACATCATCGCTGCCGTCACCACCGGCATCATGCCTGGCCATCGCCGGCGGCTGGTCTTGCGCGTCGTCGGTGAAGGATCCGAAGCGTTCCCCGACCGGCTCCGCGAGGGCGGCGTCGACGTCGTCGACGTGCGCTGAACCGCCGCTCGTCATGACGTCTGCCGGCGCCGGCGACGCTGCACCCCGAGGGGTGGTCCGCGACGAAGTGGAGCGCCTCGTGACCGCCGCCCGCGGTGGGCGCGTGGCGTTCAGCGACTTCCTGGACCCCCCGGAGGCCGACGCCTTGTTGGCGTCCGTTCGCGCCCTGGGCGTGCAAGCGGACGCCTGGGGGGGCTTCGACGGCGCGAAGCGCCGCGTCGTGACGGCGAGGCCGGACACCGTGCCCGAGGCGCGTCCGAAGCTGACCGCGGTGTACGTGGCGGGGATCGGCGATCCCGGCTCCCTGATCGGCGCGGCGCGCGCCGCCGGCGTGTCCCCGGGCCGGATCGGCGACGCGGTCTCCCACGAAGAAGGTGTGTCCGTGGTGGTGAGCGCGCCGGTGCCGGGTCAGCTCGCGAGCCTACGCTCCATCGAGGGCGTGCCGGTCGAGCCGCTGGAGGTGCCGGTCGAGCGGGTCGCGGGGGGAAGCGGCAAGGAGTTCTCCGCCGTGGTGCCGTCGTTGCGCGTCGACGTGCTGGGGGCCAAGGCGTTCCGCGTGTCGCGGTCGTACTTCGCCAAGGGCGTCGCGGCCGGCAGGGTGCGCGTCAACGGTGCGCCGGCAGGCAAGTCGGCCGCCGCAGAGCCGGGTGACGA
Source organism: Trueperaceae bacterium (assembly GCA_046484635.1). Lineage (GTDB taxonomy): Bacteria > Deinococcota > Deinococci > Deinococcales > Trueperaceae > CAZACZ01. The sequence continues at coordinate 15,911 of JAWOIL010000055.1, forward strand.
GGTGTACGCCGACGGCCTGGGAAGGTTCCGCGTCGTTCGGGTGGAAGGGGAGACGCGCCGAGGCAACGTGCGGGTGACGTTGCGGGTCGAACGCGGCTGACGGCGTCAGGTGCGCACGCGCTTCGCGTCACCGCTCCGCTCCTTGAAGACCATCCGGAACGGCACTTCACGGAACCCCAGGTCCTCGCGGATGCGGTTGCGTAGGTAGTGCTCGTAGGCGCGCGTCAAGAACTCCTCGTGGTTGATCGAGAACACGAACGTCGGTGGCGCCACGTCGACCTGGCTGGCGTACAGCAACTTCAGTGGGCGCCCTTTGAAGTTCGGGGGCGCTTGCCGTGTCGTCCAGACCTCCAGCCAGGCGTTCAGCTCGCCGGTCGGCACGCGTCTGCGCGCCAAGTCGTAGAGGCGGATGCCGGTGGCGAGAAGCTCGTGCATGCCGAAGTCGGTCACGGCGCTGGTGTAGACGCGCGGGGCGAAGTCGAGGTGGCTGAGCTCTTGATCGAGCAACTCGCGGAACGGTTGCAGCTGTTCGTCCGTGACGAGGTCCCACTTGTTGATGGCCAGCACGACCGGCTTTCCCCAGTCGAGGGCGAGGTTCGCCAAGCGCATCTCGTGGTCGCCGAACTCGAACGGGTCCACCACCAGGATGGCCACGTCGGCGCGGCGTAGCGCCATCTCCGAGCGCAGCCGGGCGTAGAACTCGATGTCGTCCGCGTTCTTGCGGCGGATGCCGGCCGTGTCGATCAACACGAACGGCCGACCGGCGAAGGTGAAGTGCACGTCGACGGCGTCGCGGGTCGTGCCGGGAACTTCGGCCACGATCACGCGCTCGTCTCCGACCAGGGCGTTCACGATGCTGGACTTGCCGACGTTGGGCCTACCGATGATGGCGACCTTGACGGCCTCCTCCTCGGCGTCCTCGCCTTCGGCGGGCAGACGCTCGACGACCTCGGCCAGCAGCTCGTAGGTGCCGCGGGCGTGCTCGGCGGCGGTCGGGAACGGCCCATCGAAGCCGAGCGTGTAGAGCTCGAAGTACTCCGGTCGTTCCTCGTGACGGGGGTCGTCGACTTTGGTGGCCACGACCATGACCGGCTTGCCGAGCGAGCGCAGCCAGTCGGCGATCTCCAAGTCCGCGCTGGTGACGCCCTCGCGGCCGTCGACGCAGAACAGCACCAGGTCGATGCCGATCAGCGCCGCCTCGATGCGCGCCTTGATCGGCTTCTCCCAGCGGTCGCCCGACCACAAGCCGCCGGTGTCCAGCAACCGGAAGGTGCGACCCTCGTCGGTGACGACGTCGGCCTCCTTGACGTCGCGCGTCACGCCGGGCTGGTCGGCCACGATGGCTTCACGACGCCCCACCAGCCGGTTGAACAGGCTCGACTTCCCGACGTTCGGTCGACCGACGATCGCGACGCTAGCCAAGGCGCGTCCCCTCTCGCACGCCCCGGCCGTTGGCCCAGGCGCGCGCGCTCATCTCGCGTCTGCCCGGCGGCTTCACGCGCAGCAGCCGCACGGTACCGCGGCCTGCAGCCACCCGCACGCCCTGGTCGTCCAACCCGACCACGACACCGGGTTCGGGCGCGCCTTGCGCCATGGAGGTGCCCTGCCCGGCCCCAAGTTCGGCTTCCAGCGCCGTGACCTTGACGCGTTCGCCGCCGTGTCGGAACGACGTCCCGGGCCAAGCGGCCACGCCGCGGAAGCGCCAAGCCACGGCCTCGGCCGGGTCTTCCCACCGCACGTGACCGTCCTCGCTGGTGAGCAGCGGTGCGAGGGTCGCGGCCGCGTCGTCCTGGGGCGTGCTGGGCAACGTTCCCTCGGCCAGCAGCTCGAGCGCTTCCAACAGCGTCTCCGCGCCGAGCTCGGCCAGCCGCTCCATCAGCTGTCGGGCGTCTTCCCCTTCCTCGATGGTCGTTCGACGCTGCAGCCGCACCGGGCCGGTGTCGAGGCCTTCGCCTGTCTGCATGATGCTGATGCCGGTCTCGCGCTCGCCGCGGATGAGTGCCCACTGGACGGGCGCCGCTCCGCGGAACTTCGGCAGCAGACTGGCGTGCACGTTGAGCACCCCATGCCGTGGCGCCTCCAACACGGCGGCCGGCAAGATCCGGCCGTAGGCGGCGGTGACGGCCACGTCGAGCTCGAGTTCGCGCAGGCGGGCCAGGAACGCTTCGTCGCGTTTCGGGCGCGTCGGCTGCGCCACCTCGATTCCCAGTTCGCGCGCGCGTGCGGCGGCCGGTGGAGGCCGCAGCGCGAGGCCGCGGCCGGCGGGTCTGTCCGGTTGCGTCACGACCAGTGCCAGGTCGTGATGGCGTTGAAGCGCCTCCAGGCTCGGGATCGCGAAGCCTGGGGAGCCGAAGAGAGCAGCGCGCAGGGGCTTGGGTGACATGCGCGTCACTCCGCCAGCGCTCGGCCACCGGATGCAACCGCGCCGCCGCGGACAGCGGTCTGGCGCAGCTCCTTCAAGAACGCCTTGGCGTCTCGCTGCATGCGTGCCAAGTCGGAGCGGTGCTCCTCCAGGAACGCCGTGCGCTCCGTGTCCGGGAGCCGGTCGAAGAACAGCACGCCATCGAGGTGGTCGTACTCGTGCTGGAGCACGTGCGCGAAGTAGCCTTCGGCCGAGAGCTCGTGCCATGCCCCGACAACGTCTTGGTAGCGGATGCGGATGCGGTGGTCGCGCTGGACCCGCTCGACCCACAGGCCGGGCAGGCTGAGACACCCGTCGGGACCGTGCTGCACCTCGTCGCGTTCCACGATCTGGGGGTTCACCATCACGTGTTCGCGGCGAACGCCCCAGGCCACGCGCTTCTCGGCCTGACCGACTTCGTCGCTGGTAGCGCCGGCGTCGTCCGGCGCCGCTGCGCGTGCGCCGAGGTCGGGCACCGCGTCATCGGGCTGATGCGCGTCCGAAGCGCCGCCGCCGTCGGGGGGCGCCCCGCGAAGTTGGCCGGTGTGCTCGTCTTCCACGCCGTCGCCGTCGGCATCGCGCGCGACTTCGAGGGCGACGAACAGGCGCATGCCGAGGCCGATCTGCGGGGCGGCCAGGCCGACGCCGTCGGCGGCGTACATGGTCTCGATCATGTCGGCGGCGAGTCGGGCAAGCGCGTCGTCGAACCGCGTCACGTCGGACGCCCTGCGCCGTAGCACGGGATCGCCGTAGATGCGGATGGGGTGGATCACGAATCCTCCAACGGACGCGTCACGGCTCCAAAGGGGCGCGCTCGAACTGCAGCACGGCCGTGACCGTGTCCAACGCGACGACCCCGTTCGGAAGGTCGAGGCGAACAGGCAGAGTATACCGGCCCGGAGCGACGTCTCCCGTCGGCGGCTCCACCGTCGCGCCCACGCGCTCGAGCGTCGCCAGCGCGGCCACGGGTCCTGCCAGGCGCACGGTGCTGCGCTCGAGGGTCATCGCCACGAGACCGGTGGCCGTGGGCGTCGCAAGGTCGATGCGGACCTCGGTGGTGATCAGCGCTTCTCGTTCCGTGACCGTCACGCGCACTTGGGGAGGTTCGAAGCGGACGTCGGCGACGGGTTGCCCTTCTACGTCGAGGGCGAGGGGCGCCGCCTCACCGCCGGCGGCGGGGGCGAGGGCGACGACGCGTGCGACGGTGTCGAGCACTTGGCCGCGGCCGACGACGGTCACTTGTGCGGGCTCGGCGACGGCGCCCAGCAACTGGCCCTCCGGCAAGCTACCGGTGACTCCGGTCACGACCGTGAACGTCCTGCGCGCCACCGTCTCGACGAAGCCGATGACGTCCGCAGGCTCGACACGCAGCAGGCGGATCTCCTGCGGTGACTGCACCACCACCGGGCGCTCGAAGTCGCCGTCGATGTCGTTGAGGTCGAGGGTCGCGCGCAACATGTCGGGCCGGAGTCGGTCGATCCGCGCGCTGGGCCCGCTTACGCTCACCTCCACGAACTCGGGCAGGCCGACGGCGGCTTCGTCCTCGTCGACACCCTCGATGACGAGCGGTAGCACCAAGCTCCGCTGGGTCGTGGTGGTGGCGCTCGACGTGACGAAGAGCCAGATCACGAACGCGATCAGGAGCGCGCCGAGCTTGCTCGGCCAGTTCTTCGCCAACCGCCTCAGCAGCGTCACGAAGGTGGCGAAGGCGCCGGTCATGCGGCGTACGCCTCACGAAGGGCCTTGAGCACGTCCGCGGGGGCGATGTCGCTGGTCAGTAGGCCGTCCTGCGCGATGCTGACGGTGCCACGCTCCTCGCTCACGACCACGACCAGGGCGTCGCTGACCTCGGACAACCCGAGGGCGGCGCGGTGGCGGGTGCCGTGCTTGACCGACCAGCCTTCGTGCCTGTCGGACAAGGGGAAGATGACGCCGGCGTGGGTCACGATGTCTTCCTTGATGATCACGGCGCCGTCGTGCAGCGGGCCCTTCGACGCGAAGATGGTCTGCAGCAGAGCGGCGCTGACGGGCGCGCCGATGGCGGTGCCGCGGTCGGAGAACTCTTTCAGCGGCGTGCGCCGTTCCAACGCCATCAGCGCGCCGCGCCGCTGCGTGGCGAGCTCGCGTACGGCGGACATGATCTCCTGCACTGGGTCGCCGCTGACGGTGCGCCCGAAACGACCCCGGCCCACACGCTCTAGCACCGCGCGCAGCTCCGGCTGGAACACCACCACGACCGCCAGGAAGCCGACCGGCGCGACGGCGTCGAACAGCCACTTGGTGGCCGCCATGCCGAACTGGGCGGCCAAGAACCAGAGCGCCGCCAGCGCCAGCAGGCCGCGCAGCACGTTCCACGCACGCGACCCGATCAGCAGCACGTACGCCTGGTACAGCAGCACGCTGATGATCAGGATGTCGAGTGCATCCTGCAGGCCGAACCCTTCGAATAGTGCCAAGCCGACGCCTCCGGCGTGGGGAATGGTCCCAGCAGGCGCGTACCGCTCGCGTGGCAAGCGCGGGCGATCGCGCCAGGTACGGTCGAACTGCAGTCGGGCACCGGTCGGGCCGCGGTCGGGCCGCTGCCGGGGTACGGTCGAACTGCGGTCGAGCGACAGCCGAACACCAGCCGAACTCCAGCTGAGCATCCGGTGAGGGGAACCCCTCGGTTCGGTCAGGATACCACGTCTCCGGCGACGTTCACGCCGTTCCTCGCCCGGTCCGCAGAGACATCCGGGCCGGCGTGACACCGCGGGGCGAACGCGTCGCTCGCCCGAGAAGCGATACACTTACGGCCCGGAGGAACGACATGCCCGACGCATCGTTGAACGAGATGAACGAACGAATCCTGAGCCTCAGGGGGTATCTTTGACTTGCCTGCCAAGCAGGCCAGGTTGGAAGAACTCGACCCACAACTGAACGAGCCGGGGTTGTGGAACGACCCCGAACGCGCGCGAGAGCTGAATCAGGAGGCGACGCGTCTGCGCCGTGTCGTCGATGAGTTCCAGCACCTACAGGGCGACCTGGAGGGCCTCACGGAGCTGTACGAGATGGCGGCCGAGGACGATGCCGAGGAACTCGAGTCGGAGCGCGCGCGCATCGAAGAGCGCCTCGAGCGGCTCTACCGCGAGACCCTGTTCCAAGGTGACCACGACGACCTGGCCGCCATCGTGACCATCAAGCCGGGGGCGGGTGGCACGGAGTCGTCCGACTGGGCCGGCATGTTGCTTCGGATGTACCAGCGGTTCGCCGAGCGAAACGGCTATCGCGTCGAACTGCTCGACCTGGTGCCGAACGGCGAGGCGCCCCACGGGATCGACTACGCGCAGATGATCGTGCGTGGCGAACGAGCGTTCGGGATGCTGAGCGTCGAAGGCGGGGTCCATCGCCTGGTTCGTGTCAGCCCGTTCGACAACCAGGGCAGGCGACACACGTCGTTCGCGTCGGTCGAGGTGATGCCCGAGATCGACGACTCCTTCGAGATCGACCTCGACCCGAAGGACGTTCGCGTCGACGTGTACCGCTCGTCGGGTCCGGGTGGGCAGTCGGTGAACACGACCGACTCTGCCGTGCGGGTCGTCTACAAGGCGGGCACGCCGGACGAGGTCGTGGTGACGTGCCAGGACGGCAAGTCGCAGATCAAGAACCGCGAGAAGGCCATGACCGTGCTCCGGTCGAGGCTGTTCGAACGTGAGGAGCAGCGCCGCCTCGCCGAGCAGCTGAAGGCGCGTGGCGAGCAGAAGGCGATCGAGTGGGGCTCGCAGATCCGCAGCTACGTGCTCGACAAGCAGTACGTCAAGGACCACCGGACCGGCCTGATGCGCCACGATCCGGATGCCGTGCTCGACGGCGACATCGCGGACCTCATCTGGTCCGGCCTCGAGTTCTCGGCCCAGGGCCGCGTGGCGGCGTAAGGCGAGTCGCGGCGGCGTGCGCATCCTCGCGGTAGCGGACGCCGTCTCGCCGTTCGTCTACTCGTCCAACTTCCCCGGCAACCTAGCGCCGTTCGACGTGGTGCTGTCAGCGGGTGACACGCCAGGGCACGTCCTGGAGTTCATCGCCACCAAAACGACGGTGCCGCCGGTGTTCGTGTTCGGGAACCACGCCGTCGGGTACTTGCGCGACCAGCAGACGAACGAGTGGCGTCCGCCCGGGGGTTGCATCGACGCGCACCTGCGCGTCGTCGAGGTGGGGGGGCTCCTGATCGCGGGGATGGAAGGTAGCTTGCGCTATCGCCCGGGGCCGCACCAGTACACCCAAGCCGAGTTCCGCATGCTGTCGTGGCGGCTGGCGCCGCGTTTGGCGTGGTTGCGCGCCACGAAGGGGCGGGCGGTCGACGTGCTGCTTACGCACGCCCCACCGCGTGGCCCGCACGAAGGCGACGACCACGTGCACGCGGGCGTGGACGCCTTCAACGCGTTCCACCGTCGCTGGCGCCCGAAGTTGCACGTCCACGGACACGTGCATCTGGTGGGGTCCAACGCCCCGCGCAGCTACGTCACCGAGGACGGGGTTCGCGTCGTGAACGCCTACGAGTTCGCCCTCATCGACCTGTGATGCCCCGGCAGTTCTTGGCCGCCGCACGGGCTTGTCGCCGCGGCGTGTTCGCGCCCCGTTCGCGCCTCGTTCGCGCCTCGTTCGCGCCTCGTTCGCGCCTCGTTCGCGCCTCGTTCGCGCCTCGTCCGCCGTCGGCCCGCGGGTGACTCCCTTCCAAGCTCGGACGTCCGATAATGGCCGCATGAGCGACGCAGCTGAGGCGAAAGGCGCCATCACGTCGGCCGAGGAAGGCGCGCGGGCCGCGGGCAAGAACCCGCTGCCGCCGGACGCGTTTCCCGATGCCGCGATCGTTCGCGGCCGTCTTCGTAACTTCGGACGACCCGAGGCCGAACTCGGCGCCGCCTTCGCAAGCGGGTCCGCGGTCGCGGGGCCGTTGCTGGCCAGCGGCGCGCTCGTGGCCACGGGACCCGACGCGGCGTCGTTCCTTCAAGGTCAACTGGCCAACCAAGTGCAGGCGCTGACGCCGGGGCGGGTGGCTCGTAGCTTGCTGTTGAACCACAAGGGTCACGCGATGGCCGACGCCATGGTGCTGCGCGACGATGCCGGCCGGTTCCGGCTGGTGGTCGACGACGGCGGCCTGGCCGTGGCTCTACGTACGTTGCGCGATCATCTGGTGTTCGACCAGGTGGAACTGTCGGCGATGGCCGAAACGCACCTGGTGACGCTGCAAGGCGACGCCGCCGAGCACGTGTTGCGCACCGCTACGGCGAACTTGGCGCCGGCCGACGATGCGCACGTCGCGGCGCAGGTGGCGCAGGCCGAGGTGACGGTGTGGCGGCGCCGGCGTGCACCGTCCGGCGGGTTCGACCTGCTGGTCCCGACCGGGGCGCTGGTGGCGGTATTGAACGCGCTGCGCGGTGGCGGCGCCGAGTTGGTGGGCGAAGACGCGCTCGATGCCGCCAAGGTGGCAGGCAGGCTGGCTAGCGCCGGCGGCGAGGCGGGCGAAGGCGTCCTGCCCCAGGAGGCCGGACTCGAGGACGCGCTGTCCTACCGCAAGGGGTGTTACTTGGGCCAGGAGATCATGGCGCGTATCGAAGCGCGTGGGAACCTGCGACGTGCCCTGGCGTCGGTGGTGCTCGACGGGCCACCGGACCCGGGAACGGGCGCGCCGGAGATCCGGTACGGAGGCAAAGTGGTCGGCCGCCTCGGCACGGTGGCGCGCATGCCGGACGGCAGCCACCGGGCCCTGGCCGTGTTGCGCACGGACCTGCCGTCCGGGGCCGAGCTCGAGGCCGGTGGACGCGCGGCGCGGCGCGTTGCCTGAGGCGTGACCGTCGAAAGCCGGACGGGACGCGGGCGCTGGTGGGTGCTCACCGCCGCAGCGCTCGGCTCGTTCGTGGCCGCCGTGATGGGCACGAGCGTGAACGTCGCGTTGCCATCGCTGGTGAGCACCACCGGCGCGCCGTTCGCGCTGGTGCAGTGGGTCGTGCTGGCGTACTTGCTCACCACCGCGGCGATGCTGCCGATCGTGGGGCGATTGGCCGACATGTGGGGCAAGCGCGCCATCTTCGTGGCCGGCTTCGGGATCTTCGCGCTGGGGTCCTTGGCGACCGGGCTCGCTCCCAGTGTCGGGGCGTTGATCGCGTTCCGCTTGGTGCACGGGCTCGGCTCGGCCGTCCTCACCGGCGTGGGCCTCGCCATCGTGACCGACGTGTTCCCGTCGGAAGAACGGGGCCGCGCCATCGGCATCAACGGCGCGGTGCTCTCCAGCGGGATCGTGTTGGGGCCGACCTTGGGCGGGTTCTTGGTCGAGTTCGGATGGCGCTGGGTCTTCTTGGCGGGGCTCCCGGTTGCCCTGGCGGGAGCGTTGGTGGCGTGGCGCTTCGTGCCGGCGTACCGGCGCGGACCGCCGCAGCGCTTCGACCTCGCCGGTGCTGCCACCATGACGGCGGCGCTGGCGGCGGTCTCATTGGCGCTGACGCTGGGACAGGGAAGGGGCTTCGGCGACGCGCTCGTGCTCGCGCTGTTCGCGGCAGGAGTGGCGCTGTCGGCGGCGTTCGCCTGGATCGAGCGTCGCGGCGACCATGCCATCGTCGATCTGCGGCTGTTCCGCGACCCCCGCCTGACGATCGGCTTGGCGGCGGGCCTAGGCGTGTTCGTGTCGATCTCCGGGACGATCTTCGTCATGCCGTTCTACCTCGAAGGGGTGCTCGGCCGGCCGCCGCGCGAGGTGGGTCTGCTCATGTCGGTGACGCCCATCTTGCTGGTGATCCTGGCCCCGGTCGCGGGGGTGCTCGCCGACCGTTTCGGGGAGCGGGTCGTGACCGTGGTCGGCCTGGCCTTCGCGTTCGGCGGGTTCTCGGCCGTCGGGACGCTCTCCGAGACCACCACGGCGCTGGGGTACGTGCTTCGCTTCGTGCCGGTGGGGATCGGCATGGCGACCTTCCAGACGCCCAACAACAGCGCCATCATGGGAGCGGCGCCGGCCGGCCGGTCCGGCATCGTAGGTGGCCTTCTCGGCCTGACGCGGGCGATGGGCCAGGTTAGCGGCATCGCGGTGCTCGGTAGCGTATGGGCCGCGCGCAGCGTGTTCCACGCCGGCGGTTCCACGGAAGCGGCGCTCGTCCCCGGGACCGCGCAGGTGCTCGGGCTTCACGACATGATGACGGTGGTGCAAGCGCTGATCCTCGGCGCGTTGGTCGTGTGCATATGGGACTTGGCACGGCGGCCACCGGCGTGGTTGACGGCACGCCTCGGCGGCGGTCGTACAACCGCCGGCGTCGTCGGCGAAGGCGGGCGCGGGCGCCTATAATGCGCGCATGAAGCCGAAGGAAGCCTGGCTCCAGGCGGAATACGCGGCGGCCACCGAGCGCCTTCCGGAACGTGATACCCCGTTCGAGACGTTGTCGGGTATCCCGGTCGAGCCGCTCTACACCCAAGATGACCTCGCGGGTTTCGACCCCGAGGAGAAACTCGGCTACCCCGGGGCGTTTCCCTACACCCGTGGCGTGCAGACGAGCATGTACCGCGGCAAGTTGTGGACGATGCGGATGTTCGCCGGCTTCGGCACGGCGGAGCAGACGAACGAGCGCTTCCGCAAGCTGCTCGATGCCGGGCAGACCGGTCTGTCCACCGCGTTCGACCTGCCCACCTTGATGGGCTACGACAGCGATCACCCGATGGCGCTGGGCGAAGTGGGGAAGTGCGGCGTCGCCGTCGCCAGCCTGGCCGACATGGAAGTGCTGTTCGATGGCATCGATCCCGAGGCCATCACGACGTCGATGACCATCAACAGCCCCGCCAACGCCATCTGGGCCATGTACCTGGCCATGGCGCAGCGCAAGGGAGCCGACCTCGCGCGCGTAGGCGGCACGCTGCAGAACGACATCCTGAAGGAGTTCATCGCCCAGAAGGAGTACATCTTCCCGCCCGCGCCGAGCGTCAAGCTGGTGATCGATACCTTCGAGTGGGGTCCGAAGCACGCGCCGCGGTTCAACTTCATCTCCGTCTCCGGGTACCACATCCGCGAGGCCGGTTCGACCAGCGTGCAGGAACTCGCCTTCACCCTCGCCGACGGGATCCATTACGTGCGGAAGGCGCTCGAGCGCGGCCTCGACATCGACGAGTTCGCGCCGCGCATCAGCTTCTTCTTCAACGTCCACAACGATTTCTTCGAGGAGATCGCGAAGTTCCGTGCCGCGCGGCGCATCTGGGCGCGCCAGATGCGCGACGTGTTCGGCGCCAAGGACGCGCGCTCGTGGATGCTGCGAACGCACGCCCAGACGGCGGGGGTGTCGCTCACGGCGCAGCAACCCATGGTCAACGTCGCGCGCGTAGCGATCCAGGCGTTGGCAGGCGTGTTGGGCGGCACGAACAGTCTGCACACCGACTCGTTCGACGAGGCGCTCGCGCTTCCCACCGAGGAAGCGGCCACCCTCGCGCTGCGCACGCAGCAGGTCATCGCGCACGAGAGCGGCGTCACCGCCACCATCGATCCGTTGGCCGGCTCCTACTACCTCGAGCGCCTGACGGACGAGATGGAACGCCAGACCCTGGCGTACTTCGAGCAGATCGACGCGCTGGGCGGGGTCGAGGCGGCCATCGACGCCGGCTACTTCGCCACGGAGATCGGCGATGCCAGTTGGCGGCAGCAGCGCGACATCGACAGCAAGCGCCGCATCGTCGTCGGCGTCAACGCCTACCAGCACGAACACCCCGAGGTGCCCACCCAACTGGTCGACCCCGAGGTCGCCAGGGTGCAACAGGAACGATTGCAGCGAGTGCGCCGCGAGCGCGACCCGGCGCGGGCGGAAGCGGCGCTGGAAGCGCTGCGAGAAGCCGCCGTGCGCGGAGACAACAGCATGCCGGCGTTCCTGCAGTGCGCCCACGCCTTCTGCACCCTGGGAGAGCAGATGGACGTGCTGCGTCAGGTGTACGGCGTCTACGAGGAACCCGTCCTGGTGTGACGTCGCGCTGCGGGGGGTCCATCAGGAACCACCCGTGACGTCACGCTCGAACCGAAGGAGATTCATGGAACGACCCATCCGCGTGCTCATCGCCAAACCGGGTCTCGATGGCCACGACCGTGGCGCCAAGGTCATCGCGAGGGCCCTGCGCGATGCCGGCATGGAGGTCGTGTACACCGGCCTTCGGCAGACATCGGACATGATCGTCAACGCGGCCGTCCAGGAGGACGTCGATGCCGTGGGGTTGTCCGTGCTGTCCGGCGCCCACATGCACTACTTCCGCGAGGTCGTCGCTGGCCTGAAGGCGCGCGGAGCCGAGGACGTCCTGGTCTTCGGTGGGGGCATCGTGCCGGACCAGGACCTACCCGAGCTCCAGTCGTTGGGCGTAGGAGAGATCTTCACGCCGGGGGCGAACACCCGCGACGTCGTCGCCTACGTGCGCACCGAGGTCGGGAACCGGCGCGAGATCGCGTCCTGAACGGCGCTCGTCGCGTCCGGCGAGGCGGCGGTTCCTTTCGCACGCCGGGCATCGCCCGCTGCGATGCGCGGCGTTCTCGCGCCGTGTCGCGCTAGCGCCATGCAGGACGAGAAACATCTCATGACTTTCATTCGATTCATGGGGTAGCGTGACGTCGGTCACACGGCACCAGACGCGATTGCCGATCGAAGGAGAGACACCACGTTGCGTACAGTCTTCGCCCCCGTCGTCTTGCTCGTCTGTCTCGGACTCGCGTTCGCGCCTGCCGCGTTCGCCGAAGCGTTCGCGCTCCGTGTCGTCCAACCCGGTGACTCCGTGGGCCTCATCGCCGATCGCTACGGCATCGCCGTAGAAGCGCTGGTGCAGGCCAACGACTTACAAAGCCTCACCATTCATCCCGGCGACGTGCTGCGCGTCCCGTACGTGGCCGCCGTCGGTGGTCCGGTCTCCGCCGGCACCTCGGCGCCGCCCGGGTTCCGATGGTACGAGCTGCAGGCCGGTGAGAACCTCAGCACCGTGGCCGAACGCCACGGCGTGGGCATCACGGCTCTGGTGGGGGCGAACCCCGACATCTCGTCGCTCGACCGGCTTCCCGTCGGGTTCGAGGTGCTCGTGCCGCCGGCGGCGGGCCTCGTTGTGACCTTGGCCCAAGGTCAGTCGCTGCTCGACCTGGTCGCGGAGTACGGCGCGGACCCGGCCGCGGTGGCGGAGGCGAACGGTCTCCGTTCGCCGTTCGACGTCACGCCCGGCATGCTGGTGTTCCTGCCCGGCGTCGAGCCGACCGACGCGCTCGCCCGCTTGCAGAGGGTGCGCGAGGAGGAGAACCGCTACATCTGGCCGCTGCATGGAAGGTTGACGTCGTACTTCGGGCCCAGGAACCTGGGTATGGGTACCTCGAGCTTCCACCGGGGCATCGACGTCGCCGCGCCGTGGGGCACCGCCGTGGGCGCCGCGCGTTCGGGCACGGTGACGTTCGCGGGCTGGTCGAGCCAAGGTTATGGCAACCTGGTGCGCATCCGCCACGCCGACGGCAGCGAGACCTGGTACGGCCACTTCAGCTCGATCGCCGTGTCGGTCGGGCAGTACGTGCGGCAGGGGAACATCATCGGTCGTGTCGGTTCGACCGGCATCTCGACGGGTCCGCACCTGCACTTCGAGCTGCACGAACGCAGCCGCCCCATCGATCCGTTGATCGCACTGCGCTGAAGGTTGGCCCGGCGGAGCAGGCCGCCGCCACGTCGGCCGCCCGGGATGACGCGACCCAAGGCGGACGGGCGCGGACGGTCACGGTGCGTTGGCTACGTGAGGGGGCTCGCCGGGCGGGTTAGCCGAGGGTCAGGCTCTGCTCCACAGGATGCGACCGCAGCTCGGGCAGCGCGTCACGCCTTGGCCCTTCCGGGCCTTCTGCACCACGTGGATCGGTAGGCGCACGGAACAGCCGCCGCACCTCGCGTTGTCGACGATCTCCACGATGCCCACGCCACGGCGTGCCTTACGGATCTGCTCGTACAACTTCAGCAACGAAGCGTCGATACCGCCTGCTAGAGCCTCGCGCTCGCGGCCGGTGGCAGCGATGCGTTCGTCGACGTCGGCGACGCGCGCCTGCTCCGCCTGCTGCATGGCCCCGAGTTCCGGCAGCAACTCGTCGAGTTGCGCCTGAAGCTCGTCGACCTCGCCGCTGACCGTCTCGAAGCTCTCCATCAACGGCAGCGTGTCTTCCTCGAGTTCCTGGACCCGGGTGCCGAACTGCAGCTCCTGGTTCTGATACTGCGACGCCTCCTTGACGCTCGACGCGCGCACCGCCGAATCTGCGGCGCTGCGACGACGCTCCTCCATCGACTTGAGCTCCATCTCGTTGGCGTTCACGCGCTTGCGCAGATCGTCCTGCTCCTGTTGTTTGCGCTGCATGCGCGCCTGCAGGTCGCGACGTTTCTCGTCGATGGCGGTCAGCTCGGGCGGGACGTTGCCGCGTTCCTCTCGCAAGGCGTCGATCGCGAGGTCGAGCGCCTGGACTTCCGTCAATGCCTGCAACATCTTCCCTCCGAAATCGAAAGACCCCCGCCCGTACCGAGTCGGGCGAGGGCCTATTGAGCGCCGTGTTCTGGCGATCGCGTCACGGAGGCAAGTGTAGCACGGCCTGCTGGGAACGGTAGAATGCCGCCACATGATCGAAGACTCGGTAGATGCGTTCGTGACCCGGTGGCGAGGACATGCAGCCGAAGTCGAGCTGTTCCCGCGCCACGAGGGCAGCCCATTGCTCGAGTGCAGGGCAGGCACGGCGCTGCTGCAGTTGTTCGAACGCACCGGCCCCTACCTGTGGCGGCCGGGGCCGGGGCGCGTCATCATCCATCCGATCACCGAAGCGCTCGAGGTGATCGCGGAAGACGGGGCGGACGGGCACCACGTTTGGGGCAGCCCCGCGGCCGACGACGAGACCGACGACGAGACCTCTGCCGGATCGCGCGGCGACGGTCTCGGACGCACGACCGACGACGGCGAGGCCGCTGCCGGTTCACGCCTCGGCGGTTCCGTGAGCACGGCAAACGAGGCGGTCCCTTCGCTCGAGGTGGACGGCGTCAGCCGCATGCAGGCGCGCGGGCGCGTCGTCGAGCGCGAGGGGCAGTTCCTCGTCGTCGACGCCGGCGTGCCGCTGGTGGTGGGCGTGCAAGGGGCGGTGCCGGAGCAAGCGGTTCCCGGGGCATGGGTACGCTTCCGGAACGTAGCGCCGATGCACGGCTTCGTGCTCGACGACGAGCGCAGGCGCCGGGCGACCGAGCGTCCCGACGACGCCATCTGAGCCCGAAACGCGGGCACGAAGCCTAGGCGGTCACGCGACCGTGGCCACCGTCATGGGTCTGCTAGACTGCGCCGTCATGCCGCACGTCGTCGTCAGCCGCAGCCAACCTCACCCGGAGCGCATCACGCCGGCCCGCATCGCCGCGGTGCGCTCCGGCTCGGCGGCCGAGGCCGCCGGTGTGTGCGTCGATTGGGAACTGCTCAGCGTCAACGACCGGCCGATCCCCGACGTGCTGGCGTACCGGCGGGAACTGGCCGGCGGCGCAGCGGAGCTGCGCGCTCGGGCCCCCGGCGGCGACCGCGAAGTGCGATTCGGCGTCACCTGGGAAGACCCCGGGATCGAGTTCGACGAGGTCATCTTCGACGGCATCCGCCTGTGCGCCAACCATTGCGATTTCTGCTACATCCATCAGATGCCCAAAGGCATGCGCAAGAGCCTGTACGTCATGGACGACGACTTCCGCACCAGCTTCCTGTACGGTTCGTTCGTCACCCTCACGAACCTGACCGAAGCGGACGTGCAGCGCATCCTCGACGAGAATCTAAGCCCGCTCTACGTCTCGGTGCACACCGCCGACGAGGACCATAGAGCCGAGTTGATGAAGTGGTGGCCCACCAAGGTGCCGTACGAGCAGGCCACCAGCATCCGGGGCATGATCGAGCGTCTGTCGAGCATCGAGCTCTACACCCAGCTCGTGCTGGTGCCCGGGCGGAACGACGGCGAAGAACTCGACCGGACCCTCGCGTACCTGGCGTCGCGGCCGAACGTGCTGGCAGTCGCGATCGTACCGGTCGGGCTGACGGAGCATCGCGGACACGTGGCCGCGCTGCAGCCGTACCGTCCCGAGCAGGCGCGCGACGTGCTGGCGCGCGTGCATGCCTTCCAGGAACGCATGCTTGCCGAGAGGGGCAGCCGTTTCGCGTTCGTCAGCGACGAGTTCTACCTCGTGGCGGGCGAACCGTTGCCGCCCGAGGAAGCGTACGAGGGCTACGTCATGCTCGAGAACGGCGTCGGCATGGTGCGGGACTTCCTGTCCGCCTCGCTGCCCGCGCCGGAGCCGCAGAGCACTCGGCGCAAGGTGTTGCTGGTGACCGGCCGGCTGTTCGCGCCGGTGCTGGAAGCGGCGCTCGCACCATTGGCGACGGTGGAGGGCCTCGAACTCGAGGTGCGCGCGTTGACCAACCGCACCTTCGGCGAGGTCACGACCGTGGCCGGGCTGTTGGCGGGCCGTGACGTTCTTGCCGGGGTCGTGCCGGAGGAGGCCGACCTCCTGCTGTTGTCGCCCAACATGCTCAAGTACGGCACCGAGACGATGCTCGACGACCGCACCCTCGACGACTTGCGCGCCGAACTCCGGATGCCCGTCGAGGTTGGAGGCACCAACCTGGCCGAGCTCGGCCGAGCCATCTTCGGTGGCCACGGCGTTCACGCCTTGCCGAGCTTCGGCTTCTCCACCCACGCCATCAAGGAAGCCGCCAAGCAGCATTGACGCCGGAGCGAGCCAAGGGGCGCGCGGTACGATAGTGCGCGTGAACTCGTCCGTGTCGATGCGGCGCCGCAACCTCCGCACCTACCTCTCGTTCGTCAAGTTCGAGCACACCCTGTTCGCCCTGCCCTTCGCGTACGGCGGCATGCTCCTCGCGGCCGGCGGGTGGCCGGGATGGAGCACGTTCGGGTGGATCACGCTGGCGATGGTCGGCGCCCGCACCGCGGCCATGGCCGCCAACCGCGTCATCGACGCGCGCATCGACGCCGCCAACCCGCGCACGCGTGACCGCGAGATCCCCAGTGGCAAGCTCGGCGGCGTGGACGGCTGGGCGCTGACGCTGGCGGGACTGGCGCTGCTGGCGCTGGCGGGCGCGTCGTTGAACCGGCTCACGCTCGTTCTCCTGCCCGTGGCGGTGGTGTTCCTGGTGGCCTACCCTCATACAAAGCGCTTCACGTGGCTCTGTCACGGTTGGCTCGGAGTGACCATCGGTGCCGCCGCGGCCGGCGGCTATATCGCCGTCAGAGGTGCGTTCGATAGCGTCGCCTTGGCCCTGTGGCTCGGGGTGGGCGCCTGGGTGGCAGGCTTCGACGTCGTCTACGCGCTGCTCGACGTCGCGTTCGACCGCCGCAACGGCGTGCACAGCGTGCCGGTGCGCTTCGGCGAGGACGGCGCGTTGCGCATCGCCGCCGTCCTGCACCTGGTGGCCGTGGCCGCGTTGGCATCCGTGCCGCTGTTCGTGCCGCTGGGCTGGCCGTACCTGGTGGCGCTCGGTGCCACCGCAGCGGTGCTGGCCTGGCAGCACGTCATGCTGCGGCGCACGTCCGTGGGGCAAGTGTTGCAGGCGTTCAACGCCAACCTGGTGATCGGCGGACTCATGCTGGTCGGGATCGTGGGCGGCTTGGCGACACGGGCATGAGCGCGCGAATCGCCGACCGCGCCGCGATCGGCGCTCGGTGGCCGGTTGGGGGTCGGGGCTACGGTGATGCCGAGGTCGCGCTCCTAGCCTGAAGTCATGAGACATGTTCTGCTTGCCGTGGTCCTGCTGCTCGGCTTGGCCGCTTGCGTACCGGTCGTCGAGAACTTCGGGCCGGAACCGATCATCGGGGGCGCGACGTTCGCGATGGTCCCCTTCGACCCCCCGGCGGCGACGTCGAGCGACGACGCCACCTGGCACACCGCCTACGAGGTCCTCGGTCGCGGTCGGCCGGTCGTGATGATCCACGGTATCGGCGGCGGATCGAGCCTGTTCCAGTACCGCTTCAACGCTCCCGAGGTCGCCTCGGCCGGGTACCGGGTGTACGCCCTCGACCTGGTGGGCTTCGGGCGCTCGACGCGGCCCGCCGTCCGACTCGACGCCGACACGATGGTCGCGCAAGTGACCGCGTTCCTCGAGGACGTGGTCGGCGAGCCCGCGGTCCTCGTCGCGAACGGGTTGTCCGCAGCGCACGCCATCCGCGTAGCAGCCACCCACCCCGAGCTCGTGTCGGGCTTGGTGCTGATCGGCCCCACCGGCTACGAGCGCCTGGCGCGCCCCCAGACGCCTGCGCGGGAGCGTTCGTTCGAGCTGCTGCGCGGACCGTTGGGCGAGCTCCTCACCAGCTTCTTGGTGGAAGAGGACGGTCAGCTCTACTACTTGTCGCAGTCGTACGCCGATCCTGCCTCGCTCACCCCGGAGGTGCGCGCCTCGTTCGACACCAACCTGAAGGCGCCGGGCGCGCGCTGGGTGGTGTTCTCGTTCGTCACGGGGAACCTCGACCAGGACGTGAGCGACTTGTGGCCCCGAACCAGTCAGCCAAGCCTGATCGTGTTCGGCACCGAACCGAGCTTCACCCGTATCGAGGACGCCGAACCGTTCTTGGCGGCGCGGCCTGACGCCAGGTTCCTGCCGCTGGCAGGCGCCAAGGTGCTCCCCAACGAGGAGCGCGCCGAGGCGTTCAACGAGGCGGTGCTGGCGTTCCTCACCGAGATCGACTGGTGAACGCAACCTTCCGTTGACACCTTGCCTGCCCAGCCGTTAGGCTTGGGTCCGCGTTCGGAGCCGTAGTGTAGCGGTTAGCATATCTGCCTGTCACGCAGAAGGTCGCGGGTTCAAATCCCGTCGGCTCCGCCAGATCGGCCGGTCCATCCAGGACCGGCCGTTTTCGTAGCCGGCATCGCGGCGCACGCTGCAAACCGTAGGGCCTTCGCCTGCTACCGTGGAAGCGAGATGGAGCTTCCCCTGTTCCCCCTGGACGTCGTGGTGTTCCCCGGCATGACCGTGCCGCTGCACGTGTTCGAGGAGCGCTACAAACGGCTCGTGCACGAGGTGTTGGTGCAGGAACAGGAGCCCAAGCGTTTCGTGATCGTCTGGAGCAGCGGGAACGCGCCCATCCGGGACACGCCGGACCATCTCGCGCGCTACGGCACCATCGTGCACGTCCTCAGCGTCGAGGAGAACGAGGACGGCACGTACGACCTGCTGGCGCACGGCCAGGAACGCTGCGAGGTGAGCATCTCACGCATCGAGCAGGTGCCGGAGCCGGGCGGCGAGCCTCGACCGCTGTACTACACAGAAGAGCAGCCGGCCCCGCTCGGCCGCGACGACCCCAACGCCGAAGCGGTCGCCGCGTGGGACGCGGTGGACACGTTCCGAGACTACGCCGGTAAGCGGTTCCGCGGCGACGCCGAGGACGAGATCGATGCGCATCTGCCCGACGACCCGTTCTATCAGGCGTCGTTCGTGTGCGCGAACATCCTGGTGCCGCCGTCCTCCAAGCAGTCGCTCTTGGAGGCGCGGTCGTTGCGCGAACGGCTCGACCTGGCGCGCGCGCTGATGCAAGAGCGCATGGAGCCGCGAGCGCGCGTTCGCAGGGGGCGCGCTTGACGGTTCGCGACGAGCGCGATCGCGAACAGGATCCCGCCGCGTCGGGCGGGGGATGGACCGCCGAGCGCGAGCGCTACCTCTTCCGCTGGAACGACCTACCGTTGGTGACCGGTGATCTGCCCGGCACCGGCGGCGTGATCCGCACCGAACCCGACGATTTCCAGGTCGAGGAACTGCCGCTGTACCTCCCGGAGGGTAGCGGTTCGCACCTCTACCTGCTGGTCCGCAAGCGTGGCCTGACGACGCGCGACCTGGTGCAGGCGTTGGTGCGCGGCGGCGCGGAGGAGAGTGGCGTCGGCGTGGCCGGGCTCAAGGACAAGGCGGCCGTCACGACGCAGTGGCTGAGCGTGCCGAAGCGGCAGGCCGCTGCCGTGGCGGAACTCGTGGCGCTCCCGGGCGTGGCGGTGTTGGAGGAGGGCACGCACCGCAACAAGCTCGGGCTCGGCCACCTGCGCGGCAACCGATTCGTCATCCGGATCCGAGACGTTTCCCCCGACGCGCTCGACGCCGCCACCGCGGCGTTGGACGCGCTCGCGCTGCGCGGAACCCCGAACTGGTTCGGGCCGCAGCGCTTCGGGCGCTTCGGCGGTAACGCCTACGACGGTCTTCGCGTCCTTCGGGGCGAGCGCGTGCCTGGCGGCCACCGGTTGCGACGCTTCTTCGTCTCGGCGCTGCAATCGCTTTTGTTCAACGCCATGCTGGCGGAGCGGATCCGGCGGGGCTGGTTCGGCACCGTGGTGCTCGGCGATTGGGCCCGCAAGCACGACACCGGCGGGACGTTCCGCGTCGACGACCCAGCGACGGAGGCGCCGCGCGCGGCGCGACTGGAGATCAGCGCGACGCTGCCGCTGTACGGCCGCAAGGTCCGGGTTTCGGACGGTGACGCAGGCGCGCTCGAGGAGGCGGTGCTGGACGCATACGGTTTGCGTTGGCCGCAGTTCGGTTCGCGCCGCGGCGACCGCCGCTCGACGCGCGTCACGCTCGCGAACGTGCACGTTGCGCGCTCCGAGGACGTGGTGACCGTCGCCTTCGACCTGCCCAAGGGCTCCTACGCCACGGCGGTGCTGCGCGAGGTGATGAAGGTCGACGTCGACGAGCCCGTCGTCGGCACCGGCGATGCCGGCGACGATCCGAGCGATGACGACGGCGATGATCGCGGCGACGACGACGCTGCGGACTGAGACGTCGTGAGCCCTGCTTTCGTCTAGGCGCGTGCCGGCGCGAAGCGGCGCCAGATCAGCTCGAGCAGGAACAGGAACAGAGCCAGCGCGGCGGGCCATTGCCACAGTGGCAGGCGCGTGCTGGCCAAGGCGGGCGCGTAGGGTTGCGAGGGATCGAACACCACGCCGCCGGTGCGCTCGGCGATGGTGCGCAACAAGCCTTCGCCGTCGACGTCGGCGAACTCCGGGTCCGGACCCGCGATGCGGGCGCGCGCCACCACCTCACCTCCGGCCGCCAGCACGACCTCACCACCGTTGGCCGGGCGCCATGGCAGACGCCCGACGTAGCGACCAGGGGCCACCTGGTCGAGAACCGTGACGGCGCCCGCGTAGCGCGCCTCGATCCGTTCGCCGTTCACGTACTCGCCCGCGCGCACCGCGTCCACCACGACCGCCAACTCGGCGCCGTCGCGGCGGGCGGTGGCTTCGTACACCAGCGGATTGGACTGCAACCACCTGACCACGGTGCCGAGCGCGCCGGGCAGCCCGTCCCACGCACCCCACGCCCCCGCCCAACCGTTGAGATCGGTGGTGAGCGAGGCGGTGCGACCCAGACCCACACGGCGGGTGGCGAGCAGCGGTTCGCCTTCGCGACCGGCCAACATCTCCTGCGCGTCGGACTTGAGCGTGGTGGCGACGTACGCGTCCACCGGAGGCAACGAGTCGGGGAACGTCACCAAGGGGTTCGGGCGTGGCTTTGGTGCGGTGGGCTCGTCGACCAGCAGCGCGCGCGTGGCGGTGAGCGCTTCGTTCGTGAAGATGCGCGGGAGGGTGGTGGCATCGAGCGCCTCGTAGTACCGGCCGCCGCCGGACGTGGCGATGGCGCGCAGCCGCTCGAAGTCCGCCGCCTCCCCGATCGCGATGGTCGAGGTGGTGATGCCGTTCTCCAGCGCCGCCATCGCCATGGCGTCGAAGTCCGGACCGGCCGTGCCCGCGAACGGCCCTTGGCCGTCGTACAGCTTGCCGTCGGACAGCACGATGACGTGTTTGACGGCCGCCTCCGTCGAGGCGAGCGCGGCCAGCGCACGTTCGTACGCGGGCCCGAGCACGGTGCCGCCACCCGTGTCGAGTGCCAGGATGCCCTGCAGCATCTCGCGCTTCCCGCGTTCCGTGGCCTGCCGAAGCTCGAACACCCAGCGGGTGCTCGACTCGTCGCTGAACGCGATCAGTCCGAGGAGGTCGTCTTGGTAGGCGAGTTCGACGACCTGGACCGCGCCTTCCTTGGCGAGCTCGATCTTGGAGGGGGAGCCCGTGCTCATCGACTGGGAGCGGTCGATGACCATCACCAGCGCCACCAGCGGCAGGGTGACCTCGGTGCGCAGGTCGGTCGTGACCGGCAGGACTTCCTCGACGGCGGTGCGGTACCACGCCCCGAAGCCGAAGCTCTCCGGGCCGCCGGTCATGAGGAGTCCACCACCTGACTCGACGTAGCTGCGCATCATCTCCAACTGGCCCGGCGTGAACTGCACCGAAGAGCCGCGAACGACGACGGCGCTGTACCCGATGGGAGCGACCAGATCGGCCGCGGTGCCCTCGACGACGTCGATCTCCTGCACTCGAAGCAACGCAGCGGCGGCCGGGTCGCCGATGACCAGCACGGGCGGACGCGAGCGCACCGTGACGTTCGCCTGCGCGCGGTCGTTGCCGAGATGCTGCTCGTACGGCACATCCAGCGCGACCGACACGGGCACCGTGGCCGCGCTTCCCACCACGAACCGGAACGGCACCGCCGTGCGGCCCTCGCTCAGGTCTCGCTCGATCGGCTCGAGGATGGTGTCGCCTGCCGCGGGGCGGACGGTCACGGTCGTCGCGATGTCGCTCTCGATGACGGCCACCGCTTCCACCGCTTGGCCGGGAGAAGCGTGGTCGGGAACCAGCAGGTCGACCACGCGCACGTCCGGGACGCTGGCCACCGGCACCACGTCGACGGGTACCTCCGGCAGCGACGCCAATACCGTTTCGCGCGGCGCGATTCCGTCCGAGACCAACAGGATGCGACTGGCGCCGCCGGCCGCAGCGACCTGCAGCGCCCGCGCAAGATCGGTTGCGCCTGTGTCGACGAAGCCGGGAGGCGCCGCCGATAGGTTCGTGACGCGCGTCGACTCGGCGCCGACGAGGTAGACCTCGCGCGCCTGGGTCTGGTCCACGTCGAGCATGCGTGCCTGGCGCAACGCCGTGTCGCCGACGCTGTCCGAAACGTCGACCAGCAGCGCAGCATGGCCGCCAGGGACCGACCGCCACGGCTGCGCGAGCGCGACGACCATGGCGGTGAGCGCGAGCGCGCGCAGGGCCCAACCGCGGCGGCGAGGCAACGACACGACCATCGCCACGACTGCGATCGTCCCGAGAAGGATCCAAGGGGCTGCGAAGCCGGTGCCAGCGGGAAGGAGCGAGGTGAGGGGCGTGCTCACGGCACGCGCATGCTATCAGGCGGAGGCGGGCCGGGTCTTGGGCGCGCGGGCACGACCCGTGTGGCGCTCGGCGGCGGCCGTGCCGCGCCCGACGGAATGCGTCGGGCAGGGCGGTGCCTGCTAAGATGCTGGGGATGGCCGACCCACCTCCCTACGTGCTCATCGCGATGACGACGGAGTCGCGCGGTCGAGGGTTACGTTCCGTCGTGGACGAGATCGGCCTGCGAAGCGAGCTGTTCACCGACGTGGAGCAGCTGCTCTATCACACGCGCGGGAGCGTGCCGGAAGCGTTGGTGATGGAGCACGGGCTGGCGGCGAAGGTGCCGCAGCTCGACCTGGTGGCGTTGCTGCGGCGACGCCAGGCGTTGGCCGACGTGCCCTTCGTCTACCTGGGACCCAACGATCCGGACGTGCACGGGACCGTCATCGCCTCCGGAGCCGACGTCTTCTTGACGTTGCCGACGCGGCCCGCGGTCGTGAAGGCCTACTTGCAGCGCATGCTCGACCGGCGCAGTGCCGAGCGCGCTCTGCGCACCGCGCTGGAGCAGGCACGCCACTTCGAACAGGCGTACCAACAGAGCGAACGGATGAAGGACGACCTCATCCACATGCTGGTGCACGACCTCAAGAGCCCCATCGCCAGCGTCATGGGCTTGCTGGACCACAGCCTGGAGATGATGCGGGGCGACGGGGACGCCGGCGTCGAGGACTTGCTCAGCCTGGCGCGGAGCGAGTCCCAGCACCTGCTCAACCTGGCGGCGAACATCCTCGACGTGCGGCGCATGAAGGAAGGCCAGATGCCGTACGAGCCGGCGGTCATCGAGAGCCTCACGGAACTGGCCAAGGACGCCCTCGGCGACGTCAGCGGCGGCCCGCGTGACCGTAACTTCGGCTTCCTGGTCAGGCCCGAGGCCGAACGGGTCGAGGGCGACCCGAAACTCCTCAGGCGCGTGCTGGCGAACCTGATGGCAAACGCCATCAAGCACACCCGGCGCGGAGGCTACATCGACTTCCGGGCGTGGAGGCAGGACGACGGTTTCGTGTTGAGCGTGCGGGACGACGGGGAAGGGATCCCCGACGCCGACCAGAAGCGGATCTTCAACGCCTTCGAGCAGTCGCGGCACACCATCCACGACCGCTACGACACCGGCATGGGACTGACGTTCTGCAAGCTCGCCGTCGAGAAGCACGGGGGTCGCATCTGGGTCGAATCGAAGGTGGGCCGTGGCAGCACGTTCTACTTCACCATCCCCGACAAGGTACCCGCCGACGCAGGACCGAGCGAGGTCGGTGCCTCGAGCGTCTGACCCCGTCGACCCCGTCGACCCCGGCGGCACCGCGGGCGCCGACGGCGCCGCCGGCACCGCCGGCGCCGTGGACCACGGCGGCCCTGCGGGCACCGTCGAGACCGCCGGCGCCGCGACACTCAGGTCGACCCACGCCCCGGACTGGTCGTTGGAGCGGGCGCTGTGGGCCGCCGGCGCGCTCCACGTGGCAGGGGTGGACGAAGCGGGCCGAGGAGCACTTGCCGGTCCGGTGGTGGCCGCTGCGGTGATCCTGCCACCCGAGCGTGCCTACCCGTTCCGCGATTCGAAGACGGTGCCGCCGCGCCGGCGGGCGCTGCTGGCCGTGCAGGTGCGAGACGTCGCCGTAGCTTGGGCGGTGGGGCTGGCGAGCGCCGAGGAGATCGACGCCGTCGGCATCTTGACCGCCACCAAGAACGCTGCCAGGCGTGCCCTCGACGCCCTCACCTTGACGCCGGACGCCCTGGTGACCGACTACCTGCCGCTGGCGTACGGCGTGCCCGAGGTGACGCCCCCGAGGGCGGACGCGCGCAGCTACCAGGTGGCGGCAGCCAGCATCGTGGCGAAGGTGACGCGCGACGAGATCATGGTCGCGTTGCACGACGAGCATCCCGCGTACGGCTTCGATCGGCACAAGGGGTACGCCGCGCCCTACCACGTAGCGGCGCTGGCGCGCCTCGGACCGTGCCCGTCCCACAGGCGCACGTTCGGACGCGTGCTGAGCGTCCCGCTCTTCGAGCCGAGCGCCTGACGCGGTCAGCACGTACAATGCCTCCATGCCCGATTGTGTCGGCGTGAAGTTCGACAACGGACCGAAGATCCATTACATGGAGGCGCCTCCGGCTCCGCCCGCGCTCGGCACGGCGTGCGTGGTTGCCACCCGGCGCGGACTCGAAGTGGGGCGCGTTCGCACCACCGTGCGCGACGTCGCGAGGCCGCACGGACATTACGTGCGTGACGCACTGGACGACGACCTGGAACGCCACCAGGAGCTGCGTCGCAAGTCCGACGACCTGAAGTGGCTGCTCCGGGCGCGAGCGCGACAAGTCGACCCGGAGTTGAAGATCGTCGCCCTCGAGTTCACCGTCGACGAGACGCTGCTCGTCGTCAGCTACACCAGCGACCGGCAAGCGCCGCTGCGCGTGCTCGCGCAGGAGCTCATCCAGCACACGAGCGCCCGCATCGAGTTCGCCAACGTCGGCCCGCGCGATCAGGCGCGCATGCTCGGGACGCTGGGCGTGTGCGGAGACGGGTCGTGCAGCTCCACTTGGCTGCAGAGCTTCAGCGCGGTCAGCATCCGCATGGCGCGTGACCAGCAGTTGCCGCTCAACCCGGAGAAGATCAGCGGACCGTGCGGCCGGCTGATGTGCTGCCTGCAGTACGAGCACGACATGTACCGCGAGCTGCTCAAGGGCATGCCGAAGAAGGGTGCGCGGGCATGCCACGACGAGAGCGGCACATGCGGCCGGGTGGTGAAGCTCAACCCGTTGAAGGGAACGGTCGACCTGCGCACCGAAGAGGGTGCGGTCGAGGAGTACCCGGCAGGCGAGGTCAGCCGGGTCCGGTCCTGAGCAGGGCGCGTAGATGCAGCGTCAACACGGAGCACGCCAGCGTCGGCTGGGCGTACGCCGCCAACGCGTCCTCGCACCGTTCGATCCGTTCGAGCGCGGCGGCGTAGACGGTCGGCGGGTGCCGTCGCAGCGGTTCGCGCAGCCAACCGAGCGGATCCGGGTCGGCGCCTGCGTCGGCCGCGGCGGCGAGCGCCTTGGCCAGGCCCTCGGCGCCGTCGAGGGAATCCAGAAGATCGCCCTCCAACGACTCCAGGTACGCTCGCGCCGCCTCTCGGGCCGCGGCGGTTGCTTCCGGCGCGCGCTGCGCCCGGAGCAGGGCGCCTGCCTGCCCGGTACGGAACGCCGGATGGCCGATGAGCGTATCGTCGCCGGCGATCGTCGCGAGCGCATCGGGCGCGACCGCTCCGAAGCGCACAACGGTGCTACGTGACGCCACCGTCGGCAACACCGCGTCGGGTCCGGGCGCGATCAGGACGATGGCGGCCCACGGCGGCGGCTCCTCCAACATCTTCAGGAACGCGTTCGCCGCGCTGGGGTTCATCGCGTCTGCGTGATCGATCACGCCGACCCGAACACGGTGACGCGGCCGGGAACGGAGCCACGGGGTCAGCGGTTCCGGGTCGCCCTGCTCGCGCTCCACCAGTTGGTCGATGGTGATCTCCAGTCGCCGCTTGCTCCGCCCGGTGCGCGTCGTGGTCGCGGGTGCCACCTCGCGCAGGTCGGGATGCACGCCCGCCGCCATGGCCGTGCAGCTGGGGCAAGCGCCGCAGGGGCGGGTCTCTTCCGCGACGTGTTCGCAGTTGACCAGCGCGGCGAACCAGCGCGCCACCGGCCGCCGCCCGACCCCGTCGGGGCCGGCGAACAGGAGCGTGCGTGGGCCCGTACCGCCGGACCAGATCTGGCGCAGTTCCCGCATCACCGCGGCGTGACCATGGATGCCGAGGTCGAGACTCACCGGCCCACCTCGAGCCGTGCCGCCAGCACGTCCGGGTAACCTGCGGCACGCACGTCGGACTGAACCGATCCGATGTCGAACGCCACGCGGTGGAACTCGAGCGTACGCGCGTCCTCGTCGAACAACGCGTACGCGGCGAGGGGGATCTGGTCGCGCGGTTGCCCGACGGCTCCGGGGTTCGCGAGCACGCGGGCGTACGGCGGCAGGCGGTAATGACCGAGGTCGTGGCGGAACGTCACGGTGCGCCACATCAGTTGGCCACCGCTCTCGACGGCCGCGAAGACCTTGGGCGTGTGCGTGTGCCCGACGAACAGTAGCGGGCGCTGCATGCGCTCCAAGTTCGCCTGTGCCGCTGCCAAGCTGGCGATGTACTCCCACGGCTGCCGCAAGGCACCATGCGCCGCTTCCCAACTGCCGGTGAGGACGTGCGGGCGCAGGTCGCGGAGGAACCCGACGCTGTCGTCGCTCAACGTCTCGGCTTGACGGGCCAGCACGTCGACGACCAGGCCGGCGTCGCGCTGTTCGACGACCTCGCCATCCAGGATGGCCAGTAGGGTGGCGTCGTGATTGCCGAGGATGGCCACGCGCGGCGAGAGTTCGATGAGGCGTTGCACCGCCTCCTCGGCGTGCGGGTAGTAGCCGACGGCGTCGCCGAGGAAGACCACGTCGTCGTAGCCGCGCCCACGAGCGTGTGAGAGGACGGCATCTAGGGCAGGAAGGTTGGCATGCACGTCGCTGAGCACCAAGTGCCGCATGAAGCCCACGATACCAACATGCCCACCTGGGGTCGGGCGGGATTTCCGATGCGAACGGCTATACTGTGCCCGATGCCCGCCGTCCCGAGGTTCGCCTTCTCGCAGGCACGTCTCGCCATCCGCACGTTGGTGCTCCTGGCGATCTGGGTCGCGGTTCCCGCCTACGCGCAGATCTCGGTGCCCACCTTCGGCACCCGTGGTGGCGTGCCGGACGGTCTGGTCGAGAGCTTCATGCCGGGCTTCCGCCTCGCGGTCGCCGGCGCGACGGGGTTGGAGGTGCGCAGCGGCGAGCTGATCACGCCTGGCATCGCAGGCAGTCTCGAGCCCGAGTTCGCGCTTCTCATCGCCGAACTCGACAACGCCCGCTTCGCCATCAGCGGCGAGATCGCGCGCATCGCGACTGCCGGGGGCGAGCCGTACGCGGTGAACCTCATCGTGGTCGACGCCGAGCGCTCACGCGCCACCGACCTGATCTCGCAGCCGCTCGATCCCAACGCGATCGGACCGACGGTGGCCGACCTGGCCGCTGCGGTCGCCGCCTTCACCAGCGCAGTTGTCGACTTGGAGCGTGGCAGCGCCGGCCTGTTCGTCTCGAGTGAGCCCGGGGACGCGCAGGTGTTCGTCGAAGGTGTGGCGTTGGGGCGCACGTCGCGGCTCGACGTCGCCATGCTCGCACCGGGCAGGTACCAGCTCGAGGTGCGCAAGGAGGGCTTCCTGCCCGAAGTGCGAATGGTCGACCTTCGCGCGGACGACACCGCCTTCGTGCACGTGATCTTGACCGCCATCTCGGGCGGTAGCATCCAGATCTCCGCTACGCCGCGCGCTACCGTCCTGCTGGACGGGATCGAGGTCGGCGCGACGCCCGTGACGGTGCCTGCCTTGCCGGGCACGCATCGGGTGACGCTCGAGCGGGACGGCTTCCTGCCCGAGACGGTGGACGTGCTGGTGCGCAACTACCGGGTGTCGCGGGTCGAGAGTGAACTGGTGCCCACGGTCGAACCGATGGTGTTCTGGGACGAGCGGCGCGAGGTGCTGGTGTTCGTGGACGGAGTGTTCCAGCCCGGCGCGTACGCCGAAGGCTTACAGCCGGGCTTGCGCACCTTCGAATTGCGTAGCGGAGGCGAGACGCGTTCGTACCTCCGCGCCGTTCCCGCCTCCGGGGCGTACCGCCTGGACCTGGAGACCGGCGAGCTGGTACCGCTGCACCCCTGAACTGCGCCGGCGTCAGCGACCCGCGAACGGCCAGCGGAACGTCGTGATCGCCATCCAGCGTGGCGTGGCGCCCCCATGCGGCAGCGCCAGAGCCGCCGCGACCTCGAGCTGCGCGCCTTCGGGCAACGTCACCGGACCGAACGCCGTCATCGGTACGGTGACGCTCGTGGCGAGACGCAGCGCGTCCGCGTCGAGACGGTACGGTTCGTAGGCGGCACGGAGCGCCAGGCGCGTTCCGCCCCCCAATTCCTCTGCGAGGTCGACGGTCACGCCCGGGCGGACACCGGCAGCGGAGGCGCCCAGGTATGCCGCGAAGGTGAGGTCGGGCGCGCGGCCGCGTGGGAGGACCAAGCCGACCCCGACTGCCCCCTCCGCCGCACGCGTGCCAGGCGAAAGCGAACCGCGTGCCAGGATGCGGACCTCGTTCTGCTGCCAGGCACGAAGGAGGCGCAAGCGCATGGCAGCGCGCCAGCCTGTACCCAGGGTCGTGAAGTGCGCTTCCGGCTCCGCCTCCAGCACGAGTGTGCGCCCCAGCCTACCGGTGACGCCAAGTCGCACGCCGATCCCGCTCTGCGTCCAGGTCGGGCGCGCGTCGCTCGCCACGGCGTCCGGCCGGAAGCGCCAAGGCTGCGCCCCGTACGCCGAGGCGTCGATGCGCATCGCGACTGGTCCCGCCACGCCCCGCACGCTCACGTCGGCCTCGCCCACACCGTCCGAGCGCACCGCGCCGTGCGCCGACAGCACGACGTTGCCGATCGGCCCGAAGGTGCGGTTGGTCGAGAGGTCGAGCGATAGCTGGGCGGCGCCGCTGTAGCCCACCGAGAAGCCGGCGGTACCGCCCTCGAGCCGGACGTCTTCGAAGGCGACGCTGGCGACGGAGAAGGGACCGGCATCACGCGCGGCGACTGGCCCCGCCGGCGCTACCGCCCCGATGGCGATGGAGACCTGGCCGCTGGGGGCGATCTGGGCCTGCGCGCCCGAAAGGAGCACCAGCACCGTCACGAACGACGTCGCGATCAGGCTCGACGGCAGCCTTGCGTGCAACGTCCTCCGCCACGTCCTACGCCACGTTGTCCGCCACGTCCTCCGCGGCGTCGCGCGGGGCTTCGTGTGAAGACACGCGTGCACGGCCGCGTCGCCCACCCCCGGCACGGGCGTGCGCGCCCGGGCGGAGGCCTTCACGGGCGAGCCACGTGCGATGCGTGTGGCGGCGCGTTCGTCCATGCACGAGCCTACCGCACGCGTTCGCAACGGGCGCACGCGAGCACCGCTGGGCCGCCGCTCGAGCACCGCTGGGCCGCCGCTCGAGTACCGCAAGGCCGCCGCCCGGCCGCCGCTCGCGCGGAGGGCAAGAACACCCGAACCCGAGCATCTCCGGACGGGGTGCTAGAATGCCCGCCGGCCGCTACGGCTCGGGAATCGAGAGCATCGTCATGAACATCCTTGGACAGCTCACCGTCTTGCCGCACCTGCCCGAACCGCTCGAGCGCCTCCGGGAACTCGCCGGGGACCTCTACTGGAGTTGGCAACCCGACGCCCGCAAGCTCTTCCGCGAGCTCGATCGCGAGTTGTGGGAAGAGGTGCTGCACAACCCCGTGATCCTGCTTCGCGACGTGCGGCAGGAACGCCTCGAACAGGCGGCCGCCGACCCTGCCTACCTGGACGAGTACCACAAGGTTCTCGACCGCTTCGACGCCTACCGCACGTACGACAGCTGGTTCGACCAGGAGATCGGTGAGGACCACGTCTACGCTTACTTCTGCGCCGAGTACGGCTGGCACGAGTCCATCGCGCTGTATTCCGGCGGGCTGGGCGTGCTGGCGGGCGACCACACCAAGGCCGCCGCCGACCTCGGCGTACCGTTCGTTGCAGTCGGCCTGTACTACCCCGAGGGGTACTTCCACCAGCGTGTTGGCGCGAACGGCCAGCAGGAAGCGTTCTACGTCCGGACCAACGCTCAAGACATGCCGTTCCGCCGCGTCGAGAACGAGGACGGCGAGCCGATCCGTGTGCCCGTCGCCATCGCCGGCCGCGAGGTGCAGGTCGGCGCTTGGGAGACGTGCGTGGGCCGCGTCCGCGTGGTCCTGCTCGACGTCGACGTTCCCGGCAACCACCCGGACGACCGCCGCATCCTCGCGCGCCTGTACGGCGGTGACCAACGGACCCGCGTGGCGCAGGAGATCGTCCTGGGCATCGGCGGCGTTCGCATGCTGCGCGCCATCGGGGTGCGCCCCACCGCGTGGCACATGAACGAAGGGCACAGTGCGTTCATGGTGCTCGAGCGCGCGCGCGAGCTGGTCGAGCGCGGACTCGGGTTCGACGAGGCGCGCGAGGCGGTCGCGGCCAGCACCCTGTTCACGGTGCATACGCCGGTGGCGGCCGGGAACGACGCCTTCCCGTTCGACCTCGTGAACCAGAGCTTCAGCGGCTACTGGGGCAGCCTCGGACTACGCCAACACGAGTTCCACGAGCTCGGGCGGTTCGATCACGGTTGGGGTCCCGTCTTCAGCATGCCCGCCCTGGCGCTGCGCTTTTCCACGGGGCGCAACGGCGTGGCAGAGCTGCATGGCGTCACCAGTCGGCGCATCTGGTCGGGCCTGTGGCCCGAGGTTCCGATCGAGGAAGTGCCGATCTCGCACGTCACGAACGGGGTGCACCTCGGTAGCTGGATGGCGCCGGAGATGCAGGAACTGGCCGACGAACTTCTGCCGGCCGGCTGGCGTCAACCGCTGGACGACGTCGAGCAATGGTCGGCGTTCCGCGATGTCGCGCCCGAGCGGCTATGGGAGGTGCGGCGCTACCTGAAGGCGCAGTCGGTTCGGTTCCTGCGGCGCCGCTTGCTGCGGCAGCTGGACCGCCAGGAGGCCAGCCCCACGGTGATGCAGGACTCGAGCGCGATCTTCGACCCGGCGGCCCTCACCATCGGGTTCGCCAGGCGCTTCGCGAGCTACAAGCGCGCCACCCTGATCTTCCGCGACTTGGACCGCCTGGCCGCCATCCTCGGCGACCCGGAGCGCCCCGTGCAACTGGTGTTCGCCGGCAAAGCGCACCCGGCGGACGAACCCGGCCAGGCACTGATCGCGCAGATCCACAACCTGTCGAAGGACGAGCGCTTCCGCGGCCGCGTGCTGTTCATCGAGGATTACGACATGGCCATCGGCCGGTCTCTGACGCGCGGCGTGGACGTGTGGCTGAACAACCCGCGTCGTCCTTTGGAGGCTTCGGGCACCAGCGGGCAGAAGGCGGCCATGAACGGCGTGCTGAACCTCTCGGTGCTCGACGGTTGGTGGCCCGAGGGGTTCGATGGCGTCAACGGTTGGGCGATCGGCGGCGGCCGCACCTACGAAGACCTGGAGCGTGCCGACGAGAGTGACGCCGACGGTCTCTACGCGCTGCTCGAACGCGAGGTCGTGCCGCTGTACTACCAGCGCGACGAGCAGGGTGTGCCGCTCGATTGGATGAGGCGCGCCGCCGACGCCGTGGCCAGCGTCACGCCGCGCTTCAACGCGCAACGGATGGTGAAGGAGTACGTCACGCGCTTCTACGCCCCGGCCAGTCGGCGAGGGGCGCAAATGTCCGAGAACGATCACGAGCAGGCACGCGCCCTGGCGGCGTGGCGCAAGCACGTGGCCGAGCAGTGGCCTTCGGTCTACTTCGCGGCGACGCCGGTCGAGGAGCGTGTTCGCGCGGTGGGCGACGAGGTGGAGGTCACGGCCGTGCTGAACCCACGCGGGCTCTCCGAGGAGCACGTGCGCATCGAGGTCGTCTACGGCCCGGCCGAGGACGGCCTGCAGACCAACGTTCGCACCGTGCCGATGGAGCGCTTGAACGGCTTCGACGACGGCGGCCATCAGTACGTCGCGCGGTTCCGGCCGAGCATCAGCGGCAGGCTCGCGTACGGCGTTCGCGCCTACGCCACGCACCCGTCGCTCGTGTCCTCGTTCGACGCGCACGCCATCCGTTGGGCGTGAGCCGCGCCGTTCCCCCGTTCGGTACACTCGCTTCATGACACCTTCGCGCGCGGATGCACTGGGGTTGATGGAGTCCTGGACGGAGTCGGAGAGCCTCCGGAAGCACATGCTCTCGGTCGAGGCGGCGGTGGCCGCCTACGCCGAACGGCTCGGCGAGGACGCCGAGCTCTGGTCGGTTGCGGCACTCTTGCACGATTTCGATTACGAGCGGTACCCGAATCCCGACCGCGACGAGACCGGCCACCCCTACGTCGGCGTGGAGGAGTTGCGCCGGCTCGGCTACCCCGAGGTGGTGCTCCAAGCGATCCTCGGCCATGCCGACTACACCGGCGTGGAGCGTACGACGCCTCTCGCGAAGGTGCTCTACGCCTGCGACGAGATCACGGGCTTGATCACGGCGGCGGTGCTGGTGCGGCCCGACAAGGACATCGCGGGCTTGACCATCAAGAGCCTGAAGAAGAAGTTCAAGGACAAGGCGTTCGCCCGCGGTGTCGGGCGCGAGGACGTCGTGCGGGGCGCCGAGGAGCTCGGGGTCGACCTGTGGGAGCACGTCAAGACGGTGCTCGAGGCGATGCAGGCGAGGGCCGACATGCTGGGTCTGGACGGGCGGGCCGCCGGCTGATCGGGGGCTGGTGGACGGCTCGGCGCTAGCTGGGGTTCGAACTCGGGCCGACCGGGAGGAACGGCGAGCGCAGGCCGCCGTCGTCGCGAAACGGAGCGACCAAGCGCGACACCACGCGCCCGCGCCACGACGACGTGGGCACCGGCCCGAACGTGCGGGAGTCTCGGCTGGCCAGCGGTAGCCGGTTGTCTCCGAGCACGAACAAGGACGCGGGCGGGACCACGGTTCGTGCATGGTCGGCTGCGCCGTGGTTGGCCTCCGCCAGCCACGGTTCGTCCAGCGGCGCGTCGTCCACGAACGCCGCTCCATCCACCAGGGACACGCTCTGTCCCGCGAGCGCGACGACCCGTTTGACGTAGGCCGTGCGGTTCGCGGCGATCGGGTCGAGGATCACCACCACGTCGCCCGTGCGCACGAGGTCGCGCTCCGCTTCGCCGGCGGCCCGGCCAATCAGTCGCAACAGCGGCGGCCGCACCACGAGGACAAGCGATCCCTGGCGCAAGTTGGGGAGCATGCTCTCGCCGCGGACGCGCATCACGGTCGCGCCATACTGCGTGATGGCGACGCCGAGTACCAGTCCGACGGCGATCGCGACGGCGGACGACCAGCGGCGTGGACGGTACCGGCGGTGCCGACGGTTCAGGGTTCCTTGCGCTTCCCGCCGGGCGGCAGCGAACGAACCAACGAGAGCGCAGCGCGTGCCGCCGAGCCGATGGTGAGGACGTCCTGGTCGGTCTTGTTGGTGTCTGTGCGGTGCCCAGGCTTGCGACCGGTCTTGCCGCCGGTCGGCTTGCGGTCGGTGTCGGCGTCGCGTGGACGTCGTTCGAAGAGCGCCTCGCGTTCGATCAGCGCCCGCCAACCGCCGGCGTCCTTGAGGGCCCGTTCGGCCGCGGCTTCGCCCGCTTCCACGATGCGTTCGAACTCGCCGAACGACTCGATGCGGTACTCCGGCATGGGGATGCGGATGCGCAGGTCGGGCGGGTGCATGCTGGCGTGGATGTCGGCCAGGATGGACTGCTGGATCTCGCTGGCGCGGATGAGCATCTGCGCCATGGGGTTGCGCCGCTCGAGTTTGACGGTGGCCACCATGCGTTCCCACCACGTGCCTTCCTCGTCGGGCGTGAGGTAGACCGAGTGCCGTGGCGAGGTGACGTCCGAAGCGACGGTGCGGTTCGCCCCCAGGTACGTGGCCGCCGCCACGGGCAGGTTGTTCACGATGCCGCCGTCGGCCACGGTGCGGCCGCTGAGTTCGATGGGTTCGAAGGCGCCCGGGAAGCTGCTGGAGGCGCGCACGGCGCGCACCAGGTCGCCTTCCGTGAGCACCAGCCCTTCGCCGGACTCGATGTCCGTGACGGTGACGGCCATCGGGACCTCGAGTTCTTCGAAGGTCGCTGGGAGGTGCTCGGCCAGGAACGCCTGGAGGCGGTCGCCTTTGAACACGCCGGTCTTGAGCGAGAGGTCGACCACTTCACGCCACGTGGTGGTGCTGGCCAGTTGGTAGAGGTCGGCGGCGCGGTACCCCGCGGCGTACAGGGCGCCCAGGATCGCGCCCATCGACGTTCCGGAGATCACGTCGAAGCTGGCGCCCGCGCGTTCGAGCACCCGCAGCGCGCCGATGTGCGCGAAGCCGCGCGCGCCGCCGCCCGACAGGACGAGGCCGACGCAGATCCGTGGTGAAGAGCGCTCCATGGCGCGATGCTAGCACGCTCCCGTCGGCCTCTCCGTGCCGGCCGGAGCGGGTCAGTTGCCGTTCCCGGCGTCCTCCTCGACGACGCGCAGCGTCAACGTGACGGAACGGGTCTCACCGCTTCGCCACACCTCGAGCGCCACCTCGTCGCCTTCCTGTCCGGTGAGGACCACGCGCTGCAAGTCGGTCACTTGTTCTAGGCGCCGGCCGTCCGCGCTCAGGATGACGTCACCGCCCGCTGGGAAGAGCTGACCGCCGATTTCGGCTTGGTAGGTCGGGCCGATCAACCCGGCTTCGTCGGCCGGGCCACCCGCCGCGACGCTCATGACGACCACGCCGTAGTCCGGCATGTCGAGCACATCGCGCACCTGGCGTGGGTAGTCGGACGCGGCCTGCCCGGTGATGCCGATGCGCGGGCGGTTCACGATGTCGAGCGAGTCGGCGTAGAGGCCCACCAGGCCCCCCTCGCGCATGGCCGGCAAGGCATCGGCAAGCAGGGCGCTGGGGACGGCGAACCCGATACCGATGTTGCCGGCACCCCCGGCGGTGGTCATACCGGGCACGATCATGGTGTTCACGCCGATCAGTCGGCCGCTCGAGTCGAGCAGTGGGCCGCCGCTGTTGCCGGGGTTGATGGCGGCGTCGGTCTGGATCATGGGGATCTCGATGCGGCCGATGGAGGGCAGCTCGCGGCCGATGGCCGACACGATGCCTTGCGTAACGGTGGACTGCAGGCCGAACGGGTTCCCGATGGCGATCGCCTTCTGGCCGACCTGAACGGACCCGGAGTCGGCCAGCTCGATGGGGCGAACGGTTTGCGGAAGGGCTCCCGGCTCGCGCAGTTCCATCAACGCTAGGTCGTAGTCGGGGTTCGCGCCGATGACGACGACCTCGAACTCTTCGTCGCTACCCGGGAACGTGACGCGGATCGAGGCGCCGTCGCGCAGGGCGACGCCGTCTTGCTCGAGCGCGCTCTGCACGACGTGGTAGTTCGTGACGATCTGCCCATGGTCGTCGATGACGAACCCCGAGCCGCTGCTCTGGCGCACCTCCGGGCCGGAAAGATCGGGGAAGAAGCGCCGGAACTCGGGTGGCAAGTACGGCAGCACGTCCTCGAACGGGCTGACGCGCTCGCCACGGACTTCGACGTTCACCGCCACCACGCTGGGTCCGTAGGCGGCCACCACGTCGATGGTGTTGCGTTCGTCCTCGAGCAACGAGGTGGCGCGGCCGGGCGCGGTGACGCCCTGCGCCGACGCCGGCGGCTGGGTGGTGAGTGCCGCCACTGCCACCACGGTGGCGAGGGCGAACGAGAGCAGGAGCCAGGTACGGATGCGATGCACGAAGGTCCTCCTTCCGAGAAGCGCGGTTCGGGAATTCGCGCGCCGCGTTCGGCCGGCGAAGCCCGGCGGATGCGCGACGTTCACGTCCACGACGAAGATACGATGCCTCCGTGAACGGCCCGGTAGTCGAAGGTGAGGAAGGTTAACGACGGTTCGCGTCGCGGGGGGGTCGAAGCAGGGCTCGGGAAGAGCGCGTGACAGGGATACAGGGCTCTGGCAGCGCTCTCGACGGGGGCCGTCTACACGGCTCAGGACACGCGCGCGCGGCCGACTCGCTCCAGCGCCGCCACTAGCGCCACCCCGGTCAGCGCCAGGGCTGCCGCTGCGATCGCGACGCCGGAGGACCCGGTCGACCACGGCAGGGTTGCGCTGCCCGCCGCGTCGACGAACGGCCACACCTTGCGCAGGCTGCCGAGCAGGAAGCCGGTGAGTACCGCCAGCGTGACGTCGTGGTGGTGCCTGAGCAGGTACGACAGCACGCGGGCGAAGCTGAGCAGGCCAACCGCTGCGCCGATCCCGAACGGCACGATGGTCGCGAGGTCGAGGCGACTCACGGCGGCCAACATGGTGTCGTACTTGCCGAGCAGCACCAGCACGAACGCCCCGGACACGCCGGGCAGCACCAGGGCGCAGATCGCCAACATGCCGGACAACACGAGGGTGAGCGAAGTGGTGGGCGTCTGCGCAGGCGTCGCTCCCACCAGCACGAAGGCGCCTACTGCGCCCACCACGAACGCGACCACCGCCAACACCGACCACCGGCGCACCCGCCCCCCGACCAGCACGGTCGAGGCGGCCACTAGGCCGAAGAAGAAGCCTGCGACGTGCTGCGGGTAGTGCTCGAGCAAGTGATGCAGGACGGGGGAGAGCGCGCCGATGGCGGTGAGGATGCCCGCACCGAGCAGCAGCAGGAAACGACCGTTCGCCAGTCGGTACGCGCGCCGCCACGCCCCCCGCAGGAGCGCGGTGACGAACGCGGGCCGGGTGAGGGTGCCAAGGGTGAGGATCAGCTCTTGGTAGATGCCGAGGATGAGCGCCATGGTGCCACCCGACACGCCCGGGATGAGGTCGGACGTGCCGATCGCCATGCCGCGCAGCAGGAGACCGACGGGGCCCCTTCTGGGGTGTTCGGGCCCGCCTGGCGTTCCGTCCCCTGCGCGTACGGGATCGACGGCACCCGTGTAGGTGTGGCCGGGCCCGCCGGGAACGGGGGCAGAGTCGTGCAGCACGCGCGGATGCTACCACGGGGGTCGGGCGCCCCCAGGAACCCCGTGCGGGACATCTGCCTTCGCTTCGGAGCGGCCGTACTGTACGCTAGTGCCGTGGAGCGAAGCGTATGAGCGACGGGTACGGACAGGATCGCCTGCACGAGCAGTTGAGCGAACGGCTGGCCGACGTCGGGGTGGAGCCCGAGGCGCTGGAGGAGCTGGCGTCGAACTTGTTGTGGCGCATCGGGCGCGTGTCGGACGACGGTCCCGTGACCGTGCGGGTCGGTTTGGCGTCCAGCGCAGGACTATTCCAGCATCTGCCACGGCTTCGTGGAGCGTCCGACGCCGAGATCGAGGCGGCCGTTCGCGAGTCGGCGATCAAGGTCGAGTGGGTCGGCTCTCGTCCGCGGTCGGGCGAGCACTAGGGGGGCCGGTGGCATGGATCTGACGCACGAAGTCCGCTTCTCGCTTCCGGTGGCGATGCCGCCGCCTGCGGCACGCGCCTTCGTGCGGGACGTGCCGCGCTCGCTTCGGAAGGCCGACTTCCTAACCGACCTCCAGGTGCTCGAGGGGGAGCCGCGCGTCGTGATCGCGACGCTTCCCGTGAACGCAGCGCTGTTCGGGCAACGCGAGTTGCCGTTCCGCAGCGTGTTGCGGGACACGCCGGACGGCGCCACCTTGACGGCGGTCGAGATCGACCCCGACGGGCCTGGTTGGGCCGAGGTCGACGGCGAGGCGGTCGTGCGTCCGGACGGTGAAGGCAGCACGGTGGACTACGCTTTTCGGGTCACCATCCGGCTGCGTGTACCCGCGGCGGACAAATGGGGCACGCAGGCGCTGTTGAAGATGATCGCGTTCACCGCCCGCACCGTGCTGAAGGACATCATGAGTCGGTTCCCGCTGGCCGTGCGACGCGCCGCGGAAGAGGTCGCGCCCGTCCCACGCGGCGCCTGACCAAGGCTGCTTCGACCGGCAACTTCCGCCCGTGGTTGCCCACCTTCCTGCCGCAGCGCCGCTACTTCCCGACGCAGAATCGCGCGAAGATCGACGCCAGCGTCTCCTCGGCGATCTCGCCGCGGCCGGTCACGGTTGCCAGCGCCGTCAACGCCTCTTGCATCTCCCACGAAGCGATGTCGTGACTCGCGTCGTGGGCTGCCCGGGAAGCGCCTTCGACGCGCTCGAGCGCGGCGGTCAGCGCCGTGACGTGACGCTCCTGCGTCAGCCATACCTCGGTGCCCGCCGCGTCGCCGAGCAGGGTCTCGGCGATGGCGGTCTGGAGCGCCTCCATCCCTTGCCCAGTGCGCGCCGACACGGCCAACGGCGTCATCCCGGCAGGCACGTCCCCGAGCTCGGAGACCTCCCAGGCGGGCGGCAGGTCGGACTTGCTCGCCACTACCAGCGTGCGTTCGGTCGGCACCTCGCGCAGCAACGCGAGGTCGTCAGCCTGAAGCGGCGACGAACGATCGAGCAGCGCCAGGCACAAGTCCGCGTTGGCCGCGATTCGGCGGGCAACGGCTACTCCGCTCGCCTCGATGGCGTCGGCGGTCGACCGGATCCCGGCGGTGTCGATGGCGGTCAGCGGGATGCCGGCCAGCACGAGCGGCGCCTCGAGGTAGTCGCGGGTGGTGCCCGGCACGTCCGACACGATGGAGCGTTCGTACCCCAACAAAGCGTTGAGGAGGCTCGACTTGCCGGCGTTCGGACGACCGAGCAGCGCTAGGCGGGCGCCGCTCTGCGCCAAGCGGCCTGCGGCGGCGGTGGCCAACAACGCCCGTAGGTCGGCGGCCGCACGTTCCAGTGGCGCCCCGAGGTCCGCTTCCGGCACCCCTTCGTGGGGGTAGTCAAGAGCCGCCTGGACCGCGGCGTACGCGTGGGTGACGTCGGTCTGAACCTGGTCCAAGCGCGCGCCCAGCGCGCCCGTCAACCCCAGCGCGGCGTTGCGTCGCGCGCTGTCGGTCTGGGCGTTCACCAGGTCCATGACGCTCTCGGCTTGGGCCAGGTCGAGGCGCCCTCCGAGGTAGGCGCGCAGCGTGAACTCGCCGGGGCCCGCCAACCGGGCGCCGTTGCGCACACACAGGTCGAGCACGGCGCGCAGTACCGCCGGGCCGCCGTGGGTCTGGAACTCGACCACGTCCTGGCCGGTGTACGAGCGCGGCGCTCGGAAGGTGACAAGGACCGCCTCGTCGATCGTCTCGCCGTCATCGTGGATCGTGCCGTAGCGTGCGCGGCCGGCAGCGACGCAGCTGGGTGGCGTTCCGCGGGAGGTGACGAACAGCGCGTCGGCTACGCGGTACGCGTCCGGCCCCGACAGCCGCACGATGCCGACGGCACCCGTGCCGGGTGCGGTTGCGACCGCCGTGATGGTGTCGTGGGTCGGAGGCAGCTGCGCCATGGTCTCAAGCCGCGGCTTCGAACGCCGCGGCGGCGGCTTGCAGGACGGCGTCGATGGCGGCATCGTCGTGGGCGGTGCTCAGGAACGCGGCTTCGTAGGCGCTCGGTGGCCACGAGATGCCGGCGTCGAGCATGGCATGGAACCAGCGCGCGAACCGCTCCGTGTCGGTGCTGGTGGCGCTGCGGAAGTCGCGTACCGGCCGATCGGTGAAGAACACCGTGAGCATCGAACCGACGCGCTGCACGCGGGCGGCCACACCGGCAGCGTGCGCGGCGCCCTCCAACCCGGCCTGCAATCGGTCTCCGCTGGCTTCCATCCGGGCGTACACGTCTCCTGCGGCGTCGATGGCGTCGAGCGTCGCGATCCCGGCGGCCATCGCCAACGGGTTGCCCGACAAGGTGCCGGCCTGGTACACGGGTCCGAGCGGTGACACCATGCTCATCACGTCCCCGCGGCCGCCGTAGGCGCCCACCGGCAACCCCCCGCCGATCACCTTGCCCCACGTCACCAGGTCGGGTTCGAGCCGCAGCCGTTCCACTGCGCCGCCGCGCGCCAAGCGGAAGCCGGTCATGACTTCGTCGATCACCAACAGCGCGCCATGACGCCGCGTCAACGCGCGCACGCCTTCGTGGAACTCGGGCTCGGGCGGAACGACGCCCATGTTGCCCACGACCGGCTCGAGGATCACCGCCGCGACGCGCCCGGCGTGTGCGTCGAGGACCGCTTCCAGCGCGGGCAGGTCGTTGTAGGGCGCGACCAGCGTCGTGGCGGCCGTGCCGGCCGGTACACCTGCGGACGACGGCACGCCGGTGGTGGCGGCGCCGGAACCGGCCGCCACCAACAGGCCGTCTGCGTGGCCGTGGTAGTTGCCTTCGAACTTCACGACCAGGTCACGGCCGGTGAAGCCGCGTGCCAGGCGCAGCGCGCTCATGGTCGCTTCAGTGCCGGAGTTGACGAAGCGCACGGTATCGCACGTCGGATAGCGGTCGAGCACGGCTTCGGCCAAGATCACCTCGCGCTCGCCCGGCGCCCCGAACGACGTCCCGTCGCCGGTGGCGGCGCGCACGGCGGCCACCACGGCGGGATGCGCGTGCCCCAGCAGCAGCGGACCCCACGAGCCGATCATGTCGACGTAGCGATTGCCGTCGACGTCCCAGACGTGGGGGCCGCTCCCACGCGCGAGGAAGCGAGGAGTGCCGCCGACGCTTCCGAACGCGCGCACCGGCGAGTTGACGCCGCCAGGCGTGACGGCGAGGGCGCGAGCGAAGAGCGCTTCCGAACGAGTCGTGTCCATGTCGGCCCATGCTCGCATGTGGCGCCGCGGTGGGCGGCGAGCCGGGCGACGGGACGCGGGCGGTGAGAACGACGACACGCTGCTAGAATCGCCGTGCACGCGCCCGATCGTGGCTTCAGGGAGGTTCGATGGACGTCATCCACGCCTTGCAAAGCGTCGCCTCGCCCGCACTCGACCGCGTCTTCTTGTGGGTCACCAACCTCGGTTCCGAGCAGACGTACATCGTCTTGCTGGTGGTGACCTATATCGCCATCGACGCTCGCGCCGGACGCAAGATCGCCATCGCCTTCCTGGCCGGCTTCCATCTCAACCAGATCCTGAAGGGGACGTTCACGACCGCGCGACCGTTCGAGTTGGACCCTGCCGTGGCGCGTAGCCCGGAAGCGGTCGCAACCGCGCTCGGCGCCGGCTTCCCCTCGGGCCACGCTCAGGCCGCCACCACGTTCTGGGGCCTGGCGGCGGCGTACGCGAAGCGACGGTGGTTCGCGCTGGTCGCCTCGCTCGTCATCGCGGCCGTGGCGCTCTCGCGCCTCTACCTCGGTGTGCATCTGCCGGTCGACGTGATCGGCGGGATCCTCATCGGCATGCTGGTCGTCCTATTGGCCATCGCCGCTTCTCGCCTCGCATCGCGCGCCGTGGTTCGCCGGCGCCTCGAGTCCGGTCGCGTCTGGCTGATCGCGTTCGGCATCGCGATCCCGCTGGCGCTGCATCTGCTGCTACCGACCCCGGAGTCGGCCCTGTTCATGGGCGCCGGCGCAGCCTTCGTCACCGGCCCCGAGCTGGTACGACACCAGACCCGGGGACCGTGGTTCGGCCGCGCTGCGCTCGCCCTCATCGGTGTCGCGGTCGTGTTCGGCGTGTTGGCCGGGACCTCCGCGGCCATCCCCGACGACCTGCGGCACAGCGCGGTCGGCTCGTTCTTCCGGTACCTCGTCGTGGGGTACGCCGGCACCGTGCTCATGCCGTTGCTCGGGCGGGTCATGCTGCCTTCGCCGGTGCGGGCGTGAGCGACGAGGGCCGTTCGGAGGGGCGTGGCGTCGGTCGCGCTGCCGCCGGAGCGCCAGATACCGCGCCGCCGGAGCGAGCGTCACGGCGAGTCCGGTTGACGCTGGAGTACGACGGCACGGAGTTCTTCGGGTGGCAGCGCCAGGCGACCGGCGAGCGTACCGTCCAGGGTGCGCTCGAGGCGGCGTTCGCGCAACTGCCGGGCGAACACGGCGCGGTGCTGTCGGCGGGCCGCACCGATGCGGGCGTGCACGCGCTGGCGATGGTGGCCCACGTCGACACGACCAGCACGATCGCCGACGAGAGGCTTCGCCTCGCGCTCAATGCCCACCTACCGCGGGACCTGGCGGTGCTGGAGGTTGCGACGACCGCGCCGGATTTCGAAGCGCAGTTCGACTGCCTGTACCGCCGCTACCTGTACCGCATGCGCGTGATGCGAGGCGATCCTCGCGGCGTGGCGCTGTTGCGCCGCCGGGTCCTGCCGGTGTTCCGCCACCTCGACGTGCCCGCGATGCGAGCGGCGACGCGGCACCTGCTCGGCACGCACGACTTCTCCACCTTCGCGACGCAGGAGACCCGCACCACGGTGCGCACGGTGTACCTGTGCGACCTGCGTGAGGAGTCGGGAGAGCTTCGCCTTCACGTAGCGGCGGACGGCTTCTTGCGGGGGATGGTGCGAACGATCGTGGGAACGCTGCTGTGGGTGGGGAAGGGCAAGCTCGCAGCGGACGACCTGCCGCGGCTGTTGGCCGCGCGTGACCGGCGCAAGGCGGGGCACAACGTGGCCGCGTATGGGTTGTACTTCGTCGAGGCGGGGTACCAGCCGTGGGGCGCCGCGCGTTCCGAGGACTTGGTGGCCGATCTCGTCATCTGAGCGTGTCGTCTGAGCGTGTCGTTCGAGATGGTCGAGATGGTCGTCCGAGCCGGTCGTTCGACGGCACGGACCGTCGCGCACCGCAGGAGCGACGACGGCTGGACCGGGCACCCGGCCGTTCGCGCGCCCCGCGTATACTGGCGGTCGTGACTCACGTGGTGTTCCGGAGACGCTCGGTGCCGTTGTGCATGCCGTTCGGCGTTCGCGCCCCTTTGACCCGCCCGGCGTTGGTGCCGCCTGGGTGCCGGGCACGGGGGCCGGGATGACCACGCGGGTACGCCCTCCCGTCGAAGAAGACCTCGAGGCCATGGCAGCGATCGACGCTGCCTATGCCACCGTCCACGGCGTTGAAGCGATCGTGAACGCCGCCTCGGTGCGCTTCTTCGCGCGAAGTGGTCACAGTTTCGTGGCCGAGCGCGTCGACGCGGCAGGGGGCGCAGCGTGTGTCGGCTTCGTCTTCGCGCACGCGGTGTGGCGTGGGGACCGGGCTGCGGTGCAGACCGCACGGCTCGCGGTGGCCGACGGTGCCGGAACCGGGGCGAGCGATGCCCTGGTGGCGGCTCTGACGAAGAGCGCCTACGACTCCGGGGTGTACGACCTCACGGTCGCCGCGCCGAGGAGCGACGCGTCGTTCGCGGACGCGCTGAGGATGGCGTCGTTCCGTGAGGTCGACGTCGTGACGTTCGCGCGCACCTTGGGTTCGCGCGGCGCAGCGGGTGGAGGCGTGACGAACGCGAGCGTGGCACGGGCGGCAGGGGGTGACGAGCATGGCTGAGGAAACGGCCAGGGCATTGGTCGGCGTGCGAGGGATGGACACGGACGAGGCACGGCGGCGCGTGGTCGAAGCGTTGGCGGGCGTGCGCGGCGTGCGCGACGTCCAGCCGGCCGACGAGGCGCGCATGGTGGTGGATTACGACCCCAGCGAGGCTACCGTCATGGACCTCATCCGGGCGCTGCGCCGCATCGGGTTCCTCGCTGGGATGGAGTAGGGCGCCGTGCGCGCCAGCGGCGCGGTCTACGTCGGGGTGCTGACGGTCACCCTCGAGTTCCCCGGCGTGCGTTCCCTCAAGGAGAAGCGGGCCCAGGTGAAGCCCTTGACGGAACGCTTGAAGACGCGCTTCGCCGTGACAGTGGCGCGGCTCGACGGTCTCGACGCGCACGACTGGGAACGCGTCGGCGTGGCGACCATCAGCGCCGACCGCG
Source organism: Trueperaceae bacterium (assembly GCA_046484635.1). GTDB lineage: Bacteria > Deinococcota > Deinococci > Deinococcales > Trueperaceae > CAZACZ01. The sequence goes on from JAWOIL010000055.1 coordinate 59,926, forward strand.
ACTGGGTGGAGCGCACGTTGGCGTCTGCGCTGTCGTTCGTGATCGCGCGCGGGCTGGCGGTGCGCGAGAGCGACATCTCCGTCGAACGGTGGGACGAGGCGACCTTTGACGACTGACCAGGGCAACCGCCGCTCGGGACGGCCTCGCGGCCGGACGGTACAATGGCGCAGACCGAGAGCCGACTCCCGACGTCGGCGTTGCCGCGTCGATCGCGGCCGGATCCGTTCGGTCTGGAGGGTTGCTTCGATGGAGGACGACAAGCAGCGCCGCGCCGAACGAGATGCGCCTGCGGCAGACGAAAGCAAGGGCGACGCCGTGACCAAGGCAGCCTCGGCCGAGGCAGGCGCCCAAGCGGGCCCTGCGAAGCAGGCGGCCAAGGACGCGCCGAAGGACGCGCCGAAAGACGCGCCGAAAGACGCGGCCGCGGGCGGTTCGAAGGACGGGCACGAAGGTGCGGCAAAGGGCGCGCCCACGGGCGCGCCCACGGGCGGTTCGAAGGACGTCACGGCGGGTTCGACCAAGAGCGGCGCGAGAACCAAGAAGTCCGTCGGCCGGCGGGGTCGAAGCCAGAAGAGCACGCGCGCAGCACAGGACCGGCCCATCGACCACGTCCGCGTCGCCGACGGGGCGCTGCGCAGCATCATCGGCTTGGCCGCCCACGAGGTGCCGGGCGTGGTGGGGATGGCGCCGGTGAACATCGGCGAAGGCTTGCGGCGGATCTTGGGTGCGCGGCAGGTCGACGAGGGCGTGTCGGTGGAGCACCCCCACGGCGAGTCCCGGGCAGACGTGGACATCCACGTCGTCGTGGCCTACGGCGTGAACATCCCGGTCGTGGCGGTGGGGGTCCGCGAGCGCGTGCGGTACGCCGCGCGACAGTTCGCCGGCGTGACCCTCGACGAGGTGCGTGTCCACGTCGAGGGTGTCAGTCGTGGCTGACGGCCAGATCCGGCATTGGAAGTCGTTCGAGCCCAAGGACATCGGCCACGCGTTCCTCTTCGCCACCCAGTGGCTCGGCGTCCACGTCGACGAGGTCAACGCCCTGAACGTCTACCCCGTGCCCGACGGCGACACCGGCACGAACATGCACCTCACCATGCAGTCGGTGCGGCGCCAACTCACCGACGAGAACCCGCAGGACATGGCGGGCGTGGCGCACGCGTTGTCGTACGGTTCGCTCCTGGGCGCGCGCGGCAACTCCGGCGTGATCTTGTCGCAGATCCTCAAGGGGTTCGCGGACAGCATCAAGCGACACCGCCAGCTCTCCGGCGCCGAGGTGGCGGACGCGCTGGTGTCGGGCGCCGCCACGGCCTACTCGGCAGTGATGCGGCCGGTGGAGGGGACCATCCTCACGGTCGTGCGTGAGGCGGCGGAAGCGGCCAACGGCGTCGGCGGCCGGCTGCCGCTGGAGGTGCTGAAGGTCGCGCACGACGCAGGGCACGAGGCGCTGGCGCGCACGCCCGACCTGCTTCCCATCCTGAAGCAGGCGGGCGTGGTCGACGCCGGGGGGCTCGGCTTCCTGCGCGTGCTGGAAGGGTGCATCGCGTACTTCGAAGGACGTGACCTGCCGCCGCCACCGAAAGTCGAACGGCGCGCGCAACAGCAGTTCGAAGAGGAGGAGTTCGGGTTCTGTACCGAGTTCCTGCTGGCCGACGTGACCGTGCCGACGCGTGAGATCCAGGAGCTGGTGGAGCCGTACGGCGACTCCCTCCTGGTGGTGGGAGCTGAAGGCTTCGTGAAGGGGCACATCCACACCGAGGAGCCGGAGAAGCTGCTGGCCGAGGTCGCGCGCTTCGGGCGCATGGTGCGCTCGAAGGTCGAGGACATGAGCGAGCAGCACTCGGAGATCCTCGCCGACGTCGAAGCCAGCGAGGCCGAAGCCCCGCGCTCCGCGGCGGTCGCGGTCGGGAGCGGGTACGGCCTCACGCGCGTGCTTCGGAGCCTGGGCGTGCGCGTCGTGGGCGGTGGCCAGAGCGACAACCCGTCGGTGCAGGACATCGCCGATGCGGTTCGTAGCGTGGGCGCCAAGGACGTCATCGTCATGCCGAACAACAAGAACATCATCATGGCGGCCGAGCGCGTCGCCGAACTCGTGCCGGAGAAGAACGTGCGCGTCCTGCCGACCCGCACGCTGGGTCAGGGCTTGGCGGCGGCGGTGCTGTTCCAAGAGAGCGCGTCGGTCGACGAGCTTTTCCCGGACATGGAAGATGCCGCCCAGCACGCGCTGACGCTCGAGGTCACGCGCGCCAGCCGCGACGCGTCGATCGACGGCGTCGACGTGCGTGAGGGCGACTTCATCGGGCTGGCGAACGGGACCCTGCTGGTGTCGGCCGAGTCGGCCGACGAATGCCTGCTGCGTTTGCTCGAGGGACGCGCAGACGAGTACGAGATCGCGTCGCTGTTCCACTCGACGGACGTGGCCGCGGATGCAGCCGCAGGACTGGTGGAACGCGTCACCGAGCAGTACGCTGGACTCGAGGTGGAGTTGCACGCCGGCGCGCCGGACCTGTACCCGTACCTGATGGTGCTGGAGTGAGCGTCCCGGTCGGGACCGCGCCAGCTCGTGGCGCAGCCGCTCGTGAGCGCTTCATGAAGAACGGCCCATCCGAAGCGGTCACCCGCTCGTAGACTGGAGAGAAGGAGGCATAGGCATGAGACGCATCTTGTTCCCCGTTCTCGGCGCTCTGGTGGCGCTGGTCCTTGCAGGTTGCACCATCACCATCGACCCGGTCATCCCGCCGAACGCGGTGAAGGTGACGGCCAACGAGAACCCGAACGCCCCCGTACATACGGATTCCCTTGCCGCGGGCAGCGCCGAGATCTTCGAGATCACCGTCCCGCAGACCGTGCAGAGCGGCTACGACGTCGTGTACGTCGAGCTCGGCCCCGACATGGACATCGAGCTGGAGCTTCGCGCCGCCAACTACGCCTCGGTGCTGATGTCCAGCAACTCGCGCGACTACTTCGGGCGTTTCTCGACCGGTTTGGCGGCGGTGTCCGCCGACCTGGACGCCCAGGGCATCACCAGCATGGTGAACTGCCGCGGTAGCTGCGTCATCTTCCAGCCCACGGCCTCGACCTACTACGCGCGCGTCAAGAACGACAGTGGCGTCGGCGTGTCGTACGACCTGTACGTGTACGGTGACGACCTTCAGGACGACACCGAACCCAACGGTGCGGTGGCGACGGCTGCGCCGTTCGCCGTGGCCTCCACCGTCTCGGGCGCCATCGAGACGATCGGCGACCGCGACCTGTGGGACGTGATCGGCGACGCCACGATCCAGCTCGATACGGCCGCCGGCAACCCAGTCGACATCGAGGCCACCGTCCTGAACTCCGCGGGCGTCGCCATCGATGGGCCTTACGGTCCTGGCGCGCAATTCCAAGTCTTCGACGGCGAGTACGTCCGCGTCGAGTCGGCCTCCGACTTCGCGGCTGCTTCGGCGAAGAGCGTCTACTACCTGGGCGCTCCCTAAGCCGGTCACTTGAGCGCTCGACGCGCGCGTCGAGCGGACCTCTCACCGCCATCGTCGCATGGGCCGGTACACTCGGCCCATGCGGCGTTCTTCGTTCCCTCGCAGGTCTCTGCTCGCCCTCGCCATCGCCCTGCCCCTCGTCTTCGCCAACACCGCTTCGGCGCAGGTGTGCGTGCAGGAGCTGCGCACGTCGCTCAGCGACCTGAGCCTCGAGCGACCCGCCACCGGCATCGACGCGGCGCTCCTACTTCGCCGCGCGGTGGAGCTGGTCGAGCCGGCGCTGCCGCGCTTGATCGCCAACCCGACCGTCGCCCTCGACCCTGGTCACCCGGATTACGGCGCAGTGCTGTACCTGGCCGAGCGCAAGCTGCTGCCAGCGAGATGGCAACCCGGACAGCTCGACGGCGCGACCTGGGCCACGATGCTCGATCGGTTCCTCACCTGGTACCGCCTCGACGCTTCCCGCGTCGAGGCTCCCGCCACCGTTTCCGATGCCATCGACGACCTCGCGGCCGTGTTGCAGCGGGTCTCGCGCACGATCCGCCCGGCCGCGCTGCTCGCCACCGATCCCGCGGACCGGAACCGCATGTCGTTCTGGGCGATCATCTGGAACTGGACCATCTACCCCCGCTTGTTGGTGATACGGCCCAACGGCGAGATGGAGGAGGCGCAGCCGCGGGACGCGCTGCTCGCCATGAGCAACTGCGCCGTGCAGCTCCACCACTACGTCACGGCGCCGGAGGAGACCGCCAAGCGCCTCTTCCTGACGCACAACACCTCGCGCATGTACGTGGTCTCCAGCCGCCCCGGGCGCGAAGACGCTTGGCCGTTCGAGGTGCCCGAAGGGGAGGAGCTGGCGGCGTTCGGGTTCGAGATGACGGAACTACGCGGCGTGCAGCTCTACGCCGCCGTCTTCGACGGACCCGAGGTGGGGGTCGGCACGTTGCTGGGACTGATCACGCGCGTGCGGACGAACATGTCGCCCACCACGCTGCTGGGGTACTTGCGCACGCCTTGACGGCACCGTCGCTTGCACGGTCGTCTTGCTCTGGAGCGTGGTGTGCCGCTCTCGACCGTCGCGCGCTCAAGGGCGGGCTTCCAGCGCACGTCGAAGGTCCTCGCGCATGGCAAGCGTCGCGTCGCGCACGACGCCGGCGACCTCGTCCAGGGTGCGGGCCTCGTGCGTCGCGGGCGCGTAGGTGAGCGACCGACTGGCGTTCACCACCGCGCCCCAGCCGCGGTCGTCGAACGCCCACGCGACGTCCGTCGCCGTGCCGCCCTGGGCTCCGTAGCCAGGGACCAAGAGCAACGACTTGGGCAGGCGCCGGCGAAGGTCGGCCAGCGCCTCGGGATGCGTTGCCCCGGCCACGGCGCCGAGCGACGTGTAGCCGGCGTGGGAGGGAAGATCGGCCGCTCGCTCCGTCAAGCGCTGCGCCACGTGCTGGTACATGTGCCGGCCGTCGGCCAAGGCGATCTCTTGCACGTCGATGCTGCCCGGATTGGAGGTGTGCACCAGCACGAACAGGCCACGGCCGTGGGTCTCGGCAACCTGCAGGAACGGCTCGATGGTGTCGAAGCCGAGGTACGGGTTGACGGTCAGCGCGTCGGCCGCGAACGCGCCGTCGGTCAGGTAAGCGCGTGCGTACGCTTCGGCGGTTGAGCCGATGTCGCCGCGTTTGGCATCGAGGATGACGGGCAGGCCGAGCGCGCGGGCGTAGCGCAGCACTCGCGCCAGCGCTTCCATGCCGGGCAGGCCGAGCGCCTCGAAGAAGGCCGCCTGCGGCTTGCAGCACGCCACGACATCGTGGGTGGCGTCGAGCACCGTGACCAGGTAGTTGCCGACGCCGGTGGCGATCGCCGCGGGGTCCTGGCCGAACCGCGTGGGATGCGTCAGCGCGTGCGCCTCCGGGCGCGGGTCGAGTCCGAGGCAGACGACAGAACCGGCCGCGTGCGCGTGATCTGCCAGTCGCTCGGCGAACGCCGTAGGTGCGCCGTCGCGAGTCGCTGCACCAGTTGCCAAGGCGTCAGCTAGACTTCCGCCGCCTACGAGACCGTTCTCGTCGCTTGCCGCGCCCTGGCGTGCGTTCTCGTCGCTTGCCGCGCCCACGCGCGCGTTCTCAGTCGTCGGCCGCGGCGCGGCCGTGACAGTGCTTGTACTTCTTGCCGCTGCCGCAGGGGCAGGGGTCGTTGCGGCCGACCTTCTCGTCGACCCGGATGGGCGAAGTTGGTCCGCTGCCGCGCGCTTGGCCGGCGGCTTGGGCGCGCTTGCCCATGACCGCGCCGGCAGCGGCTGCCGCTGCCACGCCCGACTGTGCCGCGCCGCTGTACTGCACGGGGGCCGCGCGCTGTTGCCTGCGCTCGAGGCGTTGGTCGGTCTGGACCTGCACCCGGAACAGCAGCTTGGCCACGTTGAGGCGCATGTTCGCTTTCATCTCCTCGAACAGGTTGAAGCCTTCGAAGGCGTACTCCTGCAGCGGGTTGCGCTGGCCGTAACCGCGCAAACCGATGCCTTGCCGCAGCACGTCCATCGAGTGCAGATGCTCTTTCCAGTGCTGGTCGACGACCTGGAGCACGATGAACCGTTCGAGTTCGCGAAGCAGAGGCGCGCCGAGCTCTTCCTCGCGCGCCTTGTACGCCGCTTCCAGTTCCTTCACGAGGGCGTCGGTGACCTCGTCGGGCGGATGGCCGCGATGGGCCTCGAAGTCGACGTGCTCGAGGGTAGGCACGGCGTCGAGGATGGCGGCGCGAAGGGTCGCGACCTCCTGTTCCTCGGGCTCGAGCTGCGGGTTCAGGTAACGCTGCACTTGCGAGTCGACGTACTCGGCGATCATGTCCTGCACGTCGTCGGAGATGTCGTGCCCGAGAAGGACCTCGCGGCGCTGGGAGTAGATCACCTCGCGTTGTTTGCTCATGACGTTGTCGTACTCGAGCAGCTGCTTCCGGATCCCGAAGTTGCGGTCTTCCACGCGCTTCTGCGCGCGCTCGATGGCGCCTGTGACCATGCGAGCCTCGATCGGCTGGGCGTCGTCCATCCCGAGCCGGTCCATCATGCCCAGCACGCGCTCGTTGGCGAAGAGGCGCATCAAGTCGTCCTCGAAGCTGACGTAGAAGCGGCTGGAACCGGGGTCGCCCTGGCGGCCGGCGCGCCCGCGCAGCTGGTTGTCGATGCGGCGCGACTCGTGGCGCTCGGTTCCGATGATGTGCAAACCGCCCAGCGACACGACCTTCTCGTGGTCGCCCGTTGCCGCGTCGCGCAGACGCTCGAGCTTGCCGAGGATGTCCTCCGGCAGCCCCTCCATCTTGCGTGCCAACGAGCGCGCGTCGTCGGGCTTCCTCATCATGATCGCCTTGATGAAGAGCTCCGTATCGGAGTCGTACCGGTCGAACCCTTCGCGCTCGAGCAGTTGGCGCGCCAACCACTCGGCGTTGCCGCCGAGCACGATGTCGGTGCCGCGGCCGGCCATGTTGGTGCTGATGGTGACGGCCCCGCTGCGCCCGGCCTGCGCCACGATCTCGGCTTCACGGCCGTGGTACTTCGCGTTCAGCACCTCGTGTTCGACGCCACGGTGCTTGAGCATGCGGGACAGCAACTCGGACGCCTCGATGGTCACGGTGCCCACCAGGATCGGCTGGCCGTTGGCGTGCACCTCGACGATCTCGTCGACCACCGCTTCGTACTTGCCCTTCTGGGAGCGGTAGACGATGTCCTCGGAGTCCAGACGCACGACCGGCCGGTTGGTGGGGATGACCAGCACGTCCGAGCCGTAGATCTCCTGGAACTCCTTCTCCTCGGTCTTGGCGGTGCCGGTCATGCCGGCGATCTTGTCGTAGAGCTTGAAGAAGTTCTGGTACGTGATGGTCGCGAGCGTCTGGTTCTCGCGCTCGATCTTCACGCCTTCCTTGGCCTCGATCGCTTGATGCAGCCCCTCGCCGAAGCGCCTGCCGGGCATGAGCCGGCCGGTGAACTCGTCGACGATGACGATCTGGCCGTTGTCGTCCTTCACGTACTGCTGGTCGAGGTGGTAGTGCTCGCTGGCGCGCAGCGCCTGCCTGAGCATGTGCCCTGTCTCCATGTTCTCCGGGCTGAAGATGTTCTCGATACCAAGCAGCTTCTCCGCCTTCTCGATGCCTTGCTCGGTGAGGTGGATGTCCTTGGCCTTCGCGTCGGCGGAGTAGTCGCCGGTGGCAGGGGTGTCGCCGTCGGCCGGCTCGCCCTTCTGCAGCTGCTGGGAGATCTTCGCCATGGTGTAGTACTTGTCGGTGGCCACCTCGGCCGGTCCGGAGATGATCAGCGGCGTGCGTGCCTCGTCGATGAGGATCGAGTCGACCTCGTCGACGATGGCGTAGTGCAGCGGGTTCTCCTCGCGCAGCACGAGCTGATCGGGGCGGAACGCCATGTTGTCGCGCAGGTAGTCGAAGCCCAACTCCGAGTTGGTGATGTAGGTGATGTCCGATCGGTACGCCTCGCGCCGCGCCGCGCCGTCGGAATCGTGCTGGATGATGCCCACGCTCAGGCCGAGTCCGCGGTAGACCGGGCCCATCCACTCGGCTCCGACGCGCGCCAGGTAGTCGTTGGTGGTGACAAGGTGCGTGCCTGCGCCGCCGAGCGCGTTGAGCGCCAGCGCCAACGTGGCTACGAGCGTCTTGCCTTCACCGGTCTTCATCTCGGCGATCCGTCCGAAGTGGAGCGCCGCCCCACCGATGAGCTGGACGTCGTAGTGCCGCTGCCCGAGGTAGCGCTTGGCCGACTCGCGCGTCAGGGCGAACACGTCGGGCAGGAGCGTCTCGAGGTCCTCGCCGCCCTCGACGTGACGGCGCCGAAGCTCGGCGTACGTCGCTGCGAGGTCGTCGAGTTTGTCCATCTGCGGTTCGAGATCGTTGACGCGGCCCACGATGTCGCCCTGCAGTCGTTTGACCTCGCGTTCGTTGTTGTCGAAGAGCTTCTGTACGAATCCGAGCATGCTTCTAGGACCTTTCCGCGCAGGCCGGTGGGCGCTCGAACCCGGGAGGTTCGGCACGCGTCGCAAGGCACGACGGTGGGCGCGGTGGTGTAGCGCGGTGCCGCCGAACGGCTGGCGCCGCGCCGGATCGCACCGGCTGCGGAATCAACGTACCAGTCTAGCACTCTCTTCGTGCGTGCCCCAGGCGGCATGCGGCGCTGGGGCCGTCCCGAGCCTACGGAGCCTCCGGCACCCGCACGATCGTCACGGCGTTCGATCCGTACCGCCGGAGGCTCGCCTCGGCGTCGGCCAGCGGACCCGACGGATCGGACTCCGGCGCCATGTCGCTCGGGTGCTGCAGCACGTACAGGCCGCCGGGACGCGCGGCGCCGGATGCCAGGACGCCTGCGAAGAGCCGCCGAAGGTCCGCGGTGTACGGCGGTGCCGCGAACACCACGTCGAAGGCGTGATGCCGGGAGGACGCGTAGCGAACCGCGTCGTCCTTCACGACCGTGACGGGCAAGTCGAGCCGCGCGGCGTTGCGGCGCATCACGGCGCAGGCTTCCGCCGAGAGATCGACCAACACCGCCTCCCAGCCTCGGCTCGCCGCCTCGAGTCCGATCGCGCCCGAACCGGAGAAGAGGTCGAGGAAGCGCCCCCGAGGCTCGAAGGCCAGCACGTCGAAGAGCGCCTCGCGAAGGCGTGACGGGCTGGGCCGGGTGCCCTTCCTGGGCGTCTCGAGCTCTCGTCCCCGAGCGCTCCCACCGACGATGCGCGGCTTGGCCATGACGCCGAGCATACCGGCCAAGGGCGGGCGGGTGGCTGCGGTAGACTGAGCGGCCGTGATCAGGAACTTGGCGCCGGACGAGGTGGTGTGGTTCATCGGGAGAGCGCTGGCGTTCCTCGGGCACCCCGAGCCCCACGCCATGTCGATGCGGCTCGGCAACCGCCTGCGCGACGCCGTGCAAGACGCCCGTCATTGCTTCGTGCTGGAACGCGACGCTGCGGCTCCCAGCGCCGGCATGCACGTCGTCGCGCCCGAGCCTGCCGACGACGTCCGCACCATGGTGATCACCAGCCCCTGGCACGACGACGACCCGGACGGCTTCGTCGAGCTGTTGGACACCGTGCTGCGCAAGAACGCTCACGAAGCGGTGTTGGTGCGGCTGCACTCCATGAGCAGCGCGCGCCGTGACGACCTGACACGACTGATCGAACCGTTCGGCTTCGTACCCGACGAGCTCCGGCGCCTGAGGTTCGAGCTCAGCGACGTCCCGCCCATCGGCGCTCCGTTGGTGCTGGAAGCGTGGCAACCGGACGCCGACGCGGCGTTCCGGTCGTTGTTCCAGCGTGCAGAAGGGCGGATGCTCGGCGATGCCGGCTGGGCGTTCCTGAAGCGCAGGCACGGCCCGTTCCGGCCCGACCTGTGGTACCTCGCCCGCGAGACGCTCGACCAAGATCCCGTCGGCTACGCCTTCTGCGGAACCCGCGCGCGCGGCGTCGACGCCAGCTACGCCCTCGACGCCGTGGGTGTGCTGCAGGAGCACCGTAGTGACAGCGAGATGCTTCGACGCTTGCTGGTGTCGACGTTGCAGGAGCTGTCGAGCATGAGCCCGATGGGCGTGGTCGACACCGAACTGGGCCAGGGCGATCCCAAGCTGATCGACATCCTAGCCTCGCTCGGGTTCGTCGAAGTCGAGCGGATGCCCGCGCTGCTTCGCATGCCCCGTTGACGGCCGGTGTCAAGGCTGGACCCGCGGAGCTCGCCCGACGCGACCACCTGGCGGCGCTTCTAGCGCCGTCAAGACTCGGCGCCGCGTTCTCGACCTCGCGCCTGGCTATACTCGCGGGCATGAACCTGCTCATCCGCTGGGGACTGTCCGCGCTGGCGCTGTGGATCACGGTGCAGCTCGGCGCCGGGGTGTCGATGGGGCAGGATGGGCTGGGCCCCCTGCTCGTCTCGGCGTTGGTGCTCGGCTTGGTGAACGCGGTGGTGCGCCCTGTGATGGTGCTGCTGACGCTGCCGCTCACGGTGCTCACGCTGGGCTTGTTCCTGTTGGTGGTGAACGCGTTGGCGTTGGCGGTGGTCGCTGCGGTGACGCCGCTGCAAGTGCACGGCTTCTTCGGCGCCGTGTTGGGGGCGCTGGTGCTCAGCGTCGTCAACTCGGTGCTGGCCCGGTTGTTCCGTGACGGCAAGCGCTAGGGTCGGGCGCCCGGGGGAAGGGTCACGGCCCGCGGCGGGTTCGCGGTAGGTACTTCTCCCAGATCGGGTCGATGTCGGGCAGGACGCCATAGGCCGACGAGAACATGAAGCGCGGCGCGTACGGCTTGCGGCGGAGCATCATCGCGGCCTCTTCGGGCGTGCGGTCGCGCTTGCGGGCGTTGCAGCGCTTGCAGCACGCGACCACGTTCTCCCAACTGGTGGGGCCGCCGCGGCTGCGTGGCATGACGTGATCCAGCGTCAGGTCGTGCGTGCGGGTGGTGCAGTACTGGCAGGTGTGGTCGTCGCGCCGGAAGACGTTCTTGCGGTTGAACGCCACTCGTAGGCGGACCGGGCCGCGCACGAAGCGGCGCAGCCGGATCACGCTGGGGACGGGGAAGACCTGCCGCGGCGAGCGTAGTACCCGGTCGGAGTCTTCCACCCGTTCCGCGACCTCGTGCATCAACAACGTGACGGCGCGTTTCACCGAGCAGACGTGCAGCGGCGCGAAGCTGGCGTTGAGGATGAGCACGCGCGCGGCGTTGACGTTGACGAGCGGGGCGCCGGGCGCGTCATGCCCGCCCGCGGGCGCAGGGTCATCGATCTCGTCGACGCCCCAAGGCGCGAACGGGTCCTTGCCGTCGTGCTCCGGCGGCTCCGCGGCGATGGCGTGCTCGACGTCGTGCTTCGGATGGCTGGCGGCAGGACCTCCGGTGGTGGCGCTGGACGGAGTATAGCAACGCTCGACCGGTGGGGTCCGCGGCCGCCAGCACCGCCGACCGCGCCGCTGCCGGGCAGGCGTTTCACCCGTACGTTGCCGAAGCGGATCTCGCAGGCGGGGCCCGGCCGGGCTGCGGATGCTCAGCGCGCTTCGAGGGCCAGCGTCACCAGTCGGCGGACGAGGTCTGAGTATGACAGCCCGGCGGCGGCCCACAGGCGTGGGTACATGCTGTGCCGCGTGAAGCCCGGGATGGTGTTGATCTCGTTGAGAAGGAGCGTCTCGCCGTCCGGCAGGAGGAAGAAATCGACGCGCGCCATGCCGGCCGCATCGACGGCCTGGAAGGCGCGCAGCGCCATCTCCCGGCCGCGTTCCGCCACCGCGGCGGGCAACGCGGCGGGAATGATCAACTCGGCGCGGCCATCGGTGTACTTCGTGTCGTAGTCGTAGAACCCCGTGCCGTAGCGGATCTCGCCGACGGGGCTCACCTGCGGCTCGTCGTTTCCCAGCACCGCCACCTCGAGTTCGCGCGCGCCCACGACGCCTTGCTCGACGATGACGCGACGATCGAACGCCAAGGCGTGATCGACCGCTTCTTGCAAGTGCGTCTCCTCGTCGACCCGCCGGATCCCGATGCTCGAGCCGAGGTTGGCGGGCTTCACGAACAACGGCATGGGAAGGTCGCGCAGCGTCGCTGCCACGCCTGCGCGGTCGCGCGACCAGGCGCTTCGCGTCACCCCGCGGTAGGCGACCTGCGGTAGCCCGTGCGCCGCGAACACCGCCTTCATGGTGAGCTTGTCCATGCCGACGGCGCTACCCAGGACGCCGGAGCCGACGAACGGCAGGCCCATCGTCTTGAGCAGCCCCTGCACGCTGCCGTCTTCGCCGTACGGTCCGTGCAGCAAGGGGAAGACCACGTCGAAGCGGCCGCGCAGCGGCGACAACGCCCCGGCCACGCCGTCGTCGACGAGTGTGGCGGCGCGCCCCGAAACGCCGTCGGGCAGTGTGCCGTCGGGCCGGGTGGCGTCGGGCAAGGTGAGGTCGGGCGAGGTGCCGTCGGGCAAGGTGGCGCCGGGCGAGGTGCCGAGGGGCCGGGTGGCGTCGTCCGAGCGGTCGAGCGTTCGGTCGTACGTGGCGGCCGGCAGTCCGAGTACGGAGCGGGAAGACGATGCCGACAACAAGCGGCCGTCGCGGCCGATCACCAGAGGCGTTACGTCGAGGTCGGCAGCGGCCTCCAGGACCGAGCGTGCCGAGGCCAAGGACACGTCGTGCTCGCCTGACTGGCCGCCGCACAGCAGCAACACGCGTGGGGACGCGGGAGTCATGCGGCACCTAGCGTGTGTAAGTTACACATCTACTGCATGCTACGCCGGAGGTGGGCTACGGTCAAGTGACGTCAGGAGCGCCACGACGGTTCCCGCTTCTCGAGGAAGGCGCGCACCCCTTCGGCCATGTCGTCCGTGGAGCGCGCCAGGGCGTTCACTTCGACCGCCCAGCGCATGCCATCCTCCAGGCCGACCCCCGGCAAACCGGCCAGTAGCTGCTTGGTGAGCTCGATCGAGCCGGGTGCGTTGCGCGCCATCGCTTGCGCCCGGGCCATCGTGTGCGCCATCACCTCGTCGGCCGGCACGACCTCGTTCACCAGACCCATCGCCATCGCCTCCGATGCCGGCACCAGGCGCGCGCTGAGAAGCAGGTCGCGGGCGTGCTTCTCGCCCACCTGCCGGACCAGCAAGACCGCCACCAACGCCGCGACGAAGCCGATGCGGGCCTCGGTGTAGCCGATGCGCGCGCCCTCGGCAGCCACCACGACGTCGCACGCGGTCATGAGGCCGGCTCCGCCCGCCACCGCCGGCCCGTTCACGGCGGCCAAGAGCGGCTTGGGGAAGCGCACCATGCGAAGGAACAGGTCGGCCAGCTCGCGCGAGTCCGCTCGGTTCTCCGCGGTGCTCCGCTCCAGGATCGAGGCCAGCTCGGCCAAGTCGAGGCCGGAGCAGAACGCGTCACCGGCGCCGGTGATCACGACGGCCCGAACGGCATGGTCGTCCTCGGCTGCCGTCAGCGCCTCGGATAGTTGCCGCCGGAGGGCAGGGGACAGGGCGTTGCGCACCTCGGGTCGGTTCAGGGTCAGGATGCGAACCGCGCCTTCCTGACGGACGGTGACTTCGGACATGGGGGCATCATACGGGGGCGTGCGAAGGAACCTACGGCCGCACCCGGGCACCGCGGCGTACGCTGCTTTGACGTTCGTAGCGCCCCGGCAGGGGCGTGAAGGAGGCTCGTCCGTGCCCAGGTTCCATCGCCGTTTCTCCGCAGCCGTGTCGCTCGTCTTGTTGTTGCTCGTCGGCGCGTGCGCACCGGGAGCGCAGGTGCTGTCCCCGCCCACCTTCCGGCTGGCGCCGAGCGGGTCCGGGTTCGTTCGGATCGACCCGCCCGGCGTGGGCGCCGGCACGGCGACGTTCCGGCTGGCGCTGACCGTCGAGAACCCGAACCCAGTGGGGTTGCGCCTGGCCGGTCTCGACGGCGACCTCTACCTGCGCGAGCGCCGCGCCGCCGGCTCCAGCTTCCGAGGCGGGATCGACCTCCCCGCCCGCGGCAGCGCACCGCTGACACTCGACGTGGTCGTGCCGCTGGGTGCAGCAGACGACGTGCTGGCTGCCATCTCCGCGCTGGTGGGCGGCGCTCCGCTGCCGTACCGCCTCGACGCGGCGGTGACGGTCGACGTGTTCGGGGCGCCTCAGCGCTTCCCCAGCTTCACGCTCGCGCGAGGAGAGGTGACGGGCATCCCCGGTCTCGCCGCGCCCAAGGTGGAACTGGCGGGAAGCTCGCTGCGGTTCGTGTCGGTGCGCAACGTCGAGATGCGCCTCGACCTGCGCATCGTCAACGGCGGCATCATCGGGTACCGGGCGCAGGCGCCCACGGTGGCGCTCGTCATCGGCGGCGCCGAGGCCGCCGCGGCCGCGCTGAGTGCCGTCGACGTGCCGGCAGGAAGCGACGCGATCGCCAGCCTGACGTTCTCGTTCGACCCACTGGGCCTGGGAGCGGCGCTCGCCGCGCAGGTCCAGGCGGCAGCGGCCGGCACGGGCGGCCTGAACGTGACCTTGCGAGGTCCATGGCGTCTGGAGGCGCCGGGTATCGCCACGCTCGGGCTCGAGCCGGCCGTGCTGCTGCAAGACGTGCTGCGCTGACGCACGCCACGGCGCGACGCGCCGCTGCTACGGCTCCGGCTTCCCGTCGGTGGCGGAGAAGTCCGCGGCCCGCCGGCGGCGCATCGGCGGTGGGACCCACCAGTTCCACCGCCCCGCCAACGTCATGAACGAAGGCACCAACGCCACACGCACCAGCGTCGCGTCGAGCAGGATCGCCACCGTGAGGCCGAGGCCCAGGGTCCGTATCAGTTCCACGTGACTGAACATCAGCAGGCTGAACACCGTCACCATCACGGCCGCCGCACTGGTGATCACCCCACCGGTGGCCGAGAGCGCCGTCGCCACGGCCTCGCGGTCGTCCAGGCCGCGCTCGTGCGCTTCGTGGATGCGCGCCACCAGGAACACCTCGTAGTCCATGCTCAGCCCGAACACGATGGCGAAGATGAACAATGGTGCCGAGGTGTCGATGTAGCCGAGCGCCGGACCACCGCCGAACAAGCGCACCAGCACGCCGTCCTGCAACACCAGAGTCAAGACCCCGAACGCCGCCCCCACCGTCAGCACGTTCAGCACGATCGCCTTCAAGGGGATCAGCACGGAGCGGAACGCGATCCCCAGAAGCAGCGCGGTGGCCGCCGCCACCAACGCCAGTGCCAACGGGAACGCCTGGTAGAGGGCTTGGGTCCACTCGGTGCTCTGGACGTACAGCCCGCCGACATGGGCGTCGAGGTCACGTTCCGCCAGGATCGACGCGATTCCGCGCTGCAACGCCCCGCCCTCGGCGGGCGTCACCGCGCCGGTGGGGAAGACGCGTACCAGCACGTACCGGCCGTCCTGGCTCACGGTGGCGCGCGCGAGCGGCGCGACCTCGCTTCCCAAGGCGACCTCGCGCGAGGCGTAGTACTGGTAGAGGAAGAGGCGAGGAACGCTCTGGAGGGCGAGCGGCGACGTGAGCGTCCCGACCCCTGGCAGCGTCACCAGGTCGCGCGTGAGGAGCGAGATCTCGCGCACGCTGGTGGGATGGTAGAAGCCGCGCTCGCCGAGGTCCACTACCACGTCGAACGGGTTGAGGAGCCCCTCCAACCCCAACTGCTCGAGCGCGTTCACGGTCCGTCGCGCCTCGGTGGACGGCGACAGGCCGCGTGCACCGGGATCCGCCACCTGCATCCGTAGCGACGGAAGCGCCAACGCGACCAGTACGCCGACGCCGAGGAACATCCACAGCCAGGGGCGGCGCATGATCGCCAGCGCGCGGGCGCGCCAGAAGGCGCGGCTGCGGAGGCCGGGCTCGCGACGCGTCACCTTCAGCCAGTTCACGCGGTGACCGAGGAGGGCGAGTGTGGCCGGCACCGCGGTGATGGCGACGAGCACGCTGACGGCCAGCACGATCATGGTGCCGACGCCGATGGAGCGGATGAACGCCACCGGCGGGACCAACAGCGCGGTCAACGCGACCATCACCGTCAAGCCGCTGAAGGCTACCGCCTTGCCCGCGCTCTTGGCCGTCCGTTCTGCCGCCAAGCGCGCGTCGAACGTCGAGCGCAGTTCCTCGCGGAAGCGGTTCACGATCAAGAGCGCGTAATCGATGCCCGTCGCCAGGCCCAGCATTGTGACGATGGTCTGCGTGAACACCGCGAACTCGATGACCCGGCCGAACAGGAACAGCAGCGCCAGCGACACCACGATGGTCGTCACCGCGCTGAGCAGCGGTATGCCAGACGCGACCACCGCCCCGAACGCGATCATGAGGATGACCATCGACAAGGGTAGGCCGAACAGCTCGGCCCTGCGGGCGTCCGCTTGGCTCACGCGCTCTAGCTCGAGCACCGTGGCCGGACCGCCGGAGAGGTCGAAGCTCAGGCCGGACTGCTCGTCGAGAACGCGGCGCACCGCGGTCGCCGCCGCCTTGGCATCGGCGAGACCGGAGGCGTCGAGGCCGATGAGCATGACGGAGAAACCACGCTCCTCGCTCAGGAGGTCGAGCCCGGTGGCACTGTGATGATCACGCACGTAGGCCACGCCGTCGACGGCGAGCACACGCTCCACGGTGCCGGCCACGGCGTCGTCGAACTCGGGTGTGCCGGCAACCACCGTGTCGCCGTAGGCGATCGCGATCATGGTCTCTTCTTCGGCTTGCACGAACGAGGTGGACAGCACGTGCCGCACGGCGGCCGCTTCGCCTTCCTGCGGCGCATCCGGCTGACCCGTAAGGACGCCGCCCACGCGCGCCGCGAACGGCAACGCCGCCGTGACCGCCAATAACCACGTCAGCAACACCCAGCGTGGGTAGCGTGAGACGACGGTTCCGAGAACGCCGATCACCGTCAGATCCCCTCCCGACTCAGACGTTCAGGAAGCGTTCGATCCGGGCACGCACGTCGGCGACGTGGGTCGGGGTCTCGCCGGCGATGTGCCCGTCACGGAGGAACACGATGCGATCGGCGCTGAGCGCCGCGACCGGATCGTGGGTGACCATCACCACGGTCCAGCCCAGCATGTCGACGCCGTGGCGCAGGAGCGCCAGCACCTCGTTGCCGGTCTTCGTGTCCAGGTTGCCGGTCGGTTCGTCGGCCAGGACCACCGCCGGAGCGTTGATGAGCGCTCGCGCCAACGCCACGCGTTGGCGTTGTCCGCCGGACAGCTGCCGCGGCCGGTGCTCCAGGCGCTCAGCGATGCCGAGCTGATGCCCCAACTCCTTCAAGCGCGCCTCGGCCTCGGCCTGTCGCCCGGCGATCTCGGCGGGCAGGAGGATGTTCTCGCGCGCGCTCAGGTTCGGGATCAGCTCGAAGGTCTGGAACAGGAAGCCCAAGCGCGTTCGCCGGATGGCGGTGAGCGCGTCGTCGTCCAAGCCAGCCGTTTCCTTGCCCTCGATCTGGACCGTCCCGGCGTCGGGAACGTCGAGCAATCCGAGCAGGTGCAGCAGCGTGCTCTTGCCGGAACCGCTCGGGCCCATCACCGCCACGAACTCACCCTCGGCCACGTCGAGGCTGACCTCGTCGAGCGCCTGGATGGTCATCTCGCCGAGTCGGAAGGTCTTGCCCAGCCCGGTCGCTCGCAGGGCGTTAGGGTTCGATTCAGACATGCTCACTCCAGGATGCCAGGGCGCGTGTGGGCGCCAGGCGGGCCGCCCGGCGCGCGGGTAGGATCGATGCGATCAAGCCGACCATGGGCGAGGCGAGCAAGGCCAGCAGCGCGAGCGTCCACGGCACCACGGGCTCGAGCCGGAAGCCCGTGAGCGCGCTTGCGCCGGCGGTGACCACGCGTGCCAGGATCAAGCCGAAGCCCGCGCCGAGCACGGCGCCGACCAGCGTCACCACGATGCCTTCGCTGACGATGAGGCGCCGCACCCCGCCGCGCGTGAGGCCCAACGTCCGCAAGACGGCGATCTCGTGGCCACGCGCGACGAGGTTCATGCCCAGCGTGTTCGATACGCCCAACGCGGCCACCAGCACGGCGATCAACAACAGCACGCGAGTGGTGCTGAACGCTTGGCTGGTCACGTCCATGATGTAGCGCCGGTAGTCGGCGTTGAGGGTGACGTCGAGGTGCAGCTCCGGGAACGCCGCCAGCAGGCGGTCGCGCACCGCCTCCTGCGTCTGGCCCGGCTCGACGGTGAGAACGAACAGATCGGGCGACCCCCCTCCGAACGCCTCCATCTCGCGGATGCTGGCCACGACCGTCTCACCGCCACCGGTGAAGTCGACCACCACCCCCGCGACGCGGAAGTCGCGGAAGCCGTCCGCCGTGCGCAACGAGATGGTGTCACCGGCCGCGACCCCGTAGCGGTCGAGCATCGTGTTCGCGACCAGCACCTCGTCGCCGCGCTCCAGAGCGGCGTACCCGGTGGCGTCGTCACCTTGACCCTGGATGTACTGGAACGTCCCGAACCCGGTCGTCGGCTCGAAGCGGGCCGGGTCGACCAGCACCAACGCGACCGACCGACCCCGAGGTTCGCTCTCGGAGGCGAACCGGACGACGCGGATGCCGACGCCGCTCGCCACGTCCACGCCTTGGATCGCTTCCGCCCGCTCGGCGAATTCGGCAGGGAAACTGACCGGCGTGGTGACGAAGAGATCGCCCACCACCGTCGTGTCGATCCAGTCGGAGATCGCGCGGTTCGTGCTCGACACCATGCTGCCCACGCCGATCACGAGCCCCGTACCGACCACCACGGTCCCTATGGCCACGCCGTTGCGAGCGGCGTTGCGGGACGCGAAGCTGGCGCCGAGCCTGCCGACCGGCCCGAACAAGCGCTCCAACAGCGGGCGCAGGACCTGCAACGCGGGACGGAGGAGTGCGGGCGAAGCCAACGAAACGCCGGCGAAGAACAAGCCGAGCGAAGCGGTGCTGGCGAACAACGCCACGTATCCGGGCCACGCGATCAGCGCCAGCACGGAACCCGTCAACAGCAGCCCCACTCCGAGTAGAACGTGCCAGCGTGGAGGAGGCGGCTCGACGCTCTGGATGGCGGCCATGGGCGGAACTCGCGCTGCGCTGCGTGCAGGCAGAACGCCGGCGGCCAGGGCCGCAACGACGCCCAACGCGCTGGCCAGCAGCAAGTTGTCGAGCGGGAAGGCAAGGGTTCGCAGTTCGAAGCCGAGCGCCGCCGCGTTGAGGGCCGTCACCAGGTACGACAGGCCGACGCCCAGCACGACGCCTGCCACGATGCCGGCCAGCGACAGGAACATCGCTTCGTACAGGGCGAGCCGCATGATGCCCGCTCGCGTCATGCAGATGGTGCGCAGCAACGCGACCTCACGGCGCCGCTCCACCACCGACGCCATGAAGGTGTTGTAGGCCAGGAAGGCACCCAGCGCCAGCAGCGTGGCAGCAAGCACGCTCAGGCCGGACTGGAGCGTCTGCACGATGCCGGAAGCGAAGTCGCCACTGGCCGACGGGTACGTGACGGCGTAGGCGTCCCCGGCGAGCTCCGTCAGGGTCTGGCGCAACGTCTCGACCTCGGCCGCGCTGGTCGCCTGGACCTCCAGGTTCGACACGCGGCCCGACAGGCGCAGCACCTCGGCCAGGTCGTCGATGTGCATCATGCCGACGCGCCCGCCGTTGGTGCTGGCGACACCGACGCCGTCGTCGAGCAAGCCCGTGACCAGGAACGTGGCGTCCCCGCCGGAGGTGGCGAAGTCCACCGGGTCGCCCACCGCGATGCCACGCGAGGCCGCGAAGCCGTCGGCGATGGCGATGCCCTGTGAGCCCGCGGCCGGCAGGCTGCCGCTGCTCAGCTCGAGCGGTAGGGCGTCGAGCGCGGCGGTGTCGCGTCCCTGGAGCTGGAAGCCGCTGTCGATACCGGGAACGACGCTGCGGTCGAAGTCGGCGACGTCGCGAAGCGGTTCGGCGCGCGTCAGCAAGACCGGCTGCACGTCGTGCACCCCGGGAACGGCCCGGACCTGAGACAGTAGCGGTTCGGCGTCGAAGATCGCTCGTCCCCCTGCGCCCGGGGTGACGAGCAGGTCGGCCTTGCCGGACGCCGCTTGCAGCGCGCTGCGAAGGTTGGCCTGCACGTTGTCACCGACGGACAGGGTGGTGAGGACCGCCGCGATGCCGAGCCCGATGCCGAGCATGGTGGCGGCGCTACGCCAAGGGTGACGCAGGAGGTTGCGCAGGGCCAGGCGGCCGACGGTGCTCACGCGCTCAGTCTACCCGTGGTGCGCGCGCGCCGCTGGTCGGGCGCGCGCGTCACGCGCTTCGCGGCGAACCACGCCGAGGACCGAACGTGGCGAGCCGGCCCCGCGTCCAGCGCCCCCGGTTCTCATGGCCGAGCGTGGTAGCGTCGCGCCCGAACCGCGGCGGTTGCGCGCCGTCGGCAGGAAGGAACCCCATGCGGATCTTGTTCGTCGCAGACGACCTCTACCCGGGATTCGGCGGGCAGGCGCGGGCGACGGAGGGCCACATCTCCGCGCTGGTCGCGCGCGGACATCGGATCGTCGTGATGGCGGGCAGCGAACGTGCCCCGACGCCGGCCCCGGACGGGGTACGGGTCGTGCGGTTGCCGTCGTTCCGGTTGTTCCGGTCTCAGACACGCTTCGCATGGCCCACGTACGGCGCGATCGCCGCCGAGGTGGCGGAATCGGACGTGGTGCACGTCAACACGCCGACGCCGTTGGCCGTCGTCACGGCGCGCATCGCCGAACGCGCCGGCGTGCCGGTGGTGATGGGTGTGCACACCCAGATCGAGACGAGCACGCTGCAGGTGCCGCTCATCGGGCCGCTGCTGGGTCCGTTGCTGCGCGTCTGGTACCGCAACGTCTTCTCGCGGGCGGACCTGCTGGTTGCGCCCACCGCCTTCGCGCGCGACACAGCCAGGGCGTTCACCGACCGACGGTGCGAGGTGGTCTCCAACGGCATCGACCTGGCGAAGTGGCCGCCTCACGACAAGGGACGACCTCACGACGGGGTGCGCAGGCTGGCCTACGTCGGCCGGTTGTCGCGCGAGAAGCGACCGCAGGACCTGCTCGACCTCGTTCCCCTGCTCGACGACCGCTTCGAGTTGCGAATCGCCGGCACGGGGCCGCTCGAGACCGAGTTGCGCAGGCGTGCGGCCGCGCCGGCGATGGCAGGGCGGGTGCACGTGCTCGGCTACGTGTCCGAAGACCAGAAGCGGGCCCTGCTGGCGGGCGCGGACGTCTTCCTGATGCCGTCTCCGGCCGAGCTCCAGAGCATCGCCACGTTGGAGGCGATGGCCGCGGGTTGTGCGGTGGCGACGGTCGGCTTCGAAAGCAGCGCCGTTCCTGGCATCGTCGCGGAGAGCGGCGCCGGGGTGGTCCTACCGGTCGACGACGTGCAGGCGCAAGCCCGCGCGCTGCGCGAACTGTTGGACGACGAACAGGGGCTATGCCGGGCGCAGGCGAAGGCCAGAGCGTACGCGAAGACCCATGACCTGCACGAGGTGGCCGAACGGTTGGAAGCGCACTATCGAGCCCTGACGGCGACCGGCAGAGCGCGGGTGTTGCGCGCGGTGGCATGAACCGCGCCGGCATGCCGCGCAGCGGCACGACGCGCCTCGTGGCGGTGACCGGGGCCAGCGGCGGCATCGGCCGTGCCCTGGTGCGCGCGTTGGTGGAGCGCGGTCTGGTCGTGCGTGGCCTGACGCGAAGCGAAGCCGGCGAGGCGAGCCTGCGCGATCTCGGTGCCGAACCGGTGATCGGCGACCTCGATGACGCGGGCGGCGCTTCTGCTGCGTTGGACGCGCTTTGCCGCGAGGCAGAGGTCGTGTACCACCTGGCGGCGTGGATGGGTGGCGCGGGTGGCAGCGCGCGCGCCAACGCCGTCAACGTCGAAGGCACACGCCGGGTCGTGCGCGCGGCCGAGGAGGCCGGCGCGCGGCGGGTGGTGGTCGCCAGCAGCGTGGCGGTCTACGGTCCG
>JAWOIL010000190.1:0-43010 GCA_046484635.1 Trueperaceae bacterium
TCGAGTCGCTCGTGCACCACCAGGTCGACCCACTTCTCGGCGCTTGCGCTGGTGGCGTTGTACGTCGCGACGCCGCCGGTGGGGCGAACGGCGTGCACGGTGCCGATGCCCACCGCGTCGCAGCTACGCAGCATGGCGGAGAGGTTGTGCGGCTTGTAGACGTCCTCGGCCAGGATCGTCAGGTCGGGCTGGCGGCGCGAAAGGACGTCGAAGATGCGGCGGCGCCTGCGCTCGGTCATGGGTCGAGGATACCCCGGGGCGAACCTCGGGAGCGTCGTCCTGGCCGGGCTTCCTCCGTACCCGACGAGCGCCGTTCGGCTTGACACTGCTCGAACCGCGGCGATATCATCCCCTTTGCGTCGAGCGCGGCGGATGCGCCGTTCTCTCTTCCCCATGCCGAGGTGGCGGAATAGGTAGACGCGCTAGCTTGAGGGGCTAGTGACCGCAAGGTCGTAGGGGTTCAAGTCCCCTCCTCGGCACCATCCCATCCCGCTACGAAGCCGGCCGCGAGGTCGGCTTCGAGCGTTCTCGATGGTTCGAGGGGCGCCGAGCGCTAAGGTGGGCGCCCATGCGCGGCATCCGCCCAACCGGCCCCGGCCGCGCCGGACCCCCGTGATAGCCTGGGCCGTGACCCGCCCGCGCAACCCGGAAGCCGCCGACCATGGCGCCGCCGACCATGGCGCCGCCGACCATGGCGCCGCTGACCAGGGGGCCGCCGACCATGGCACCGCCGACCATGGCACCGCTGACCAGGGGGCCGCCGCCACGGGTGCCGCTGCTATGAACGACTCGGCGGGAAGCTTCCCGTTCCCCTCCTATCGTGCCGGACAGGGCGAGGCGTTGGCGCAGGCGCGCGCCGCGTTCGCGAGCGGCAAGCGATTCGTGGTCGTCGAGGCGCCCACCGGCTCGGGCAAGAGCGCCATCGCCGTGGCACTGGCGCGCGAGGCGGCGTCCGCCTTCGTGCTCACCGCCCAGAAGATCCTGCAAGACCAGTACGTCCGCGACTTCCCCGACCTCGCCCTGATGAAGGGCCGGTCGAATTACGACTGCCTCGTCGCGCCCACCCACGCCGCGGCCGCGCCCTGCATCGCGGGCAGGCGCTTCCCGGAGTGCGAAGGCTGCCCCTACTTCGTGGCCAAGGACATCGCCATGACGGCCGACGTCGCGACCATGAACTACGCCTACTACTTGGCCGAGCTCAACTACGCGGGCGGCTTCCGGCCGCGCGAACTGCTGGTGCTCGACGAGGCACACAACGCCGAAGGCGCTCTGATGAGCTTCGTGCACGTCAGCATCGGTGAGGCGCAGCTAGCGCGCGCCGGCATCGACGTGCGGCTGCCGCCGAACTTGGGCGACGACCTCGCCTTCGACTTCGCAGCTTCGCTGCTGCCTGACCTGCGCGAACGCGCGCGCGAGGTGGATCAGGAGTTGAAGGGCGACCTCGTCGGTGACGCCGCGCTGCAGCGCCTGCGGGTGAAGCAGTGGCTCGATGGCCAGTCCGAGCGTCTCACGCTGCTGCTCGACAGCCGCGATTCCGGCGACGTCGACTGGGTGGTGGAGCGGCGCCGCACGGAACAAGGCGAGACGCTGGCGTTCAAGCCGATCGACGTCGCGCCGTTCGCCGAGGAACTGCTGTTCGGTCACGCCGAACGGGTGCTGATGTTGTCCGCAACCATCCTCGACGCCCGCACCTTCCTGCGCAGCCTCGGTATCGACGAGGACGAGGTCGAGGTGATCCGCGCACCGTCGTCGTTCCCGCCCGAACGGCGGCCGATCGTGCTGCGGCCGGCGGCGCGCCTCACCCGCCACTACCTCGAGCGCGACCTTCCGCTTCTGGTGAACGCCATCGCCGAAGTCGCGCGCGATCACGAAGACGAGAAGGGCATCGTTCACGCACACTCGTACCGCATCACCGCCTACGTGGCGAAGCACCTTCCCGACGATGTTCGCTGGCGCGTGCTCACGCACCACGACGCCGACGGCCGCGACGTCGCCCTCACGCGGCACCTGGCTTCGGACGAGCCGACCATCCTGCTCACGCCGAGCATGACCGAAGGCATCGACCTTGCCGAGGAGTTGTCGCGCTGGCAGGTGCTGTGCAAGGTGCCGTACCCGTACCTGGGCGACCCGCAGATCGCCGCGCGCATGGAACGCGACCGTGACTGGTACGACTGGCGCACCGCGCTGACGGTGGTGCAAGCGTACGGCCGCTCGGTGCGCAGCGACACCGATCGTGCCGTCACGTACCTGCTCGACGCCGACTTCCCGCAGTTCCTCAGGCGCCAGCGGGCGCGGTTGCCGGAGTGGTTCCTAGAGGCGGTACGGGCTCAGTAGTAGTCCGACTGCATCGTGAACGGCGGATGGCTGGCGCTGGCCGACGCGATGGCCCGCATCGCGCTCAAATCGCCCTCCGCGTGACCGTCGGCGAGCAGCGTCTCGGGCGGCGCCGCGTGCCCGAGCAACGCGGCCAGGGCGCGGACGTGAAGGGACGCGTCGGCGTCCTCTGCCGGTTTGCCCAAGAACCGCACTTCACAGCCATCGGTGGCCAGGTCGACGGCGAACACGGCGTCGTTCCAGTCGCAGTCGTCGTCGCGCACGCGAAGCGTGAAGCGCCGTGGGAACGGCGTGCGTAGCCGGCCGAGCGCGGCGGCGACGTCCACCACCCGCACCTGCAGCAGCGGCGTCTTCACCGAGTGCCAAGGTCCGTGATCGAGCAGCAACGGGTCGCCGGGCGGAACGTGGATCCGCACGCGCTCGATGTGGCCGTCGAACGCGGCCAGGAACTGCATCAGGCCGTCCCTGCCCGCCCCGGAGCGGTAGGCGAAGTCTCGCACCACCAGCACCGGTTCAGGGCCATCTTCGTCGATCCAGAACATCACGTACGCGTCGTCCAACGCGTACACGTTCGCATGGGTCTTCCGCCAAGGTATCGACGGGAGCCGCGTCCAGTCGTCACGGGCGCCGTCGTCGCGCGTGAGCGCGAAGCTGAAGCGGCGCGCGAAATCGGCGTGGATCGGCGCAAGCGTGGCCGCGTCCTCCGGCGCCATCGCTTCTGCCTCGGCGACGACGCCCGTCCGGAAGACGCGCGGCGCCAGCTCCAGCATGCGACCGTTCGGCACGCTCTGGTAGCCGTAGCGGGCGTAGAAGGCGGGGTCGAAGGGGAACTCGCCGCTCCATCCCACACCGTCCTCGTGCAATCGCGCGAACCATGCGCGCAGCAGCGCCGCCACGTGCCCGCGCCTACGCGCCTCCGGTGCGGTGGCTACGGCGCCGAGGCCACCCAGCGCCACCCGTTCGCCCGCCACGTACGCCTGGAACGGGAACATGGTGGCGACACTGCGCAAGCGATCGCCTTCGAACGCCCCGAGGGTGTTCGGGATCCTCGGTCGCAGGGCCTCGGCGGCTTCCTCGAAGCTCCCCGCCGGCCCGAACGCGATGCTGCGGATGCGGATCAGCTCGGGAAGGTCCTCGTTGGACAGTGGGCGGATCTGGCGCACGGCTCAGTCCCGGTCGAACGGGAGTTGGATGGGGCGCTCGACGTTCGTGCGAAGCACCATCGTCGTCTCGGTGCGCTCTACACCTTCGAGCATGAACAGGCGGTCGAGGAAGCCGTCGAGCTCGGAGGCGGACGGTACGCGGACCTTCGCCACGTACGAGTAGGTGCCCGCCACGGCGTGCAGTTCCTCGATCTCCGGCATCTCCAGCAGGTGCTCCACCAGCCGTTGGGCGGGCTTGCGCGGCTGGGGCGCGATGTGCACGAAGGCGGCGATCTGCAGCCCGACGAGCATGGGATCCAGGTCGGCGCGGTAGCCGCGGATCACCCCGGCCTGCTCGAGCTTGCGCACACGCTCCCCGACGGCCGGTGCCGACAGCCCGACCGTCTTCGCGATGCTGGCGTGCGACGCCCGTCCGTCCACGCGGAGGATGTCGAGGATGCTGCGGTCGACGGTGTCGAACTCCATGGCGCTCCCGAATCTAGCACGGCCCGCGCGCCCGCCTTCGCTGCTGGTACCCTGACGTGTGCGCGTCCTCTTCGTCGGCGACGTCTTCGCCACCCCCGGCATGCGCGCCGCGACGGCCTTCCTCCAGCGGGTTCGCGGCGAGTACGACTTCGTGATCGTCAACGGTGAGAACGCCGCTGGCGGCTTCGGCATCACGCGCAAGCACTTCGAGCAGCTAAGGGCGGCCGGCGCCGACGTCGTGACGCTCGGCAACCACGGCTTCGACCAGCCGGAGGCGTTGACGCTGGTCGAGGAGACGACGCGCTTGTTGCGGCCCGCCAACTACCCGCCCGGCACGCCGGGCCTGGGCTGGGCCCTCTACGACGTCGCGGGCGCAGGCAGCCGCATCGCCGTGGTGCAGGTCATGGGCCGCGTGTTCATGGAGGCCTTGGACGATCCGTTCCGCGCCGTGGACGATGCGCTCGAGCGCATCCCCGACGACGTCCCCGTGGTCGTGGACATGCACGCGGAGGCCACCAGCGAGAAGAAGGTGATGGGCTACCACCTGGCGGGCCGGGTGAGCGCCGTCATCGGAACGCACACGCACGTGCCCACGGCCGACGAGTCCGTGTTCCGAGGCACCGCCTACGTCACCGACGTCGGCATGACCGGTGTGCAGGCGTCGTCGATCGGCATGGCGTTCGAGGAAGTTCACGACCGCTTCGTGCACAAACTCCCGCGCCGGTTCCGCCCCGCGCACGGGCCGGCCACCGTCCTGGCGGTGGCGATCGAACTCGATGGCCGCCGCGCGACGTCCATCACGCGCATCCGCTGGGACGGTCCGCATCACGACGCCAACGACGCCGCCGATGGTGAGGACGCCGACCGGGGCGGAGGCGGGAGGCGCCACGCATGACACGTCCCGACGAGCGCGAACCGCTGCGCCGTGACGTCGATTACCTGGCGACCACGCTCGGCAACGTGTTGCGCGATCTGGAAGGCGAGCGGACGTTCGCTCTCGTCGAGCGCGTCCGTCAGCTGACGAAGGCCGCCCGGGGGCGGTCGGTGGCCGACGCCGCCACGGTTCCCGAAGCCGCCGACGGCGGCGGCGTCGCCAGCGCCACCGGCACGGATGTCCGCGAGATCACGACGCTCCTCGCCGACCTCGACCTGGGCACGGCCGAGCGATTACTGCGCGCCTTCACCGTCTACTTCCAGCTCATCAATCTAGCGGAGGAGATCCACCGCGTGCGCGTCAACCGGCAGCGCGAAGCCGCCGCCTCGGCCGCTACGCCGCGGGCCCAGAGCGTAGCGGCCGCGGTGAAGGCGCTGAAGGACCAGGGCTGGTCGCGCGAGGAGTCGCGCGCGTTCATCGAGCGACTGGACGTGCAGCTCACCCTCACGGCGCACCCCACGGAGGTCAAGCGCTACACCGTGCGGCTCAAGCTGGAACGCATCGCCGCCGCGCTCCGCACCTTGGGCGAGCAGGATCTGTCGCCGCAACTCGCTCGCGTTCTGCAGGACGAGATCCAGGCCGAGATCGCCACGTTGTGGCAGACGCGGGAACTGGTCGACCACAAGCCCACCGTCATCGACGAGGTGAAGAGCGCCCTGTACTACTACCGGCGCTCGCTGCTGGACGCCGCGCCCCGCCTGATGCGGGACGTGCAGGAGGCGCTGGACACCTACTACGGCTCCGACTCCGTTGCGGCGGCGCTTCCCCCTGTGGTGCGCTTCCGGTCGTGGATCGGCGGCGACCGTGACGGCAACCCGTTCGTCACGCCTGAAGTGACGCGCGAGGCGTATCGGCTGCAGGCCGACCTCGCGCTGGAGACCTACCTCGCCGACGTCGACGTGCTCGTGCAACGGTTGTCGCAATGGGCGCCACGCGCGCAGGTGCCGCCCGCCTTCGAGGACGACCTGGCGAAGCACGATGCACGGCACGGCGTTAGCACACGCTTCCAAGGCGAGCCGTTCCGCCGCAAACTCGAGCACGTGCACGCCGATCTGCTGGCCGAGCGCGCAGCGGCAGGCAGCTACCCGGGCGGGGCGGACGGCTACGTCGCCGACCTCGACCTGGTGCGCCAGGCGCTTCACGCCGGGGGCAGTGGGATGGCCGCGCGCGCGTTCGTGGGGCCGGCGCGCGATCGGGCGGCCACGTTCGGTTTCGTGTTGGCGCCGTTGGACCTACGGGAGCACTCGAGCGTGCACGAGCGGGCGGTGGCGGCGTTGCTGCGCTACGCCGGAGCGCACGACGCGTACGCGGAGTTACCCGAGGACGCCAAGGTCGAACTCCTGGCGCGGGAACTCGCTACCCGGCGCCCATTGGCGGCGCCCGACGCCGACGTCGGGGAGGACGCCCAGCGTGCCTTGGCGTTCCTGCGCGAGATGCGCAGAGCAGGCGACCTGTACGGCGCCGACGCGCGCGGCAGCACCATCGTCAGCATGACCGAGGGCGCGTCGGACGTACTCGAGGCGCTGCTTCTGGCCAAGGAAGCCGGCGTGCCGGACCTCGACGTGACGCCGCTGTTCGAGACCATGGCCGACTTAGGGGCAGCGCCCGGCGTGGTCCAGCGCCTGTTCACGCTTCCCGTCTACCTCGAGCACGTGCGCGACCGCGGCGTGCAGGAGGTCATGATCGGCTACTCCGACTCGAACAAGGACGTGGGGTTCGCCAGCGCGAACTGGGCGCTGTACCGTGCCCAGGAGGGACTGGCGCGCGTGTGCCGTGAGGCGGGCGTGCCACTTCGCCTCTTCCACGGCCGCGGCACCAGCATCGGCCGCGGCGGTGGACCGGCCGGGCAGGCGATCTTGGCACAGCCACCCGGCAGCCTCGCGGGACGCATGCGCATGACCGAGCAGGGCGAAGCGCTGTCGGACCGGTACTCCGACCCCGACCTGGCGCACCGGCACCTGGAGCAGGTGACACACGCCTTCTTGTTGTCCTCGGCGCGTGACGCCCGTCCGTTGTCGGCCTTGGACGGGCGCTTTCGAGACGCCGCCGACGTGCTGGCAGACGCCGCCGGTGCGGCGTACCGAGCGTTGCTGACGAGCGACGGGTTCCTGGACTTCTTCCATCAGGTCACGCCGATCGAGGAGATCGCGCGCCTCGACGTCGGCTCGCGTCCGGCACGACGCGCCGGTCGAACGGAAGGCGAGCGTTCGCTGGCGAACCTGCGGGCCATCCCCTGGGTGTTCGCATGGACGCAGTGCCGCGCCAACCTGCCCGGTTGGTTCGGGCTCGGTGCCGGCCTTGCAGCGTTGCGCGAACGGGACGCCGGCATCGCCGCCGAGATGTACCGCGGCTGGCCGTTCTTCCGCGCCATGCTGGACTTCGCGCAGATGAGCCTGGCGAAGGCGGACATGGGCGTGTTCTCGGCGTACCTTGGGCTGGTCGACGCGCCGCTGCGCGAGCGATTCGGCGCGTGGATCGAACGCGAACACGCCGGCGCGGTGCGCGAGATCGAACGCGTCACCGGCGCCGCGCTGCTCGAAGACGATCCGGTGCTGGCGCGGTCGATCGAGCTGCGCAACCCGTACGTCGACCCCATCAGCTACCTGCAGGTCGAACTGCTGAGGCGTCTGCGCGGCATGGGGCCGGATAGCCCCGCCAGGGACGCCCTCGAGTACGCCGTGCTGGTGTCGCTGGTGGGGGTGTCGGCCGGGATGCGAACCACCGGCTGAGGGAGTGCGATGGTGCAAGCGTGGGAGTCGCGGACCGTAGAAGCGCCGATCCGGTGTGGCGCCGGTTCGCTCGGCGGACACTCGGCATGGGGCCCATCGGGTGTGAGAATGTTCGCATCTTGCGGCTCTCATGGCCTTCATCGCCTCGATGCCTACGATGAACGTCGAACCATGAGGAGCGTCGAATGAACCTACTGATCAGCGGCGGACCCGTTCTGCTGGCGATCCTGCTGGTATCGGTGTACGCCGTGTACCTCTTCTTCGAGCGGTTCTTGAAGCTGCGCAAGGAGCGTTTGGACACGGACGCGTTGATGATGCGCGTGAACGCAGCCGTGCGCGAGCGCGACCTCGAGCTCGCCCTGGCCGCCTGCGAGCAGCACGGCGGCCCGGTGGCCCGCGTCCTGCGCGCGGCGCTGCTGCGCCTGCCGTACGGCCGCTCCGCGGTCGAGCCGGCGTTCCTCGAAGCGTCGATCCAAGAAGAGCAGCGCTTGACCCGCGGACTTCGCCCGCTTGCCACCATCGCGCAGATCGCCCCTTTGATGGGCCTGCTCGGTACCGTCACCGGCATGATCCTGGCGTTCTCCGAGATCTCGCGCCAGGGCACGGGGAACCCGGCGGCCTTGGCCGACGGCATCGGCCAGGCGCTCGTGACCACCGCAGCCGGCCTGATCGTCGCCATCCCGGTGCTCATCGGGCACGCCTACCTCTCCAGCCGCGTCGAGCACATCCTGGTCGACATCGACCGGCGCCGCGAAGAGCTGATGGGCAACGTGGTCCAGGCCGTGGCCGTGCGCCGCGAGGAAGGCGGGCAGGCCGCCGGCGCGCGCAGCGACGCGGCCCGACCCGACACCGTTCGCGCCGCCCCCGAGCGGGCGCCTAGCGACGTCGCTGCCGCCGAACGCGCCGAGGTGCGCCCTGCCCAGCCGGGCCTGAACCCGCTGCGTCCCGCCTCCGATGGCTCCTGAGCCGAGGCGCCGCCTGCAGCCCGCGCGCCGACCGCATCCCGGACGCCGCCTGCAGCGCGCGCGCCGACCGCAGCCCGCGCGCCGCCCCCACACCGCGCGAACCCGACCCCGATGATCCGCAGCCGCCGCCAGAGCCGCTTCCGCCAGACGCCGACGCTCGACCTGACCCCGATGGTCGACGTGGTGTTCCTGCTGGTGATCTTCTTCATGGTCTCCACCACCTTCATCACGCTCGAGTCGGGCTTGCCGGTCGACCTTCCGGAAGCGCAGACCAGCGTTGCCGAACCGTCGTCGCTGCCGACCGTGACGGTGACGAAGGACGGTGAGATCTTCTTCGGCGGAGCGCGCGTGGCCGAGGCGCAGTTGGCTGCCATCGTGCGCCAGGACCTGGAGACGACCGGTCAGACGACCGTCGTGCTTCGTGCCGACCGCGACGTAGCCCACGGCGTAGCGGTGCGCATCATGGACTTGTTGAAACAGGCGGGGGCGCAACGCATCGCCATCGCCACGGGAGGCTGAGCAAGAAGGTGGAAACCACGAGCGTCTGGCGCGACCCGGACAAGCGCCGCGCGCTGCTGTTGTCGCTGGTGCTCCACCTCGCGATGCTGCTGCTGGTGATCGTGTGGATGGCCATTCCGCGCTCCCAGCCGTTGCCGAGTTACATCGTGCTCGACGTCGGCACGCCGGCCTTCGCCGAGGAGATCACCGACGCGCCCACCGTCGAGGAGCCTGCTCCGCCGGCGCCCTCTCCGCAGGTCGCTAGCAGCGAGATCGGCGACCCACAGGAAGCGAGCGCCTCCACCGAGGCAACTCAGGCGCCCGAGCCGGAGCCGATGACGGCGCAGCCGCCCGCGCCCGAGGCGCCTCCGGCCGAGGCGGAGGCGAGCGAGCCCGCCCCGGCCGAGGCCGCCACCGTCCCCGAACCGCCGCTGCCGGTGCCGAGCGTGCAAGAGACCAGCGCCGACGCGCCCGAGCTACCGATGGCAGAGACTCCCACCACGGTGCTGCCGGAGATCGACCCGGTGGTGCTGCAGCCGCGGCCGGTGCAGGCGACCATCACCATCCCGCAGCCGGAAGCGCGGGCCGAGGTGCCGGAGGCGCGGGCCATCGCGCTGACGCCTACGGCCGCCGTGGCCGCCCGGCAGGAGATCGCTACGCCACAGGTGCGGGCCTCGGTGGCCGAAGCGCAGCCGCTGGAGACGCCGCGGGTCGAGGCCCAGGTGGCGCAGGCCGTCGGCTTGAGCACGCCGAACGTCCAGGCGGCCGTTTCCGCTGCGCAGCCGCTGGACACGCCTTCGGTGCAGGCCGAAGTGGCAGCCGCGCAACCCTTGACGGCACCCTCCGTGCGCGCCGACGTGGCCGCCGCCGTCGACCTCGCTGCCAGCGGCGTGCGCGCCAGCGTCTCGGGCGAACGACCTCTGGCCCCGCCGGCCGTCAGCGCGCAGGTCGGCACGGCGCGCGACGTGCAGGTCCTTCCGACCGTCGCCGTCGCAGCCGCACGGCCGGTGCCGGTGCCCAGCGTGCGGGCCGAGGTCATCGCGCCGGAGACGGCCGGTGGCGCGCCCGGTGAGGCGGGGCCCGCCGGCATCACCGACGTGGCGGCTTCGGTGGCTTCGCCGCGCACGCCGGGCGGCAACGCGCCGGTGGCAGGGCAGACCGGCCCTACCGACGACCTGGCCGCCGCCACCGGACGTGGACTGGCTGCCGGGCCGGAAGGAAGCGACCAACCGAGCGGCGCACCGCAACAACCGTCGCTGGCGCCGTTCGCGGACCAGCGCGAACAGGCGCTGGCGGTGATCCTCGACAACGTCGGCGGCTACCCGCAGCACGGTCTGCGCGAGGCAAGCATGATCGTCGAGCTACCCGTCGAGGGCGGCCTGACGCGGTTGATGACGATCTACGACCACGTCGACCCGCTTCGCGTCGGCCCGGTGCGCAGCGCGCGCGACTACTTCGTCGAGTTGTCCGAACGAAGCTCCGCCGTGCTGGTGCACGACGGCGGTTCGCCGGGCGCCATGATCGCCATCTCCCGCAGCGAACTGCCCACCCTCAACGCGTACAGCCGCGGCGAACTTTTCGGCCGCTCCGACGAGCGCTCGGCGCCGTACAACCTGTACACGGTCGGCTCCGACCTGCGGTCGGCGGTGAAACGCATCCTGCCCGACGTGGTGCGGCCGGTGGCAGGCGTGATCTTCCGCCCCACCGCCGTCGCCGACCAGGTGACCGAGGTGAGCGTGCGCTACAGCGGCGCGTACACCACGGGCTTCCGGTTCGACGCGGTGCTGGGCGCGTACCGGTGGGTGCGTGACGGAACCCCGGCGAACCACCCCGACGGCCAGGTGGTGACGGTCGACGCCGTGCTGGTGGGAGAGATCACGGCCAGGCCGCTACCCGACGACCCCGAAGGGCGGCTGTACATCCCGCTGCGTTCCGGAAACGCGACGCTCTACCTGCGGGGTCGCGCAGACCGCGGCACCTGGGAGATCGTCGACGGCACCGGCATCCGTTTCCGCACCGCGGCCGGAGAGATGGTCGACTTGGCGCCGTTCCGCACCTGGGTGGCGCTGACGCCGGCGTACGAGGAGCGCGTGGAGCAGTAGCGCCGGTGCGGGCGGAGGCGTGGGAAGGTAGAGGCGTTGGCAGGTAGGGGCGTGGGCAGACGCCTGCGCAGATGCCGAGTTTCAGCTCTTGGCCGGCTCCGAGACCTCACGCGGGATCGCTTCGTCGAAGAACAGCCCGTGCAGCTTGAGGCGGTACCGCCGCTCGTCGACGTCGACCTCGAGCCAGCAGTACTCGTCCTCGTGGCCGTTGGTGTCGAGCAATAGGGCACGGCCCTGCGAAGCGACGTTGACACCGCCACGAACCGGCGTGTGACCGTATACCCCGAGGCGGTACGGCGTGCCTTCGAGATGGTCTTTCTCCTCTTGGATCCAACGGCGCCGGTTCTCGAGGTAGAAGTCGTGATCGAACGTGTTGTGCTCGGGCTTCGGGCCGACATGCGCCAGGTGCAGCCCCTCCACGACGATCTCGTAAGGCCAGCTCAGGATCCAGTCGCGCAGCTCCGGGTCGAGCTCGTTGCCGTAGCCCGGCTTCCACTCCAGGTGCGAGACGTCGTCGGTTCGCAAAGGGCCCTGGTCGGGCGCCACGACATTGA
The DNA here is from genome assembly GCA_046484635.1 of Trueperaceae bacterium. Lineage (GTDB taxonomy): Bacteria > Deinococcota > Deinococci > Deinococcales > Trueperaceae > CAZACZ01. The sequence goes on from JAWOIL010000190.1 coordinate 11,745, forward strand.
AGTCGTGGTTGCCCATGAGGATGACCATGTTGCCGTCGAGGACGCGGTCTTGGAAGCCCTTGACGGCGCGCAGGAAACGCTCCTGCGCCTTCTCGGCGCGCTCTAGGTGCCGCGGGTTGTACTCGTCGTACCGACGCACGTTGATCAACTCGGCGTAACGTGCGCGGCTCTTGGCGTGCACCAGGTCGCCTAGCAGCACCAGGCGGGTACTGCCGTCGCGCAGCGCGTCCGTGGGCCGGTCGTGCTCATCGGCGAGGCCGGCCTCGCGCAGCATGCGCCAGAGCTTCTCAGGTTGCATGTGGATGTCGCCGATCACCACCAGGCGCACGAAGGGGTTCTCCAGGTCGCTCCAGGCGACGTCAGCGTTGCGCCGAAGCCTCGAGGATCGGTAGCGGATCGACCGGATCGCCGGCGACGCGGACCTCGAAGTGCAGATGCGAGCCGGTGGAGTTCCCGGTGCTACCGATGCGCGCGATGACCTGTCCTACGGTCACCACGTCGCCTTCGTTCACTTCCAGCGCCGAAGCGTGCGCGTAGTAGTACTCGGTGTCACCGTCCTGGACCACGACGAGGTAACCGTAGCCGCCTTGCCAACCGGCATGCGTCACGACGCCCGCGCGCGCGGCGCGGATGGGGTCGCCGGTCTCTCCGTCGATGTCGAGGCCGGCATGGAAGTTCGAACCGCTGACGCGCAGACTGCGGAAGCCGTAACGCGAGGTGATGACGCCGACGATGGGCCACACCATCGCGTCCGTCGCGATGGCCGGGGCGCTCACCACGGGCCTGGGGCTGGCCGCGCGAGCGCCGGAGATCTCGCCGGAAGGGAGGATGCGCAGCGTCTGGCCGGCCACCAGGCGCTCGCCCGTCAGGGCGTTGGCGCTCATGAGCGAGGCGACCGTCACGTCGTAGCGGCGGGCGATGGCCCAGAGAGAGTCGCCCTTCGCGACCGTGATGGTGGTCGGCGCGGCGCCACCGACGTCGTTGGCGGCCGTGCCGTAGCGGCCGGGGATCACCAGGCGATCGCCGGGGTGCAGCGTGGCACTCTCGGACAACGCGTTCGCAGCCGCGATGGCTGCGACGGTGGTGTCGTGCTTCCGCGCCAGGGCCCACAGGCTGTCTCCGGCGCCGACGACGACCGTCAACGGCTCGGGCGCGCTGTCGCCGGCTGTGAGCACCAGTTCCTGACCCGGATGGATGACCGTGCCGTCGAGATCGTTGAATGCGATCAGGTCGTCGACGGACACGTCGTAGCGGAGCGCGATGTCGTACAGGGTGTCGCCCGGTTGCACGACCACCTTCTCCGGCGCGGCAACCTCGTCCGCTCCGGGAACGGTCAGCGTCTGGCCGGGGCGCAGGGCGTCCGACGTGAGACCGTTCAGGCTCCGCAGCGTGTCGACGTCGGTGCCGTAGGCGCGGGCGATCCCCCACAGGGTGTCGCCGGGCTTGACGGTGATGGACTGCCCGAATGCGACTGCCGTCCCCAGGACGAGCATGACGATCAGGGTACGGAGGAGCTGTTGCGGGCGCATCGTCTGCCAAGATAGCAGACCTGCGCGGTGCGGCTAGCGGAAAAACCTGGCATCCCGAACACGCGAGGGTGTTCGAGACGCCATATACCCGTGCTCAGGTGATCGTCATGGCCGCTCGCGACCGTAGATGGCGGACGCGATCGATCGCGCGGGAGGTCGTCTTGGCCGCTCGCCACCGTAGGCGACGAACGCCATCAATCGCGCGGGTCGAGCACGGACTCGCGTTCCAGCCGGGCGCCCAACTCCATCTGGATGAGGCAGTAGCGCTCGACGTCGAGCGCCGAGCTGCCGCCCTTGATCAAGCGGCGTTCGAGACGGGCGGCTTCGCGTTCTAGCGCGGGGGTGGGGACGTCTGCGAAGGACTCGTTCATCGGAACTCTCCTGGGTGGCCGATCCGCGGTGACGATGCTTGCGCGAAGCGTGGCGGCTGCCCCGGTCCGGGCGTCGATGCGGTGCTCCGAGCTACGTGCACGCGCGTCGCGGCCTTTGCCAGAAGGTAGCAGCGCAGGTCTTACGGCACTCTCACGGAGTGCGACCCCGGGTGCCGCGCGCTGCGCGTCACGACTGGACCACGCGCGTTCCACCGCCGGACAGGGCGCGTTCCACGCCGCCAACGTCGCGGCCGTCGGCCACCACCGCGTACGGCGCCCCCAGCGCCAGCGCCGTCAGCGCCGAGCCGACCTTGGGGATCATGCCGCCCGCGATGCGACCGTCTTCGATCCGCTCTTGCGCTTCCACCGCCGTCAGCCTGGGTAGCAGGCTGTCCTCGCGAGCAGGGTCGTCGAGCACGCCTGGGACGTTGGTGAGGAACACGACGCCTTCGCCCAGGGCTCCGGCGACGGCGCCGGCCACCTCGTCGGCGTTGACGTTGAGCGCTTCCCCTTCGTCGTCGAGCGCGATGCAACCCACCACCGGCACCAGGTCGGCCACCCGCAGCGCCCGCAGCACGGCGGCGTTCACGGTCGTCATGCGCCCGACGCGGCCCAGGTCGGGGTCGAACGCTTCGGCCACCAGCAGGCCGGCGTCGCGCCCCGTGAGGGCGACGGCGCCACCGATCTCGTGCGCAAGGCGCTTGCCGAGGAGCGTCACGACCCGTTCCACCACCGCGACGCTGGCCGGGCTGGTGACGCGCAGGCCGCGCACGAAGTGGTGCTCGAGCCCTGCCTCGTCGAGGGCGGCCTGGATGTACGGCCCGCCGCCATGCACCACCACCGGCGGCACCCCGCCGGGGCGGAGCGTGCGGATGCGCGCGGCCACCGCGGCGCGGGTGGCGTCGTCGGTCATGGCGTTGCCACCGTACTTGATCACGAAGCCCATCGCTGGAGTCTAGCGCCTCGGGCCGTTCGGTCTCGGCCACGGTGCCGTCTCGGTGCCGTGGTAGATTCCTGCCCGAACGTGCAGCACGCGCGAGGGGGCACGGTGGACGAGTTGCGATTCGGTACGGACGGTTGGCGCGACGTCATCGCGGAGCGTTTCACCTTCGCGAACGTGCGTCGGGCCACGCAGGCGTACGCCGAACATCTGCTCGAGCAAGGCGCGTCCGCCCGAAACGGCGCAGGCCACCCGTTGGTGGTGGTGGGGTACGACACGCGCTTCTTGGGCTCGCGCTTCGCGCTGGCAACGGCGCAGGTGCTGGCCGCCAACGGCCTGGACGTGCGCGTCAGCCAGGATTACCTTCCGACGCCCGCGTTGTCGTTCGCCGTGCGCCACTTCGGGGCGGCCGGAGGCGTGATGCTGACGGCGTCGCACAACCCCGCCGAGTACGGCGGCTTCAAACTCAAGGGCGCGTACGGCGGTACTGCCACCGACGGCATCTACCAAGACGTCGCGCGACGCGTGATGGGCGTCGACGCCCCGGCAGCGGCCGGGGACACGTCGCCCGTCGAGCGCTTCGACGTGCGGGATGCCTACTTCGACGCGCTCGCGCGTCTGGTGGACGTGGAGGCGTTGCGCGCGTTCGTGGCCGGCGGCGGCCAGGTGGCCCACGACGCCATGGGCGGCGCCGGAAGCGGTTGGCTGACGGGCTTCTTCCGCCACGTGGGCTTAGGCGGCGCCGTCGAGGAGCTACGCGGTCGGCCCGACCCGCTGTTCCACGGCGTTCACCCCGAGCCGATCCCGGCGAACCTCGGCTTCACAATGGAGCGCATGCGCCACGCGGACGCCGCCTCCGGGCCGGCGTTCGCCCTGGCGAACGATGGCGACGCGGACCGCCTGGGCGTGGTGTTGCCTGGCGGGGCGTTCTTGAACTCGCATCAGATCTTCGCGCTGCTGCTCGACCGGCTCCAGGCCGACGGGCGGCACGGCCGGGTCGTGAAGACGTTCACCGTGAGTCGCATCGTCGAGCGCTTGGCGGCGGCGCGTGGTTTGGCCGTGGTGGAGACGCCGGTCGGCTTCAAGCACATCGTGGACGCCATGCTGCAGGGCGGGGTGCTCATCGGCGGCGAGGAGTCGGGCGGTATCGGCGTCGACGGCCACATCCCGGAGCGTGACGGCATCGCCAACGGACTCTTGCTATTGGAGGCGATCGCGAAGACCGGCACGGGGCTGGCCGATCGGTTCGCCGAACTGGAGCGCGAGGCAGGGTGGCGCCACGCCTACGACCGCATCGACCTGCGGCTCGCGGACGACGCGGCGAAGCGCCGCGCGGAGGAAGCGCTCGACGATCCGCCCGCCCATATCGCCGGGCGCGAGGTCGTTTCGGTGGAGCGCCTCGACGGCGTCAAGCTGAACTTGGGCGACGACGCCTGGCTGCTGGTGCGCGCCAGCGGCACCGAGCCGGTACTGCGCATCTACTGCGAAGGACCGAGCGAGCAGGACGTGCGCGCCATCCTGGAAGCGGCGCGACGCCTGGTCGCGGGCGCCTGAGGCGCGCCGGTCGCGCGCCGGTCACACGCAGCGGAACGCCTTCGGGCTCTTCGACAAGACCTCGTGGCCACTCTCGGTGACGACCAGCAGGTCCTCGATGCGCAAGCCGGTGAAGCCGGGGATGTAGACGCCGGGTTCGATGGTGACGATCATGCCGGGTGCCAGGACGTCGTCGCTGCGGTTGCTCAAGCGCGGGTCCTCGTGGATGTGGAGGCCGGTGCCGTGGCCGAGACTGTGGGCGAAGTACTCGCCCAGACCGTGACGGGTGAGGATGTCGCGCGCCACCGCGTCGAGATCGCGGCCGACGCGGCCGGGTGCGACGGCGGCCACGGCCGCTTCTTGCGCCTCGAGTACGGCGTCGTACATGCGACGCTCCTCTGCGCCTACCTCCCCGACGGCCACGGTGCGGGTCATGTCGGCGTGGTACCCGTCGACGATGGCGCCGAAGTCGAGCGTCACGAGTTCGCCGGACTCGATGACCTTGTTGCTGGCCACGCCGTGCGGCATGGCGCCGCGTACGCCGCTGGCGACGATGATGTCGAAACCGGAGCCCTCGGCGCCCTCGAGGCGCATGACGCGTTCCATCTCGAGCGCGACCTCGACCTCGCGCACGCCGGGGCGCAGCATCGCCAACGCCGCTTCGTAGGCGACGTCGGTGACCTGCGCGGCTTGGCGCAGGCGGTCGATCTCCTCGGCGGTCTTCACCACCCGCAATGGGTTCATGACGCCATCCAGCACGATCGGCTCGTTACCGAGCGCGTCGCAGAGCGTGCGGTGACGCTTGAGGGTGAGGTGATCGCTCTCCACCGCCAACCGCAGGCCCTTGCTTCGTTCCGCGGCGGCCAAGTCGAGGCCCTGCACGATCTCGACCGGGATGCTCGACTGCTCGGCGGCTTGGGCGGTGTAGCGCCCGTCCGTGAGCAGCACCGCCCGTTCAGGCGTCACCAACACCACGGCGTCTTCCGGGGAGGCGAAGCTCGAGAGGTAGCGCACGTTCTCCGGCGTGGTCACGAGCATCGCGTCGGCGCCGTGCTGAGCGAGCGTGGAGCGGAGCCTGTCGAGCGCCGTCACGCGGCCGCCTCCGCGATCGCCAGGTAGTCGTCGAGGTCGAGGCTGGCGCCGCCGATGAGGCCGCCGTTCACGTCGGGCTTGGCCAGCAACTCGGCGGCGTTGTTCGGCTTCATGCTGCCGCCGTACAGGATGCGCATGGCTTGCGCCATGCCGGGATAGCGCTGCTCGAGGGCGGCGCGGATGGTCGCGCTCATCTCCTGGGCGTCGTCTGCGGTGGCGGTGCGGCCCGTTCCGATGGCCCACACCGGTTCGTACGCCACCACCAGGGCGCCGGGCTCTTGTAGGTCGATGCCGTCCAGGGCGCCCGTCAGCTGCCGCAGCACCACCTCGTCCGCGCGTCCAGCTTCGCGCTCTTCCTGTCGCTCGCCGACGCACAGGATCGGCACCAGGCCGACGCCGAGCGCGGCGCTGAGCTTGCGGTTCACCAGGGCGTCGTCCTCGTGGTGGTAGGCGCGCCGTTCGGAGTGCCCGACGATGACGTAGCGCGCGCCCAGATCACGCAGCATGTCGGCCGACACCTCGCCGGTGTAGGCGCCTTCAGCGTGGGGGCTGACGTCCTGCGCCCCCAGCGCCACGTCCTCGCCGAACGCCAGCGAAGCCATCCCGGGCAGGTGGGGGAACGGCACCAACAGCGCCAGTTCGCAGTGGGGCACTGGGCGCTCGTCGAGACGCCCGAGCAGCGTGCGGAGCCAAGTGACGGCTTCGCTGGGTAGGCGATGCATCTTCCAGTTGCCGGCGATGAGAGGCACGGGGCGATCCATGCCGGACACGATACCGCGGGGGCCGGCCGCGCTTGGGTTCGTTGCGCGGCCAGGCGCAGGAACGAAGGTGGCCGCGGGGATGCCGCGGCCACCTTCGTTCTCGTGGGGTCGGGTATCGTTTCGCCCGGGCCCCGATGTGGTTTCGCTCAGGCCCGGATGTCGGGCACTTCCTTGGTGCGCTTGCGGCTGGGCGTGCTGCGCTTGCGGCCGGAAGGCTTCTTCTCTTCGACCGGGCCCGGGCCGCCTGGCGCACCGCTCTTCGCGCGCGCTTCGAGGGCTGCCATGCCGCCCACCAGGGCGACGTCGAGGACGCCGTCGAGGTCGTCGGCTTCGTGCATGTGCAGCGAACGTGTGAGGTGACCGGCGACGTCTTTCATGTCGGCGGCGTTCTTGGACGGGTAGACGATGTGCTTGATGCCCGCGCGCTTGGCGCCGAGGATCTTCTCCTTCAGGCCGCCGATCGGCAGCACGCGTCCACGGAGCGTGATCTCGCCGGTCATGGCCACGTCCTTGCGCACCGCCAGGCCGGTGAGGGCGCTGACGAGCGAGGTAGCGAGGGCCACCCCGGCGCTCGGGCCTTCCTTGGGCGTGGCGCCGGCGGGCACGTGGATGTGGATCTCGCGCTCGTCGAGCTCTTCTTGCTTGATGCCGAAACGCGCGGCGTTGCGCTTGGTGTACGTCAGCGCGGCGCGCGCCGATTCCTTCATGACGTCGCCGAGCTGGCCGGTGAGCACCAGGCCGCCCTTACCGGGGGTGATGGACGTCTCGACGAACAGGATGTCGCCGCCCACGGGGGTGTAGTACATGCCGGTGGCGACGCCGACGAGGTTGTCCTCGGCTTCGGACTCCGGCGTGAAGCGTTGGGCGCCGAGGTACTGCTCGAGGCTGCGCTCGGTGAGGCGAACGCGCTTGGCTTCGCCCTCGGCGATGCGGCGCGCGGCCTTGCGGCAGAGCGTGCCGATGAGGCGCTCGAGGTTGCGCACGCCCGCTTCCCGCGTGTACGCGGTGATGACGCGCGACAGGGCGCCGTCGGTGAGCGTGACCTGGCCAGGCTTGAGGCCGTTCTCCATGAGTTGGCGCGGCAGCAGGTAGCGCTTGGCGATCTCGAGCTTCTCCTGCTCGATGTAGCTGGAGAACTCGATCATCTCCATGCGGTCGTAGAGCGCCTCGGGGATCTGCTGGGCGTAGTTCGCGGTGGCCACGAACAGCACCTCGGAGAGGTCGAACGGCACGCCGAGGTAGTGGTCGACGAAGTTGGAGTTCTGCGCCGGGTCGAGCACCTCGAGTAGCGCCGAAGAGGGGTCGCCTTGGTACGACACGCCGAGCTTGTCGACCTCGTCGAGCAGGAACACCGGGTTCTTGGCGCCCGCCTGGCGGATGCCTTGGATGATGCGGCCCGGCATCGAGCCGATGTAGGTGCGCCGGTGACCGCGGATGTCGGACTCGTCGCGCGCGCCGCCGAGGCTGATGCGCACGTACTCGCGCCCGAGCGCCTTGGCGATCGACTTGGCGATGGACGTCTTGCCGACGCCGGGCGGGCCGACGAACAGCAGGATGGGGCCCTTGTTCACCTCGAAGGCGTCGAGCTCGCCCTTGGCGGCGCGCTCGGCCTTGAGCTTGCGCACCGCGAGGTACTCGAGCACGCGGTCCTTGACCTTCTCGAGACCGTAGTGGTCTTCGTCGAGGATCTCTTCGGCCTGGGCGATGTCGAGCCGGTCTTCGGTGCGGACGTTCCATGGCAGTTCGGTGATGGTGGTGAGGTAGGTGCGGATCACCGACGCTTCGGCGGAGTCCGGGTGCATGCGGCCGAGGCGGTTCAGCTCGCGCTGCGCCTCCTTCATGACGGCTTCCGGCAGGTCGAGCGCCTCGAGCTTCTCGCGGAACGCCTCGACCTCGTCTTCGTCGTCGTCGGAGCCTGAGAGCTCCTTCTGGAGCGCCTTGATCTGCTCGCGCAGGAAGTACTCGCGCTGGTTGCGGTCGATCTCTTCCTTGACCTCGCGTTGCACGCGCCGCTGCGTTTCCTGCAGCTCGATCTCGGTGTCGATCAGCACCAGCACCTTGCGCAACCGCTCGGCCACGGAAGGCGCTTCGAGCACGGACTGCTTGTCGGCCAGGCGGAAGTCGAGGTGGTACGCCACGTAGTCGGCGAACTGACCCGCGTCTTCGAGGTTCATGACGAACTGCGCCACCTCGTTCTGGATGGCGCGGCCGCCGGAGTCGACGAGGTCCTTGAACTTCTCGCGCAGTTCGCGGAAGGCGGCTTCGAGCTCGACGGCGTCCCCTTCGGGGACCTCGATCGGGGAGACGCGCGCCTCGATCAGGCCGCCGGACGCCTGGTAGTTCTCGACCCGCACGCGCGCGAACGCCCGCACCAGCATCTGGATGCTGCCGTCGGGGTTCTTCTTCATGCGCATGATGTTGCACGCGGTTCCGACCTCGTAGAGGTCGTCGACGCCGGGCTCTTCGACTTCGCGGTCTTTCTGGCTGACGATGACGATGGTGCGGTCGCGATCGAGCGCGGTGTTGATGGCGCGGATGCTCACCGGCCGGCCGGCGTCGATCGGCATGACCATGGTGGGGTACAGCACGGAGCCCCGGACCGGACAGACCGGGACCATGGCGGGAAGTTCGGTAGGAACGGGGGTATCGGCCATGAGGTTCTCCTAGCCTATCCGAGTTGGGGCGAAGGAACGGTGGCGTGGCGCGCCGTCGTGGGGTGCGCCGGGTTCGCTGCCGAGGGGGTCGCGGCGAAGATGTCGGCTCCGAGGCGAACGCGGGGCTCGCGACGGTGGCGTGTTCTCTCTCGTGAACGGCCCCGAACGCGGCCTGGTGCGCGGCGCGGTGTGGGGCCTGGTGCGGGACCGGCTGCGGGTTCCGACGTGCGGCCACACGGTGTGGCATGCGCGACGCGGGGCTGCGGGCCGCGAGCGAAGGCTTGAGTCAACACCGCTCAAGTTTACTGTGTTCGGCGCGCTCATGCTGAACCTGCGACACGAACGCGGTGTAGCACCGGCGAGCGTACGCCGCGAAGGCCCATCGTGGGACGCGAGCGGCGGGCGCTGCGCGAGGGCTCCGGAGATTCTACAACGGTCGCACACCGCGGCCGGATGCCGCGGGCGACGCGTGGGAGGTCGTCCGAACGGCCGTGGTAGCGTGGCCGCGACATGACAGACGTGCTCGACGCCTTGCAGCAAGCCGTTCGTGATGCCCTCCGGAGCCTGCTGGCGGACGACCCCGACCGTTGGGGCGAGGTCGAGAACCAACAGGTGCCCATCCAGGAGGTCCCGGACGACAAGCCGGGCGACTTCGGCACGCCGGTGGCGTTCACGCTCGCGCGCGCACTGCGCCGCAACCCCGCCGACATCGCGGGGCAGATCGTGGCGGCGATCGTGCTGCCGGATGGGGTGGCGTCGGCCGACGCCGTGGGGCCCTACATCAACTTCCACCTCGATCCCGGTGCGTACGTGGCCGGCGTGGCGACCACCGCGCCCGCTCCGAGCGCGGACCGGCGCAAGGTGGTGGTCGAGCACACCAGCGTCAACCCCAACAAGGAAGCCCACGTAGGCCACCTGCGCAACATCGTCCTCGGCGACGCCTGCGCGCGCATCCTGCGCGCCGTCGGGCACGACGTCGAGGTGCACAACTACATCGACGACACCGGTAGGCAGGCGGCCGAGAGCCTCTTCGCCGTGGCCTACTTCAATGCCCGCTACGACGGCGGCAACGGCCCCAAGCGCAAGTACGACCACTGGCTCGGTGAGCTCTACGTTCGCCTCACGCAGGCGAAGGAGCACGACGGCGAAGCGATCGAGCGCGGCGTCACGCAGGTGATGCACCGCCTCGAACGCGGCGAGTTGCGTGACGAGATCGAGCGCGTGTTGCGCGCGCAACTGGAGACGTTCCACGCCCTCGGCGCCGAGTACGACCTGCTGGTGTGGGAGTCCGACGTGGTGCACGCCGGTTTCCTGACGCAGGGGCTCGACGTGCTGGAGCGAAGCCCGTACGTGTCGCGGCCCGAAGACGGCAAGTTCGCCGGCGCGATGGTGATGGACGTGAGCAGCTTCCTGCCCGGGCTGGAGGAGCCGCGGGTGGTGCTGATGCGCTCCGACGGCAACGCCATGTACGTGGCCAAGGACATCGGCTACCAGTTCTGGAAGGCGGGCCTGTTCGAGGGCCTGACGTTCGAGCGCTTCGGCCGGCAACCGAGCGGCACGCCGCTCTACAGCTCCAGCCCGCGCGGCGAGCTGCACCCGGACGGCCGCACCTTCGCCCACGCCGAGGAGATCATCAACGTCATCGACGTGCGGCAGAGCCACCCGCAGACCATCGTGCGGACGGCGCTGGCGCTGTCGGGAACGGCCGAAGGACAGACGGCGTACGAGAACTCGCACCATCTGGCGTACGAGGTCGTGACGCTCGAGGGCCAGGCGATGAGCGGCCGCCGCGGCATCACGCTGTCGATCGACGAGGTCACAGAAGAGGCGGCGCGGCGCGCCCGCGCCGTGGTGCATGAGAAGAACCCCGGCTTGGAAAACGCCGATCAAGTGGCGCGCACGGTGGGCATCGGGGCGCTGCGCTTCGGGATGCTCAAGGGCGAGTCGCGCAAGGTGATCGACTTCCGCTGGGAGCAGGCGCTGTCGCTGCAAGGAGACTCGGCGCCGTACGTGCAGTACGCCCACGCGCGTGCGTGCAGCATCCTGCGCGCAGCCGAGACCGAGGACATCGACCTGGCGAGGGTAGAAGCGGACGCCGACTACGCGGCGTGCAGCCCGCTCGAGGTGCGTCTGGCGCGGGTGGTGGCGCGGTTCGCCCGCACGGTCGAGCAGGCGGCGGAGCACCTCGCGCCGCACCTGGTGGCGCAGTACGCGCTCGACCTCGCCACCGCCTGGAACGCCTACTACAACCACAAAGGCCCGGACGGACGACCCGACACGCAGGTCCTGCGGTCGGCGCCCGGGCTGCGCGAGGCGCGCCTGGCGCTGGTCGAGCGGGTGCGTGCCACGCTCGCCGCGGCGCTCGACCTGCTGGGGGTGGCGGCGCCGCGGGAGATGTGACCGCGGGGGCGGGCGTACCCTGGGCGTCCTTACCGCGGAGGCGGCGGTACCGCCGGTGCGCCGCTTCCGCTGCGGCGGCGGCACCAGCAGTGGCAGGCGGAACGCGGGAGCGCTACGCTACGGGTCATGACACCCTTCCGGTGGGCGCGTCGGCTGGCATGGACGGCGTTGAGCGTGGTTGCACTCGTGGTGGTGGCGGCCTGCGATCGGTACCCGCCGCCCGTGCAGGTCCCGTTCCCGGACGACGCGCGCGTCTTGCATGGACCGTGGCAGGCACGCATCGACGGCTTGTTCGAAGGCGTCTACCGCGCTGTGCTGAGCGCCGACGGCGACACCCTGCTGCTGTGGGCGCCGTCGCACGCATGGCGGTACCTACGAGACGCGCCGGACGTCTGGCGCGCGGAAGCGTTCCCCGCCGCGGAGGCGTTCCGTGGGGCGGTCCACGATCCGAGCATCGACGCCCTGGTCTTGGTGACGCGAAACGGCGCCAGCGTCGCGGCGCGCACGCTCGACCTCGTCAGCGGTAGTGAGACGTTGGTGCAGGTCGAGCCGCCGGCGGCGGAAGACGTGTTCGACACCGCGGTGGGTTCCGGACGCCTGTTCGCGGTGACGGTCGACGCTGCGAGCGTGCGGAGGCTTCGTTGGTGGGACGCGCGAACCGGGGCCGTGGGCGGCGTGCTGGCCGTACCCAACTACCGCGACGGGATGCGCGCGAGCGCCAACGGCCGCGTCCTGAGCTTCTGGGACATGTCGAGCGCTACCGTGCGCGTGGTGGACACGGTCGACCCGAGCACGTTGCACGCCGTTCCACTCGGGCTCTGCCGAAGCAACGGACTGTCGGAAGCGAGCGACGACGGCCGGTGGTTCGCCTTGGAAGACTGCCTGGGTCGGATCTCGCTGGTGGATCTCACGCGGCCGCAAGACGGCAGTCGAGCGACCGGGGTGACGCCGGTGGGTCCAGCGACGTTCGCCCGGGGAAGCGCCGAGTTGATCTGGCGAACCCTCGACGGGCTCGTGCGGACCTACGACGTGGTGTCGGGCGCGACCACGACGTTGCTGGACGTCGGGTCAACGAACGACCCCGAGTGGGACCTGTGGAACGACACCTTGGTGCTCGACCGCTCGCACGACCTGCTGGTGGCGGGCGTCGCTGGGGGCCGCGTTCGCGCGGCCCGGCTCGCCGACGCGGCGAGCGCCGTGGACCTACCGGAGCTGGGTGTCGACGTGGTGAGCATGACGCTGGAAGCGACGCCCGGGACGGGAACGACGCCCGAAGCGGAGTCGTTCACCAGCTACGACTTCTCCGGCACGGCCAGCGTGGCAGGGGAGGTGTTCGACGTCACCGGGCAGGTGCATGCCGACCGGCTGCACGAGTACGTTCCCGAACCGGCGCCGAGCACCCAGGCGATCCCGGCGCCGTACCTCAACGGCTGGGCCACCATCGACACGGTGCCTGGAGCGGTCACGGCGTTCCAACTGTCGTTCTGGACCTACGATCGCGAGGCGGTCGTGTACCGCGGCACGCTGGACGACCTCGACGCTGGCATCACCTACGGCGTCGAGGTCGCCCGCGTTTCGCCCTAGCAGCAGGCGCTGCCCTGCGTGGGTAGCGCCTCCAAGCCCTCGAACGACCGCAGCACGGGGATGTCGCCCACCGAGCGATCGGCGCCCTTGCACGCGACGGCGGGAGGAGCCAGTCGCACGTCGACGCCGTCTGGGCCGACGTCCACCGACCGCACCAGGTAGGCGATGGCGCTCTTGCCGGCATCGCCGTACTCGACCCGGACGGTCGCCTCGGGATCGATGGGGACGGCCTGGGCCACGCGCCGGTAGATGGACAGGAACTTGCCGACCGACATGTGGCGGTCGCTTCCTACGCGCGCGGGTGGCCACACCTGCAGCACGGTCTCGCTCCAGCGGCTGGCCTCGCCGCCGCAGTCCATGGCGTGCACGGCAACGGCCTTGATCTCGGTGACGTGATAGCCGGGCGCGACGGCCTTCTCGTCGGTATGGAACGTCAGCGGCCGGTCGGTGTGGGTTTCGAGGTGTTCGAGGAACTCGTGGGTGGTCATGGGTGTGTCCTCCGTCTTCGCAGCACACGATACGCGACACATAGATGTTCGTCAATGTATCGTTTCGACGCTCGACGCGCTCGGACAGGAAGCGCTAGCCTTGGGCCATGCAGAGCTGCTGTCGGGCTCAGGCCTGTGAAGAGGTGTTCGGTTCGAGGGTCGCCGCGTCGGACCTCGCCCGGTACCGCCGGCGGGGGTTGGACCGGCTATCGCGTCGCATGCTGGCGAGCGTGCCCACCGAGGCTTTGAAGCCGTCGAGCCGCGTGCTCGAGATCGGCGGTGGCATCGGGGCGTTGCAGGCCGAGGCGATCCTGTCCGGTGCAGGCAGTGGTGAGGTGATCGAGCTGGTCGGGGCGTACCGCCCCTACGCGCAGCGGCTGGCCGCGGAACTCGGGATCGAGGGGCGCAGCGTGTTCCGGGTGAGGGACCTGTTGCAGGCAGGGGTCGGCGCCGCGAGTGGTGTCGTGGACGGCGCCGCTGTCGCTGCCCTGGAGGGTGTCGTGGACGGTGCCGCGGTCGCTGCCGTGGACGGTGCCGCGGTCGACGTGCAACCCGCCGACGTCGTGCTGATGCATCGCGTCATCTGTTGCTCGCCCGACGGCCTGGAGCTCACCGAGGTCGCGAGCCGCCTGGCGCGCCGCGCGCTGGTGCTGAGCTTCCCGCGGTACACCGTGCCGGCGCGCGCCGTGGCACGGGTTCAAGACCTCGTCTTCCGCCTCCTGGGGCGAAGCTACCGATTGTTCGTTCGGCCTGCGGAGGCGATCGTCGCGCGCGCCGAGGCGAACGGTCTTCGCGTCGTGGCCCGCGGTCACGACCTGGTGTGGACGTTCGTTGCTCTGGAGCGTAGGAGCGTCGTCGCGTCAGAGTGACGGCCCGGTCGGGGCTTGGAACGCCACGTCCGCCCCCGACGGCGGAGGCGGCGCGGTGAACGTTCCGATCTCGGCGGACGACGCGTAGAGCGACACGACGAGCCAGGTGTCCGGGTCGGGGTTCGGTCGTTTGACGAACCCGTCGACGGGCGTCACGGTTTCCGTTCGCGTGGATTCGACACTGGCGCGATCGCCCGATACGGCGCCGCCGCCAGCGGGGTCCTCGCGTCCGGCGTCGATGACGCCTGCCTCCGACATCGAAATTGTCTGCATCGGTTGGAAGACGACCACGGGCGTCCAGGCGTCTACGTGCAGCGGTGCGCCCTCGGGCGCGACCACTTCCCACACGCCGTCGCTGCCGAACGGTAGGCAGCCCGCGATGGTCTGATCGTGCGCGCCGACACGGGAGCGCACGAAGAGGCCCTCCGCGCCGGTGGTGCACTCGGTCGACTCCGAAGCGGGTGCGGCGCCGGTCACGAGGCGTACCGTGCGTGGAGACGCGATGCGCCCTTCCGACGCGGCGGGCAGCACCGTGGTGGCCTCGAAGTAGTCCCCGGCCCGCACCTGGACGCCGATGCGAAGCGCGACCGCCCGCTCGGGCACCACCGCGTCGAACGAACGAACGCCGGCGAGAAACGGTTCGATGTCGTCGAAGGTGGTGGGCGTGGGTTGCACCGATGGCGCCGGGCGCAAGAGGATCGGCAAGACCAGCCAAACGGCCAGGGCAAGGCTCAGCGCCCCTGCCGCCGCCCAGCCGACCTGACGCGAGAAGACGCCGGCGGTGACGCGCTTCCACGACGGGCCCGGCGAGCCCATCCGCTCGACGGCCAGATGCTCGGCCTCTTCGCGGGAGAATCCTTGCCGCTGGAGTTGGTCGACGCGCTGCAGCAAGTGCACGCGCAGCTCCGCCGCGGTGTCGAGCCGCTTCTTGCCAGGCAGTCCGAAGGTAGCCCGCGCGATGTAGCGATCGACAGGATTCACGACGCTACCCCTGCGGTGTGAGTCGGGACGCGTGCCGGACTCCGCCTTGGAGCGGCCACCGCGGGCATCGCCAGGAACGCCTCCATGGCGTCGCGCACGGCACGCCACTGGCGGCGTTTGTCTTCCAGCGCGCCACGGCCGTCGTCGGTCAGTTCGTAGTACTTCCGCGGGGCGCCGCCGATGGGCGAGTCTTCCCACGACGCGCGCACCCACTTGCGCTGCACCAAGCGTTGCAGGGCAGGATAGAGGCTGCCCTCCTTGAACGAAAGCGCGCCCTGCGTGGCGCGTTGGACCTCCTCGAGGATCTCCAGGCCGTAGCGCGCCTGGTGCTCGAGCGTGGCGAGGATGGCCAGGTCGACGGTGCCGCGTTTGGTGTCGTGGTCGGACATACGCCCTCCAGGTGGACGCGTCGGGCGCCGCGTCGGTTGCCGGGTCGGAGTCGGCACGACCTTCGCGCCCGAACTATCTTACGTAACTATATAGCGTCGCAAGGTTGGTGGTGGTGCGTTTGCGCTACCCTCCCGCCCGCGCCCGGATAGAATCGTGCATTCGAGCAACAAGGGCAGACAAGGAGCCCGGTTCGCATGGAGGCGGCGGCGTGAACCAGAACAGGGAGCACGGCATCATGGTTCCAGCGGGCGGCGACCGGTTCGCCGTCGAGCGGAGGGTGTTCGGCGTCATGCCGTTCACCATCAAGATCGCGTCGCGCGACACCGAGGGCGCGCTGCTGGTGATCGAACAGGCGAACGCCTACCCGGGCGGCCCTCCGCGGCACGTGCATCACGCGCAGGACGAGTGGTTCTACGCCGTTCAGGGGTCATACGTGGTGGAGGTGGGCGGTGAGGCGCACCATCTGAGCGCGGGCGACGCCATCTTGGCCCCGCGCGGGGTGCCGCACACGTGGGCGCTGGAGGGGAACGACCTGGGGCGCCTGCTGATCGCCTTCCAACCCGCCGGGACGATGGAGGAGTTCTTCGCTGCCACGGCATCGATGAACGGGATGCCGTCGCCTCAGGAACTCGCGCCGCTGTTCGCCCAGCACGGCATGACGGTGGTGGGTCCGCCGCTGCGGTAACGGCGGAGCGCGAGTTCGGGCGGCCGGCTTCACGTGGGCGCCCGAACGCGGTCCGTGGGGTGGGCGCAGACGGCGGCTCGAGCCTCGGTCGCGCCCGTCTCAGCGCAGGTGCTGCGCCAGGACCTGCACCGGATGCAGCGTCTCCTTGCCGGTTCCATCCGCCACCTGGTGGCGGCAGCTGAAGCCGGGCGCCGCGGTCTGGCCTTCGAACGCGCGCACGGCCGGGAATAGGCGCTGCTCGCCGATGGTCATCGACAGGTCGTGGTGGCCGTAGCCGAACGAACCCGCCATGCCACAGCAGCCCGCGTCGAGCACGGTCACATCGTCGGCCACCCAGCCGAGCACCGCCTCGGTGGCGCGGATGCCGAGCACCGCTTTCTGCTGGCAGTGCCCGTGGAACTGCAACGCGCCGGCGTCTTTGCGGAAGACCGTGGCGGGGTCGAAGCGACCGCGCGTCCACTCCTTGGCGAGGAAGTCCTCGAGCATCGTCACGTGGTTCGCCACC
Organism: Trueperaceae bacterium; assembly: GCA_046484635.1. Lineage (GTDB taxonomy): Bacteria > Deinococcota > Deinococci > Deinococcales > Trueperaceae > CAZACZ01. The sequence goes on from JAWOIL010000190.1 coordinate 28,527, forward strand.
GCCGTCGTGGCCTCGCCCGGTACCAGGTCGCGGTAGTCGTCGGTGAACGCGGCCACGCACGAGGGCTCGAGCCCCACCACCGGCACCCCGCGCTCGACGTAGCCGTGCAGCTTGGCCACGTTGGCCTTCGCCATGCGCTGCGCCTCGCGCGCCAGGCCCTTGCTGATCTGCGGCCTGCCGCAGCAGCCGTACGGAACCAGTTCCACCTGGTAGCCGATGTGCTCCAGCACGGCCACCGCCGCCTGTCCGAGCTCCGGCACGTGGTACATGGTCCAGGTGTCGGCGAAGAGCGCGACGGGGCCGAGGTCGGTGGGGGCGGCAACGGTGGGGGCGGTGCTGGCGGGACGGGTGGCGACGGCGGTGGGGGTCGTGTCCGTGGCGGGGGTGGCCACGTCGGCAGCGGTCTGCTTGGCGGCATCGGTTGGCGTGCTGGTAGGACTTCCGCCTCCGTTACGGCCGCGGAACCAACGGTCGAAGCGATGGCTGGCGTAGCGCGGGAACACGCGCCGCGCATCAACGCCCAGCGCCTTCTGCAGCAGCCACCGCACGGGTCTGGTGGGTAGCAGCGCGTTCGCTACCGGCGCCAGCGCCTGTCCCAGTGGCGCCACCCTGCCGACGTTGCCCATCGCGCGGGCCGCCAGGGGTGTGCCGTGGTCGTCGTAGTAGTGCTGCAGCCACTCGTACTTCAGCTTCGCCATGTCGACCTGGCTGGGGCACTCTGCCTTGCAGCCCTTGCACTCGAGGCACAGGTCGAGCACGTCGTAGACGTCCTTGCTGGTGAGTCCGCCGGGCAGCCCGCCGGTGAGCGCCTCTCGCAGCACGTTGGCGCGGCCGCGGGTGGAATGGTCCTCGTCGCGGGTGGCCATGAAGCTCGGGCACATGGTGCCGACGTCGACCTTGCGGCAGGCGCCCACGCCGGTACAGGCCTCGACCGCACCCAGGAACCCGCCGTCGGCCGAGAAGTCGAACACCGTCGGCACGGGGGCTACCGGGTATTCCGGTCCGTAGCGCAGGTTCTCGGTCATCTTCGGCGCCTCGACCACCTTGCCTGGGTTGAGCAGCCACTGCGGGTCGAAGGCCCGCTTGACGTCGAGGAAGTCCTGGTAGAGCACGTCGCCGAACAGGCGACGGTTCTGGTACGAGCGGATGAGACCGTCGCCGTGCTCGCCCGACCACGAGCCGCCGTACTTCATCACCAGCTCGAACACCTCTTCGCTGATCTGCTGGTACTTCTCGACGCCTGCCTGGGTCTTCAGGTCGATGTGGGGACGTACGTGGATGACGCCCACCGACGCGTGGGCGTAGAACACCACGTGGGCGCCGTGGCGCTCGCAAACCGCGATCACCTCGGGGATGTACTTCGGCAAGTGCTCGACGGGGATGGCCGCGTCCTCGATGAACGGGGTGGGCTTGTCCGGCGTCTTGACGGTGGCGTAGATGCCGAGGCCGGCCCTGCGCAGCTCCGCGATGTCCTTCTGCTGCCTGGCGTCCTTCGCCACGAAGACGCCGTAGGCGAGCGCGGCCACTTCCGGGTCGGCCGCGAGGCTGGCCAGCGCCGCGTCTATCTCGGCCTCGTCCAAGCCGTCGAACTCGACCATCAGCACCGCGGCGGGGTCGCCTTGCAGCCAGGCGATGAGCGGCGCGAGGTTCGGGTTGCGCTTGCCGAGGTCGAAGAGATCCTTGTCCATGATCTCGACGGCGGACGGGCCGTGCCGGTTCACGTACTGCACGGCTTCCAGCGCCTTCACCAAGGAATCGAAGTGCAGCATGCTCAGCACGCGCCGCTTCGGCACCGGGTGCAGCGCGACGGTGACGTCGAGGATGATCGCCAGCGTGCCCTCGCTGCCGCACACCAGTTTGGCGAGGTTGAACGGCGGCCCGCCGTGCGTGCCGGCCTCCAAGAACTCGTCGAGGTTGTAGCCGCCCACGCGTCGCATCACCTTGGGGAAGCGCGCGCGGATCTCGTCTTCGTGTTCGGTGGTGACGCGGTGCACGGTGCGGTAGACGTCGCCCTCGCGCCCTGCCGCCGCCAGTTTCGAAGCCAGGCCGGCGGCGTCGTGCGGGCCGAGCTCGAGCTCGACGCCGTCCATCGTCAGAACGCGCATGGAGATGACCTGATCGACGCTCTTGCCGTACTTGATGGAGCGCGTGCCGGAGGCGTTGTTCGCGATCATGCCGCCGACGTTCGCGCGGTCGGTGGTGGCGACGTCGGGGGTGAACTGCAGCTCGTGCGGCGCCAGGAGCTTGTTGAGCTGGTCGCGCACGACGCCGGGTTGCACCCGCGCCCAGCGCTCCTCGGCGTTCACCTCCAGCACCCGGTTCATGTGCTTCGAGACGTCGAGCACGATGGCCTGCGCCACCGCTTGGCCGGCGAGGCTGGTGCCACCGCCACGGGGAAGCACCGGTACGCCGTGCTTGGCAGCCACCTCGACGACGGCGCGCACGTCGGCGTCGTCCAGCGGCACCACCACGCCCACGGGCGGGATGCGGTACGGGCTGGCGTCGGTGGCGTACAGCGCGCGTGCGCGGGCGTCGAAGCGCACCTCGCCGCGCACGCGGGCGCGGAGCTCGGCCTCGATGGTGGAGCGAAGATGGGCGTCGACGTTTTGGGCGGAATCGACGGAGCGGGCGCTGGCGAGCGACATGCTCCAGTATCGCACCGGCGTTCGGTGACGGGTGCGCGTCGCGGAATCGCCCCTAGCACTTGTGCTCTACGCGCTGAGCACCGGTGTCCTGGCGGCATCGATGGGGGTGCTCGAGGACATCGGCTTGGTAGTGACGGCCTTGGTGAGTACCGCGTTGCTGCTCAATCGCGACCGCCGCGGAGTTCACCGTCCGACGTTTGCTGCCCCGCGCGCCGTCTAGTAGGCGCAGCATCTCCCGCAGCGACGCCTGATCGACGAGGGGAACCCGATGGCACCTAACTCGCGTGCACGGGTCCGTTCTCGGCGCCGGTTGCGGAACTGCCGATGGCCGCGGCAACGCTCGACCGCGCCTCCGGCCCGAACAACCGCTGCGCCGTGCGTTCGAACCCGTCGTCGTCGAGGTAGCGGTACGCGTGCACGAACGTGCGAAGCCGGTAGCGCCGCATGAGCCCTTGCATCAACGAGGCCGAGGCGTACGGCGAGAGTTTGGCTCCGTTCGGAAGGCGCCGGGCGTGACCGCGGTCGTCGACGAGGTCGAGCTCACGCAGGGCAACGCGGATGCGCTCGTTCTTGACGGGGTCGAATGGCAGCGGCGCGCCGCGCCGCACGGCCACGAGGCCGCGACGGAGTTCCCCGACGGTGGGATTGCCGATCGCTTCCATCTCGATGGCGTGCAGTTGTCGTTCGTCGAGCGCCAGCGCCACGGGCTCCGGGCCTCCAGCCAGCGCCTCCAGCGCCGCGACAGGGTCGCCTTCGGAGAGGCCCCGCTGCGTCCTGACCGTTCCGGCAACCCCGGCCGTGATCGCGCGCAGGAGGGTGGGCGCGAAGGCGGCCTCGGGATCGGCAGCTGAGCGTTCCCCACTTGCGCCCGCTTCAGCCTCTTCGTCACCAGCATCGTCACCGACATCCGGCGCCAGCGCCAACGGCTCGGCGGCGCGCACCGCGTCCGCGACGAACTCGACGCTCTTGGCGCCGTTCCACTCCGACTCGTTCAATGTCGCCGCCACGTTCACGAACTCGCCCAGCGGCAGGCTGCTCGCCAGGCCGCCCATGCGCCAGCCCACGCCTTTCACGCCGGCCACGCGCAGTTGCAGGGTGTTGCCGTCCTTGCCCACGGCGCGGGCGGCGTCCAGCCGGCCGGTGAGGGCGAACAGCGGCGCGGGGTGCCCTTCGCCGAACGGCTCGAGCGCCTGGATGGCGCGCCACAGCCCGTCGTTCACCTCGTCGGAGGTCATCACGGCGTCGGCCACGATGGCGGGCGCCGGGTCGGGGTGGCCGGCGACGTAGGTGTAGATGGCGTCACGGAAGGCGGGGAAGTCTTCCATGTCGAGCGCGAAGCCGGCGGCTTGGCGGTGCCCGCCGAAGCGCTTCAGGTGCGCGGCGGCGGCACGGAGGCCCCCCACGGCGGAGATCCCCGGGGTGGAGCGCACGCTGCCCTTGCCTCCGGTGGCGATGTAGACCGGTCGGTAGAACGCCTCGAGGAGCTTGCTGGCGACGATGCCCATGATGCCCGCGTGCCAGCCAGGGTCTTCCAGCACCAGCGCGGGCGCCCGCGGATCGACCTTCGCCAACGCCTCCTCGAACATCTCGTCTTGGATGCGCCTGCGCTCGACGTTGCGGGCGTCGAGGTACACCGCCAACTCGCGCGCGCGACGCTCCGATGCGGTGATGAGGAGCTCGAGCCCCAGGTCGGCTTCACCCAAGCGCCCCGCGGCGTTCAAGCGCGGCGCCAGCACGAACGCCACGCTCCGCGCCGTGACCGGGGCGCGCAGCTTCGCCTGCGACACGCTGGCGCGGACGCCGGGCCAGCGCGAGTCCGCGATGCGCGCCAGCCCTTCTCGGATGAGTGCGCGGTTCTCACCCAAGAGCGGCGCCACGTCGGCGATGGTGCCGAGGGCCGCCAAGTCGGCGTATTCGAACGGTGGCTCGAGGCCCATGCGCTCGCGCAGCGCCCACAGCAGGTGGAACGCCACCCCGGCGCCGGTCAGTTCCGGCAGCCCGTGGTGCGCCAGCGGAGAGAGCCGTGGGTGCACCACCAGGCAGTCGGGGGTGACGTCGCCGGGCGTGTGGTGATCCGTGACGATGACCTCGACGCCGGCTTCGCGAAGCCGCTCGATCTCGCTCAGGTTGGTGATGCCGCAGTCGACGGTGACGAACAGCTCGGCATGCTCGGCGTGCTCGGGCACGCGGTCGGGATGGATGCCGTAGCCGTCGGTGAGGCGGTTGGGGATGAACGCTTCGACGCTCGCCCCCAACTCGCGCAGGCCCAACAGCAGGACGGCGGTGCCGCTGATGCCGTCGGCGTCGTAGTCGCCGTGGATCAGGATGCGCTTGCGCTCGCGCACCGCCTGCTCCAGGCGCTCGGCGGCTGCGTCGAGGGCCGGGTTGGGGCTCTTCACCAGCGGCGGTTCGAGGTGATCGGGCGCGGCGTCCCGCAGCCCGCGCGCCCATAACACCGCCGCCAGCGCCGGCGGCACCTCCAGCGTACGCGCCAGCGCCTCCACCGCTCGCGGCGGCGCGGCCGGCCGCACCATCCAACGAGGCGCCGGTGGGGTGAAGTCGATCGCCATCAAGCAGCTTCGGTGTCGTCGTCGGCCGGGAAGGCCGCGCCACGGTCGGGGATGACCGGTACCGCCGGCTCGCGCCAGTCGTCGTTGCTGGGCACGTAGCCGGGCACGCCGACACCGCCTAAGTCCGCGAGGCGCTTCTCGACACGCTTGAGGTCGCGCCCGCGACGCCAAGCAAGCAAGCGGGCCGGGATCCAGCCCACCAGCCAGCCCACCAGCAGCGCCAGCACCACCACGAACGACACCGGCACCGGCGGCAAGATGGGCAACAGCGGAAGCTCTACCTGGTCGGGGTTCGCGCTGTGGAACAGCAGCAGGTACGCCACCGCGACCACCACCAGGATCACCTGGACGATTCGCACGCCTTTCACGTCGACCTCCGAGCGTCAGTCTACCGTAGGCTCACGAACGACGATGGGGCGAAGTCGCCGCGGCGCCCGCGCGCCGCGTCCGTGCGCGGCGTCCGTGCGTACCGTGGCGCGTGTTCGCTGCGGGCGGCGGGGCCAGCGTCGGCTCGGTACACTGGTCCCTCGTGGACCACCCCGACCGCCCAGCCTTCCACGTGCCGTTCCCACCCGAGCGCGCCGCCCCTTCGCGGCCCGGGCAGGTGGACGACGCCGGTGCGCCGCGCGTGAAGGTGCTGGCCGCCATGTCGGGCGGTGTCGACTCGTCGGTGGCCACGGCCCTCCTGCGCGAGCAGGGGTACGACGTGGTGGGCAACATGCTGCGCTTCTGGCCCGACGACCGCCCCAGTGGCGCCTTCGACCTGTGCTGCAGCCCCGACGCCGCTTACGACGCGCGTCGCGTGGCCGACACGCTCGACGTGCCGTTCTACCTGCTCGACTTCCGCGACGCCTTCCAGGACGTGGTGATCGACCCGTTCGTGCCGAGCTACGAGGCGGGCGAAACGCCGAACCCGTGCGTGTGGTGCAACCGCCACATCAAGTTCGGCGCGTTCGTGCAGCGCGCCCAGGCGCTGGGGTGCGAGTACATGGCCACCGGCCACTTCGTGCGCAGGATCGACGGCCCCAACGGCCCCGAGCTGCACCGCGGCGTGGACGACGACAAAGACCAGACGTACTTCCTGTGGGCGTTGCCGCGCCAGATCCTGCCGCACCTGCTGTTCCCGCTCGGGAACCTCACCAAGTCCGAAGTGCGCGCCATGGCCGCGGAGCGGGAGTTCCGCGTGGCGCAGAAGAAGAGCTCGTCGGGGTTGTGCTTCATTCCCACCACGGTGAAGGACTACCTGGGCGAAGCCAGCCGGCCGCGCCCAGGGCGCGTGCTCGACGCCAACGCCGACGAAGCCGTGGTGGGCGAGCACCAAGGGGTGCAGTTCTACACCATCGGGCAGAAGCGCGGGCTGGGGTTGTGGAAGTCCCACCTCGAGCGCTTCGTGATCGAGCTGCGCGCCGACACGAACGAGGTCGTGGTCGGCACGCGGGCCATGTGCCAATGGCGCGGCCTGCGGGCCGAGCGGCGCAACTTCCTGCTGGACGACGGCCTGTTGCCCGAACGCGTGAGCGCGCAGGTGCGCTACCGGCAGGAGCCGGAACCTGCCCGGCTGCAGCTGCTGGACGACGACCGCTTCGAGCTGACCTTCGACGACCCGCAGTTCGCCGTCACGGTGGGGCAGAGCGCAGTGATCTACGACGGCGAGAGGTTGCTGGGTGGCGGCGTGATCCGCCAACGGTTCGCCTGAGGCGGTTGCCGCCGCAACGGTGGCCGGGCCGCGCACTTGGGCTCGGGTGGCCGCGGTGACCGGCGTTCGCACCTCGCGGGGCCCCGTCGTGCGGGTCGTGTTCCGCGCCGCACCCCGACCGGCACCCTGGACCAACGCCGTACACCTCGTGCGTTCCGCTACAATCGACGATAGGAGGTTCGTGCATGAGTAGCCTCATCGTCATCGTCGTCCTGGCGGCCCTGGTGCTGTTCGCCGTCAGCGTCTACAACCGCATCATCAGCCTGGAGAACCGGTACCAGAACGCCTGGAGCCAGATCGACGTGCAGCTCAAGCGGCGCGCGGATCTCGTTCCGAACTTGGTCGAGACGGTCAAGGGATACGCCGCCCACGAGCAGCAGGTGTTCGAGGCGGTGGCGGAGTCGCGTCAAGCGATGATGAACGCCAAGACCGTCAACGAGGGCGCAGAAGCGGCCAACATGATGTCCGCCGCCCTCGGCCGACTGTTCGCCATCGCCGAGGCGTACCCCGAGCTGAAAGCGAACGAGAACTTCAAGCTGCTGCAGGAAGAGCTGGCGGGCGTCGAGAGCAAGATCGCCTACGCGCGCCAGTTCTACAACGACGCCGTGCTGCAGTACAACAACGCCATCGAGACGGTGCCGGGCGTGTTCCTGGCCGGCCCGATGAACAAGAAAGAGGCGGTGTTCCTGCAGATCCCCGAGGAGAGCAAGGAAGTTCCGCAGGTCTCCTTCGGCGCTTGAGCCACGGAGCTTCGTAGACCGTGATGCCCGAACCGGGCCCGAACCTGCCCGACGTCTTCACCGACAAGGCGTCGGGCAGGAAGATCGACCTGCTAGATTACAAGGCTGCGAACATGCGCCTGTCGTGGTTGCTGGCGCTGTTCATGATCGGCCTGCTGGTGGCCATCGCCTACCTATTGGCGCAGGTCACCGACCCGGGTTCGACGGCGTTCTTCGTGGGCGTGGCCCTGCTGTTGGGGGCGGGGCAGAGCGTGGTGGGGTTCTGGTTCTCCGACAAGCTCGCCTTGGCAGCCGCCGGCGCCCGGCCGGCCACGGTCGATGAGCACCGCTACCTGGTGAACGTGGCCGAGGCGGTGGCGATCGGCGCCGGCGTGCCGATGCCGAAGGTGTACGTCATCGACTCGCCCGCTCCGAACGCGTTCGCCACCGGGCGCGACCCGCAGCACGGCACCCTGGCGGTGAGCACCGGCCTGCTGGAACTGCTCGACCGGCAACAGCTCGAAGGCGTGGTGGCGCACGAGATGGCGCACATCCGCAACTACGACATCCGCTTCATGTCGATGCTGGTGGCGACGCTCGGCGCGATCGTGGTGCTACGGGACCTGGTGATGCGCTGGAGCTACTTCGGCGGCAGCGGCCGTAGCTCGCGCCGTGACCGCGGCGGCGGCGGTAGCGGGCAGGGCGTCATGCTGATCCTGCTGGTGGTGCTGCTGGTGCTGGGGCCGGTGCTCGGCGCGCTCTTGCGCCTCGCCGTCAGCCGCCGGCGCGAGTACCTGGCGGACGCGGCGGCGGCCTACATCACGCGCAACCCCGAGGGACTGGCGCAAGCGCTGGAGCGCCTGCGCGACTACCGCGGCCCGCGCCTCGAGGTCAGCGAGGGCGTGCGCCACATGTTCATCGTCAACCCCGCCATGGGGCTGAACGGCACCGACATGATGGCAACGCACCCGCCGATCTCGGAGCGGATCTCGCGCTTGCGGCGGATGTAGGGCCAGACGCCGATGCCGTAACGGAGTCGGCACAGCCGGCGGCGATCCCGTGCTTGACCACGTGCCGCGAACGCGTGAAGCGCGACATCACGGGGCGTACACGTTGATGGTGTTGTTGGCCTCCACGATCGCGAACATCGGCGAAGCGTCGAACCACGGTCCGACGTAGATGTCGGGCTCCGGCAGGTTACCGGCGAGGCGCGTGTCGCGCAGGGTGAAGACGCTCGGGTCGCCGGGTTGGATGCGGGCGGGACGAACGTCGAGCAGTTGGTCGCCGCATTTGTCGTGGAGGCAGGATGAGGTGCGGGCAACCGCTGTCAATGACCGTTGCGCCGGCGCACGCTTGGTACGATGACCGGTCATGACCGACATGTCAGCTCATCCCAGCGGCACGTTCGACGTCGGCGCGGGGCGTCCCGACGCCATCCGCGTGCACCGTCTCGGCTTCGGCGCCATGCGCATCACCGGTCCCGGCATCTGGGAGGCGCCGGCCGACCCAGCGGAGGCGAAGCGGGTGCTGGCGCGGTTGCCGGAGCTGGGCGTCGATTTCATCGACACCGCGGACAGCTACGGCCCGTTCGTCAGCGAAGACCTCATCCGCGAGGTGCTGCACCCGTACGACGGCATGCTGATCGCCACCAAGGGCGGGTTCACGCGCCACGGTCCGGACGTATGGAAGATCGTGGGTCGGCCCGAGTACCTGCGGCAGTGCGTGCTGATGAGCATGCGCAGGCTCGGCGTAGAGCGCATCGACTTGTGGCAGTTGCACCGGGTGGACGCGGCCGTGCCGGAGGACGAGCAGTTCGACGCCATCCGCGATATGCAGGAGGAGGGCCTGATCCGCCACGTAGGCCTCAGCCAGGCGAGCGTGGCGCAGATCGAGTCCGCCGCGCGGTTCTTCCCGGTGGCGACGGTGCAGAACCTCTACAACCTGTCCGACCGCAGCAGCGAGGACGTCCTGGCGTACTGCCAGGCGAACGACATCGGCTTCGTCCCGTGGTACCCGCTGGCAGCGGGCCGCTTGACCGAGCGCGGCGGGGCTATGGCGGGGGTGGCGAAGCGTCACGGCGTTTCGTTCGGGCAGGTGGCGTTGGCGTGGCTGCTGCAGAAGAGCCCGGTGATGCTGCCGATTCCGGGCACCGGCAAGGTGAAGCACCTGGAGGAGAACGTGGCGGCGGCGGGCCTGCGCCTCAGCGCAGAGGACATGGTGCAGCTCGATGCGTTGGTTTGAGGCCCACCGTTGCGCCGGCCCGTTGCCGCGAACCGCGCCGGGGTTCGCATGGAGGGGACGACCATGAACGCAGACGCGGTCACCGATCTGATCCTTGCCTTGTTCGACGAGGTGGACGTGGTGGAGGCGTGGGGCAGCAAGTTCTTCTACCTCTTGCCGCACGCCGACCCACCAGACGCGACGGACGTCTACTTCGCCAGCATCTCGTTGGCGGATAGCGAGCACGATTCCGCGTCCCAACTGGACCGCGAGGGCGTATTCCGCTTGAACGTGGGCGTCTCGCGGGTGAGGTTCTTGCGCCTGTTCGGGGCGGCCGCGATGCGCGCCGACGCGAACCGCGACTTCGCCGCGTTCGACACCTTGATGCCGCACCCGGCGTACGGCGGCGCTGCGTGGGTGTGCGTGGTGAACCCGAGCGCGGACACCATGGGCTCGATGACGGGTCTGTTGGAGGAGGCGTACGAATGGGCGCGGCGGCGGCGGGCGGCGGCGCGCAGGGCCGACTGACTCTTGGACGATCGTGCATGGTCGTCACGTGCGTGACACGAAGAAGCCCCCTCCGGCGGTTCCCGGAGGGGGCTTCGGTTCAGTGTCGTCGGTCGGTTGCGCTCGGCGTTCGAGCGCGGTGGCCGATCAGGCGCGCGTTTCTTCCTCGTAGTCGGAGTCCTCGGTGTCCTCGGCGTACTCGGCGTCGTCGTTGACGGGGCCGGTGTCGGCGTCGTCATCGGCTTCGGCCGTCACGGCGTCGGAGGAAGCGTCGGAGGAAGCGGCGGAGGAAGCGTCGCTGGAAGCGTCAGTGGAAGCGTCAGTGGAGGCGTCCGCAGATGCGGCGCCTTCCTCGGCCGGCTTGGCGGGGCGCTTGCCCTGCCGGAAGGCGGCGGTGAGGAGCGCGGCGGCTTCGGCGGCGTCGATGGCGTTCTCCGGGTCCGCCTCTTCGGCCTCGGCCTTGGCAGGCTGCGGCTTGGCGGCGGGCTTGGGGGCCTCGGCTTCCGCCTTGGCTTCGCCTTCGCTCGTCATCTCGGCGGCGGTTTCCGCGAGCTCGCGCTCGTTCACCGAGGCGGCTACTTCGGCGGCGCCTTGTGCGCCACCCGCGTCAGCGGCGGCGTCCATGGCTTCGGCGGTATCCGCGGTGGTTTCGGCTGCAGCGTCGGCTGCAGCGTCGGCGGATGCGTCGGCGGATGCGTCAGCGGAAGCGTCAGCGGCAGTCTCGGCCGCAGCGGACGTGTCGGCCGGCGCGGCGGATTCGGCCTCGGCTTCTTCGCCTGCGTTTTCGACCTTCGATTCGCCGCCCAGGCCGAATTGCGCGAACAGGTCGGCGTACACGTCACCGAGCTTGGTGGTCGTCTTGCTGCCGCCGGCATCGGAGACGTAGCTGTAGTCGTAGTCGATGCCTTCGGAGCGACGGCCGCGACGGCCGCGACGGCCACCGGCCTGCTGGCCGGCTCCGGCGCCGGGGTACCCGCCGCCGCGCGCAGCGCCGCCCTCTGGGGCGTTGCCACCGAACTCGGCGGCGTTCTCCGGCGTGAAGGGCAGCATGCGCTTGCGCGAGAGGCTGGCGCGCTGCTCGACCGGGTCGATGTTGAGGATCACCGCGGCGATCTCGTCGCCCTTGTTGAAGTGCTCGGCGATGTTCTCGATGTGATCGTGCGAGAGCTCGGAGATGTGCACCAGGCCCTCGATGCCTTCTTCGATCTCCATGAACACGCCGAAGTCGGTGATGCCCGTGACCTGGCCGGTGATCTCAGTGCCGGGCGGGTAGCGGTCCGGCAGGCTGCTCCACGGATCGGGCTGCGTCTGGCGCAGTCCGAGCGAGATGCGCTGCTGCTGCGTGTCGATCTTGAGGATCATCGCCTCGACCTCTTGGCCTTCGTCGACGATCTCCTTCGGGTGCCGGACGCGCTTCGTCCAGCTCATCTCACTGACGTGGATGAGGCCTTCGAGACCGGGCTCGATCTCGACGAACGCACCGAACGGCGTGAGGTTCGTGACCGTGCCTGCGACGCGCTGACCGATGGTGTAGTTGGTCAGCACGCTCTCCCACGGGTTGGCCGCGAGCGACTTCATGGAGAGGTTGATGCGCTCGCGCTCGAGGTCCATGTCGAGCACTTCGACGCGGACCTTGTCGCCCAGCTTCACGACGTCACGCGGGTGGCTGAAGCGGCCGTGCGTGAGCTCGGAGCGGTGCACCAGGCCGTCGATGCCGCCGAGGTTCACGAAGACGCCGAAATCGGTGATCTCGACGACCTCGCCCTCGAGCTTCGCGCCCGGTTCGAGCTTCTTGAGCGTGTCTTCCTTGAGGTGGGAGATCTCCTCCTCGAGGATGGAGCGACGCGAGATGATGACGCGGTTGCGGCGCCGGTTCAGCTCGATGATCTTGACCTTCATGCGGCGGCCGACGTACGGCGCGAGGTCGTTCACGCGGCGAATGTCGACCTGTGAGGCCGGCAGGAAGGCGCGCACGCCGAGGTTGGCGACGAGGCCGCCACGAACCTTCTCGACGATCTCGACCTCGACCGGCTTCTCCTTCTCGTGGATCTCCTGCAGGAGGTTCCACGCGCGCTCCTGATCGGCGCGCTTCTTGGAGAGCACGATGGTGCTGTTGGGGATGTCGGAGCGAACGACGTAGACCTGGATCTCGTCGCCCGGCTTGAAGTACTTGGCGGCTTCTTCTGCGTTCGTCTCGAACTCGAAGAGCTGACCGTAGGGCAAGATGCCCTCGATCTTCGCGCCGACGTCCACCACGATGCCGTCCTGCGAAAGCATGATGACGGTGCCGTTGGTGATCATGCCGCGGTGAACCGGCTTGCGCGCCAGTTGTTCGTCGCTCGCCGCGAGCACGTCTTCCATCGTCATCTCGTTGCCCTGGTCGGAGGCGGCGCGTGCAGCAGCAGCGGCCGTGGCCACGGCAGAGGCTGCGGACGCGGCTTCGGCAGCGGCCACGTCTTCGGCGCTGGCGGCTGCCTGCTCCGGCGCGCTCTTTGCGGCGGGCTCGGCTTCGCCTGCGTCCTGTGACGCGTCTGCGCTCTCAGCGGCGGGCACGGCTTCGCTTTCGCCTGCGTCTGCGTCCTGCGACGCGGCGACGGGCTCGCCTGCCGGCTCGGTGGCGGGCTCGCTATCGCCTGCGTCTGCGTCCTGCGACGCGGCTGCGGGCTCGGATGCGGCCTCGACGACGGGCTCGGCGGCGGGCGTTTCGGCCTGCGCCTGCTCGCCGGCTTCAGCGGCTGCGGTCTCGGAAGAATCCCTCTGGGAGTCGGGGTTCACTTCGGCGGCAGCCTGCGAGCCTACACCCTGTTCGGCGTTCGCGGCTGGGGTGGGGGAAGATGCTTCTTCCGGGGCGGGAACGGTGCCAGGGGCAGGGTTCCCCATGGCGGGGCTTTGCTTGTCATCCATGAAAAGGGGTTCCTCCTAGGTGGGGTCGACTGACAAGTGTCCATTACATCACATCTGGACCCCTTCGCGCAAGGACGAACGCACGTCCATGAAGGCCAGGAACCCGCGTCGGCACGCAATCGCCGCCCTTCGCGCGGGGTACGGGTGGGCGGCTGCCGATCGCGCGGAATCGCATCGTGCTCGGGGTGGGGGAGGAGGGGTGCACGAACGGTCGAGGTGGGGCCGCAGCAGGCGCGTCGCACATCAGGAACGGCGCCGCGGGGACGGCGCCGTTCGATTTCAGCCTAGTGCCTGGATGGGGTGAAGCGATGACGCGGGTGACCGGAACAGCCTGCTTGAGCCAGTGCCGGCCATTGCGCGTGGCCAGCTAGAAGACCGCGCTCAAGGAAGCTTGAGCCCCGCGCACTGGTCTTCGGCGCTGCCGTGCACCAAGTTGTTGCCGCCGGTGGGGGCGGGCACGTTGCCTTGGCACTGCAGGTTGCCGCCGATCTCGTTGTTCTGGATGGTGACGCCGCCGGTGTTGTCGTAGACCTGCACGTTGCCGTCGACGAAGACGCCGTCAATGTCCACCGAGCCGCCGTCATCGGGTTGGATGTCGCCGCCAACGGTTCCGGCCAACACGGAGACGGTGGTGGATTCCTCGCTTTGCACGTTGCCGTCCACGGCGGTGGTGACGAGCTGGACCTTGGCGGCGCGCGCGGCCTGCACGTTGCCGCCCACCGCGGTGCCGGTGGCGTCGTAGGTGGCGTTCGGGTAGACGAGCACGTTGCCGCCGACCATGCCGCCTTCGCTGGTGACGATCGCGCCACCGGAGACCACGAGGTTGCCGTCGATGGTGACGTTCGTGAAGTCGCACGTCATGTTCGCGGGCACGGTGACGTCGTCATCGAAGGTGTCGCCGGTTAGCACGCAGGTGCCGCCGGCGCTGGGGTCGATGCCGGCCGGCGGGTTGTCGGGGATGAGCGGAAGCGGGCCGCCCGGCGTGGGTGTGGTGCTTGTACAAGCGCCGAGCGTCAGGGCCAACGAGGTGGCCAAGAGAGTGGCCAAGAGGATGGCCGTGAAGCGGCCGGTAAGGACGGAGCGGGGGAACTGGTCAGAACGGCCGGCAGCTATACGCGGTCGTGGAGCATTCATCGAGGTACCTCCCACTTACGAGGGTGGCACACGATGCTGAAGCGGACCTGAGCGGAGCCACCAGAGTTTCGTGCCCTAAAGAGGGCCCC
>JAWOIL010000225.1:0-22374 GCA_046484635.1 Trueperaceae bacterium
CGGCGCGTCCGTCGCGCTGATCGACGGCGCCCGCATCCCGTTCACGCGTGCCGGTTCCGACTACCGCGATCTCATCTCCTACGACCTCGCACGCATGGTCATCGCGGGGCTGTTGGGGCGCGCCGCCTTCGATCCGGCCGAGCTCGACATGGTGGCGATGGGATCCGTGGTGCAGAACGTCGCCACCAGCAACGTCGCGCGCGACGCCGCGCTCGCGGCCGGCGTGCCGGACCGCGTTCCCGCCCACACCGTCACCATGGCGTGCATCTCCTCGAACCGAGCCATCGCCGACGCGGCGCTTTCCATCCAAGCGGGGCACGCCCGCGCGGCCCTCGCCGGCGGGGTCGAGATGCTCGGGGACGTCCCGGTGGGCTTCTCGCGCGAGGTCCGCAAGCGCCTGTTCGACAGCAGGCGGTACCGGTCCGCCGCACAGTGGCTGGAGTTCTTCCGCGGCCTGCCGGTTCGTGACCTGATGCCGAAGCCGCCCGCGATCGCCGAGTTCAGTACCGGCGAGTCGATGGGGCAGAGCGCCGACCGGCTCGCCGCCGCCTTCGGCGTGACGCGCGAGGAGCAGGACGCGTACGCGCTGCGCTCGCACCAGGGTGCGGCGCGGGCGCAGGCCGACGGCCACCTTGCCGCACAGATCGTGCCGGTCGTGGTTCCCCCGCACGGCACCGTGGTGGAGCGTGACAACGGCGTGCGGGAAGACACCAGCATGGAGAAGCTCGCCGCCCTGCCGCCGGCGTTCGTGAAGCCGTTCGGCACCGTCACGGCGGGGAACGCCAGCCCACTCACCGATGGCGCGGCGGCGGTGCTGGTGATCGACGAGGAAGCGGCGAAAGCGGACGGTCGCAAGGTTCGCGCGCGCATCCGCGACTTCACCTTCGTGGCGCAAGACCCCGGCGACGAGCTGCTCCTCGGCCCGGCCTACGCCGTTCCCCGCCTGCTCCAGCGCAACGGTCTGGCGCTAGCCGACGTCGACGTGATCGAGATCCACGAGGCGTTCGCGGGCCAGGTGCTCGCCGTGCTGCGGGCGCTTTCGTCCGAAGCGTTCGGGCGCGACATGCTGGGGCTTCCGGGCGCGTTCGGCACGGTGGACTTAAGCAAGGTCAACCCGTGGGGCGGGAGCGTGTCGCTAGGGCATCCCTTCGGCGCGACGGGCGCGCGGCTGGTGAGCACCGCCATGCAGCGCCTCGAGGTAGAGGACGGATCATTGGCGTTGGTGACGGCGTGCGCCGCCGGCGGCCAAGGGCACGCCATGCTGCTCGAACGGGTGACGTCGTGACGGCGCCATCGGTGCGCCCGGAGGACGCGGGCCTTCGTGTCGAGCATCGCGACGGCGTGGCCATCTTGTGGATCGACCAGCCGAACCGGAGCGTCCCCGTGCTGGACGAGACGCTCCTGGCGTCGCTGCCGCCGCTGTTGGACGAGTTCGAGGCGGACGACGGCATCGTTGGCGTCGTCCTGGCGAGCGCGAAGCCGGGCACGTTCCTGGCGGGCGCCGACATCGAGAGTTTCCTGCGCTACCAGGAACCAGCTGAGGTCCTGTCCGCCATCCGGCAAGGCAACGCACTGCTGGAGCGTATCGAACGCTGGCGCAAGCCGTTGGTGGCCGCCGTCGATGGGGCGTGCCTGGGGGGCGGCACCGAGCTGGCGTTGGCAGCGCGGTACGTACTGGCGTCGACGAACCCGAAGACTCGGTTCGGCCTGCCCGAGGTGATGCTCGGGCTGTTGCCGGGGTTGGGCGGTACGGTGCGCTTGCCCGAGCGGGTGGGCTTGGTGGCGGCGCTCGACCTGATGCTCACGGGCAGGAACCTGTACGCCCGGCAGGCACGCAAGGCCGGCCTGGCGCACGCGACCGTGCACCCCGAGGGCCTGATCGACGCTGCCGTGCGGGCGACGCGCGGGTTGACCGAGGGCACGGTGGTGCCTCGCAGCGCTTCTCGGCCGTGGACCTCGCGTGCCCTGGAGGCGCCGCTCGTGCGCGAACTGGCGTTCCAGCGGGCGGCAGCTTCGGTGGAGAAGCGCACGCACGGCAACTACCCTGCCCCGAAGCGCATCCTGAAGGTGCTGCGGGTGTGGGCCGAGCGCGGCCGTAAGGCTGGACTGGACGCCAGCGCGACCGCCTTCGCCGAGTTGCTGTTCACGCCGGAGGCGCGAGCGCTCATCCACGTGTTCTTCGCCCAGACTGCGGCCAAGAAGAACCCTTGGCGGGACGCGGCGAAGCCGGTGCGACGGGTGGCGGTGCTCGGCGCCGGCCTGATGGGGTCCGGCATCGCACAGGTGACGGCGGAAGCCGGCACGCCGGTGCTGCTCAAGGACCGCGACATGACGCTCGCGCTGCGAGGCAAGGGGGCGGTGTGGCAAGGTGCCAGCGCGCGGGTCGGGAAGGGCCGGACGGCGTTCGAGCGCGATCGCATCGTCGAACGGGTCGTGCCCATCGACGCCTACGAGCCGTTGGCGACGGTCGACGTCACCATCGAGGCCGTGCTCGAGGAGCCTACGTTGAAGCAGGAGGTGCTGGCGGCGGTCGAGCGCGTTACGGGCGGGGACCACGTGTTCGCGTCGAACACCTCGGCCATCCCGATCGCGCGCATCGCCGAGCACGCGGAGCACCCGGAAGCGGTCTTGGGGATGCACTACTTCTCGCCGGTGCCGAAGATGCCGTTGCTCGAGATCGTCGTTTCCGAGCGTACGGCGGACTGGGCCGTCGGTACCGCGTTCGCGTTGGGCTTGCGCCAGGGAAAGACGGTCATCGTGGTCGGGGACGGCCCGGGCTTCTACACCACGCGCGCGATCGGTGTGTACGTGGCGGAGGCGATGCAGGCGTTGCGCGAGGGTGCCGACCCGGAAGGGCTCGAGCGATCGATGGTGCGTTACGGTTTCCCGCTCGGGCCGCTCGCGATGATGGACGACGTCGGCATCGACGTCGGCGCGAAGATCCAGTCCGTGATGGCAGACGCCCTGCGCGCGCGCGGTTCCGAACCGGATCCCGCCAGTTCCACCTTGGTGGAGGCCGGGTACCTGGGGCGCAAGGCAGGCAAGGGCTTCTACCGATACGAGGACGGCAAGCGCAAGGGGATCGACCCGGAGGTGATGCGCCTTGCGGGGTTCTTGTCGATCGCGACGACGACTGCTCCGAGCGACGGCGTCGAGCGGCGTCCGCCCGTCGAAACTGGGACCGCGCTGGCCGAACGGTTGGCGTTCGCGATCGTGCGCGAGGCGATCCTGTGCCTCGAAGAAGGGGTGCTGCGCTCCGCGCGCGACGGCGACCTCGGCGCCGTGTTCGGCTTCGGGTTCCCGCCGTTCCGCGGCGGGCCGCTGTTCCTCGTCGACCAACTCGGCGCGCAGGCGGTGCTCGAGAAGCTCCGCGCGCTCGAGGCGCGGCATGGCGCGCGTTTCGCACCGCCGGCCTCGTTGCAGCGGCTCGCCGAAGAAGGCGGTAGGTTCCACGCGTGAAGCTGACGCTGGTGGTGGCGCATCCGGATCCCGGCAGCTTCAACGCGGCCATCGCGCGCGCGGTTCGCGAGGCGGCGGTGGCCGCGGGAGCGGACGTGCGCGTGCACGACCTGTACGCCGACGGGTTCGACCCGCGGATGCCGGCGGTCGAGGTCGGCACCACGCGCTTCGCCGACGAGCTCACCGCTCGGTACGCGCAGGAGGTGCTCGACGCCGATACCTTCGTGATCGTGCATCCGGTCTGGTTCTTCCACGCTCCTGCCGCCATGAAGGGCTGGGTGGACCGTGTGATGCGTGAGGGCGTCGTGTACCACGTCGGCGCGGGCGATCGGACCGAAGGTCTGCTCCGTGCCCAGGCCGCGCTGGTGATCACCACCGCGAACGCGCCCGAGGCGCTCGAGGTGGGCGTGCTCGGCGATCCGCTCGGGACGTTCTGGGACCGTATCGTGTTCGGCTTCGGTGGCGTGTCCGACGTGCGTCGCGTGCGATTCGCAGCGGTGAAGGAGAGCACCCCCGAGGTGCGTGCGGCTTGGTTGGAGGAGGTCGGGCGGGCGGTGAGGACCCTGGTTCGCGATGCCGCCGAGGCTCGGGCACAGGATCGTGAACCGTAGCCGTCGCGCCCGACCTCTCGACCCCAAGCCGTCGGCGTCCTAGCCTTTGACCACGATCCACGGCCGCAAACGCGCCACCTTCTTGCCGATGCCGGCCTCGTGCACCACCTTCACCACGTCCGCGACGTCCTTGTAGGCCTCCGGCATCTCCTCGTCGATGGTCGCGCGGTTGGCGGCGCGCACTAGGATGCCCTGGCGCTCCAGTTCACGTGGCACGTTCCGCGGCCGCGCTTCCCGTTTGGCCTGGTGCCGGCTCATGCGGCGGCCCGCCCCGTGGCACGACGAACCGAACGTGCGCTCCATGGCGCCCTGGGTGCCCACCAGCACGAACGAGTAGCGGCCCATGTCACCCGGCACGAACACGGGTTGGCCAACGTCGCGGTACACCTCCGGCAGCTCGGGATGGCCTGGGCCGAAGGCGCGCGTCGCGCCCTTGCGGTGCACCAGGACGCGTTTGCCAGCGTGTTCCTCGAACTTCGCGTTGTTGTGCGCTAGGTCGTACACCACCTGAAGACCGTGGTCGCGCGGGGCGAAGCCGACCGACTCGAACGCCTCTCGTACCGAAGCGGTGATGCGTTGGCGGTTGGCGAACGCGAAGTTCGCGGCCGCAGCCATTGCGCCCAGGTAGGCGCGGCCCTCCGGACTGTCGATCGGCGCAGCGGCGAGTTGCTTGTCGGGAAGGTCGATGCCGTAGCGGGGCGCCGCCTGCACGAAGCCGTCGACGTAGTCGGTGCAGACCTGGTGACCGAGCCCGCGCGAGCCGGTATGCACGAGGACCGTCACCGCTCCGAGCGCGAGACCCATGGCCGCGGCCGCCGCTTCGTCGTAGATCTCGTCGACCACCTGCACCTCGACGAAGTGGTTGCCGCTGCCGAGCGACCCCAACTGAGGCGCGCCGCGGTGGCGAGCGCGCTGCGACACGTGAGCAGGGTCGGCGCCGGGCAAGGTGCCTTGGGATTCGATGTGCAAGACGTCGGCCTCGGTGCCGAAGCCGCGCTCGACCATGGCCCTGGCGCCCCGGACGAGCACGCGGTCGAGTTCGTCGTCCGAGAGCGCGGCACCTAGCTTCGACCCCACGCCGGAGGGCACCGCCAGGTAGAGGGCGTCGGCCAGCGCCACGGCGACGGGCTCCACGTCGGCCCGCTCGAGGCGGGAGACCAGCAGCCTGACGCCGCAGTTGATGTCGTAGCCGACCCCGCCGGGGCTGACGACGCCGCCCGCATCGGGATCGAACGCCGCCACGCCGCCGATGGGGAAGCCGTATCCCCAATGGATGTCCGGCATGGCCAAGACCGGGGCGACGACACCGGGCAACGACGCGACGTTCACCAACTGCCGGAGGCTGGCGAACCCTTCTTGCTCGAGCATGGCGAGGATGTCGGGCGAGGCGAAGAATACGGCCTCGACGCGCATGGCCCCGGTGCGCGGGATGCGGTACGCGTGGCGGGTCAGGCGTTCGAAGGTGACCGGCGAGGCGGTTCCCCCCTGCGCGTTCGCCGTGCCGCCGGACGGGGGCGCGGTGGTTGCCATCGGCGACCTCCTGTCGGGAGCCGTACCGTGCCCTCAGCATAGAGCGGGTCCGTCGTCCGGTCGGTTTGCTCCCGCGTCCGTTGGCGGGGGTCGATCCTAGGCGCTTGCCCTGGGACCCGTTGGTACGCTCGCGGCTTCAGCAGGAGCGGTGCGATCGACCGTGATCCCGAGGCGCGTGACGCCCACCTCGATCGCGCCGACGAGGAAGTCGTTCAGGCTGACGTCGAGCGTGGCCGCGGCGATCGCGGCACGGCGATGAAGGTCCGGGGGCAGGCGGAGCAGCAGTTTGCCGGAGAACGGTTTCTGGGGCGCGACGTTCCTGCGCGCGCAGTCCGCCACGTAATCGTCGACGGCACGCGCGAACGCGGCCCGAAGTCCTTCGACGCTGCCCCCCTCGAAACGGATGGGTGTAGCGACGTCGACGACGTCGCCGAGCAAACGCCCGGACGCTTCGTCGAACGTGATCTTCGCGGTGTAGCCGCGGTGGCGCATCGTGTTCTGGGCCATCTCGCCCTCCTTCGAGCCAATACTGATATTGCATAATAGTAGCACAGTGCAGCGTGCTGGTCGCCGGCGTGTCGATCGCCGAACGCGCTGGCACGATGGGACGCTAGAGGATATCATGAGATGATACCATTACTGACGACCGCAGTGGGTCGTCGGCGCGAGGGGGCCAGGAGCACGAACTGCTCGCAAGTGCTGCCGGCGACGGCCTGTTCGTGAACTTTCGAGACGACACCAACGGGGCGGCCAACCCGGCCATCCGGACGTTCGGCGCAGGGCGGTTCTTGCGGGTCCCGGCGCCGGAGCGAGGCGTCACCGTGGTCGACTTCCATCGCGCGTACCACCCACCTTGCGCGCACACCGCGTACGCCTTGTGCCCGCTGCCTCCGGCGGAGAACCGCCTGACGGTGGCCGTGCTGGCGGGGGAGCACCTACCCTCTCATTCGCGGTAGGTCCGCACGCACACGGACGCCCGGTTCCGCCCATCCGGGATCGTCCACCCCGAGGCGTCATCGAACCTGGTCGTCGTCGCGTACGCTCGGAACCGTGAAGCGCTTCGTCGGCCGCTCGCTCGGCGCCGCCCTCGTCTTGCTTGGCGTGGGCGTGCTCGTCTTTCAAGCGTGGGTGTTCTGGAGCGGTCCGTACCTCGAGGCCCTGCCGGCGTACTCGTACTGCGAGGAGGCCGAGCGTGCGCTGGCAACCGGGGCGGTGCAAGAGGCGATCGAGGTGGCAGAAGCAGGCGGCTGCATCGAGGTGGCGGAACGTGCCAGGGCGCTCTGGCGCAGCGTGCCGGCCATCGCCGGGCGCTGTGCGATAGGCATCTGGACCGGCGTGGGCGACGATGCCGCGAGCGTGAGCTGCGCGATCGCAAGCGACCTGGTGCTGTTCGGCGACGTGCGTGACCTGACGCGCCAGGCGGTGCATCTCGTGCGAGGCGAAGACACCGATCCGGTGTTGGTGGCGTTGTCTGCCGCCGGTGTGGTGTTGACGGTTGCCCCGCACGTCGACGCGGGGACGGCGCTGATGAAGGTCGCTCGCCGGGCGGGCACGATCACGGACCGCTTGGCGGGCAGCATCACGTCGCTGGTGCGTCGGCGCGCCTGGCAGCCGCTCGCCGACTTGCTCGGGGACGCGGGCCGCATCTCGGCCAAACTCGGGCCCGGTGACGCCGCGAAGGCGCTCGCGTACGCCGACTCCGCCGAGGAGGTCGCGGACGTGGCGCGCTTCGTAGAGCAAGCGACCACGCCGCTTCTGGCGCTCCGTTGGGGAGGGAAGGGCGTGGCGCGTATCGCCGACGATGCACTCTACCGAACCGCGCTCGAGCGCGGCCCCGACGGCCTGCGGCTGGCAGCCAGCCGTGGCGCGCGGGCGCTGCTGTCGCGCAAGCCGTTCGTGGTCTTCGCCGCCAAGACGGTCGTGAAGCACCCCGATGCCGTCATGGGCGCCGCGCTGGCCATCGCGACCTGGTTGCTCACGCGTTTCGGCGGCACGGTGGGCTTGGTGGTGGCCGCGACACTGATCGTCGTCGGCGGCTTGCTCCGACGGGTGAACCGTCGGCGGCCGCGGCGGGGTCGCGTGCGGCTCGCGTGACCGGTCGTCTCACCGGGCAGCGCGCCGCGCCCCTTGCGACCCGGGATCACGACTCGCCGATGTCCTCGTTCCAGACGTCGGGATGCGCGGCGATGTAGCCGGCCAGTAGTTCCACGCAGGCCGGGTCGTCGAGGTCGATGACGCGCACGCCCTGTTCGCGCAACCAGTCGGCGCCGCCCTCGAAGTTGCGCGACTCGCCGATCACCACCGTGCCGATACCGAACTGCTTCACCAAGCCGCTGCAGTACCAACAAGGCTCCAGCGTGGTGACCATGACGGTGTCGCGATAGCTGCGCTGGCGGCCGGCTCTGCGGAAGGCGTCGGTCTCGCCGTGGATGCTGGGATCGTTCTCCTGCACGCGGCGGTTGTGACCGCGGCCGAGGAGTGTGCCGTCGCTCCGGAACAACGCGGCGCCGATGGGGATGCCGCCTTCGTCGAGTCCCTGGCGCGCTTCTTCCAAGGCCACGGCGAGCATGCGACGGAAGATGGTGAGGTCGTCTGCCTCCGGGTTGGTGCCGTGCTCACGGCCTTGGTTGGTGCCGTGCTCACGGCCATGGTTGGTGCCGTGCTCACGGCCATGGTTGGTGCGGTCGCTCGTTCCCGACGGATCGTCTGACATGTCGGCCTCCCGTGCATCACGCTACACCTGCGCCGGCTGCGAACGTCGGCCCGCCTTGGTGCCCCTGCTATGCTTGCGCGACCGTCTGCACCACGCGGTCGGAAGGAAGGACGAGGCCATGAAACGACTCCCGTTCACGATCCTGACGGCCGCCGGCCTGCTGCTGGGCTCGCTGGCCGGCTTTGCCCTTGCCCAGGAGCCGCTCTACGTCTTCGGCGCCTACGCCACCGCCATCGAAGAGCCGTGGGACGGCGTCATCCACACTGCGCTCAGTGGGGCCGAGAACGAAGGCCTGATCGTCTACCAGTTCGTCGACGACATCGGCTACTCCGGCGACATGGAGCGGGTGCTGCGCGAGGTCCTCGAAGAGGTGGATCCGTCGCCCGACATCATCTTCGGTGACGCGTTCGGCAACGAGGAAGCCGTCCGCCGCGTGGCGCGCGATTACCCCGACACCGCGTTCGTGTTCGGCTCCGGCCTCGGGCCGGTGGAGCCGAACTTCTCCGTCTTCGACAACTGGATCCACGAGCCCGCCTACCTGAGTGGCCTGATCGCCGGCGCGGCCAGCGAGACTGGCATCGTCGGTGTCGTGGGTGGGTACCCGGTGCCCGAGGTGAACCGGATCGTGAACGCATTCATCGTCGGGGTGAAGGAGTCGAATCCGGATGCGCAGGTGCTGGTGAGCTTCATCAACTCGTGGTTCGACCCGCCGTCGGCCAAGGAGGCGGCGCTGGCGCAGATCGACGCGGGTGCCGACGTACTCTTCGCGGAACGCTTCGGCGTGATCGAGGCAGCACAGGAGCACGGCCTGTTGGCGTTCGGCGCCATGTCCGATCAGAACGCGCTGGCGCCCGACACGGTCGTGACCGGTCCCGTGTGGCACATGGAGCCCACGGTTCGCTACATCATCGACCAGGTCGCCAAGGGCTCGTACACGGCCCAGGACCTGAAGGACTTCTCGATGATGGCCAAGGGCGGCGCGAGCCTCGCGCCGCTGCATGGCTTCGAAGCGCGCCTGGACCCTGAACTGATCACCCTCGTTCTTCGACGCGAGCAGGAGATCCTGGACGGCCTGTACCGCGTCCCGATCAACGAGGAACAACCGACCAGCGTCCGCTGAGTCCTGCTGCCGATGGATCGACCTGCCAGCTTCGCGCAGGTACGGAGCGTCACCAAGCGTTTCGGCGACTTGGTGGCGGTCGATGCCGTCGACATCGACGTGCGCGAAGGCGAGATCCTCGCGCTGCTAGGAGAGAACGGCGCCGGCAAGACGACGCTGACCAAGATCCTGTACGGCATGTACCAGCCCGACGAGGGCGAGTTGATCATCCAGGGCCGGGCGCGGCAATTGCGCTCGCCCGCCGACGCCATCGCCCTCGGCGTCGGCTTGGTGACGCAACACTTCTCGCTGGTGCCCTCCCTCAGCGTGACCGAGAACGTCGTGTTGGGCCGCGAAGGCGGGTTCCGACTCGATCTTCGTGCGCTCGAGGCATCGGTGCGCGCCACGGCCGAGCGATTCGGTCTCGAGGTCGACCCACGGGCGCGCGTGCGCGACCTGTCCGTCGGCGAGCAGCAGCGTGTCGAGATCTTGAAGGCGCTCTACCGGGATTGTCGCCTCCTCATCCTCGACGAACCGACCGCAGTGTTGACGCCGCAAGATGCCGAGCGCCTGTTCTCGACGCTCGACGGGTTGCGCGAGCGAGGGCTCGCGGTCGTCATCATCACGCACAAGTTGGCCGAAGTGATCCGGGTGAGCCAACGCGTCGTGGTGCTGCGCCACGGCAAGGTGGCTGGAGAGCGTCCGACCGAAGGAGCGAGCGAGCAAGCGTTGGCGCGGGCGATGATCGGACGCGACAGCATCCCGGTCGTGCGCAGCCAGGATCACGACCGTATCGGCCCCGTCGTGCTCGAGGTGCGTGACGTCGAGCGGGTCGATGCGCGTGGCGTGCGGACGCTACGGGGCGTCAGTTTCACGCTGCATGCCGGCGAGGTGGTGGGCGTGGCCGCCGTGGCGGGCAACGGCCAGAGCGATCTCGTTGGCGTGCTGACGGGGATGCTCCGTCCCAGGTCGGGCGAGGTGCGATTGGCCGGCATGCCCATCCACGACGCGCCACCGCGGTTGCTGGCCCGACTCGGCGTGGGCCGGATCCCGGAGGACCGTATGCAGGCGGTCGTGGGGGAGCTCAGCGTCGCAGAGAACCTCGCGATCGAACACATGCCCGATTACGCACGGAGGGGCCACCTCGACCGCATGAAGATGACCTCCGACGCGCTGAAGCTCATCCGCGATTACCAGATCAAGGCGAAGCCGCACGACAAGGTTCGCACCCTGTCCGGCGGCAACGTTCAGAAGCTCATCCTGGCGCGCACGTTGACGCGGCGTCCTCGGTTGGTCGTCGCCGCGCAACCTACGCGCGGGCTCGACGTCGGCGCGACGCGGTACGTGCACGAGCGACTGCTGGAGCAGAAGCAGCGCGGGGCCGCGGTGCTGCTCGTGTCCGAGGACCTCGACGAGGTGCTGCGCCTGTCCGACCGCATCCTGGTGATGTACGCCGGCGAGATCGTCGGCGACCTTCCGGTTGCGCAGGCGGACGAGGGCACCGTCGGCTGGTTGATGGCGGGCAAGCGCCTCGAGGCGATGCATGCTTAGGTTCGAGCGCGGCACGGCGCCGTGGTGGATGCGCCTACTTCTGCCGGTGGCCGCCATCGTCGTCACGTTCGCCTTGGCGTCCCTGGTCATCCTGGCTTCTGGCACGAACCCGCTCGAGGTGTTCACCGAGATGCTGATCGGGCCGTTGACGCGCCGCACCGCGCGATTCGAGGTGCTGGTGCAAGCGACGCCGTTGCTCCTCACCGGTGTCGCAGTGGCGGTCGCCTTCCGTGCCGGCTACTACAACATCGGTGCGGACGGCCAGCTCTACGCCGGCGCCATGGCCGCCGCGTTGGTCGGCCCGTTGCTGGCAGGTTTCCCCGCCTTCTTGGCGATCGCGGTGATGTTGGCAGCTGGCGCGTTGGCGGGCTTGCTCTGGGCCCTCGGGCCGGCGCTGCTGAAGGTGCGGGCGAAGGTCGACGAGGTGGTCACGACGCTGCTGCTCAACTCCGTCATGCTCTTCTTCGTCAGCGCCATGCTGAACGGCCCATGGCGAGACCCGATCAGCGGCTGGCCGCGCTCGCCCGCCATCGCGGTGGCCGCCCAGTTCCCCGTTCTGGTGCCGCGCACGCGCGTGCACTTTGGGCTGCTGGTGGCCTTGACGCTGGTGGTGTTGCTGGGATGGGCGCTCGCGAAGATGCGCTTCGGGTTGGACCTGCGAGCGGTCGGGCACGGCCGCGAGGCGGCGCGGTTCATGGGGATCGACGTCGACCGCACGGTGCTCACCGCTGCCTTGCTCAGTGGAGCGGTCGCGGGCATCGCCGGTGTCAGCGAGGTGGCGGGGCTGCATCACTACCTCATCGAGGGAATCTCGCCAGGCTACGGCTATACCGGCATCATCGTCGCCACGTTCGGCGGTCTTCACGCGCTCGGGGTGACCTTGGCCGCAGCCTTCCTCGCACTCGTCGACGTCGGCGCCCTGAGCGCCAGCCGTACCCTCGGAATCCCGTCGTACCTCGGACAGGTCGTGCAGGCCACCTTGCTCTTGGTGACCCTGGCCGTGCTGCTGCTGAACCGCTACCGACCGAAGCGCCGCGTCGGGGAGCCCGGTAGCACGCCGGCGGCGATCGACTCCGACCCAACCTCGCCGAGTTCCGGCTTGCCGAGAGAACCCGACGCGCAGTCGTCGGCGACCTCTGCGACGGAGGTGCCCGGGTGGAACTGACGTTCGTCCTACTCGGAGCCACCTTGCGCATCGCCACGCCCATCTTGCTCGCCGCGTTGGGCGAGGCGCTCGTCGAACGGGCCGGCATCCTCAACCTCGGCATCGAGGGCACCATGCTGTTGTCGGCGTTCACGGGGTTCGTAGTGGCGCACCGAACGGGGTCGCTCGAGGCTGGGTTGTTGGCGGCGGTCCTCACCGGCGCGGCGCTCGCGGCGCTGATGGGCTTGCTGTCGGTAACGTTGGGTCTCGACCAACACGTCTCGGGGCTCGGCATCACGTTGCTGGCGACGGGGTTGGCGCTCTACTTCTTCCGGCTGCTGTACGGCGGAGCTTCCACGCCGCCTGCGCTGCCCGATTCGTACGACCGCTGGCACATCGCACAGGGCACCGTGCTGGAGCCGTTGCTCAGCCAGTACGGCCTGACGTTCTTGGCGTTGGCTCTGGTGCCGCTATCTGCGTGGCTCCTGCGGCGGACCGCCTTCGGCCTGCGCGTGCGGTCGGTGGGGGAGAACCCCGAAGCGGCCGACGTCGCAGGGGTCGACGTGGCCGGGGTTCGGTACCGAGCATTGTTGTTGGGCGGCGCCGCGATGGGGCTGGCCGGGGCCTACCTCACACTCGCGCAGCTTGGTGCGTTCACCCACGGTGTCGTCGCCGGGCGCGGCTGGGTGGCCATCGCCATCGTCATCTTCGGCAACTGGAAGCCCGTTCGTGTGTTGTTGGGCGCGCTGCTGTTCGGGTTCGTGCAGGCGCTCCAACTTCGTCTGCAGGCCGAGGGCGTGGCGATACCCTACGAGGTGCTGCTCGCGACACCGTACTTGGTGACGATCCTGGTGCTGGCCCTTGCGGGCCGGAACGCGGACTACCCGACCGCGCTCCTGAAACCGTACCGGCGCGAAGGGGGTTGAGCGCTCGGGTCGCTCCGTAGGCGCTCGCCGACCCCGCATCGGATGGAGCCGACCGAGCCGTCCCAGGCTAGGACGCGTCGGCCCCGCAATCCACCGCGCAGACCAGCAAGTCGATGGCTTGCTCGTGCGTCAGGCCGTGCTGGCGCACCAGGGATTGCCAGGTGGGGAAGTCGATCGCGTGCGCCAGGGCGGCACGTTCGACGTCACCTCGTGCACCGCTGCCGGGTCGGCCTTCGCACAGGGCATCGAGGAGCGCCTGCCACCGGGCGGGGAACGGGGAGACTTCGAACGCTTCCGGCGTGAGGTCCGCGTCTCGGTAGGCGAGCGTGAACATCGTCTCTTGCTCCCGCCAGTAGTCGAACAACTCGGTGAGTCCACGGCGAAGGCGTTCGGTCGGGTCGTCGATGGCGCGCCACGCCTGGGCGTCGGGCATCGGGTGGACCTCGAAGAAGTGACCCGTGCATGCCCGGAAGATCGAGCGCTCGTCCGGGAAGTGGCGGTAGACGGTGAGGCGCTGAACGCCTGCCTTCTCGGCGATGGCGCTGATGGTGGTACGCGCCGGGCCGACGGAGCCATGCAGCTGCACGGCGGCTTCCACGATCTTCTGGCGCGTCCGCTCTTGGCTTCGCGCGCGCTTCTTGAGCTCGTACTTGCGGGCCATCTCGTCCTCCAGTAAACACTATTGTTCACTCAAGTTGACAAACCGCGCCGGAGGCGCTAGGCTTGCCGAGCCTCAGTGTACACCACTGTTCACTGAAGTTCATGTTCGGCACGAGGGAGGAACCTCCGTGAACGTCAGCAGCCTGCATATGCTCGACCTGACCGAATTCCACAATCGCGACGATCCGACCGCTCGAGTGAGGGCCGACTTCCCCTTCTCGGCCGCGACCGGCAACAAGAACACCGCATGTGTCTACGTCGAGGTCCAACCAGGCGATCACCTCCCCACGCACACCGACAGCGCCGAGGAGCTGCTGGTGATCCTTCAGGGCACCGGTCGGGTCACGCTCGGGGACGAGCGCGGTGAGGTCACGGCAGGCGACGTTGTGCTCGTGCCCGCCATGGTGCCCCACTCCGTTCGGAACGTCGGCACCGGCAAGCTCCGCTTCGTCGGGGTGTTCTCCAGCAACACCGTGATGAGCACCTTCGAACGTCCCCTGGTGCCCGAGGCCGCTCCCGATGCCGCTCCCGCTGCAGCGCCGTTCGGTGAGCGCACCATCCTCGCTCCGCTGCCAATCCTGCTCGAGGGAACACGCGCCGGCACGCACCTCGCGACGGCCATCTGACCGCGTATGCGCGCTCCCGGCATCCTCCAGGAACGCTCGTCCGACACGACGGTCCGCCGCGCGGACCCACCTAGGAAGGTAGGCACCATGAAGAGAACCTTGCGCAACGCCCTGTTCGCCCTGCTCGTCGCAACGGCGCCGTCGCTCGCCTCGGCACAAGACACGGCCACGCTCGTCGAGGGCGCCGACGCCACGCTGTTCGGGGCGCAGATCAACAGCTGGGCCAAGCTCGATGCCGATGGCCAGGTCGTCGAAGCGGGAATCACGCTGCCGATGGCCGTGCTGGAGGACGCGCCGGCGGAGCATCACCGCGACACGCCGAGCGCGGACGTCCGGATCGACTTCCCTGCCGTCGTACAAGACACGACGTTCCTCGACCACGCCGGCTTCTTCTGGGAGGCGCAGGGGCACTTCCCCGACCAGCGCTACGGTGTGCCGCACTGGGACTTCCACTTCTTCTCCCTGTCCGGGAGCGATGCCGACGCCATCGACTGCAGTGACCTGAGCCAGGTCGCCCCCGAAGAGGTCGCGCCGGGCTGGTTCCCGCCCGTTCCGCCAGGAGCTCCCGCCATCGACTTCTGCGTGCCCGCGATGGGGTTCCACTCCTTGCCGGCCAGCGAGTTCCAGGCCAACGGTGAGCTCCGCGCCCAGGCGTTCGACATGGTCATGATCGGGGGCTATTACGCCGGGTCGTTCGTGTTCGTCGAGCCCATGGTCACGCAGGCCGCGATGCTCCGGCGCGAGAGCTTCGGCCTGCCGGTGCCGGTGCCCGCAAGCACGGAAGGAGGAACCTACCCGACGACGTTCGAAGCCATCTACGACCCGTCCGTCGACGCCTACCACCTGGTCTTCCGCGACTTCGCGAACGTCGACTGACGGGGGCGACGCGGTCGCTGCGGTTGGCGCACCCCTTGCACCGGCCGAACCTACCGGCGTGGAGTGGGCGCCGCCCAGGCAAGCCGACCCGGGACGCAACGCTGCGTCCCGGGTCGGTTCGTTTCCCTCGGACGGAACCGAACGCCGCCGCGCTGCTAGCGGTGGACACCGAGGGCGTGGAGGCGCCTCGAGAAGTCCGCGCGCCCTTCGGCCAACTCCTCGCGCTCCAGGCCGCCCGCCCGCAGTTCCTCGTCGGTTCGCTCGTCTAAGTCGTCGTAGAACGAAGCGGCCGCGGCACCCGCCCGGTCGGCGCCGATCGGCCCGGGTGCGGTGGGCGCGGTGGCGGTGTCGATCTCGGCTCCGGTCATCGCTTCGATCCTCGGCTCGATCTCTGGCTCGATCTCTGGCTCGTTCCGTGGCTCGTTCTGCGGCTCTAGGCTGTCGAGCCACCCGAACAACGCGTCCTCGGCGCGCGCGTACGCGCCCCGCTCGTGTTCGTATCGGTGCATACGCTCCCACGTCACCGGCCGCCGGTTCTCCGCTGGCACGGAACCGGCCAGCGCCTCGATGCGTGCCGGCAGGTCGGCCTCTCCCAGGCCCGAAAGCGCGGCCTCCAGCATCAGGTCCAGCGCGCGCTCTCGAAGGTCGAGCACGAGGTCGTCGTCTGCTTCCGCGCCGCCCGCGAGCTCCACGCGCGCCTCGGCGCTGAACATCGCCGCCACGACGTACGCCCGCTCGCCGTCGACCGAGCCTGCACTGCTCAGCACGTCGAGCAGGTTCTCGGCGTCGAGCCGGTGGAGCAGCTCGGGCGTCGTGCCGAGGTGGCTGCGGTAGAGCGTGCGGAGTTCCTCGCGCGCTCGATCCACCTCTTCCTCGCGCGCCTCGTCCGGAAGGCGCGCGCCCGCGGGGTGCTCGCCCGTGATTCCCTCGGCACGCATCACGTCCGCCACGCCGGTGGCGTCTTCGGCGGTAGGGCTACGGAACAACCGCGCCAGCATGGCCGACAACTGCCGCACGGTGCGTTCGATCAACTCGTCGCGGATGGGCACGCCAACAGGGTACGTCGGCGCGCTCGCCACCGGGACGCGTCCGCGAACGGGACCGCCCCGGCGGTGCCATGCGCAAGCGCCAGGCGTCGTACCCTTCGCCCATGCGGACCTTCGACAGCATCGTCATCGGAACCGGCGTGATGGGCGCTGCGGCCGCCATGCACCTCGCCCGGCGTGGCAGCGTGTTGGTGCTCGAACAGTTCGACTTCCTGCACGAGCGCGGCTCGTCTCATGGCGGCTCGCGCATCTACCGGCACGCGTACGAAGACGCCGGACACGTGCGCCTTGCCGTGGCCGCCGACGCGGCTTGGACCGAACTCGAGGAGCGCAGCGGCGAGCGCCTGCTGCTGCGCACGGGTGGCATCGACATCGGCACCGCCGCCGGCGGAGAGCTCGACGCGGTCGAGGCGGCGTTGCGCGCCGAGGGCCGACCGTGCGAACGATTGGGCGCCGACGAGGCCGGCGCGCGGTTCCCGGCGTTCGCGTTCCCCGCGGGAAGCGAGGTGCTGTTCCAGGCGGACGCCGGCATACTCGCCGCCACCCGTGCCCTGGCCACCATGCTGGCGGAAGCGGCCGCGGACGGTGCCGTGCTGCGCGAACGCGAGGCGGTGCTGGACGTCCGGCCGGCGCAAGATGGCGTCGAGGTCGTGAGCGACCGCGGCCGGTACGCGGCCGGCCGGGTGGTGGTAGCAGCCGGGCCCTGGCTGGCCCGCCTGGCGGTCGGGCTCGACCTACCCCTACGGGTCGAGCATCAACAGGTGCTGTACGTGCGCGTCCGTGACGACGCCCGCGCGTTCGCCCGCGGCCGCATGCCGGTGTTCATCGACCGCCGGGAGAACGGCGCAGGTTCCATCTACGGTTTCCCGATGTTCGAACGGCCCGGTGCGGTGAAGGTGTCGGACCACTCCGGCGCGCCCACCATCGAGTTGAACGAGCGGCGTTTCGACGTGGACGAAGCGCGCGCCGCTGCCACCGTGGCAGCCGCGCGGACGCTCTTACCCGGTCTCGGGGCGGAGGTCGTCGACGCCGTCACCTGCCTCTACACCAAGACACCCGACGAGCGGTTCGTGCTGGATTGCCATCCCGACCATGAACGTGTGGTGTTCGCTGGCGGCGGTTCGGGTCATGCGTTCAAGTTCGGCCCGCTGCTGGGCGAGATCCTGGCCGACCTGGCGATGAACGGGCATTCGCGCCACGACCTGGCGCCGTTCGCCGTGACGCGGTTCGGGTGGGAATCATCTCCTGGGGGGAACCGGTTCCGGGGGGAGTAGGCCCTCGACGGCGTAGCGACCGAGTCGTCGCTCCAGCTCGTCGACGAGCGACCGAAGCCGGAGCGACCGTCGCAGGATTCCCCCGTGTTCGTCGTGGGGCATGGCCAGGTAGAGCCTGTCGATCCGGATCGTCGGATCGAGTTCCGCACCGGATCCTTCGTCGTCTTCTCCGATGGTGCGCACGCGCAACCGGTGCGGCTCGTAGAACAGCCGCCAGGCGCCGGCACGGGTCGTGCGGTGTTCCAGTAGGAGCGTCTCCAAGCGAGCGTCCGTCATGTCGGCCAACTCGTCGAGGGTGGTCTGCCCACGGGCCAGTAGGGCCCGAACGAGCTCGCGGAGAGCGACGCCGGTGGCGATGTTCGCAGCTCCCAGATGGAACGCCGCCTCCTCGACGATCAGTTCGGCCATGAGCTCGGCGGCGTCTGTGTCGAACCGAAGCGCGAATTCGTCAGCGACGAGACGGCTTAGCAGCCACTGCGGATCCCATGCGAGGATCCCCCGCGTGGCGGCACTACGGACGAAGGAGTCCAGGTGGTCACACTGCAATTTGGCGTCCGTGTTGCGCAGCAGACTGTGCCGCTCACCGTCGACGAGCTGCAGCACGTCATCGGGGACGATGGCGTGCCGCGCGAGGACGCCCGCGATGCTCGACGACCGCACGCGCTTCGCCGTCCACGCATGATGGTCCACGCCATCGATCGTCTCCAGCGTGTGGCTGAAAGGGGCGTGGCCGACGTCGTGCAACAGCGCAGCCACCCGCAGGACCGTGTCATCCTGCCGGAGGTGGGCGACGAGCGCGAAGACGCCGAGCGTGTGCTGCAAGCGGCTGTACGTATGGGCGGTAGCCACGTAGGCGCTGCCGTTGTGCCGCAGGTAGTGCAATCTCCGTAGGTCGGGCGTTCGCAACAGCTCGACTTCGACGTCCTGCAACGAGATACGTAGCTTCCAAAGCGGCTCCCACAGCTCGCGGTGCGCTCCATCCACCCGTGGGAGGGTGGCAGGATCTCCAACCAGTCGGTGCGGCACGGCGCCATCCTGACACAACGCCGCGCATCACCGGGACGAACGCCCCTTCCTGCGTGTATGCGGCGGCTGGGAGGATTCGGGGATGAACCCTGAAGGGCACGCCCGGCAGGATCGACGAGCGCCGAAGGAAGCGACGAGCGTGGCCGATGTCGCCCAGCTCCTGCGGCGCCACGATCGACCCGGGCCGCGGTACACCTCGTACCCGACGGCGCTGGAGTTCACCGAAGCGTTCGACGAAGGTGCTTACGTCGACGCGCTTGCGCGCGCTGCGGCGTCGCCGAAGGAGCCCTTGTCGCTCTACGTGCACTTGCCGTTCTGCGCGGAGCGTTGCCTGTACTGCGCCTGCAACGTCGTCGTCACTCGGCATGCCGAGCCTGCGGGTCGGTACTTGGAGCGGCTCGAGCGCGAGATCGCGATCGTCACCCATCATCTGGGCGATCGCAGAGGCGTGGCGCAGCTCCACCTCGGCGGTGGGACGCCTACGTACTTCTCCCCGGAGCGACTGACGCACTTGTTCGCGCGCTTGCGAGAAGCGTTCACCATGCTCCCGAACGCCGAGATCGCGGTCGAGGTCGACCCGCGGGTGACGACCGAAGCACACCTCGAAGCCCTCGCAGCAGCCGGCGTCAACCGGCTGTCGTTCGGCGTGCAAGACTTCGAGCCGTTGGTACAGCGGACGATCCACCGCGAGCAGAGCGTCGGTGCCACGCACGCGTCGATGCGATTCGCGCGCACGCTCGGTGTCGGCTCGATCAACCTCGACCTGATCTACGGTCTGCCGCACCAGACGGCCACGACGATGGAGCGAACGCTGGAGCACGTGATCGGGCTTCGCCCGGAACGCATGGCGATCTACTCGTTCGCCTACGTTCCGTGGATGCATGCGCACCAGAAGCACCTGCCGCAAGAGGCGATGCCAACCGGAGACGAGAAGCTCGAGTTGCTCCTGCTCGCGCGCGAGCGCCTGACGCAGGCCGGCTACCTCGACGTCGGCATGGATCACTTCGCGCTGCCCGACGACGAGCTATGCGTGGCGCAGGCCGAAGGCAGGTTGTGGCGCAACTTCATGGGCTACACGACCGCCAGAGCGCCGGAGATGGTGGCGTTCGGCATGTCGGGCATCGGCGAAGTGGGTGGCGCGTACGTGCAGAACGAGAAGAAGCTCAATCGCTACCTCGACGCGATCGACGCCGGTCGGTTGCCGGTGGCGCGCGGTTGGCGGCTGAGCGACGACGACCGCGTGCGGCAGCACCTCATCCGCGAGTGGATGTGCCACTTCCGCGTATCGCGCAGCGACGTTGCCTCGCGATTCGCGATCGACTTCGACGATACGTTCGCAGCCGAGCTGGAGGACCTCGCCGCCTTGGCGCGCGAAGGCCTGATCCAGTTCGGAGATGACGGCTTCGTAGCTACAGAATTGGGGCGCATGCTGCCTCGCAACGTCGCGATGGTGTTCGACCGCTACACCCGCGCCCGCGCGGGCGAGGCGCGCTTCTCACGGACGGTGTGAGCGGAGTGCGCTTCACCGTGATCGGCGGTGGCGTTGCGGGGCTCTCGGCAGCGTACGACTTGCTGCGCCTGGCTCCGGAGGCCGAGGTCACGGTGTTCGAGCGTGAAGCCGAGCCCGGCGGCACGGCGCGTACCGTTCAGGTAGCGGGATATCGGGTCGATACCGGTCCGGCCGGGTTCCTGAACCGACCGACGGATGCGCTGGACCTCGCCGTGGAACTCGGCTTGCAGGACGAGCTGAAGGAAGCCGGAGACGCCGCCCGCCGTCGATATCTGGTGCGCTCCGGCGAACTCCATCCGGCGCCCATGGGGCCCGCCGCAATGCTGCGCTCGCCGCTTCTTGGGTTGGGCGCCAAGGCGCGCATCGCCCTGGAGCCGTTCGTCGCTCGCGCTCCGCGCAGTGGTCGCGACGTCTCCGACGAGAGCGCTTACGCCTTCGCGGCGCGCCGGCTAGGAACGGGGTTCGCAGATGCGTTCGTGGCGCCGCTCGTCGCCGGCATCAGCGCGGGGGACGCCCGAACCACGAGCATGGCTGCGCTCTTCCCCCGCATGGTCCGGCTCGAAGCCGAGCACGGTGGGCTGGTTCGCGGGATGCTTGCCCAGCGGCGGGCGGCGCGACGAGGCCGAGGGGCGGGTCCACGGAGCGCTGGGCCGGCGGGTCCCGCCGGAAGGCTCACCAGCTTCCAAGGGGGCGCCGGCCGTCTGGCGGAAGCGCTGCACGAGCAACTCGCCGGCCGGGTTCGTCTGGGGGCGGAAGTCGTCGGGGTGACACCCGGTCGCGGCGATGGCTGGAGCGTGCGCGTCGCCGACGGAAGCGAGGTGGTGACCGACGCCCTGGTGTTGGCTGCCCCCGCCTACGTGGCGGCGGATCTGGCTCGATCCGCTGCGCCGGCGGCCGTGTCGGCGCTGGCGGCCATCCCTTACGCCGGCGTGCGTGTGGTCGCACTCGGCTTCAAGCGCTCCGCGTTGACGGAACCGCTCGACGGCTTCGGGTTCTTGGCGGCCCGTGGCCAGGGTGTGCGGGTGTTGGGGTGCCAATGGGCGTCGACGCTCTTCCCGCAGCAAGCGCCGGAGGGTCACGTGTTGATCCGGGCGGTCGCGGGCGGCGCGCTCGACCCGGGTTTCGTCGACTTGGACGAAGACGACGCGATCGACGCCGTGCTCCAGGACTTGCGTGCGCTGCTCGGCGTCCGCGACGAACCGGCTTTCGCCCACGTCGTGACCTGGGAGCGCGGGATCCCGCAGTACACCTTGGGTCACCAACAGCGCGTGGCCGCCGCCCGCGCCGCCGTCCAGCGCTTGCCGCGCTTCGAGTTGGCCGGCAACGCCTACGATGGCCTTGGCCTGAACGACACCGTGAGGAGCGCCCGCGCCGCCGCTCGGCGTCTCGTCGCCGCGATCCGAGCTGGCTGACCAACGTCGCGCTTGAACCGGCAGCACTTGGCGTGAACCGCGCCCTTCGCACGGGCCGTTCGTCGTCTCGGCGAGGCGCCGAAGCTTCTCGCGCCCGCGCAGAGCGCGTACTATTCTGAGCGCCATGCCGTTATCCGACATCGAGATCCGCGTGCTCGGTGCGTTGGTCGAGAAGGAGCGCACCACTCCCGAGGCGTACCCGCTGTCCAATCAGGCGCTCGTCACGGCGTGCAACCAGAAGACCAGCCGCGAGCCCCTTACGGACTACCACCTGCAGGACGTGATGGAGGCCGTGCAACGGCTGCGCGACCGCGGCCTCGCGGCCACCGTTCAGGAGGTCACCGACCGCGTGCCGAAGCACCGGCATCGCCTGCTGCAGGCGTTGGAGGTCGATGCACGCGAACTCGCGCTTCTGTCGGTGCTGATGCTGCGTGGTCCGCAGACGCCAGGTGAACTCAGGAGCAGGACGGAACGCTACCTCGAGGGCGGCGCTTCGACGTTCGAGAGCGTGGGGTCGACGGAGGCGGTGCTGGCCTCGTTGGCGACTCGCAAGGTGCCGCTGGTGAAGAACTTGGGGCGGAACCCCGGGCAGAGTCAGGACCGTTGGAACCACACGCTCGGCATCGACGAGCAACGGCTCCAGCCGCGCCTTCGCGCGCGTCCGCAAAGTGCGTTGGAGGGCGACGAACCGACCGAGCCGACCACGGTGCACGGCGCGGACGCCGACCGCGGGCTGCGCGCGGCCGTGTCGGCGCTCGAGGAACGCGTGGCGAACCTGGAAGTACGCTTGGACCGCGCGGAGCGCGCCCTCCTGCACGGGGAGTAGGGGGCTACGAGACCCGGGCGGCGCGTCCCGTACCGGATGCTGCTCCTTGGGGCACCTCGAGGAGAGCGGCTCGCCTCAAGGAACC
>JAWOIL010000017.1:0-2836 GCA_046484635.1 Trueperaceae bacterium
GTCCTGACTTCCGAGCGGGTTGAAGTATCGCTAGAGACATGAACGCCCCTAGGGCCAGACCAATGAGCACGATGGCCTGGGCGAGCAGCTAGACGGCGAGGCGTGGGCGTCGGGCGGAGTCGATCAGACGGCGCGGCCAGCGGGAGCGCGAACGACGCTCCGGCCGCGTACCATGCACGAAGCAATTGCGGTGGCGCGTCATTTGTGAGAAGCACGATCGCCGTCGACGGGTAGGCAGCGCGAAGGCGGCCTCGGTCGCGGTAGTAGCCAGGGCACCGCGGGCGGGCGGCGAAAGGCGTTACGCGAACTTAACGAGCCGGTGATACGGTTCCGGCCATGGCGTGGACACCTTCGAACGCACGTGCGAGCGTGCGCCTTCCGACGTCGTCGTCGGGCGGGCGCGTCACGTGAGACGCACACTCATCGTCGTGGTGGTGGTGGCTGCCCTCGCCGCGTTGTTCGCGTTCGGGTTGCGCCCGAGCGACCCGCGCGCGGTCGAGGGGCGGATCGGACGCTTGATGCCGGACTTCGAGGCGCCGGTCCTGCCACGTTACGTGGAGGAATACGGCCCCGTCCTGCGCCTCTCGGACTACCTGAACCGCGGTATGCCCGTCGTCGTGAACGTGTGGGCCTCCTGGTGCATCCCGGCCTGTTGGAACGAGGCGCCTCGTTGGAAAGAGGCGTGGGAGCGGTACCAAGGGCGTGCCGTGATCATCGGCCTCAACTTCCAGGATGGCACGGAGGATGCCCAGACGTTCGTCGAGCGCTTCGACAAGCGCTTTCCCTCGGTGAGCGATCCGAAGGGGCTCATCGGCATCGATTGGGGGGTCTTCGGGGTGCCGGAGACGTATTTCCTCCGCCCGGACGGCACGCTCTACTACAAGCACAGTGGGGAGATCAGCAGCGAGGCGATCGAGCAGAACATCGAGGCGCTGCTGAGATGACGGGGCTGCACGCAGCTCCGTGTACGCTGCCCCGGTTCGCGGCGGTGGGCTTCACGATCGTCGCACTGCTGGAGACGTCCTGTGCGCCCGACGTCCGGTTCGTGGGGTTCTCGCGCGCCTGCCTCGTCTCCGGCGCCGCGGCGCCGATCGACGGGCGGTGCGAGCCGGCCACCGGGATCTTCCTCCGATGAGCGCGATACGACGGATGGTCGTCGGACAGTGGTTGCTGGTCGCCGTGGCGCTGGGCGTCGGGGACGATGATGGACCCGCTGCGGCTGTTCGGGTTGCCGACCACGTTCTTCGTGGACGCCTCCGGCCGCATCGTAGGGCATAAGACCGGCGAAATCGCCGAGGTCACGCTGCGCGGCCTGGTCGAGCGGACGATGACCGGTGTCGAGGCCGGTAGCGCGGGACCTTGAACCGATCGCGGACCGCGAGAGCCTCACCCGGGGTCCGACAGGGGCCGGCGGCCGAAGCGTGCCTGGCCGGGGTGCTTGGCGCATCCGGGTCTTCATGGTCGCGCGTCTCCACATCGGCTCGGTCCGGAGCCTCCACCGCTGCCGATCCCCTCGAGCCGGCGCTCGACATCCGCTGCACCGGTGCGTGTCAACAGCGCGACGCGGCTTCGCGTCGGTGGTTGTTACATTCCGGCCACGATTCACCACAAGGAGGGAGCCCAGGATGGATCACCGCGGGCGTGAGGATCGCACCATCGGAGTCTTCTACGAACATCTCGAGTGGTTCGAGGCAATGTTCGCCGAGTTCGACCGTCGCGGCGTCGCCTACGAGCGGCTGTTGGCGAACCGCCACGGCTTCGATCCAGGGGAGCGAGAGAGCCCTTACGCGCTCCTCTTCAACCGCATGAGTCCCTCGGCCTTCGCGCGTGGTCACGGACACGCCATCCATTACACGCTCGACTACCTGGCTCACCTCGAGAGCATCGGCGCCAACGTCCTCAACGGATACCGCCCGTACACCTACGAGTTCTCCAAGGCCCGGCAGTTGGGACTACTGGCGCGGCTCGACGTCCGCTGTCCCAGGACGCGAGTCATCAACCACGTCGCGCAAACGGTGGTAGCGGCCCAGCAACTCTCCTACCCGCTGGTGGTGAAACCGAACATCGGCGGCAGCGGGGCAGGCATCCGAAAGTTCGACGACGACGCCGAGCTGCGCGCAGCGGCGGAAGCGGGCGAGATCGATCTCGGCCTTGACGGCACCGCGTTGGTGCAGGAGTACCACACACCCCGGGAGGGCAGCATCGTGCGGGTCGAGGTGCTCGATGGGCGCTTCCTGTACGCCATCAAGCTGCACCTGCAGTCGCCCGACAGCTTCAACCTGTGCCCGGCGGACTACTGCCAGGTACCGCAGGCCGGGCTTGGCGTGGCGGCCCAGGGCGCAGCCGATGGAGTGTCAGGGCGCGGTGTGCCGGTGGAGGGTTTCACGCCGACCGCCGAAGCGATCGCGACCGTCCAGCGCATCACCGCGGCCGCCGGCATCGAGGTGGGCGGCGTCGAGTACCTGGTCAGTGAACGCGACGGCGAGCGCTACTACTACGACATCAATGCCCTGTCGAACTTCGTGGCCGACGCGCCGAACGTGGTCGGCTTCGATCCCGTTCCGTTACTGGTCGACTTCGTGATGGTACGCGCGGGGCTCCTGCAAACGGCCACCCTCGCGACGGTCACGGGATGATCCGTGCCACAGCCGGAGAGAAGGCCGTTCGCGTTCGGCGACACCGCCTCAATTCGGGCAGGGGACGCCGCAGTCCTCGATCATGGGTGAGCGTGGGACCGCGGGCGGTCGCGCCCAGAGGCAGTGCGTGGGTAGGCTAGGCCTGGAACCATCGCTTCACGCCCGGGCGTTCACCCGTCGTGGTCGTGGTCGTCGTCGTC
>JAWOIL010000065.1:0-13818 GCA_046484635.1 Trueperaceae bacterium
GATCTCCTCGACCTCGGCGTGGCTCGCGCTGCCGAGGTGGAACCCGCCCATCAGCAACTGGACGTTCTTGCCGAGCTGCGTTCTCGCCTTCTCGGCCATGTCGGCCACGTTCGGATGGGCGCAGCCGGTGATCACGACGAGTCCACCAGGCACGTCGAGGATCAGCGCGTGCTCCCGGATCTCCCGTCCCATCTCGCCGGTCGAGTACATGCCGTCGAACAACCGGCGTGGTCCAGACACCGTCTCGACGGTGGCGCCGGCGGCCTCGACTTCGGCCCGGAACGACGTGGGGAACGAAGCCGGCATCATCACGACCACGTTCGCGTTGCGGGCGAGGAACGCCGGCAGGCCCCCGACGTGGTCCTGATGG
Organism: Trueperaceae bacterium; assembly: GCA_046484635.1. Taxonomy (GTDB): domain Bacteria; phylum Deinococcota; class Deinococci; order Deinococcales; family Trueperaceae; genus CAZACZ01. Next base: position 371 of record JAWOIL010000065.1, read on the forward strand.
TGGTGCGACAGCACGACCGTGTCGACCGACCCCACTTCGAGGCCGAGCCGCCCTAAGTTCCCGAGCAGGACGTCGCCGTCGTCACCGGTGTCGAAGAGGACGGTCCGGCCCAAGCCATCGATCCAACACGAGAACCCCCAACTCGTCGTCAACCCATCCCGGTACGGCACGTTGTTGAACACGACTTGGATCTTGACCGCTTCGTGGCTGGACATGCACGAACCACCCCCGATCGTCACGCGGGCGCGATGTTCCGGTTCGTGCGGAACACGTTGTCCGGATCCCATCGCGCCTTCACTTCCGCGAGACCGGCCAGGTTCCGGCCCAGCGCCGCATCGGTCCGCTCGGGACCTTCGTCGGCGGTCAGGAAGTTGATGTAGGTTCCGCCGGTCGAGAACTGCCGCACGTCGTCCCAGGCCTCGCGCACCCACGCGACGTTCACGGCGTCGTCGTCCGCTCGCTCCCACGATCCGCCGATGACCGTCACGAACCTCGCGTCCCGGTTGCCTACGGCAGAATGGTCGTTCTCCAGCCGGTTCAGGGCCCCCTCGATCTGGAAGATGACCATCGTCGAGTGGGGTGAGCGGACCTTGGCGGCGTGCGCCATGAGCGCGTCGCACATCTCTGCCTCGATGCCTGGGGAGAACTCGCTCTTCCAGTAGCTGCGACGGCCCTTCGGTTGCGTCCCATCGAGGATCGCCTGCAATTGGGTGTACGGCCGGCGCATCAGAACGTCCCCCACCGGGTCGCCGAACGCCTTGATGGCGTCGATGATCCTTTCCCCCTCTGCGGAGTTCCCGCTGTGGCAAGCGAGGATGCCCACGATCGGCGTTCCGTGCACGTCTGCCGGAAGCCAGGGCGCGGGAGGCGCCGGGCGCAACATCGCGACGAGCGTCAGATCTTCCGGTGCCTCCTCGGCCAGCGTGCGGAACAGCTCCAACACCTTCGGGGCCTCGCTGGCGGGCCATGCCACGACGCCGCCGACGACCTCCGGACCGACGGGGTGCAGCGCGTAGTCGATGCCGGTCACGACACCGAAGTTGCCGCCACCACCACGCAGCCCCCAGAACAGGTCAGGGTTCTCTTCGATCGATGCGCGAACCAGGCGTCCCTCGGCCGTGACGACGTCCATCCCCACCACGTTGTCGGTCGTCCAACCCCAGCGCCGCGTCAGGTACCCGAACCCGCCGCCCAACGTGAGGCCCGCGATCCCTGTCGCGGAGACGAACCCGAGTACGGCGGCAAGGCCGTGCACTTGCGTTTCCCTGTCCACGTCGCCCAGCAAGCAACCTGCCTGAGCGTGTGCCAGCCGTTCCTGCGGGTCGACCCAGACGCCGCGCATCAGGGACAGGTCGAGCATCAGCGCACCATCGGCCGTGGCCAAGCCCGCGATGTTGTGCCCGCCCCCCTTGATGCAAAGCAGCAGCCGGTGCTCGCGTGCGAACTGCACACATGCGATCACGTCCGCGGTGCCGAGGCAACGCACCACGAGGCCCGGCGACCTTTCGATCATGGCGTTCCAGACGGTACGGCACTCCTCGTAACCGGCGTCGCCCGGCAGCACGACCGGCCCCTTGAGGCGCAACCTGAGACCCTCGAGCGTGGCCGCTGTCAGATCGATGTCGCTGCCGTCTACCGTTCGCATGTTCATGCCGGGCTCCTCTGGACGGTTCCGTGATGCCATTGCGTGCGGACGAGCCACGACGGCAAGGTCCTGGCCGGCTCGAACCGCGGTCGACGTTCGGCGGGCCGCCGACTCGGGCCGGCGGGCACCGCCATCTCACGCTGTCATTGCTCGTCCATCCTTGCACGTCACATCGAGGACGGCACCCACACCGACACGGACCCCGCCGGGCAGCGGAACTCCGCCCATCCGTCGGCGTCGGTTCGCACCTCTTCCTCGACGTGCTCGGTCAGGTCGACGTAGGTCGTGTGCGGCACCACCTGCATCGCCTTCACGCCCGCGTCGCCGTTGCTGAGCAGCGCGGCCAGGCCGCCCGGATGCTCGCTCGAGCCGAGCCGCGTCCAGCCGATGCAGTTCGCGTGGTCCAAGTAGTCCACCTGGTCGCCGTACGCTTGCGTGCGGCGGGCGGCCAAGAAGCGGTCGATCATCCAGCGATGACTGGGGATGACGACGTGATGTTCGTTCCCGTCGCGGCCGCGGTCGGTGTACTCGGCGCCGTAGTAGTCGGCGGCGAAGATACAAGGGTAGCCGCCCCGCCGTAGCAGGATCAACGCGTACGCCAGCGGCGTGAACCACGGTTCGACTACCGACTCGAGCGCCTGCAGGGCTTGCGTGTCGTGGTTCGCTACCAGCGTCACGGCCGCGTCCGGGTTGTGGCCGACCAGGCTGGCGTCGAAGATGGTGCGGAGATCGTAGTCGTTGCCGGAACGGCTGGCGACCGCGAAGGCGTGTTGCAGGCCGGCGTCGAACAGCATCACCTTGCCGCCGGTCTTCTCCAGGAAGTGTTCGTGCGCGCCACGCTCGGGCGACCAGTACTCGCCCACCGCGAACAGCTCGCGCTCGGTGACGTGCCGCACGTGATCCAGCCACTCGGCGAAGAACCCGGCCTTGACGTGCTTGGCGGCGTCGAAGCGGAACCCGTCGACGCCAGTGGTCTTCACGTACCACTCGCCCCAGTGGAACAGCTCGGTGCGCACGTCGGGGTTGTCGAGGTCGAGGTTGCACCCCATCAAGTAGTCGTAGTTGCCCTTCTCCAGGTCGACGTCCTCGTGGAAGCGCTTGCCTTCGAAGAGGTAGATCGCGTGCGCGTCCGGGTCGTTGGCGTTGGCGTCGACGGCGTTGAAGTGCCACCAGTGCCACTTCAGCGTCGAGTAGCGTTCTCCCCGCCCGGGGAAGGTGAAGTGCGTCCAAGCCTTGATGGGCCGTAGCTCGCCGATCGGCTGGGTGCGGTCGTTCGGGTCGAAGGGCGTGGCCTGGAACTCCTCTTGCTCGTCGCCGCCCATCTTGTGGCTCATGACGACGTCGGCGTACACCTCGATGCCGGCGGCGTGGGCGGCCTCGATGGCGCGCAGGTACTCGTCGCGGGTGCCGTACTTGGTTCGCACCGAGCCCTTCTGGTCGAACTCCCCGAGGTCGAACAGGTCGTAGGCGCCGTAACCGGTGTCGAGGCCACCGCCGGCGCCCTTGTAGGCGGGCGGCAGCCACAGCGAGGTGACGCCGGCCGCCGCCAGGGCCGGCGCCTCTTCGACCAGTTGGTTCCAGAGCGTGCCGTCCGCCGGCGTGTACCAGTGGAAGGCCTGCAGCATCGCGCCGTTGAACTCTCTCATGCTTCGCCTCGTTCGTCGCGCGCGCCCGTCGAAGGCGCTTGCCTCACGATAGGGCACGTGGGCACGGCGCGACGACACAGCGCGACGACACAGCGCGACGACACAGCGCGACGACACAGCGCGACGACAGGGCATGACGATGGGGCAGGTGCGTGGCCACGCCGGCCCACCCGACCGGCGACGTACCGCTGCCATTGACGGACCGACCATTTCAGTTTAGTCTCACTAACATGAATATGACGCGCGAAGCCGGCACGCGTACCTACCGCATGCGGGCCCGTGCCGAGGCGGCCGAGCGCACGGCGCGGAACATCCTGAACGCGACCGTCGACCTGTGGCGCGAGCATGCGCTCGACGACGTCACCCTGCAGATGATCGCGGAGCGCGCCGGCGTGACGGTCCAGACCGTCATCCGCCGCTTCGGTTCGAAGGACGGTGTGATCGACGCATGCATCCGCTCCGACACCGCGGCGATCGTCGCGCACCGCGCCCAGGCGCCGGCGGGTGACGTGCGCGCGGCGCTCGACGTCCTGTTCGAGCACTACGAGCAGGTCGGTGACGCCGTCATGCGCACCCTCGACCTCCAGGAGCACTACCCCGCCGCCAAGGCGATCACCGACGCCGGCAGAGCCGAGCACCGCGCGTGGTGCGAGCGCGTGTTCGCGCCGTACCTGCCGGCCGCCACGTCGAACCGCTACGCCACGCACGTGGACGCCTTCGTGGCGGCCACCGACCTGTACCTCTGGAAGCTCCTGCGACGCGACCTCGGCCGTTCCACCACCGAGGCGTTGCAGGCGGTTCGCGCCCTCGTGGACGGGCTGACGCATCCACGGGAATGAGGGAAGCCATGGGCATCTACCGCTCGTACTTGTTCGTGACCTGGGAAGGCGGAGGCAACGTGCCTGCCGTCCTGGGCGTGGCGCGGAGGTTGGCCGCCCGGGGCCACCGCGTGCGCGTGCTCACGGAGCCGTGCCTGGAGGACACCGTGCGCGGCATCGGCGCCGAGTTCATCGCCTTCACTCGGCACTTCACCCGCCAGGACCGCCACCAACCCTTGCTCGACGACTTCGAGGCGAAGTCGCCCATCGCCGCGCTCAAGCGCTCCTTCGATCGGGTCATGTTCGGCCCTGCACGTATCGTGGCCGAAGAGACGTATCGCGCCATCCTGGCCGAACCGACCGACGCCGTGGTCGTCGACCATCTCATGATCGCCGCCCTGGTCGCGTCCGAGGCCGCCGGCGTGCCGCGCGTGGTGCTGTTCCACACCCCCGAGTACCTGCCCGGCCCGGGAAAGCCCGCCGCCGGCGCCGGTTTCCTTCCGCGCAACGACGTGTTGGGTCGGGTGCGGGACGGCCTCTTCAACGCCGTGTTCCTGAAGACCATCGGCGGCTACCTCCGGGCGTTCAACGAGGCGCGCCAGGCGCTCGGCTTGGCGCCGCTGCGCTCGGCGCGGGAGATCGTCGACCAGTACCACCTGGCGGACCTGCGGCTCATCCAGACGAGCACCGCGTTCGACTTCCCGATCATGCCGCTGCCGGCCAACGCGCGCTACGTCGGGCCCGTCATCGACGACCCGGACTGGACCGAGATCGACCTGGATGCGTGGCAGGCTCCCTGGTCGGCCGACGACGATCGCCCCTTGGTGGTGGCGAGCTTGTCGAGCACCTTCCAGAACCAACGCGCCACCCTCGAGCGCATCATCCGCGCGCTCGGCACGCTCGAGGTTCGCGGCCTGGTGACGCACGGCCCCGCCCTCGACGGCGCCTTCGAAGGCGTCCCGGACAACGTGCGCGTGGTGCGCTCCGCGCCGCACGGCGCGGTGTTCCCTCACGCCGCCGCCGTCATCACGCACGCCGGCCACGGCACGGTCATCCGGGCGCTGGCCCACGACCTGCCGGTGTTGTGCCTACCGATGGGCCGCGACCAAGACGACAACGCCGCGCGCGTGGTCGCGCGCGGAGCAGGTCTTCGCCTCAAGCCGACGGCCGCGCCGGAACGCATCGCCGCCGCCGTGCGCCGCCTTCTCAGCGAGCCGGCGTTCGCAACCGGCGCCCAGCGCCTAGGACGCGTGATCCGCGACGATGTCGCCGCGGATCACGCCGTGCATGCGTTGGAAGGGGTGGGCGGAGCGCCTGCGGTGCGCGCTGCTTAGCGCCCGATCTTCCCAGCCAGCTCGCGCACCTCGGACGTGAGGGTGTCCCACGCCTTATCCACGCGCGCCTTGACCGAGTCCCAGGTGTCCTCGCCGGCCTCGCGGATCTCGGCGAGGCGCTCGTTGCCGGTCGCGATCTTCCGGTCCAGCTCCTCGGCCTTCCGGTTGGCTTCGAGCTTGGCGTCGGCATCCGCGCCGGCCGCCTTGGCCCGCAACTTCTCCGCCTCGGCCTTCCACTCCTGCAGCTTGGCTTCCATCTTCTGTTGGTAGAGCTCTTTCTCGCGCATCTCGGGGTCCTTCCCGCGTCCTTTCGGACGCTCATGGCCGGCCCACGCAACGGCCCGATGCCGCTGCGCGGCTGCCTGCGGGGTCCCGACGGCCAAAGCGCCGTTCGACGTCGTTGGAGACATGGCTAGGGCCGTCGACCCGTGGGTCCTGCGACCATGCTTCGAGCCTGGCCGCTCCGGCTGCATCTCCAACCTAGACGAACGCAAGCTGAGAACCCTGGCATACGGATGAACGTCGAGTTGCTCCGGATCGGAATCCCGCAACTCACGGTACTGCCGGGACACGCCGCCGGCGCCCTTCGCCGAGACAAGCCGCCGACACCCGCCGTCAAGACGGACAGGCGACGGCGCGGTCGCTCAGCGGTTCGCCATGCGCCCGAACGTGGTCTCCAATGCCCGCTGGAGCTTGCCGGCCGCGCCCTCGATGGCTTCCTCGGGGCTCGCCGCCTCGTGCGTCACGGCCACGGGCTGCCGGCCGCTGACACGGGCCTCCATCATGCAGCGCATGTCCCGCATGCCGGACTTCTTGTCGCTGTTCTGGTCGCTGACGTGCACTTCCACTCGCGTGATCTTGGCGCTGAAGCGGTCCAGTGCGTTCCGAACCACACCCTCTGCCAGCTGGATCAGCGTTTCGTTGCCATCGATGTTGCTGTCCGTGTTGATCTGTACCTTCATGCGCCTGCCGTCCCTTCGTCCGCTCGCTGCGTCAGTACCGGAAGATCGCGGCGATGCCCGTCTCGCTCGGCATCTGGTCTGCTGGAACGACGACGACCTGCGCCCCCAGCTTCGAGGCCAGCGAGGCCACGTCGTCGAGCACATCGTCCACTTCCGGGTCGACCTCGTCACCCGACATGATCGCGCCGGTGGCCGCATCGACCCGGCCGGGCACCATGCGTTCGGCCTCGACCAGGACCTTCGCCACGCGCCCCTCCACGACCGCCTTCGCGACCTGCTCGACGTCGTCGGCAGCGAGCCCATTCGGCATCGCGCTGCCGAACTCCTCGGCCAAATCGGCCAACCGCGCGCGGTAGGCGGGCTCGACGACCTGCCATGCGCGCTCGCCTAGCTCGTCGAGCGACAGGTCGTCGGGGTGGACGTCGATTGCGTCCTCGAGCAAGTTCCCGTTACGGCTGACGCGCCGGAACAGCGCGTGATGTTCCGGCAGGCTGGCCAGGATGAGCGGCAGGCCCGACGGCTGCGAGTGCTGTTCCAGGATCGCCCGATCGACGGCGCGGAAGAACCGCTCCGCGTCGGCGTCCACTTCCTCCGCCTTGCCACCGTGACCGTGGTGCATCGCCGACTGGCCCCTGCCGACGCCGCCGTAGGACGCCACCGTCATGTGCGGCTCGGTCAACTCGTCCCCAAGCGCCTCCGTGATGGTGCGCGGCACCCCTTCGGCCAGGTCGACCTCGTCGAGCTGGTCACGGTTGCCCTCGAACAGCTTGATCTCGTGCCGGCGCAGGCCGAGCACCTGATACCGATCCGCCGATTGGACGATGCGCAACAGCGGCTTGGTGTGGAAACTGTCCGCCACGATGTGCAGCTCGTGAACGGGACGCTGCAGCTTGTATGCGCGGAAGAACCCCTTGGCTCCGAGCACGGCTAGGCCATCGAGCGCATGGTTCCAGAAGGCGCGGTCGTTCGCGAGAGCATGGAACGGGGCCAGCAGCGGCTCGGCCACGTCCTTGTCGTAGGCCTGGAGCAACGACTCCTCCAGTGCCTTCACGAGGTTCCGGAATCGGATGGGGTCCTGCTGGTTGTCGGGGTGGTGCCGGTGCGTCTGCTGGTAGAGCGAGAGGCATGGGGGTGCGTGCCCTTCCAGGCGTCCTGCGGCGAGGTCTCGTTCGAGTCCGTCCATGGTGCCTCCTTGGTCGTGCGTCTTGCTCTACGCCCCGAAGTCGTCCAACGACCGGTTGAAGATCGCGCTCGGACGCATCGCGCGCGTCGTCTTCTCGATATCGGGCCAGTAGTAGCCGCCGATGTCCACCGGCGAACCTTGCGCCGCCAACAGCTCGGCGTCGATGTCGTTCTCGTTCTCGGCCAGCGCGTCGGCCAAGGGACGGAAGCGCGCGGCAAGCTGCGGGTCGTCCGATTGGCCGGCCAGCTCGTCGGCCCAGTACGTGGCCAGGTAGAAGTGGCTACCGCGGTTGTCGATCTCGCCGACCTTGCGCGAGGGCGCGCGATTTCGCTCCAGGTAGCGGGCGTTGGCGTGATCGAGCGCGTCGGCCAGCACCTGCGCGCGGCGGTTGCCGGTAGCGTTCGCCAGGTGCTCGAGCGACGCGGCCAGCGCCAGGAACTCGCCCAGCGAGTCCCAGCGTAGGTGGCCCTCCTGCACGAACTGCTGCACGTGCTTCGGCGCCGAGCCGCCGGCGCCCGTCTCGAACAACCCTCCGCCCGCCATCAGGGGCACGATCGACAGCATCTTGGCGCTGGTGCCCACCTCGAGGATGGGGAACAGGTCGGTGAGGTAGTCGCGCAACACGTTGCCGGTCACGGCGATGGTGTCAAGACCCTGGCGCAGGCGCTTCACGGTGAAGCGCGTCGCTTCCACCGGCGACAGCACGTGGAACTCGAGCCCCTCCGTGTCGTGATCGGCGAGGTACGTCTCGACCTTGGTGATGACTTGCGCGTCGTGCGGGCGGTGCTGGTCGAGCCAGAACACCGCCGGCGTGCGGGTGGCACGGGCGCGGGTGACGGCCAGCTTCACCCAGTCGCGCACGGCGGCGTCCTTCACGGTGGACATGCGGAAGATGTCGCCCGCTTCGACGTCGCGCTGGAGCAGCACGTTTCCGGCCGCCGACACCACGCGAACCGTGCCGGCTTGCGGCGCCTCGAAGGTCTTGTCGTGCGAGCCGTACTCTTCGGCCTTCTGCGCCATCAGACCGACGTTCGGCACGCTGCCCATGGTGCGCGGGTCGAACGCGCCGTTCGCCTTGCAGTCGTCGATGATGGCCTGGTACACGCCGGCGTAGGCGCTGTCCGGGATGACGAACTTGGTGTCGCGCAGTTTGCCGTCGGGGCCCCACATGCGACCCGAGGTGCGGATGGCGGCCGGCATCGACGCGTCCACGATCACGTCGCTGGGCACGTGTAGGTTGGTGATGCCCTTGTCCGAGTTCACCATCGCCATCGGCGGACCGTCGTCCAGCGCGGCGCGCAGGTCGGCTTCGATCTCCTTCCGCTGCGCTTCTGGCAGCGTCTCGAGCTTGGCGTAGAGGTCGCCCAGGCCGTCGTTCGGGTTCACGCCCAGTTCCTCGAACGTGGCCGCGTGCTTGGCGAACACGTCTTGGAAGAACACCTCCACGGCGTGACCGAAGATGATCGGGTCGGACACCTTCATCATGGTGGCCTTGAGGTGCAGCGAGAACAGCACCCCTTGCCGCTTGGCATCCTCGGCCTGCTCGGCCAGGAAGGAGCGCAACGCGTTGCGGCTCATGTAGGCGGCGTCGATGACCTCACCGGCCTCGATGGGCACGCGCGGGTTCAGCACCGTGGTGGCGCCGTCCTGGCCCACGAGCTCGATCCGCGCATCGCCGGCGTTCGCATCGGTGACCGTATGGGCCACCTCGTTCGCGCGCAGGTCCCCGGTGGTCATATGCGCCACGTGCGACTTCGAATCGGCGCTCCACTCCCCCATCGAGTGCGGATGGTTGCGCGCGAACGCCTTCACCGAGGCCGGCGCCCGACGGTCGGCGTTGCCTTCGCGCAACACCGGGTTGACGGCGCTGCCCTTGACGCGGTCGTAGCGCGCCTGCACGTCGCGTTCCTGGTCGTTCGCGGGCTCGTCGGGGTAGTCGGGCAGGTCGTAGCCCTTGCCCTGTAGTTCCTTGATGGCCGCCTTGAGCTGCGGCATGGAGGCGCTGACGTTGGGCAGCTTGACGATGTTCGCTTCCGGTTTGGTGACCAGTTCCCCAAGGTACGCGAGGTCGTCACTCACGCGCTGATCGTCGCCAAGGCGTTCGGGGAACTTGGCCAGGATCCGGCCCGCCAACGAGATATCGCGCGTCTCGACGGCGACGCCGGCGGCCTTCGCGAACGTCTCCACGATGGGAAGCAACGAGTACGTCGCCAGTGCGGGCGCTTCGTCCACCTTGGTCCAGACGATCTTCGGGGTGCTGGTTGGGGTCATGGGGTAGCTCCGTTCCTCTGGGGCGTTCTCACCTTGGCTGGACGGTGAACCTCCTCGGCGCAGGAAGCTCGAACGCCAGCAAGGACCGCTGCACGCGTCGTGAACGTTTCCTCGGGGGCCGCACCGGCCCTCGTCTGCTCCTAGCGTACGTTACGGCCGGACGCCGTAGTCGGTGTGCCGGGCCGTCGACGGTGCCGCCGGCGTGCCACCCGCAAGCCGTCTGCCGCGCCCGGCGAGCTCGTGCGGCCTCCCGGCACGGGGCTCGTTCGCGGGGGCCGAAGCGTCAAGAGGCGGCGCTGCCCGGTGGGCAATCGCCGCCTCGACCCCCGCGCTCGTGCGCCGGCCCGCTCCCTCCGAGCAAGGCCGGCGCACCGCACCTGCCCTCAGGCGCCCAGCACCTGCCGGTACGCCTCCATCGCTTCGCGCCCCACCACCACGAACCGCACCACCTCGATCCCGTCGCTCCTCCCCGTGACCCAGTCACGCGCCTGCTGCACCGCCACCTGCGCCGCCTCGACGACGGGGTATTGGTACGTACCCGTGCCGATTGCGGGCAGCGCGATGCTTCGCACCGCCAGCTGCCCGGCCAGGTCGAACACCTCGTGGTAACAGCGTGCCAACGTACCCAGCTCGTCTCCCGTCACCCCCCAAGGCGGCGTGGCAGTATGGATCACGTACGTGGCTGGTAGCGCGAACCCGGGCGTGAACGCCGCCTGGCCGTAGTCGATCCCCCCGATCGACCTGGCCGCCTCCGTGAGCTGCGGGCCGCCCCGCCGGTGGATGGCGCCGTCGACGCCCGCCTTGCCGAACAGCCCACGGTTGCTCGAGTTCACGATGGCGTCGACCGCCTGCTCGGTGATGTCCCCCACCACCAGTTGCACCCGCACCGGCGCCCCGTCGCGCCTCGCCCACGCGGCTTCGTGGGCGATCGCCGGGGCCGAGCCGGCCGGTGGACGGACGTTCGTCGAGCTACCGACGCCGCTCGCGCCTTGCCCCACGGAGGTGCTGCCCGCCGGTTTCCGTGCCGTCGTGCCTGCACCTGCCGCCTGACCGGCAAACGCCGCCTTCTTCGCCCGCCACTCGCGTTCCGCCGAGGCCATGTCCGCGCGCTTCTCGGGCGCGGCGCTCATCTGGAAGTTGCGGCTGAACTGGTCGCCCGTGCGGCTCAGCTTCTCGTAGGCGCGCTGGTTCAGGTGCTGCTCGAGCACGCGGATCTCGAGCGTCTGCTGGTCGCGCTCGTCGCCTGCCGGCATGGCTGCCAACACGTGCTGGGCTTGCGACATCACAGCCTGCACACGCTGGAAGTCGCGCCGTCGGGCCGCCTCCGCCGCCTCCTCCTTCATGTCGGCCAAGCGGGCGGCGTGCACCATGGCCGCCACGCGCTCGTCCGTGGGCATCTGCTCGAACACCCCGGGCTCGACCCAAGGCAGATGGAGCTCCACCACCTGCGAGCCGCGGCTGTCCGTGAGGACATCGTCCCAGCCGAGCACCAGCCTGGGCGCACCGGCCGCCGGTTCCCCGGCCGCCACGGCGTCGAACGTCGCGCGGACGAGCAGGTCCCGTGGCAGGCCGGCCACCAGGTCGGGAAGAACCAGCCCGCGCCCGTCGGTCGATGCGCCGGATGCCGCGCCGGACGCCGCGCCAACCGCTCCGCGCGTGACGGTCGTCAACGTCGCGCCGCCGCCTTCGATCGTCAGCCGAACGTTACGGCCACGCAGCGCGCTCAAGCCCGCCAACTCCTGCTCGAACACCCCGACGAGTTGCGACGAGTCTTCGATGTAGACGTAGTTCCCCAGGCCGGCGTCGGCCATGCCACGCAACAGGTCCTCGTCGTAGGACGTGCCGAAGCCGAGCGTCGTGGTGCTCACGCCCAGCCGCGCCGCGCTCGCGACGTCGGGAGCGATCTCCGCCAAGTGGCTAGGACCGACGTTCGCCATCCCATCGCTCAGGAGCACGACGCGGTGCATCGCTTCGGCGGCGAAGCCGGCGTCATCGCCGTCCTCCACCCCGCGAAGGACCTGCGACAGCCCCTCCGCCCAGCCGGCATAGAGGGCGGTGGTGCCGCCGGCTCGGATCGCGCGGATCGGCCCCACCACGCGGCGAAGGTCGTGACGGGCGCCGATGACGGTGGCGGGCACCACCACGTCCACACCGGTCTCGTAGGCAACCACTGCTACCCGGTCTCCGGGCATGAGCATCCCGACGGCGACCTCGGCGGCCCGCTTGGCTGCCGCCAGCGGCGCGCCGCTCATCGAACCGGAGCGGTCGATGACGAGCGCCAGGTCGAGCGGCTTGCGATCGACGTCCACCGCCGGGAAGTCGACCGACATGGTGACGAGCATGTCGAGCGCGCCACCCATCGGCAGACCGCGTCTGGCGGGCACCACCGCGAGCTTCGGATACGGGAACGTCCCGCTTCCCTTCGAAGTTCCCCGATCGTGTTCCCCTGCGTCTCGCATGAGATCTCCCCTCTGCGCCCGAGCGTCTCCCGGGAGCGGTCTTGCGGGCCTTGTCGTGAACGGCGTTGCCTACGCGGTCAGCGCCGTGGGCGGTGGGTTCGGGTAGTCGCCGTCAGGGCTTTCCCTTCGACCGCTGCTCGAGGTCGAGCAGCACGGTCTTCAACAGCCGAAGCAGGTCGTCGTCGCCCGCGCGGTTGCGTGGGAGGCGATAGTCGTCCCGCACGTGCAGTTCCAGCCCCTCGACGATGCGGATCCGCGTCCAGTCGCTGGGGCGGAAGATCGAGGCTAGGGAAGCGTGGAAGCGATCGTCGTCGGCGTCGAGATGCGCGCCGGCATCAGCGGATGCGTCTTCGGGTGCCGCGTCGTCCAACTTCAGGTGAACCGGCACGTCGCCCGAAGCCATCGGGCTCGGCGGCGCGATCTCCTCCGCGGCCAGCCCGGCCTTCGCCCGGACGTCTCGCAGCAGCGCAGCACGCGCGCGGGCGGCGTTGGAAGAAGCAGGAGCGACTTGCGGGAACGGTTTCGAAGGCTTCTCGTGCGAGGGCTTCTCGGTCCCCTGCGGCGCCAGCACGACGCGTACGTTCCCCTCGAGGAGTCCCAGGAGCTCATCTGCACTGCGCCCCGCCACGGCGTCGCGGATCACGGAACTGCCGAACCCCTCCGCCAGCCCGAGGCGGTCTCGCGCGTCCACGGTGAGGTCTTCGGATCGATCCGGCCGGCCACAACGATGGTCGTCGTGGCTGCGCTGGTCGATCCCCGGTGGCGGCTCGAGATCGAGGCTGAGGCGATCGTCGGCTCCGCGTGATCTCGGTCCAGGTCTGCCCGCGACCGTGACCGTGTTTGTCGGAGGGGTGTCAGGGCCACTAGGTTGGTCGGTACTGCGGGAACTGGCAGAGGTGTGCCACCTGGCAATTGCTCGGGCGCAGCTGGGTGATTCGCGCAATCCTAGTGAGGCTGTTCCGGGTCCAGGCTCGGCACGATGAGCCATCCAGCAGCCCGCCCGACGTAGATCAGCTGCTCAGTGGTCAGACCCGACCGCGCACGCACGTCGGCGAGGTGCCGTTTCGCGGTGCTCGGCCGGACGCCGACCCGCGAAGCCGCCTCTGCGACCGAGCCGGCGGCGACGAACG
>JAWOIL010000093.1:0-56889 GCA_046484635.1 Trueperaceae bacterium
GCCGCGTTCGAGCAGGACGACGTGGCGGGCACCTTCCCCACCCTTCCCCGTATCAGCATCGACTACGCCTTGATGGAGCGCACGGAGCGGGCTTTCGTCGTGCCCGGATCGTTCGCCTGGGACGACATCGGCGACTGGGTTGCCCTCGAGCGGCTGATGGCGAAGGGTGGGCCCCCCGGGGGTCCCGCCGACACCAACACCGTCGTCGGCCGTCACGTCGGTATGGACGCCTCTGGCAACATCGTCTACACCGAGGACCCCGAGGACGTGGTGGTGACGCTCGGCGTTCACGACCTGGTGATCGTCAAGCGCGGGAACGCCCTGCTACTCGTGCACAAGGAACGCGTGCAGGAGATCAAGGCGCTGTTGGCCGACGAGCGCATGGTCGAGCTACTCGCCGAGAGCACCGTCGAAGCAGACGCCTGAACCCCCGCACACGTACCGTTGGCGGGCGCTCAGAACAGGCCGGAGACGTCCACCGTCCCCTTCGGCTCGACGTACGCCGTGTCCATCTGCGCCAACTGCAGCTTGCCGGACACGTCGTCGTTCACCGCGTGCCAGTAGGTGTAGAAGTCGATGACCCAGATGCCGGATTCGCGCGTGCCGTTGCCGGAGCCCTTCACCCCGCCGAACGGCATGTGCGCCTCGGCGCCGACGGTGGTGTTGTTGATCGACGACATGCCCGCTTCGATGCCTTCCTTGAAGGCGTGCGCCCACTCGCGGTCGTTGGTGTAGATGGCGCTCGACAGGCCGTACTCCACGGCGTTCGCCGTGCGCAGCGCGTCGGCGATGCCATCGACCTTCACCAGGTTGATGGTCGGCCCGAAGATCTCGTTCTGGAACTGGCGCATGCCCGGCTTCACGTTCTCCCACACCGTCGGCCAGCCGTAGTAGGCGGCGTTCGGGTCGCCCACGAAGCCCGCCGGTTTGCTGCCTTCTCGGATGCGGCCGTCGCCGTGCAATAGCGTCGCGCCGTCTTCCTTGCCCCACTGGTAGTGCGTCTCCCAGTTGCGGAAGAAGCGCTCGTTGATGAAGGGGCCGTACAGCACGTCCGGGTGCTGGTTCGGGTCGCCGATCTTGAGTTCTTTCACGCGCGCCAGGAAGCGCTCCTTGAAGGCGTCGTAGATCGGCGCGTCGACGATGACGTTGCCCGCCGAGGTGCAGCGCTGCCCGCCCGTGCCGAATGCCGAGAAGATGGCGCCCTCGACCGCGTTGTCCAGGTCGGCGTCGCGCATGACGATGAGGGGGTTCTTGCCGCCCAACTCGAGCGTCGGGTGGAGCAGGTTGCGGCCCGCGATCTCGCCGATCATCCGGCCGACCCTGGTGCTGCCGGTGAACGCGAACTTGTTCAGGAGGCCCTCGTCCATCATGTCCACCAGGTACGCCCCCGCGGCGTCGGCGCCGCCGCCGAACACCACGTTGAGCACGCCGTCGGGCACGCCGGCCTCGAGGATGATCTTGGCGAAGGCGTACGCCACCGCGGGCGCGTCCTCGCTGGGCTTCCAGACGATGGTGTTGCCCGTCAGCAGGGCAGGGATGATCTTCCAGGCCGGCACGGCGATGGGGAAATTCCCTGCCGTGACGATGCCGACGACACCGAGCGGGCGGCGGTAGGTGACGAGTTCCTTGTTCGGCATCTCCGATGGCACCGTCTGGCCGTACAGGCGCCTGCCTTCGGACTGGAAGAAGTGGCAGGTGTCGATCGCTTCCTGCACGCTGCCACGCGCCTCTTTCAGCGTCTTGCCCATCTCGCGCGTTACGAGGCGCGAGAGCGCCTCCTTCTCGCGCTCCAGCGCTTGGCCGATGATGCCGATGACTTGGCCACGGATCGGCGCCGGCGTCTTGGACCACGTGGGGAACGCCGACTTGGCGGCCTGGCACGCCTCGCGCACCTGCTCCTTCGTGGCCTCGGGGAACTGGCCGATCACGTCGTCGAGCCGGCTCGAGTTGCGCGACGCGAAGGTACGGTCGCTGCCGACCTCGCGGCCGGCGATCAGGTTGCCGTAGGTCTTGGCGGCGGTACTAGCCATCGTGGTGCTGGTGGTGGGGTTCATGCTTCCTCCTGGGGTCCGGTCGGCTCGCTGCGCCGTCGGCGGTTCCGAAGCGACGCAGCGGTCGTCGAGGCACGCGCGCCTCGGGCCCGGTACCGCTTCGACCTGGTGCCCAAAGGCGTGGGCGCCGTCCGCCCTGGCGGCGCTCGGCCCGTGCCGCGGGATCCGGCCGGATGTCGCTCGAACACCGACGAATCGCGTTGGGGACGCGGCTTCGAGCCGTTCTCACGGCGATGCTACCACGCCACGGGGGCCCTTCCCGTCCACCGTTTCGGGCTTAGGCGTCGTCGGTGAGCTGACTCTCCAACGCAGGCAGCCGCACGTGGAACGTCGCCCCCATTCCCGGCGTCGAGCGAGCACCGACGTCTCCTCCGTGCGCCACCACCAGTTCTCGCACCACGTGCAGACCGAGCCCATGGCCGCCCGCGCTGGCGCGTCGGGTGTAGTGCCGATCGAAGACGTGCTCCAGTTCCACCGGCTCCATGCCCGGACCGTCGTCGCGTACCTCGAGTTCGACCTGGTCTTGGGCGCGCCCCACGCGAACCTCGACGCCTTCCGGCGCCCCAGCCGCCTGCACGGCGTTGCGCACCAGGTTCCGGACGATCTGCTTGAGCCGCTCCGGGCTGCCGAGGACGAGCCCGTCGTCCTCCCGCACCAACGCGACTCCGGGGTACTCCGCCAGCGTCGCCTGCGCGACGTCGGCCAGCGCGACGGCTTCGAACTCGATCGGCACCTGCAGCTCGCCTCGTGCCAGCGTCAGGAGGTCTTGCGAGGTGTACAGCAGCTCGCGCGCAGCGTCCCGCGCGGCGTGGAGGCGCGGGTCCGGGTCGTCAGCGGAGAGCGCCTCGAGCCGACCGGCGACGATCGTCAACGGGGCGGCCAGCTCGTGCGCCAC
This sequence comes from Trueperaceae bacterium, assembly GCA_046484635.1. GTDB lineage: Bacteria > Deinococcota > Deinococci > Deinococcales > Trueperaceae > CAZACZ01. Next base: position 2,947 of record JAWOIL010000093.1, read on the forward strand.
CCCGGCCAGCGCGTCCCGCTCCTGGCGTTGGCGCTCCCGGATGGCGTCGACGGCGCGCTGGAGCGCCGCCGCCAAACGCCCGACCTCGTCTTCGCGGGACGGCATGGGTTCGAGATGCGGCGACGCCGGATCCAGCGCGTCGGCGCGTTCGGCCAGTTGCGCCAGCGGTCTCAGCTCGCGTCCCAGCCACGTCACACTCACCAGCCCCGCCATGACCACGATGGCGCCACCCGCCAGCGCGAGGCTCGTGCGCAACGTGCTTCGCGTCGCGCGCGCGACCGTGGCGTCGTAGGCAAGGCGAACCGTCCCGATCTCGGTGCCCGTGCTCAACCGCCACGGCATCGAGATCACCAACACCCCGGTGCCGTCGTGGTCCGTCCAGGTCGGCTCCGAGGCAACCGGCAGGGCGCCTTCGCCCGCGGGGATGACGACGTTCCCGTCGGACGCGACGAACTGCAACCGAAGCGGCCGCGCGCCCGGCTCGAAGAAGGTCTCCCCCACGGCGCCTTCGCGCAACAACCGCTCGACACGCTCGAGCTCCCGTTGCAGCAGGGCTTCGGCGTCCTGCCGTTGGAGGCGGTCGAACAATGCCAGGGTGGCCCAGCCGGAGGCCGCCAACGCGACGACCAAGGCGGTCGCTACCAGGATCCCGAGCCGGAACCGCAGCATGCGGGGCTAGAGGATCACGTAGCCGCGGTTCCGGACCGTGCGGATGACGTCACGGTGACCGAGGCCGGCGAGCTTCCTGCGCAGGTTGTAGACGAACACCTCGATGGTGTTGGACTCGGGAACGTCCGCGCCGTACAGGGCGCGTTCGAGGTCGGCTTGGCTGAACACGCGCCCACGGTAGCGCAGCAACAGGGCAAGGACCGCCGCTTCCCGCTCGGGTAGCAGCACGTTCTGATCGCCGACGTCACAACGCCCCGTGCGCGGATCGAGCTCGAGGTCGCGGTACCGCAGCGTCTCCGCTTGACCACGCTCCCGCAGCCGGACGTGGATGCGCGCGAGCAGTTCCTGCACGCTGAACGGTTTGGTGACGTAGTCGCTGGCGCCCGCGTATAGCCCTGCGACGCGGCTCTCGACGTCGGCGCGCGCCGATAGGATCAAGACCGCCACTTCGTCGTCTCGGCGGATCTCCTCGGCCAGGGTGAGTCCGTCGCCGTCCGGTAGCTGTAGGTCGAGAACGACCAGGTCGAAGAGCGCTTCGGCCATGGCGCCCCGGGCGTCCGCCAACGTGCCAGCGACCTCCACCAAGTACCCGGCGATCGCCAGCTGCTCGCGGAGCATGGCCGAAAGCTGCATGTCGTCCTCGACGACCAGCAGGCGCCCGCCTGCCCCTCCTCGAGCGCCGGTCGCCTCCTCAGTCGTCATCGTCGTCGTCGGTGGCGTCGTCGCCGGTGGCGTCGTCGTCATCGTCGCCGTCCCGATCATCGTCGCTGTCGCCGTCGTCGCCGTCGTCGGCGTCGTCGCCATCGTCGCCTTCGTCGTCATCGCCGTCGTCGGCATCGTCGCCGTCGTCGCTTGGGTCGGAGTCGTCGCTCGGGTCCTGGTCGCCGTCGTCGCCGTCGTCGCCGTCGTCACGGTCGTCGCCGTCATCGGGTTCGTCGCCCGAGTCGTCTCCTGGCACGTCGCCGGGGGCGCCGTCCTCGTCGTCATGCCCTGCGGGCCCGTCGTCGCGATCGTCGGAGACGTGGACGACGACTAGTGCTAGGCCACGACGTCCGAGTAGCGTCTCGAGCGCTTCCATGGTCGGCGTGTCGGACACCTCGGTCGACACCATCAATGTGCCGTCGTCGCCGACATAGCCGTCGAAGCGTTCGAGGGTCCCTTCGGGCCCGACGAGGAGCAACACGAAGCCCCGCACCGAGGCCCCGAGTTCGAGCACGAGCGTTCCGGCGTCGCTGCGGCCATGACCCAGCAGCCGGAGCCCGGCGGGATCGACCAGGAGGGCCTCCCAGCCGGCCTCGGCCTCGGCCACAGCGGCACCCGCCTGGGCGTTGGCGACCGCGGGCGAGCCCGGGAACCCTCCAGCCAGGGTCAGCACCACGGCCGTCACGAACGGAAGTAGGAAGGGAACGCGCATCCTTGGGGTCATCCTAAGCATCCTCGTGCGCGGGCGTCATGGGGCTTCTGCTGCCGGCGCGGCCATGGTCTTGCGACAGGCTGGCGCGGGTTCCGCCCGCCGATCCGGGCCTACGGCCCGACATCGGACGGCGGTGGCCGCACCACGTTGGGTTCGGCCACCGCCAGGATGTCGGGTCAGGCCCGGTGGCGGACTCCGTACGCACGGTCCCGCGTCCCGTTCGCGTGGGTCGCCTTCGGTGTCGTGGCCGATGGATCAGTCGTCGTCGGCGTCGTCATCGTCATCGTCATCGTCGTCGTCGTCATCGTCATCATCGTCGTCATCATCGTCGCGGTCGTCGTCGTCACGGTCGTCGTCGTCCATGTCGTCGTCACGGTCGTCATCGTCCATGTCGTCGTCACGGTCGTCATCGTCGCGATCGTCGTCGTCCATGTCGTCGTCCATGTCGTCGTCCATGTCGTCGTCGAGGTCGTCCTCGAACTCGAAGTCGAGACCGAGGCCGGCGCGAGCAGCCAGTTCGGCCAGGCTGACGATCTCCTGGTTCTCGTCCACCACCAGGACGTCACCGGACTCGTTGAACAGGGCGTCGTAGGTGGCGGTGGTGCCGTCCGGGTAGGTGATGGTCAAGGTGGCGAAGCCCGACAGGTTCGCCAAGGCGTCGAACTCCAGCTTGCCGTCGTCGTCGACTTTGCCGACTCCCACGACGGTGCCGGCATCGTCCTTCAGGACGACCTTGGCGCCGTACGGCAGGTCGATGGCATATACGCCGACGCTCAAAGCGAGGGCAGTCAGAAGCACGAGGGCTCGCTTGAACGGGTTGGCAGTGCGGATCGGATGGCGGCGCATGGATCTTCCTTGCATGGATGGAACCTCCTGTCGTGTAGTCTCCCGCCGACCGCTGAAGGCAACCTGAGCCCTGGCTGAAGCGAAGCTGAAGCGGTATGCTCCGCCAGAGCCTTTAAGCCGGTCCCGTGAGGCCGGGAAGGAGCCGAAGTGATGAACCCGCACCCCCACCCGAACCTGACCCTCAAGGCGGCCCTGATGAGCGCCGACGAGATGGAGCGAGCGCTGAAGCGCATCGCACATCAGATCGTCGAGCGCAACAAGGGCGCCGAGAACCTCGCGCTGGTGGGCATCCACACCCGCGGCGTGCCGATCGCGGAACGCCTGTCCGAACTCATCGGGAGCTTCGAAGGCGTCACGCCGGCCGTCGGCAAGCTCGACATCACCCTGTATCGCGACGACCTCACCGAGATCGCGCTGCAACCCGTGGTGAAGAAGACCGAGGTCGTCTTCGACGTCCACGGCATGCGCATCGTGCTCTGTGACGACGTGCTCTATACCGGCCGCACGGCCCGCGCAGCGCTCGACGCCTTGATCGACATGGGCCGTCCCGCCGTCATCCAGTTCGCGGTGCTGATCGACCGTGGGCACCGCGAACTCCCCATCCGGGCCGATTACGTCGGCAAGAACGTCCCGACCAGCATCTCCGAAGTGGTGCAGGTCAAGCTCGCGCAGGTCGACGGAAGCGACTCCGTCGAACTTTGGGAGAAGGCGTGAGCGCGGCGGCCGCCGCGTCACCGGGCCAGGCAACGAACCCACCGCAGGGCAGCGAAGCCCTCGGTCATGCCAGGCCGGCTCGCGGGCGCAAACGTCATCTGCTCGACTTCGAAGGTTGGACGGTCGAGGAACTCCTCGCACTGCTCGACACCGCCGACGTCATGGCGCAGGTCCTGACGCGCACCATCAAGAAGGTGCCGGCGCTGCAAGGCTTCACGGTAGCGACGCTGTTCTTCGAGGACAGCACGCGAACCAGGTTGAGTTTCGAACGCGCGGCCCGCGCCCAGAGCGCCGACGTCATGAGCTTCGCAGCCGGCGGTTCGTCCTTGCGCAAGGGCGAGAGCTTGCGGGACACGCTGCGCACGCTGGATCAGATGCAGGCCGATCTCTACGTGGTGCGGCATCCGGCGTCCGGCGCCCCGTACCAGCTCGCCCGCTGGACCGATGCCGCCATCGTCAACGCCGGTGATGGCCGGCGCGCCCACCCGACGCAGGCGCTGCTGGACGCCTACACGTTCCGCCAGCGCTACGGCGCCTTCGAAGGGAAGCGGCTCGCCATCGTGGGCGACATCGAGCATTCGCGCGTCGCGCGCTCGAACGTCGAGCTATTCACGAAGCTCGGTGCCGAGGTCGTGCTGTGCGGCCCCGCGACCCTGCTCCCGCCGTCGTTCGCGCGCCAACCCGGCGTTCACGTCACGCATCGCCTGGAAGAAGCGCTCGAAGGGGCCGACGCCGTGATGGCACTACGCTTGCAGCACGAGCGCATGGCGTCGGGGCTGCTTCCGTCACTGTCGGAGTACGCCGCCCGTTACCAGATCACCGAGCGCGTGCTCGCGCTCGCGCAGCCGGAGGCGATCGTCATGCATCCTGGACCCATGAACCGCGACGTCGAGATCGCAGGCGACGTCGCCGACGGACCTCGGAGCGTCATCGAGCGCCAGGTGGCGAACGGCGTGCCGGTTCGGATGGCCGTGCTTTACACGCTGTTGGTGGGCAAGCGATGAGCGGCGCCGATCCTTCCTTCGCCGGACGCGGCGCTGCCTCGTCCGGCAGCGCTGCCACGGAGCGCATCGTCATCCGTGGCGGCCGCCTGATCGACGGTTCGGGCGACCACGGTGTGCACGACCTGTTCGTGAACGACGGCGCCATCGAGGGTTGGGACTTAGGCCTGCCCGCCGCCGAGATCGAGCTGGAGATCGACGCGGCAGGCCAGGTCGTCACGCCGGCGTTCCTCGACCTGCACACGCACCTGCGCGACCCCGGCCAGGAGACGAAAGAAGACCTCGCCAGCGGTTTGGCGGCCGCCGTCGCAGGCGGCTTCGGCACGGTCGTGAGCATGGCCAACACCGCTCCCGTGGTGGACGAGCCCGGCATGGTCGCCGACCTCGTCGCGCGCGCGGAGCGCCTCGGGTTGGCGCGCCTCCGTCCTGCCGCGGCCGTCAGCCACGGGCTGGCGGGCGCCCAGCTGACCGATTTCGCAGCGCTCGCGGCCGCCGGCGCGGTGATGCTCACCGACGACGGGATCCCGGTCGCCGACGCCCACCTGATGCGCCGCGCATGCGAGTACGCCGCCGAACTCGGCTTGGTGATCCAGACGCACTCGGAGGAGCCATCGCTGCGCGCCGGCGGCGTGATGCACGAAGGCGACGTCAGCCGCCACTTGGGCCTGCCGGGGAACCCGGACGCCGCCGAGGCCGTCATGATCTTCCGCGATGGCGAGATCGCCAGGCTCACCGGAGCCCGGGTGCACATCGCCCACGTCAGCTCCAAGCGCGGCATGCAGGTCGCCGAGTGGCTGAAGAGCAGCGGCGCTCCCATCACCGTCGAGGTAACGCCGCATCACTTGACGCTCACGGACGAGTCCCTGTCGAGCTTCGACCCGGTGTTCAAGGTCGCGCCGCCGCTGCGAACCGCCGATGACGTCGCCTACCTCGTCGACGCCGTCGCGCGCGGCGTGGTCGACGCCATCGGCACCGATCACGCACCCCACACCCGCGCGGAGAAGGAACGCGACATGCTCGAGGCGCCGTTCGGCATCGGCAACATCGAAGTGACGTTCCCACTCTTGTACTCGCGCCTGGTGGCGACGGGTCGGATCGAGCTCGCCACGTTGCTCCGGCTGCTGCAAGACGGACCGGCCGGCGTGATGGGTTGGCCGGCGCCGCGGCTCGAGCCGGGCGCTCCGGCGGACGTCACGGTGGTGGACCTGGACACGTCACGCGTGGTCGAGGGGGCGCGCTTCGCGAGCAAGGCGAAGTTCGGCCCGTGGGAAGGCGAGGCGTTGTCGGGTTGGCCGGGGGCCACGTTGGTGCGCGGTCGCCTGGCGTTCCGGCGAACGGAAGCGTAGGCACCCCAACGGACCGACCCCGCGCGCGACCGCGTGCGCGGACGGCGACGAGCGGCGCTCGGTTGCGCCGCCATCATCGGCTCGGCATGTGCCCATCTCGAGTCGGCATGCGACCCATGGCACGTCGCCTTGGGTCGATCGGGTTCTAGAATGTCGCCATGACGGCCGCCGTGGACGCCACCCGCCGCTTGCCCAACCACCCCATGGGCGACGTGGCGGGCGCAGACGCGCACGGCGCGACGCGAGCCGTCGCCGCGCTCCCCACCCCGGCGCCGGCGACGGTACCCGCGCCCGCGGCCGCCGTCATCTCCTTCGACGTCTCCCGCTACGCGCTCCACAGCCTCTCCAAGGGCGAGACCCTCTACCTGCGCGCGGAACCGGCGCACTCCGGATTCCTCGTCGAGGCCGGGCTGCTGGCACTGGCCGTCGACGGTGCGGCCGGACGCGCGCGCTTCGTGGGTCTCGCGGGTCCCGGGGACCTGATCGGAGCGTTGTCCCCCCTCCACCCGCTCTACCTCGAGACCGTCACGGCGCTGGGCAACGACGTGGTCGTACGCCCGCTTCCTTCCGCGCGGCAGGCTCTCGAGTCCGAACGGTACGACCCCGCCCTGGTGACTGCACTGCACGTCGCGGCAGGAGAGCAGCTCGCCCGCCTCACTCACGCGCTCGAAGACGCCGAACTACCCGTGCCCGCTCGCGTCGCGCGCGCGTTCGTCCGCCTCGGCGAACGGTTCGGCCACGTCACCGAGGGGGGCGCCGTGCGCCTCACGTTGCCGGTCACGCACGACACGCTGGCGGCGCTGGTCGGCGCGGCGCGCGAGACGACCACCACCGTCGTGCAACAACTCCGTGACTTGGGGCTCGTCGAAGGAACTCGCGGACGATACCGCTTCGACCTCGACCGGCTGCGCGCCTACGCGCTCGAGGCCGGCCTCGGTTGACGTCACGGCGCAGGCAAGGACGTCAGAGTCGCCGGATCAAGTCGGGCAGGTCTCGCTCCAAGAACATCACGTCGTCTTGGCCGTACACGTAGCGCAACGCGCCGGTACGATCGAGCACTGCGACCACGTCGGTGTGCACGATGTCCCGCCCCAGACCGGAGTACCCCACGAAGAAGGTGCGTGCCGCGGCCGCGACGTCGGACGAGGTTCCCGTCAGCCCAACGAACTCCGGGTGGTAGCCGGTCACGTACCGACCCAAGACCTCGGGCGTGTCGTACTCGGGGTCCACCGTCACCATCACCACCTGCAACCCATCGGGCTCCCCTAGGGCCTCGTAGATGCGCGCGAGGCGCGCCATCGTCAGGGGGCAGACGTCCGGGCAGCGCGTGAACCCGAAGAACACCAGCGTCACGTCGCCGCGGTAGTCATCGGCCAGCAGCGCGGCTGCGCCGTGATGATCGACGAGCGCCAGCCCTTCAACCGAGACCGGGTTCGTGAGCGCCGTCCCTGCCACCTCGGGTGCCGGGCGAAGCAGCACCCCGAGGGCGTAGGCGCCGATCGCAGCGACCAGCAACAGCGCGAACAGGAAGACGTAGCGCAGGGGCCGATTCACACCCGCCAGTATAGGCGCCGGCGCCGTTGCGCCCGGCCCGCGGTGGGTCTGCGCGGCAACCCGTCTGCCGCGATGCCATGGTGGTAGGGTCGCCACCCCCGCGCCGCACGCGGGCCGTGCCTCAACCGCCTTGGCCGAGTACCTCGAAGAACGTTTCGACGATGGCAGGGTCGAAGTGCTTGCCCGACCCTTCGCGGATGAACGCCTCGGCGCGCTCACGCGTCCACGCCGGCCGGTACGGCCGCTCCGACGTCAGAGCGTCGAACACGTCGACGGCCGCGAAGATCCGCGCCGCCAGCGGGATCTGCTCGCCCTCGAGCCCGCGCGGGTAACCCGTTCCGTCCCAACGCTCGTGGTGGCAGTACGGGATGTCGAGCGCCGGCCTCAAGAACTCGATCGGGGAAAGCAGTTCGTAGGCGTAGACGGGATGCTGCTTCATCACCTCGAACTCCTCGGTCGTCAGCGGACCGCGCTTCAGCAGGATCTCGTCGGGGATGCCCATCTTGCCGATGTCGTGCAGCAGGGCTCCGCGCTGCACGTGCACGACGTCGTCGCCGTTCACCCCTAGTCGCCGGGCCAGCCGCACGGTCATCTCCGTCACCCGCTTGGAATGACCCGCCGTCTCCTCGTCCTTGAGGTCGAGGGCGTTCGCCCAACCTTCGATGGTGCGGTCGTACGCGCGCTGCAGCTCCACGTTGCTGCGCTCGAGCGAGCGGAACAGCTGCGCGTTCTCGATGGCGATGGCGCCCTGATCCGCGTACGTCTCGAGGAACTCCAGCCACTCGTCGCCCGGCGACAAGCGCTCGCTCGCGTAGAGCTCGATGACGCCCTGCAGTTGCCCCTTGGCGAGCATCGGCACGGCCATGTAGCTGTCGTATTCCTCCTGCCTGCTTGGCTCCACCGCCACGCCCCAACCTTCGTCGCCCCGGAGGTCCGGCAGGAACACCGTTCGCTGTTCCAACGCAGCCCGACCCGCCGGACCGTCGCCAAGCATCGTGCGCGCCCCGTGTCGCAGCTCGGCCGAGAAACCGCGCCCGACCGCGAGGCGCAATGCTTGCGTGGCCGGCTCGTACATCAGCACGGCGACCGCGTCGACCCCCAGGTCCTGCAGCAGTTGGTCGACGAAGATGTCGAGCACCAACCGCACGTCGACGCTGTTGGTGATGGCCATGTCGATGCGGCGTAGCGACTGCAAGTGCGCCAGCCTGCGGCGCAGCTCCTCGTTCAGCGCTTGGATCTTCTCCATCGCCCGCACGCGGTCGCCGATCTCGCGGTAGTTCACCACGAACGCCTGCACCTCGGGCTCGCGCAGCAGGTTCGTGACGGTGCCCTCGAGCCAGTGCCACGCGCCGGCCGCGTCGCGGAGGCGGAACCGCACGGACTCGCTCGAGCCCGCCTTGACCTCGACCAGGTCGAGGGCGTCGAGGAAGGCATCGCGGTCGTCGGGGTGGATGAGGTCGGAGCGCTCCTTGTCGATCAGGTCCTCGGTGCGGTGCCCCAACATCCGGAGCGCGGCGCCCGACACCATGCGGATCGCTCGATCGCGGCCGATCAGTACGACGCCCTCCAGGCTCTTCTCGAAGATCGCGCGGTAGTACGCCTCGCTGGCGCGCACGCGTCGTTCGGCCTCCATCCGGTCGGTGACGTCGCGCGCGTTCAACACGACCCCGCGCACGTCCGGGTCGGCGAGCAGGTCGGTTCCGGTCACCTCCAACCAACGCCAACCGCCCAAGACCCAGAACCGCACCGTCTCGGTGACCTGCCGCGGCGCGCGCGCCCGCTCGGCATCGTCGCGCATGTCCGCCCCACCAGCCGCCTTGTCGGACGCAACTCGCGCCCGCGTCTCGGGCGACGTCGTCGCCGACTCCTCGTGCAACAGCGGCGCAAGCGTCGCCTTCGCGCGATCCCGGTCGCGGGGGTGCACCATGCGCCAGAGCTCCGCCTCGGTCACCACCCGGTCGCCGAACCCCAGTCGCGATGCCGACGGCGACACGTAGCTGGAGCGTCCCTTCGCGTCCAGCACTACGACCACGTCGGCGCCGTGTTGGATGAGGGCGCGGAAGCGACGCTCGCTTCGCGCCAGGACCCGTTCGGCCGTGCGACGGACGGTGGTGTCGCGACAGAGCAGCAAGGTGCGGCCATCCGCCAAGCGCTTGGCGGTCACCTCGACGGGAACGTGCCCGCCGTCGCGGCGAGCCAGTTCGACCTCGAGTTCCATGGGTCCGTCCTGGTCCGGCCTCTGCAGGAGCGCCAGCAGTGGCGGCCCGACCGGTAGTAGCTCCGCGAGCGGCAAGCCGATCAACGAGCCTGCCTCGGCGCCCAGTAGCACCTCGGCGCGCGCGTTCGCCCCCACCACCTCGTCGGTGGCGGAGAGCACGATGCCGGCGTCCGTCGCCAACGCGAAGACTTGGCCCAGCAACGCCAGACCCAAGTCTTCGTGACGCCCCTGCGAGAGCGTCTTCAGTGCGGAGCTGTCGCCTGGCACGTGCGTCGGCCTCCTCGGGATGGGTCGGCTACGGCGAACCTCGCGGGTTCGCACGACACCCCGTCACAATACGGGCAGCCCAACGGGGCAGATTGCCGAACATGCCACTCCGGACGCGCCCTGCACCGCGCGCCACGCCGCGAGGCACGTGGAACCTCGCGTCCCGCTTCGCGTCACGCCTCGAGGCGCTCTTGGATGGCGTCGAGCTTCGCGGCGACCAACTGGGCCACGTCGAGCACCTCTGGCGCGCCTTCGACCTCGGCGCTCTCGCTCGAGCCCAACATCACCTTGCAGAACGGGCACCCGGTCGCCACCACGGCGGCACCGGTGGACTTCGCCTCCAAGAAGCGCTGCTCGGACACGCGCTGGTCGCCCTCTTCCTCTTCCTTCCAGAACTGCGCTCCGCCCGCTCCGCAACAGAACGAGGCGTTGCGGTTGCGCGGCATCTCGCGCAGGTCCGTTCCGCCCGCCGCCAGCACGCTGCGCGGGGCGTCGTAGACGCCGTTGTTCCGACCCAGGTAGCACGGGTCGTGGAACGTGACCGGCTGGTCGAGCGCGAGCGGGGGAAGGCGCCCCTCACGCGTGAGGTTCTCGATCAACTGGGTGTGATGCAACACCTCGTAGCGGCCGCCCAGCTGCGGGTAGTCGTTGAACAACGCGTTGTAACAGTGCGGGCAGGTGGTGAGCACGACCTTGCGCTTGCCCGGGTCGAGGTTCTCGTCGATCAGGGCAGCGTTCAGCGTCTCCACGTTCTCTGTCGCGAGTTGGTAGTACAGGTACTCGTTGCCCGCGCGCCGGGCAGGGTCGCCGGTGCACTTCTCGCCCTTGCCGAGGACGGCGTAGTTGACCTTGGCGTGCTCCAGGATGCGCGCCATGGCGCGCGTGGTCTTCTGCGCTGCAGGGTCGTAGGCGCCGGCGCAACCGACCCAGAACAGCACCTCGAAGTCGGGCTTCGCTTCTACCGTCGGAACGTTCAAGCCCTCGGACCACTCCAGCCGCTTGTCCTGCGCGATGCCCCACGGGTTGCCGGTGCGCTCCATGCCGCGGAAGGCGTTCTGGAGCTCCGAGGGGAACGCACCCTGCATCATCACCAGGTCGCGACGGATGTCGACGATGTCGATCATCTGCTCGCAGCCGACCGGGCACACTTCCATGCATGCGCCGCAGGTGGTGCACGCCCACACCGCCTCGGGGGGAATCGCGAACTCGACGAGCGGCCGCGGGCTCTCCTCCCCCGCCGCGAACGCAGCGCCGATGCGGTTCAGCTCGTAGCGCTTGTTGATCTCGAGCGCGGCGGGGCTGAGCGCCTTGCCCGTCTGGTTGGCCGGGCAGACGTTGGCGCAGCGGTTGCACTGGATGCAGGCGTAGGTGTCGAGCAGTTGCGGGAACCGGAGGTGCTCGAGCCTGGCCGCCCCGAACTGCTCGGCCGACTCGTCCTCGAGGTCGATCGGCTCCAGGACCCCCAAGGGCACATGCTCGAGCGTCTCGGTGCGACGCTCGAGTGCGAAGTTGACCGGGGTGGCGAACAGGTGGAGGTGCTTCGAGCGTGGGAAGTACGGCAGGAACGCGAGGATCAACCCGAGCGCGCCCCACCATCCTACGTGCCAGCCGACCACGCGGTTCTCGCCGGCGCCGATCGCCCCGGCGACCGCGGATGCGAACGGCTGGAACGGATCGGTGTGCCCTTCGGCCGCCAGCAAGAACCCTTCTGCCATGAGGCGGAAGCCGACGTGCAGCAGGATGAAGACGCCCACCACCAGACTGTCGCGCTGGATGCCGCCTTGGCGCACGTCCTCGTGCAACTGCACGCGGGCGCCGTGCTGGATGGCGCGGTCCTTGGCCAGGAACCGGCGAACCAGGAAGAACACCATGCCCACCAGGATCAGTATCGTCACTACATCCGCCGCCAGGCGGTAGACGTTGCCGACGACGCCGAACGACCAGCCCGACGTCCAGGTACGGGGCAGCAAGCCGTTGAGTGCGTCGATGACGTTCACCAGCAGGTAGAGCACGAAGCCGTAGAAGATGAACGCGTGGAACAGGCTCGCCGCCGGCCGCGCCCGGAACACCGTGCGTTGCGACAACGTGCGAACGATCGCTTGCCCGAAGCGTTGCGCCAGAAGGTTCGTACGCGGGAACGGTCCGCGCTGGCCGCGCGCCACCACGCGCCACAAGCGCGCGAAGCCGCGGTAGGCGAAGAAGACCGAGGTCCCCGCCAGGATCAGGAAGAGGAGTTTCTCGGGGATGCTCAGCACGGGCCGTCCTCCTGCACCTGCGCCACGTGGGCGCCGAACCGGGATTGGACCCAGTCTACCGGCGGTGTGAAGTGCTTCGCGCAAGCGCTCGACGTTTGGGCTACACTGGCGCCACCACGGGAAGGAGGTGGTCTGTATTCAACGCAAACGAATGACCAGTGGAGGTGCCCGCCGAGGGTAACTCAGGACCGCCTCCTGACGAGACGGAGCCCCCAAGGTTCCCTCAGTACCAGGCGGAACACCGACTCGCCCCCCGACCACGCGTCGGGGGGCGAGCTCACGTTGGGGCGGGTCACGTCGGGGGGCAGGCGCAACCTGGGGCGGGCTCACGCTGGGTGACGCGCGGCGCGGGTGGCGAACGTGACTCGCGGGCGCGCGGCGCCCCGATCCGGATGCGGACCGGCTCAGCGCCGTCCGAGCCAGCGCCACGCGCTCGGCAATGCCGTCACCGCCACCGCCCACTTGAGCGCATCGCCGACCAGGAACGGCGTCAGGCCGACGGCCAGCGTGCCCTCCCATGCGCCGCCGAGCGCCGCGTGCAGCCACGCCAGGCCGGGCAGGTAGATGATCAGGTTGGCCAACACCATCGCGACGGCCATGCGCCGGTACGAGCGGTCCCAGCCGCGGCTCGCCAACGCCCCGAGCAACGCGCTCGCGAGGACGAAGCCGAGCAGGTAGCCGCCGGTAGGGCCCAGCAAGTACGCGATCCCACCCTGCCCGCCGGCGAACAGCGGCAGCCCGGCGGCGCCGAGCAGCGTGTACGCCAGCACCGTTCCGACGCCGAGGCGCGCGCCGTACGCGGCGCCCAGCAAGAGAACGCCGAGCGTCTGCCCGGTGAACGGCACCGGACCCAACTGCACACGCAGCTGCGCCAGCAGAGCCAGCGCGGCGACACCCAGCGCCACGAGCGCGGCGGCCCGCAGGCGCGCGCCGCGCTCCTCACGAGCACGCGGCACCAGCGCGTCGACGAGGGTGGGTGCGGACGACGAGGACGTGACCAACGTTGGGATCGAGGGACGGGCCATGGCGAACCTCCTTTGGAACGGCCAGATCATACCGTTCGACACCGGCCACGCGACGCCATGTGCGCTCCACAGGGCACCGTCGCCGGCTCGCCTATACTTGTTTCGTGCCCATCGATCCCTCGCAAACCCGCGCCTCGGACTGGGTCGTGACGGTGGACAGCGTCTTCCCCAATCAGGCCAACCCGCTCGGTACGTTGTTCGGCGGCCGCGTCATCGAGCTGATGGACATCAACGCCAGCATCGCCTGCGCGCGCTACTGCCGCGCCCCGGTGGTGACCGCGTCCACCGAGCCGATCGATTTCCGCAACCCGATCTACGTGGGCGAGATCATCGAGGTCAAGAGCCGCGTCGTGTGGACGGGGCGCACCAGCATGATCGTGCGTTGCGAGGTGCACGGCGAGAACCCCCTAACCGGCGAGCGCCGCCTCTGCACCGTGGGCCACCTGAACTTCGTCGCCATCGGCGACGATGGGAAGCCCACGCCGGTACCGCGTCTCCGGGTCGAGTCCGAGCTCGAGAAGCGGCACTGGGAGACGGGCCAACGCGTGCGCGACGACCTCGAACGCCGGCGGCAGCGCAAGGCGTACGAGCCGACCGCCGACGACTGACGCACCGACCGCCACGGCCAACGCAACCGGATCGCCAACGCAACCGGATCGCCAACGCGACCGGACCGGCAGCGCAGGCGGATCGCCAACGCAGTCGGATCGCCAACGTAGCTGGATCCACGCACCCGCGACGACGCCTGGGTCGGGGCCGATCGCGCTCGTCCTGGTATCGTGACCGCGGCCGCGGCAGCGCTCGCGCCGCGGTCGGGAGGAAGCATGTCTGCCACGACCCGAGGATCCCCCGACCCGATGCTCGTCCAGCGCGCCGTAAACACCATCCGCGCCCTCACCATCGACGCGACCCAAGCGTCCGGCGACGGCCATCCCGGCATGCCCATGGGTGCCGCTCCGATGGGCTACGCCTTGTTCGCGCGGACGATGCGCCACGACCCGCGCAAGCCCGACTGGGCCAACCGCGACCGCTACGTCCAATCGGCCGGGCACGGCTCGATGCTGCAGTACGCGCTGCTGCACCTGGCCGGTTACGACCTGCCGATGGACGAGCTCAGGCGGTACCGCCAGTGGGGCAGCCGCACGCCGGGGCACCCGGAGTACGGCCACACGGTCGGCGTCGAGACCACCACCGGTCCGCTCGGGCAAGGCATCTCCACGGCCGTCGGCATGGCGCTGGCCGAGGCGCACCTGGCCGCTCGGTACAACCGGCCTGGTTTCGACGTGGTCGACCACCACACCTTCGTCATCGCGTCCGACGGCGACCTCATGGAGGGCGTGTCGAGCGAGGCGTCGTCGTTCGCGGGCCATCACGGTCTCGGCAAGCTCGTGGTGCTGTACGACGACAACGACATCTCCATCGACGGCCCCACCGACATCACCTTCTCCGAGGACGTAGCGGCGCGCTACCGCGCCTACGGTTGGCACGTGCAGGTCGTCGAGGACGGCAACGACGTCGAAGCGTTGGTGCGCGCCATCGAGATGGCCACGGACGACGCGAAGCGCCCCAGTCTCGTGATCGTCCGCACCGTGATCGGGTACGGCGCGCCGAACATGGCGGGTACCTCGAAGGTGCACGGCTCCCCGCTCGGCGCAGAGGAGGCCCTAGCGACCAAGCGGAACCTGAAGATCGACTGGCCGGAGTTCACCGTGCCGGACGACGTGTTCGAGCACATGCGCACCGCCGTCCTACGCGGAGAACGCGCGTCGGGCGCCTGGCAGACGAACTTCGAGGGGTACCGCGAGGCGCATCCGGACCTGGCCGCGGAGCTGGAGCGGGTGTGGCGCGGAGACCTGCCGGACGGGTACGCCGAAGGGTTGCCGAGCTTCGCGGTGGGATCCTCGAAGGCGACTCGCAAGGCCTCCCACGAGGCCATGAACGCCCTGGCCGCGCGCATGCCCGAGCTGCTGGGCGGCTCCGCCGACCTGGCGGGCTCGAACTACACCGACATCGACGGCGAGCGGCCGATGCGCGCCGGCGACCTCGGCGGCCGCATCGTGCACTTCGGCATCCGCGAGCACGCCATGGCAGCCATCGCCAACGGCCTGTCGCTGCACGGTGGCGTTCGACCGTTCGTGGCGACCTTCCTGGTCTTCTCCGACTACCTCAAGCCGTCGTTGCGCCTCGCCGCACTGATGGAGCAGGGAGTCGTCTACGTGCTCACGCACGACAGCATCGGCCTCGGAGGCGACGGCCCCACGCACCAACCGGTCGAGCACCTGATGGCCTTGCGCGTCGTGCCGAACCTGGTCCTGCTGCGCCCCGCCGATCCGAACGAGACCGTCCAGGCGTGGCAACTCGCCGTCGAGCGTCGGAACGGCCCGACGGCGCTCGCGTTGACGCGGCAGAACGTCGCGGCGCTCGCGGTGCCGGACGGTGCCGTCGCCAAAGGCGGTTACGTGCTCGCCGGCGAAGACGATGGGCGGGCACCCGACGTGATCCTGGTGGGTACCGGCTCCGAGGTGGGCCTGTGCCTCGCGGCGCGGGAGCGCTTGGCCGAGGACGGCGTCCGTGCTCGCGTGGTGTCGCTGCCGAGCTTCGAGCTCTTCGAGGCGCAAGACGCCGCCTACCGGGAGAGCGTGCTCCCACCGTCCGTGCGTGCCCGCGTGACGGTGGAGGCGGGTGCCACCCTCGGCTGGGAGCGCTACGCAGGCGAAGCTGGCGTGATCTTGGGGTTCGATCGCTTCGGCGCCTCTGCGCCTGGCGACGAGCTGTTCGAACGGTTCGGGTTCACGCCCGAACGGGTGGCCGAGGCCGCGCGCAGCGCCATCGCCCGTGCCGGGAGTATCGCTTCCTGAGCCTGAAGCCGGGTCGTACGCCGACCGGAGCCCCGGAACGCGGCCGGAACGTCGTCGGATCTGGCGACCTTCATCACACGCCACACGTGCCGCGTAAGTACCATGGTACGCGTGCCATCCGACCCGACGGTTCTCCGCCGGGTGAACGATCCCTGGAGGTCCCATGTACCGAACCCACCCAAGCTCGCTAGGACGCGCTTCCTCCCCCGCCACCACGCTGTTGCGTGGCCTGGGGTTGGCAGTGGCGTTGATGCTGACGACGTCCGGCCTTGCCCAGTCGCTGGCGAACCTGCTTCCTCAGGAGACGCTCTTCGCCGTCGGTGTCGAGGGCCTGGCCGATCACGAGGCGAAGTTCCAGCCGTTCATCGACGAGTGGGAGCGGCTCGGTTTGCCCGACCTGATGCAGGCGACGTTCGAGACCGACACGGACGACCTGGAGTCCATGGAGATCCCGCCGGAACTCGAAGGCCTGACCATCCTCGATGTGCTCGGTGACCAGGTGTGGTTCGGCGTTTCGGCCGCCTCGTACGCACCCCTGCCGGCCGTGACGATGGTCGCGCGCGTGAGTGACGCCGCGGCCGATGCCCTGACGGCGATGATCGCCCGCGAGACCGAGGGCATGGAGGTCGAGACGTACCAGGAGGGGAACATCCCATTCTCGCTGGTGCTCCCTCCCGCCGACACGGACGAGGAAGACGACTACGACGAAGACTTCGGGGACGACATGCTCGGCGTAGCCGAAGACATGCCCGTCGTGTACGCGCAAGATGGCAACCTCGTCTTCGTCTCGAGCAACCCCGACGTGCTTCGCGGCGTGCTGCGCCGTTACCAGGGCGCGGCCGAGCCCAACCTCGGCGACAACGCCAACTTCGCCGAGACCGTGAGCCGCCTGGGTCGTGGTTCGTTCACCGTCTACCTCGACCTGCCTGCCGTCGTCGACGTCGCTGCGCCGTTCGCGCAGGGCGCGGGCTTCGACACGGTCGTCGATCGCTTGTCGCAAGCGTTCCGCACTGCTGGCGCCTACGCCACGGTCAGCCGCTTCACCGAGAGCGGGATGGAGAGCCTGTCGCTGCGCCGGCTCGGTGACCGCTCGCTCGACCCGCGCCTGTTCGACCTCATCGCCGGACCCGGCAACGCCAACGACGACGTGAACGCGTTCGTGCCGGACGGTGCGCTCGGCTACCAGAGCATGTACGTCGATCCTGCCGGATGGTGGGCGTACCTCGGTGACCTGGTCGCTTCGGCTCCGGAACTCGGTATCGGCGACCTCGACGCGTTCATCGCCGAGAACGTCGGCATCGACGTCGGCCAGCTGTTGTTCGGCTGGATGGGCCCGCGCTTCGCCGCCGTCACGGTGGCGGCGCCGGCCGCGACCGACATCGGCGTCGCCAGCGAGAACCCGCTGGGCGACGCGCTGTACCTGGTCGAGGCCACCGATCTCGCTGCTGCCGAGGCGGGCCTGTCGGAGCTGTTGCAGATGGGCATGGCGATGGCCGGCTCGTTCGCCGATCCCATGGGCGAGGGCGCCTCGGTTGCCCCCACCTCGCGCGAGATCGCCGGCGTGACGGTCACCGTCTACGAACTTGCGCCCGGCTTCGAGTTCAACCTCGCGTACGTCGACGGCTACGCCGTCCTGGCCACCACGTCGAAGGCGATGGACCTTGCGCTGGCGGCGCGCGCGCAGGGAGGCGGCCGACCCGCGAACCTCGCTGCGTTGCTGCGCGAAGTGCCCACGGGCGCCCGCTCGTTCGGCATCACCGACGACCAAGCGTCGATGCAGGCGACGGCCGAGACCATCGTGTCGCAGTTGGGGCTGTTCGCGGGCCTCGGCGGCAGCGCCGCCATGGACTTCGACGCGATCGAAGCCGCCGGGGACGCGCTCAGCGAGTTCCTTGGCTTCGTCGCCCGACGCTTCGGCGGCAGCTACAGCTACACCGTGGTCGACGGCAACGTCGTGCGCGGCTACGGCAACTCGCGTATCGCCTGGTGACGCGCTAGCAGTTTCGCCCACAGCGCCTCGACGGCAGCTCGCAGTTCCTGCAGGTCGCCCGCGTTCCCGACGACGAAGTCGGCGCGGGCGACCTTCTCTTCGATGGGAAGCTGCGCGGCGTCGCGGGCGCGGAGGTCGTCGATCGAGGCGCCGCTGCGCTCGGCGACCCTTCGCAGGCGCGTCTCGAGCGGAGCGTCGACCACGATGACGGCGTCCATGGCGGCGTCGAGACCGTTCTCGTAGAGCAGCGGCACGTCGTGGACGATCACGGGCGGTGGCGGCACGGCCTCCAGCAGTTCGCGTTCTCGTTCGGCGCTTCGCGCGCGCACCCAAGGATGCACGATGGCGTTCAGCCGCGCCAAGGCCGCCGGATCCCCGAAGACGCGCGCGGCGGTGGCGGCACGGTCGAGTCGCCCGCCTGCCACCAAGCCGTCCCCCAACGACGCGGCGATGCGCGCGAGCACGTCGGGGTCGTCCGTCGCCGCCCGCGCGAGGGCGTCGGCGTCGATCACCGCCGCGCCGTGGTCCGCCAACAACCGCGCCACGGTGGACTTGCCGGAACCGATGTTGCCGGTGAGACCGACGCGAAGGGGGCGGGCGCGCACCGGGACGGCGTCGTCGAGGGCGGCAGGGTCCGCCGCTCCACCCGTGCGTGCTGTAATGCGAACGATGCGCCTTCCGCGCCGATCCGACCAAGTTCGCGTCGACACGAGCCAGTGTACGCCGTGGCCGTCGGGCGGCCTCCTGGTGGGTGGGGCCGTGCGCGACCTGCTGCTCGGAGCCTCGCCGCGCGACCTCGATTGGCTGGTCGAAGACCCCGAGTCGACCGCGCGTGAGGTCGCCGCGGCCGTCGGAGGATCGTTCTTCGCCCTCGACACCGCGCGCGGTCACTGGCGGGTCGTTCGCGACGATCGCTCGTTCGACTTCGCGCCGCCGCGGAGCGGCGAGGCCGTGTCCGCAACCGACGACCTACGCGCGCGCGACCTGACCATCAACGCCATGGCGCTACGGCGAGACGGGGCACTCCTCGATCCGTGCGGAGGACTGGACGACCTCCGGGCCAAGCGCGTGCGCATGACGTCTCCCGAGGCGATGGCGGCCGACGCGGTGCGCCCCTTACGAGCCGTGCGCTTCGCGGCCACCCTCGGGTTCACGATGGAGGCGCGCACCGATTCGCTCGTGCGTGAGTTGGCGGCGCTCCAGGCCCGCGAGCCGTCCCGCCTACCCGCGTGGGAACGCGTGCGTGACGAGCTCTCGGCCATGATGGCGTCGCCGCGCGCCGCCCTCGCCTTCGCCCTGCTCGACGACGTTGGCCTGCTCGACGTCTACCTGCCGGAACTGGCCCGCTGCCGCGGCGTGCAGCAGGGTGGCCTTCATCACACCGACGTCCTAGGGCACGCGATCGAAGCGCTGCACCAACTTCTTCGAGGCTTTCCCGACGCAGACGCGGCGCTCCGGTGGGCCACGCTCCTCCACGACGTTGGCAAGCCGGACACGGCCGAACGCGTCGCCGCGCGGCGCTGGACCTTCTACGGTCACGACGCCCGCGGTCGCGACCTGACGCTGGCGGCGCTCCGGCGCCTTCGCTTCCCCAGCGACATGGCCGCCCGCGCCGGGGGGCTCGTGCGCTACCACATGCTGCCGTTGCCGCGGGACGAGCGCGGCGCGCGACGGTTCGTGCACCGCAGGCGCGACCTGCTTCCCGATCTCCTGAAGCTGATGATCGCCGACCGCGAAGCGGCCCGTGGGCCACTCGCCACCGCAGCGGGCCGCAGGGCGTACCGCGAGGCGCTGGGACAGGTGCTCGCGATGATGGCCGAGACGCCGGCGCCGAACCCGTTGTTGACCGGCATGGACGTGATGGAACTGCTCGGCCTTGCGCCCGGTCCGCGGGTCGGCGAGGCGCTGCGGCTCGTCGCCGAGGCGGTGGCGGTCGGCGACGTCGTCGACCGCGCCGGCGCCGAGGCGCTGTTGCGGCGCTACGCCGAAGCCCAAGGCTGGTAGGTCTCGCGTCCCTCAGGGCCGAACCGGTACGCTGCACGCATGTCACGCCGATCCTTGACTCGCTCGACCACCTTCACGGCGGTCACGGCCGCTCTCTTCGTCGCATCGACCCTCGCTTCGTTCGCCTTCGGCCAGGACGCATGCGCTCCGATCCGCGACCTCACCTCCATCCCGATGGTGCAAGGTCACGCGGAGCGCTCGCCGTTCACCTCGGAACAGGTGGTCATCGAGGGCGTCGTCACGGCCACGTTCTTGGGCCGTGACCAGCTCGGCGGTGTCTTCCTGCAAGACCCGTTCGGCGACGGCGACCCGGCGACCTCCGATGCGATCTTCGTGAAGCTGCGCGCGCCCGACCTGGCCGCGGCCGGCGAACCGAACGCGGGTGACCTCATGCGCGTCAGCGGCACGGTGCTGGAGCGCAACGCCATGACCACGCTCGACCGCCTCGTGTTCGTCCAGCGCTGCGGCAGCGGCGAACTTCCTGCGGCCACTCCGTTGTCCCTGCCGCTTCGTGGCGACGACGCTTGGGAGCGGCTGGAGGGGATGCGGGTGCGCGCGGAAGGGTCGTTGACCGTGACGGAGGTGTACGAGCTGGGACGTTACGGCCGGCTGGCGCTGGCGGACGCTCCCTTGGTCGTCGCCTCGCAGCAACCGGCGGGGGCCGCGATCGATCCCGTGGGCGACCGCCTTTGGCTCAGCATCGAACTCGATGACGGCTTCGGCGACGAGAACCGCGACCCGCCCCCTTACTTGCATGCCGACGGCCTGCCACCCCGGGTGGGCGACCGGTTGACGGGCGTCGAAGCGGTGGTAGTGAGCGAGGGCCTGGGCGCGTATCGCCTCGATCCGTTGTCGGCGCCCACGCTCGTTCGCGCCAACCCGCGGCCGCTCGCGCCGCCGTCGGTGGGGGTCGAGACCGGTGCGCCCGACGGGTGGCGCGTTGCAAGCCTGAACGCGTTCAACCTGTTCACTTCGATCCCCGGTCGCGGCGCGCGCTCGCAGATCGAGATCGAGCGCCAGCGTGACAAGTTGGTCGCCACCCTGGTGGGGCTCGACGCCGACGTCGTCGGGTTGATGGAGGTCGAGAACGACGGCGGGCGTACCCTGGCGGGCCTCGTTGCGGCGCTCAACGAGCGGTTCAAAGAGGAGCGGTACGCAGCCGTGCCGTACCCGGACGGCACGCTCGGCACCGACGCCATCACGCAGGCGCTGGTCTACCGCCAGGACCGTGTGGAACTGCTCGAGGCCTTCACCGACGCGAGCGCGATCCACGACCGCCCCCCGCTCGCGGCAACCTTCCAGGATCTCGTCGGCGGCGAGACCCTGAGCGTGATCGTGGTGCACTTCAAGTCGAAGGGCAGCTGCCCCGCCGCAGGGGACGTCGACACCGGCTACGGCTGCTGGAACCTACGCCGCTCGGCGCAGATGAGCGCGACGATCGCGTTCGCGCGGAGGATCGCGGACACGACCGGCGACCCCGACGTGCTCGTCGTGGGCGACCTCAACGCCTACGCCGCGGAGCCCCCGTTGCGGATCGCGCGGTTGGCGAACTGGCACGACCTGAGCGGTCTCTTGCCCGCCGCCGACCGGTACAGCTACGTGTACTTCGGCGAGCGCGGCACGCTCGACTACGCCCTCGCCAGCCCGTCGCTCGCGCGGCAGATTCGCGGGTTCGCGTACTGGCATGTCAACGCGGACGAGGCGCCGCTGCTCAGCTACTTCACGACCTACAACCCACCTTCGGCGTATCGCCCGGACGCGTTTCGGTCTTCGGACCACGATCCGCTGCTGGTGGGAATCGGCTTCCGCTGAGGCATCGCTGGCGGACTCCGGGGGGAGCGGCCCGCTGGCAGCCGCCTGGCCGCACCGTCTCACACGCGCTTCGACCCGGCGGAACCGCTACGACCGCCACCCCGAGGAGGAACCATGAACGTCGTCGTCGCCACGGCCTTCGGTGCGCCGGACGTGCTCCGGCTGGAACAGCGCCCCGAACCCGCCCCGGGCCTAGGTGAAGTGACGGTTCGGACCGCCTTCGCCAGCGTCAACTTCGCTGACGTGAAGGCGCGTAGGGGCGGCCACCACACCGGGACCACGGTCCCTTTCGTTCCCGGTCTCGACGTGGCTGGCACGGTCGAACGGGTCGGCGCCGGCGTAACCGGGCTGCGCATCGGTCAGTGGGTCGCGGCGGCCACGGACGGCGGCGCGTACGCCGAGGTGGTCCGCGCCCGCGCGGCGCTCGTGTTCCCGTTGACCGAAGGCGTCGACCCCCGCCAAGCGGCGGGGGTGGTGGCCCTGATGACGGCGTACAACGTCCTCCTGGTGAAGGGAGCGCTCCAGCCGGGCGAGACGGTGCTGGTGCAGGCGGCGGCCGGCGGGGTGGGTTCGCTACTGCTGCAGCTCGCCAAGCTCCACGGCGCCGGTCACGTCATCGGTGTCGTCGGGAGCACCGCCAAGGTGGAGACGGCCAGGCGCCTCGGCGCCGACGACGTGCTGGTGGTGCGCGACGAGGACCTGCGGCCCCACCTCACGAGAGCCGCGCCGAACGGCATCGACGTGGCGCTCGATTCGGCGGGCGGCGACGCCTTCGTGACGGCGTTCGAGGCGCTTCGTCCGTTCGGGCGCATCGTGAACTTCGGCGACGCCGGCGGTACGCCGGGGCCTGTCTCCGTCTCCCGCATGCACAAGCAGAACCTGACCGTCGTCGGGTACTCCAGCGGCCACTACCGCAAGCACCGTCCCGAGGGAGTGCGCCTGGCGGCCGAGCGAGCGTTGGCCCACGTCGCGGCCGGTGAACTGCAGGTGGAGGTCACGCGCACCTTCCCGCTGGCCGCAGCCGCGGAGGCGCACCGCCTGATCGAATCGCGCGCCAGCACCGGCAAGTTGTTGCTCGCGCCATGACCCAACCGGCCACGCGGCCGGGCGGGCCGGCGGCAAGGTCGGCTCCTCCGGCATGCCTCGGCGTCCGCGTTCCGGCGCGCCACGCGCGTGGTAGCCGCCCGTTCAATCGTCGCCGAGGACATCGGCGTCGTGCTGCCCCAGCATGGGCGGTGCCGATGGCGGCTTGCGGCCCGAACGCCCGAACTCGAGCGGGGTGCCGGGCACGCGTAGCGTCCCCAACGCCGGGTGCTCCACGGTGTCGATCAACCCCAAGTGCTCCACCTGAGGTGAGGCGTACACCTGATCGACGGACAGGATCCGGCCGGCAGGGATCCCGGCGGCGTCGAGCCGCGCCATCCAGCCGTCGACGGTGTCGGTCTCCAAGGCGGGCGCCATGGCTGACTCCAACTCGGCGATCGCGGCGACGCGCAGTTGGTTGGACGCGAAGCGCGGGTCGTCCGGATCGAGCCCGACGAGCGGCGCGAAGCGCTTCCACAGCCCCTCGGAACCGACCGCGACGTTGATGTCGCCGTCGGCCACGCGGAACGTGCCATAGGGGGCGATCAAAGGGTGGCGGTTGCCCTCGCGGCCGGGCACCTCGCCCGCGAGCAGCCAGCGCGTGCCTTGGAAAGTGTGGATCGCCACCATGCCGCCCAGCAACGAGGTACGCACCCACTGCCCCTTGCCGGAGCGCTCGCGCTCGACCAGCGATGCAGCGACCCCGAACGCGCCGAACATGCCGGCGAGGATGTCGCCGATCGACACGCCCACCTTGGTGGGCGGACCGCCGACGGGTCCGGTGAAGCTCATCAGGCCGCTCTCGCCCTGCACGATCTGGTCGAAGCCGGGACGGTGACCGGCGGGACCGCCCTCCCCGAAGCCGGTGATCGACAACACCACCAGCCGCGGGTTGAGGGCTTCCAGCGCCCCCTCGGAGAGCCCCAGCCGGTCCATCACGCCGGGCCGGAAGTTCTCGATCAGCACGTCGGCACGCCGAATGAGGCGTTCGAGGCGTTCGAGGTCGGGGCCAAGCTTGAGGTCGAGCACGACCGACTTCTTGTTGCGGTTGACGGAGAGGTAGTACGCCGACTCGCGCACCCCGTTGGCCTCGACGTAGGGCGGGCCCCAACCGCGCGAGTCGTCGCCCTTGCCTGGCCGCTCGATCTTGATCACGTCGGCGCCGGCGTCGGCCAGCATCAGCGCAGCATAGGGGCCGGCCAGAGCACGGCTGAGGTCCACGACGCGGACGCCGTCGAGCGGTCCGAGTCCGGCGCCGCTCGTCATCGCGCGCTCCGGTGCTCGGCCAACGCCTGGCGATGCACGCCCGCCTTGCGGCGGTAACTGGCGGCGATCCGGTCGATCATGGCGCGCTCGTCGTCGCGCACCTCGCGCACCACCTTGGCGGGAACGCCGGCGACCAGTGTGCCGTCCGGCACCTCGAAGCCGGGACGCACCACCGCACCGGCGGCGACGATGGCGTACCGGCCGACGCGGCAGCCGTTCAGCACCACCGCGCGGATGCCGACGAGTGCGTGGTCCGCGACCTCGCAACCGTGCACCACGGCGCCATGCCCGAGCGACGATTCTGCGCCGATGCGCACCGGCCTGCCGGGGTCGGTGTGCAGCACACAGCCGTCCTGCACGTTCACGCCGGGCCCGACGTCGATCCACTCGTTGTCGCCACGCAGTACGGAGCCGTACCAGACGCTGGCCCCCTCTCCGAGCCGGACACGGCCGAGAACGGTGGCACCAGGGGCGACGAAGGCCGATGGGTCGAGGTCAGGACCGTGTCCTTCGTAAGGGAAGACGAGCGCTTCGGTCATGGGGTCTCCTGAGGGGCGCGGTGGCCCAACGCCGCCGACAGCTCCGCGGCTGCAGCGACGACGAGCGGGGCGAGTTCGAGGAGCCGTTCGGCCGGCATGCGCATGGCAGGACCGGTCACGCTCAAGCTGGCAACGGCCACGCCAGCGTGATCGAACACCGGGGCGGCCACGGTGTGGATGCCGCCGACCCGCTCACCGTAGCTGACGGCGAAGCCGCGTAGGCGGACGTCATCGAGCTCGGCATGTAGCGCGTCCGGGTCGACGATGGTGCGTTCGTTGGCGGCCTCGAGCGGCCGTTCCAACAGCGCCGCGCGGGCGCCGGCGGGCTGGAAGGCCAGCAGCGCTTTCCCGGGCGCGCCCTGGTGCAGCGGGATCGGCTCGCCGAGGCCGGTGTACGTGCGCCGCAGCGGCTGGTGGCTCTCGACTTGGTCGATGACGGTGCGATGGTTGGCGTCGCGTAGCTCATGGAGTCCGACGGTCTCGCCGGCAGCGTCTCGCAGCCGGATCATCACCGGCCGGGCCAGTTCGCGCAGGTCCAACGCGCCGGCAGCCGCGCGCGCCAGGCGCAGCACGTGGGGCCCGAGCGAGTAGGCCTTGGACGCCTCGTCGCGTTTGAGGAGGCCGTGCGCGACCAGGCTGCGCAGAAGTCGGTGGGAGGTGCTGGTGCCGAGCCCGACGTGCTGTGCCACGTCCGACAGCGTCAGCGACCTGCGCAGCGGCGTGAACGCGTCGAGGATGGCCACCGCCCGGTCCAACGAACGCACATCGCTCGCAGCCGGCCGCGTCGCTCGCCGGGCCGCGTCGGTTCCGCCACCGTTGGCCGCCGTCGGCGGTTCGCCTCGTCCTCCCCCACCCTTCGTCACGACCTCGCCTCCCGTTCACCGAAGCCCGACCGGCTCGTCCGCAACCGAACGCCCGCGCAGCCGCCCCGGTGGCCGGTCGTCCTACCGCGGCCTTGACGCGTCCGGAGCGTACACCGTAACCTATCCGCATCATAGCAAACGTTCCCACCTAGTGGAAACACGACGTGGTGACGCCACGACCCAGGGTGACGGCAGCGGCAGTTGGCGCAGCAGCAGCGCAAGCCGGTCGCCTCCAGTCCCTCTCGGACAGCGGAAGGAGCTTCCCCGCCATGCTTCCCCTCGACGGCTTCAAGATCCTCGATCTCACCCGGTTCCTGTCCGGCCCGTACTGCACCATGGTGCTGGCCGACATGGGCGCCGAGGTCATCAAGGTGGAGAACTTCCCGGAAGGGGACGACTCGCGCCGCCTCGGGCCCAAGGTCAACGACGAGAGCTACCCGTCGGCGATGCCGAACCGCAACAAGAAGAGCCTTGGTATCGACCTGAAGTCCGACGCCGGGCGCGAGCTGTTCCTGAAGCTCGCGGAAAGCGCCGACCTGGTCATCGAGAACTTCCGGCCCGGTGTCATGAAGCGCTTGGGCATCGACTACGACGCCGTGCGACGTGTGCGCCCCGATATCCTCTATTGCTCCATCTCGGGGTTCGGCCAGACCGGACCGTACCGCGATCGCGCCGGCTTCGACATCATCGCGCAAGGCGTGACCGGCTTCATGCGGATGACCGGCCATCCGGGCGGCGAGCCCGCCAAGGTGGGGATCGCCATCAACGACATCGCCGCAGGCGCCACCGCCGCGTACGCGATCCTGGGCGCGCAGATCCACCGCGTGAAGACGGGTGAGGGGCAGTCGATCGACATCTCGCTCGTCGACGCCGGCTTGGCGTGGACGATCTGGGAAGCGGGCGCCTACTTCGGGAGCGGCGAGAACGCCGAACCGACCGGTACCCGGCACCGGCGCTCCACGCCGTACCAGGCCTACCGCACGGCGGACGGCTACGTCACGGTGGGCGCCAACAACCAACGGCTGTGGGTGCGGCTGTGCCAGGACGTGCTCGAGCGGCCCGAGTGGCTGGAAGACGAGCGCTACACCACTCTCCCGGATCGCATGAAGCACATCGACGAGCTGGCAGCCGACATCGAGTCCATCCTGGAGCAGCGTCCGACCGAGCACTGGGTCGCGCTGCTCGACAAGTCAGGCGTGCCCGGCGGTCCCGTGCTCACCTACGAGGAGGCGCTTCACAACCGCCAGGTGCTGGCGCGCGACATGGTGGTCGAGATGGAGCACCCGAAGATCGGCCCCGTCAAGACCCTAGGCGTCGCGCCCAAGATGTCAGGGACGCCGTTCACCATCCGCACCCCCGCCCCGTGGCTGGGTCAACACACCACCGAACTGCTCGAGGGCATCGGCCTCGATGCCGAGGAGATCGAAGCGCTCTTCCAACAGGGCGCGGTCTACGACAAGTACCGCGCGGCGAGCGACGAAGGAGGAGGCGCGTGAACGACCATCTTCTACTCGAGAAACGCGGCCCCATCGCCACCTTGACGTTGAACCGGGCCGAGAAGCGCAATCCCATCAGCTACGACATGTGGACGCGCCTGCCCGCGCTGCTCGAGGACGTGGCGTCCGACGACGCCATCAAGGTGCTCGTCGTGCGCGGCGCGGGCGAAGCGGCGTTCTCGGCCGGCGCCGACATCTCCGAGTTCGACCGCTACCGCGCCAACGCCGAAGGCGCGCGGGTGTACAACGAAGCCACCCACGTCGCCGAGCGCGCGCTCGCCAACCTCGCCAAGCCGTCGATCGCCATGATCCACGGGTTCTGCATCGGCGGCGGAGCCGAGATCGCGCTCGCCTGCGACTTCCGCTTCGCCGACACCAACGCCCGCTTCGGCATCACCCCGGCGCGGCTCGGCATCGTTTACAGCCTCACCGCCACCAAGCAGCTCGTCGACCTGGCCGGTCCGGCGGTGACGCGCTACATCCTCTACTCGGGCCAGCACCTCGATGCGGCGCGCGCGTACGAGGTGGGCGTGTTCGACAAGCTGGTCGCGCCGGAGGAGCTCGAGGCCGTCACCCAGGAGTTCGCCGAAGTGTTGTGCTCGCGCTCGCAGTACTCGATCCGCAGCGCCAAGGCCATCCTCCAACGCATCGCCGGCGGTCAGGTCGAGGACGACGCCTTCACCCTGCGGCTGCGCAACGAGTCGTTCGACGGCGAGGACTACAAGGAGGGCGTGCGCGCCTTCCTCGCGAAGCGCCCGCCGGTATTCCGCTGACACGCGAGAGGGAGCCCTGCGTGAACGAAGCCCTGGCCCGCGAACGGTTCGAGCACGCGCTCGAGCACCAGCGACCGGTGTTCGGCGAGTTCTTTCTCGCCCGCTTCCTGGGCCTGTCAGTCAGCTACGGTGACCAGACCTGCCGCGTCGACCTCCCCACCGCCGAGTACATGTACAACCCCCAGGGCTCGCTCCACGGCGGCGTGATCGCCATCGCCATGGACGTGTCGATGGGCCACCTCAATCACCGCTTCTTGCGCGCCGGGATCACACTCGAGATGAAGACGCAGTACCTCCGGCCGGTCACCGGGCCGTGCTGGTGTGAAGCTCGCTTCACCAAGACCGGACGCAGGATCGTGTTCAGCGAGTCCAAGCTGTTCGATGAGGAGGACCGCCTGTGCGCCGTGGCCACCGCCACCTGGATGCTGCTCCCCGAGGCGGGAGGACCGTCCGACTCGCCCGGACCGGCCGAGGCCGTCGCGACGGCGACCGAGTCCGCGGCAGGGACCGAACCCAAGGCGGCGCCCGAACCCAAGGCGACCGTCCCGGAAGGGGGAACGGCCATGACCTGAGGTGATCGCCGCAAGATCCCGCTAGGTCCGCCGTCCCCCACCGCTCCCATCAGGAGGTACGAAGATGAAGATGCCGCACCGCAACCCCATCCGTCGCCTGGCCGCGCTGATCGTGGCCGCCCTAGTCGCTTCACTCCTCACGACCGCGAGCGCCCAGGCCTACCCCAGCCGCCAACTCGACTGGACCATCGCGTTCGGTCCTGGCGGCGGCAACGACATCATGGCCCGCACGCTGATCAACATCCTCGATCAGTACGACCTGTTCCCGCAGAACATCGTCGCCACCAACCGCGCAGGCGGCTCGGGCGCGGTCGGCTGGGGCCACCTGGTGAGCAACGCCGGCAACGACTACGTGATCTCCACCACCTCGGGAAGCTTCATCACCACTCCGCTGTTGTCCGACGTCGGCTGGACCTACGAAGACTTCACCCCCATCGCCCTGCTCGCCTCGGACGACATGGTGCTGCTGGTGCAAGGCAACTCGCCCATCGAGACGCTCGAGGAGTTCGTCGAGTACGCCAAGGCCAACCGCGTCTCCATCGGCGGTATCGGTGCCGTCAACGTCGACTTCATCGTCCCGACGCTGTTCGCCCAACAGGCGGGCTTCGAGTTCGACTACGTGTCGTTCAACGCCGCCGGCGAGCTCAACACCGGCCTGCTGTCCGGCGCCTTGACGGCCATCATGTCCAACCCCGGCGAGGTGCTCGGCCTGATGGAATCGGGAGACGTGCGCGCGCTTGCGTTCAGCGGCGTCGAGACCCCCGACGCCCTCGGCGACCTGCCCACCTTCGATTCGCTCGGCTACCCCATCGGCGTGTCGCTGCCGCGCGGCCTGATCCTGACGCCGGGCGCCTCGCAGGAAGCGGTCGACTACTGGACCGAGACGATGCGTTTCGTCGTCACCACGCCCGAGTGGGAGGAGTACATCGACATCAACCTGCTGACCGAGAACATCCTCTTCGGCGAGGACTTCATCGCGTTCCTCGACGACACCGTTGCGGCGTTCGAGACGATCCTGCGCGAAGCCGGCGCGATCGACTGACCCTTCTCGGCGCGGGTGGGGCGCACTGCCGCCCCACCCGCTAGCGACCCGGGAGTACCAGATGTTGAGCCCACGGATCGTCTTCTCGCTGTTCCTGTTGGCGCTGGCGGGCGCCTACACGTACCTCGCGTTCACCGATCTCTCCTTCATGATCCGCGGCCGCCTCGGGCCAGGCTTCTTCCCGCGCGTGATCGGGATCGCGCTCATCGCGCTGCTGCTCTACAGCCTGTTCGTCGACCTGCGCAAGCGGGCCCAGGACTATGGCACCAAGTACGGCCGCGACATGGTCGTGTTCACTGCCATCGCGCTGGGCTTCGTCGCGGCGTTGCCCGTGCTCGGGGGGCTGTGGGCGACGATCGCCTTCATGCTCACCGCGCTGTTCACCTTCAACCGCGGCAAGCCGCTGACCAACGTGCTCCTCGCGGCGCTGCTCCCGGTCGGCCTCTACCTGCTGTTCGACACATGGCTCAACGCCTCGCTACCGATCGGGATGGTCCCCTTCCCATGAGCCGCAGATCCGATCGCCGCCGGCGCGGCGCCGGGAGTTGAAGTGGAGATCTTCTCCGACCTCTTGATGGGGCTTTCCATCGCCATCACCCCCGCCAACCTGCTGTTCCTGGTGATCGGCGCGATGGTGGGGATGGTCGTGGGGATGTTCCCCGGCCTCGGCCCGTCCGCCGGCATCGCCATCCTCCTTCCCATCACCTTCGGCATGGACTCCATCTCCGCCGTGGTCATGCTGGCCGCCATCTACTACGCCGGCATGTACGGCGCCACCATCACCTCCATCCTGCTCAACGTCCCCGGGGCATCGGCCGTGGTCGCCAGCACCTTCGACGGCTATCCACTGGCCCAGAAAGGACGCGCCGGACCCGCGCTGGTGATGCAGGCCGCTGCCTCGTTCGTGGGCGGGACCGTGGGCGTGTTGCTCATCACGCTGCTCGCGCCGGTGTTCAGCCAGGTGGCGCGCAGTTTCGGCCCGCCGGAGTTCTTCATGCTCGTGATGATGGGCATGCTCACGCTGGTGATCATGGTCGGCGCCAACTGGCGTTACGGCCTCATCTCCGGTTTGATCGGTTTCGCGCTCGCCACCGTCGGGATCGACCTCGTCACCGGCCGCCAGCGCTACACCTTCGGTTCGCCCGAGTTGATCGGCGGCATCGACTTCATCCCCATCGCCATCGGCGTGTTCGGCATCGGCGAGTTGCTGTACTCGCTGCACCAGGGCGCGCACCGAGGCGCGTCCGGCATGCTCTCCTACCGTGACGAGGTCCGCTTCTGGCCCACGATGCAGGACTGGGTATTGTCGCGCTGGACGCTGGTTCGGGGCTCGATCCTGGGTTTCGTGGTGGGCGTCATCCCCGGTGCGGGAGCGACCATCGCTTCGCTGATGGCGTACTCGGTCGAGAAGGCCGTGTCGAATACCCCGGACGAGTTCGGCAAGGGACACATGCCCGGCCTGGTCGCGCCGGAGGCTGCCAACAACGCCGCCTCCGCCGGCGCCATGATCCCACTGCTCACGCTCGGCATCCCAGGCTCGGCGTCGACCGCGGTGCTGCTCGGCGCCTTCCTGCTGTGGGGATTGCGCCCTGGCCCGCTGCTGATGTCGCAGGAGCCGGAGTTCGCATGGGCGCTGATCGGCAGCATGTACTTGGGCAACATGGTGCTGGTGGCGCTGTGCATCTTCGCCATCCCGCTGTTCGTGGCGATGCTGAAAGTGCCGTACCGCGTTCTGGCGCCGATCGTGGTGGTCCTTTCCGTGATCGGCACCTACACCGTCAACGCCAGCATGATCGAGACCTGGATCATGCTCGGCGCCGGCATCGTCGGCTACTTCATGAAGCGCTTCGGCTTCTCTCCCGCCGCGCTGGTGGTGGCGCTGGTTCTCGGTCCGATGGCCGAGGACACCTTGCGCCAGACGCTGACCATCTCGCGCGGCTCGTTCGCCATCTTCTACCAGCGCCCCGTGGCGCTCACGTTAGGACTCGTCACGATCGGACTCATCGTACTGCTGATGTTCTTGAACAGGTTCCAGAAGCGTGCGGTGAGTCAGCGCATGCGCTGAGGCGAGCACCGGCGCGCGCGGCCTGCAACGTCCCTCGAATCGCATGCCATCGGTCGGCGCCCGTGCCCCCGCGGGCGCCGACATCGTCCCGGGCCAACACAGCATCAGTCGGCCAGCAGCCGCTCCACCACGACGTCGCCAACGCGCCGTGCGTCACAGCTGTCGTTGTCGCGACACGCCGTCAGGTACCGGAACCTGCGGCCCTGCGATCCGGGCACCTCGGAGCGCAGCAGCGTCATCGCTTCGCGCCCGGCGGTGACGTGGCACAGGTCGCAGCAGAGGCGTTGCTTCGGGTTCCCCGCCGGCGGCACGGGCGTCAAGCGCAGAAGCGTCTCTCCGTCGCCATCCAGAACCAGGACGTCGCCACCGTCGTCGTGCTCGAGACGGTACCGGCGCGGCGCCGGGCGCGAGTGTCGCGGCGTGGCCGGGAAGAACTCCTCGATGATCTGGAGCGCCGTGAACGTGCGTCGCGGTTCTTCGCTCACCTCTACACCATGGTCGACGGAACGCCGACCCGCCGCGAACGCCGAACGGGCCCGACGAACGCCAGCGCCGCGAGCAACAGGAGCAGCGCAGCCCCCAGCGCCACCGCGGTCAGCATCCGGTCCGGCCGCTGCGCCACCGCGATGCCCACGAACGCCCACGCGAGCACCACGACGTAGCCTACGTCTCGGTGCCGCGCAAGCATGACGAGCCCGAGCAGGGTGGCGACGCCGATCATGATCGCTGTCCACGTCGGGTCGGAGAGCCCCCAACCGTCCCAGCCGGTGGCAGCGAGCGCGCCACTGGCATTCGCGATGGTGGCTACGCTGATCCAGCCGAGGTAGATGCTGAACGGAAGCCGTACCGCCCACCGCTCGGCCGGGGTCGGGTCGACGCCACGCGGCCGCAAGCGCACGTAGACGACGATGAGCGACAGCAGCAAGAGCGCCATGACCAGCACCGACAACTCGATCATCAACCAGTGCCACGTGTAGAGCCAGACGGCGTTCAGAACGCTCGAGAGCACGAACGGCCAGGCGATCCGCTCCACCGCGGGTCGGCTCCGCACCGACGGCAACGCCTGCGCGATGACGTACACCAACAAGCCGAGGTAGATGACGCCCCAGATCGAGAACACGTACCCGGCCGGCGTGAACGCGGACGGGTACATAGCCGACACCTCGTCGGTGGCGACCCCGTTCAGCGGCAGCAGCACCGCGGCGGCGTTCATCGCCACCATGCCGAGGTAGGCGAGGATCACGAACAGGTTGGAGAAACCGAATGGGCGCAAGATGGCTCCCTCCCCCTCGGGCGACTCAGCCCGACTTCA
Organism: Trueperaceae bacterium; assembly: GCA_046484635.1. Classification (GTDB taxonomy): domain Bacteria; phylum Deinococcota; class Deinococci; order Deinococcales; family Trueperaceae; genus CAZACZ01. Next base: position 35,931 of record JAWOIL010000093.1, read on the forward strand.
TGCGGTCGAGCAGGTTCGCCATCTCGACCGCGGTCATGGCCGCTTCGGCGCCTTTGTTGCCTGCTTTCCCGCCCGCGCGGTCGAGCGCCTGCTCGAGCGTGTCGGTGGTGAGCACCCCGAAGACGACCGGCACGCCGCTGTCGACCGATGCGCGCGCGACACCCGAGGCGACCATGCTGCACACCACGTCGTAGTGACCGGTCGCGCCACGCACCACGGCACCGAGGGTCACGACGGCGTCGACGCGGCCTCCATCGGCCATGCGCTTCGCGACCAGGGGGATCTCGACCGCCCCTGGCACCCAGGCAACGGTCACGTCTTGCTCATCGATGCCCATGCGCCGTAGGGCGTCGAGCGCGCCGTCGAGCAGGCGTTGCGTTACGAGGTCGTTGAAACGACCGACCACCACCCCGACGCGCAGGCCGGTGGCCGATAGATGCCCCTCGAGGACGTTCATACCGCCACGATAGCAGTCGGGCAGCGTCGACGACCGTAGGCCGGCCCGCAAGCTTTCGCGGCCTTCGAGTTCCGGGAAGGATCGGTGCTAGCGCGGGTCGAACTTCAGGGCAGGATGACGTCCAACACGACGTCTTCGATGCTCGCCACGACGGCGTACGTAGCGGTGTCTTGCGGGAAGCGCACCGTGAACACGTTCCAGCCCGAGCGCAACTCGAGCTCGACGCCACTGCCCACGAGCGTCGCGTCCCGATCGAGGTAGAGCAACGAGAAGAACCCGATGGGGTTCTCCAGGCGCGGCACGCCGATGTACCAGCGGTCCTGGACCCGGTCGAACACCTCGTTCCCGTTCTCGTCGACGTACATGTTGAAGCGAGCGACGGCGACGTTCACGTCGTCGGGCGCCACGCGGTACTCGTTCTGCAGGCCGGGCAGCACGACGCTGCCGCTACGGAAGGGACGCAGCTGGTCGGCGGGAACTTCGCCTGGCAGGATGCGGAAGGTCCCCCCGACGGGAACGACGCTAGCGACCTCGAGGCCCCATACGTTGTCCGAATCGACGACGTGGATGGCGACGCGGGTGCCATCGGCCAGCGGCTCTTCACTCTGAACGATGCCCGACATGGTCGCGTCTTGCTGGGCGGAGGCCGCCGCAACGAGCGCGAGCACGGCGGCGAAGAGGAATCGTCTCATGGCAGTCTCCAAGTCAGCACAGGGTAGCACGGGCGTCTCGCTCGGCCGGACCGGCACGACGTCACCGCGAGCGCGAGCCGCCGGCCATCCGTGGCTGCATCGTGGTATATCACGCCGACCATGAGAGACGGTGCTCGGCGGATGAAGCTCGCGGTTCGCGCCGTTCCGGTGCCTCGAACCGGCCGGGTTCGCCGGCGCCGCATCGGCTCAGCTTTCGTACCCCTCCGGCCGTAACTGCAGCCAGCCCCACGCCGAAGCGACGATGTCGTCCAGCTCGGCGTGGGCCGGCTCCCAACCGAGTTCGCTCCTTGCGCGCGCGCCGTCGGCGACGAGTCGCGGCGGGTCGCCGGCGCGGCGCGGGGCGAGGCGCGTGGGGATGTCCTTACCCGTCACGCGGGCACAAGCAGCGATGACCTCGCACACGCTGTACCCCCGCCCGGTGCCGAGGTTGAAGGTTTCGGCCCGTCCCGGTCGTAGCGCCTCGAGCGCCAGCACGTGCGCCTCTGCCAGGTCCAGAACGTGCACGTAATCGCGCACGGCGGTGCCATCGGGCGTCGGGTAGTCGTCGCCGAAGATCTCGATCGCGTCGCGCCTGCCGGCGGCGACCTAGCACCAGCGGAACGAGGTGGCTTTCCGGGCGATGGTCCTCGCCGCGCTCCGCGCTAGCTCCGGCGGCGTTGAAGTAGCGCAGCGCCACCGTGCCGAACCCGGCGGTGCGCGCCAACCATGCGAGCGCCCGCTCGATCATGAGCTTCGATTCCCCGTAGACGCTCTCCGGCGAGAGGACGGCATCCTCCGGGATGGGGACGGCCGCGGGCGTGCCGTACACGGCAGCGGTGGAGGACAGCACGAAGCGACGCACCTCGAGCCGCTCCAGCGTGTCGAGCAACACCAGCGACCCGGCGGTGTTGTTGCGGAAGTACTTGGTCGGATGGGCCATCGATTCGGCCACCAACGAGGCTGCGGCGAAGTGGAGCACGGAGTCGACCTCGTGATCGGTGACGGCCTGGGCCACCATGTCGGGATCGGCGACGTCGCCATGAACGAAGGCGGCCCCTTCCGGCACGGCGTCACGGTGGCCGGTGGAGAGGTCGTCGAGCACGACCACGCGGTGCCGCCGCGCAAGCAAGACCTCGACGGTGATGGATCCGATGTAGCCGGCGCCGCCTGTGACGAGTACGTTCATGCGAGGAGTCTACCCACGGGGTGAGATACTGGGGAGGATGGGAGGTCGCGATGACCGAGCAAACGAAGTCCGCTCCGACCAGCACGTCCGCGCTCGACGCCGGCCTGATCTGGCACGAAGGCGAGTTGGTTCCGCAGGAACGAGCGACGGTATCGGTGCTGACGCACGCGCTGCACTACGGCACCAGCGTGTTCGAGGGGATCCGGGCGTACGAGACGGCGCGTGGAGCGGCGGTGTTCCGCCTGAGCGAGCACAGCCACCGGCTGCTGGACTCGGCAAAGATCCTGGGGATGCGCACGTCGCTGACGGTGGAAGAGATCGACCGAGCGATCGTCGAGACGGTACGAGCGAACAACCGCCCATCGTGCTACATCCGCCCGCTGCTCTGGTACGGGGCGGAGTCGCTCGGGATCAACCCGACGCGCAACCAGGTGCACTTCATGGTAGCGACGCTGCCATGGGGCGTCTACCTGGGCGACGAGGCGGTGCGACAGGGCGCGAAACTGATGACCAGCTCGTGGCGGCGCAGCAGCGGCGACATCATGCCCACCAAGTCCAAGGCGGGCGGGAACTACGTCAACTCGGTGCTTGCGAACCAGGAGGCACGCGAGAACGGCTTCGACGAGGCGCTGCTGCTGGACAAGCAGGGCTTCGTGGCCGAGGGGTCGGGCGAGAACGTCTTCATGGTGAGAGACGGCGTGCTTCACCCGATCGCGCATTCGGTCAACCTTCGGGGCATCACGCGCGACAGCGTCGTGAAGATCGCCGAGTGGATGGGCACGAAGGTCGAACCGACGATGGCCACGCGCGACGAGCTCTACACCGCCGACGAGGTGTTCATGGTCGGTACGGCGGCCGAGGTCACCCCCGTGGCGAGCATCGACCGGCGCCCGATCGGCAGCGGCGTGGCCGGCCCGTTCGCCCTCGAGATGCGCAAGGTGTACCTCGACGTCGTCAGCGGCAAGGTGCCCGAGTTCGAGCACTGGTTGACCTACGTGCAGGAGTGAGGATCCGCGGCCCTTCGCACGCGTCTCGTGCGTGCGCAGGGCCGGTTCGCTCGTCCGGATGGTTCGCTCGTCCGGATGGTTCGCGCGTGGGGCCGGTTCTCGGACGTGATGCCGCTTCGGACGGGAATCCGTCGCACTGCGGTCGCGCCCGTCGGAGTGCTTCGTCAATACTGCCCCAGCAGTCCCCGCGTCATGGCGCGCCGCTCGCACAGCCGGAAGACGATCAGGCCCAGTGCCAGGTACGCCACGCCCGACGCGAGCAACGAGAACCAGTCCCCTGCCGCGAAACTCGCGAGCGCCCGGCCCTCTGCCAGGACCTGGCGCGCCATGTCGATGCCCTTCACCGCGGGCGCCAGCTCCAGTACTGGCGCGGCGGCGATCGGCACGAACGCCATGGCCATGAACACGAACTGCACGATCTGCAACATGGCCTGGATCTGCTTGAAGACGATGGCGAGACCCGCCACCATGAACCCGAGACCGACGACCGCCAGCAACATCGGCGGGAGGATGGCGGCCACCGCGACCAGGTCGAGGTTCAGCCATTGCCGCGCCGTCGCCATGCTGAGCGCCACCATGGCGGCGAGGAGGACGACGTTCACCGCCAACGTCGCCACCATCCGCGTCAACAAGACGAACCAGGCCGGTGTCGTGGTCATGTAGAGCTGCTCCAGCGTGCCACGCGTCGCTTCCGTGGTGATCTCCCACCCCATCGAACTGACACCGAGGATGAGCAGGAACCAGAACGCGTTGGCGACCATCACGTACCGGATGTTCGCGTCGGCCGCGGCCGGGTCGCCCAGCACCCGGACACCCAGCAGCATGAACAGGAAGATGGCGTAGAACGTCACCAACAGGCTGAGCGTGTTGGGCAGGTAGCGCAGCATCTCCGTCACGACCTTGCGCAGGTTCGCGACGGCGACGTTGCCGAACACCGCGAGGTCAGGCGACGACATGCGCTGCTCCCAACCGCAACGTCCGTTCGCCCGCCGGTGGATCGTCACGACGGACGAGCTGCCGGAAGACGTGTTCGAAGTCGACGGTGGTTCGCTCGATCGCTTCCACCACGGCGCCGGCTTCCTCGAGCGCCCGGGTGAGGCGATAGAGGTCTTCGCCCCGCTCCAGTTCGACGGCGAACGACAGGGAATCGTCACCGTCGGCGAGCGGGAAGTCGCGCTCGAGACGTTCGCGCCGGTCGGCAGGAAGCGGCTCCGCGAGGCGCACGAGGTACGCGCGTGATGCGAACAGCCGCAGCAGGTTGGCAACTTGATCGTCGGTGACGACCTTGCCGCGGTCGATGACGATGGCACGGCGGCAGAGATGCTGCACCACGGGCATGTCGTGACTGCTGAGCACGACGGTGCGCCCTTCTGCGGCGATCTCTTGCAGCAGTGCCCGGACCTCGTGGCCGGTCTCGACGTCGAGGCCGAGCGTGGGCTCGTCCAGTAGCACGGCGCGCGTGCCGGCCATCATCGCGACGGCGATGGCGAGCTTCTGCTGCATGCCGCGCGACAGGTTCGACACCAACTCGTTGGCTTTGCCTGACAATCGGAACCGCTCGAGCAACGTATCGGCCTCGGCCCGGACGGCGCGGCGCGAGCGCCCGCGGTTGCCCGCGAAGTACTCCAGGTTCTCGCGCGCCGTGAGGCGCCAGTACAGGTTGCGGTTGCCCTCCAGCACGGCCGACAGGTGGCCGAGGGCGCGGTGGCGATGGCGCGTCACGTCGTGACCGCGAACCCGCACGACGCCGGCGTCGGGACGGATCAACCCGCAAACCATCTTGATCGTGGTGGTCTTGCCCGCGCCGTTCGGGCCGAGCAGGCCGACGATCTCCCCTGCTTCCACGCGGAAAGAGACGTCGTCGACCGCACGCACCGCGCCTTCGCCGCGACGTCGCGGGTACGCCTTGTGGACGCCGGTGAGTTCGAGCAACGATGGGACACTCGCGGACATGGGCACCTCCGGATGCGAGGGCGGGAGGAGCGCGTCGACGCGCTCCTCCCGCCCGACTCGGCGCGGCGTGCGGATCACCGCCGGATGTGCACGAGTGTAAAGTGTGGCTTTCTATTTGTCAAGGCCTAACTTTCGACCTTATGAGTTCGGGTTCGCGACATGGCGCCGGTGCGCGAACAGCGCGCGGATCTTCGATTCCTGGTCGCGGATCGCGGTGCCGATCTCCACGGCGGTTCGGTGGTCGCTCTTCCGTGCGAACGTGGCAGCGCGCATGTGGCGCGCTTCGCGTTCGATGTCGCGCATCCGTTCCCGCAAGATCCGGTGCGTGGCGTGCGTGAAGCCGATCATGAGAACCCTCCTGAAGGGGGGCGAGGTGCGGTGGGTGGATCGCCGACCTCGGCTTCGGTCTACGTCACGACCGGAAGATCGTGGGTGCCCGAAGCGAAGATCAGCGGTTGGACCAATGGCGCTGCTGGCGGGGCATGCGCTCGCCGTCGCCGTAACCGGCGCGGCGCAGGCGTTCGCTCGCGTGGACGCGAAGCGCGTCCTGGTGAGCGGTCTTCGCCATGCGAAGGAAGAGTTGCGCGATCATGTCGACCTCCTCTCGTGCGTTCTGATGGGGTTCGAGAGCCATGGGCGGGCGGAGTGCTGGCGTAGGCGCGAGGCACGATCGAGCCGTTGTCGTGCCATAGGCGCAGAAGCGTTCCTGGGCGGGTGGGCACCTCGTGCCGCTCGAGGCGACCTGCCTCGAAGCACCCCTGGATGATCCCGTGAGGGCGGTGTCAGGTTGTGGAGTGAAAGGCGATCAGGCCGTTGAGCCGGTACCTATGCAGTGGACGCTGCAGTGCGTCGGGCCGAAGAACGTGCCATCTTGCAAGGGACGAGCGGTTCGCGGAAGCGAGGCGGCGGCCAGTCGGACGTAGGCGCGCTGCGTGAAACGGCAGTCAAGGATCATCGTCATGGCGTACCTCCTTCCGCGAGTGGGAACCATGCGTTCCCCAAGGAGCGGATGATAGCAGGGGCATACAGAATATTCAAGTGGGTACCCGCATCGTGCGGGATGTCACGTTCGGGCGCGTCCAGGACGGCGCAGGTCACGCTAGGACGGGTCGCGTGACGATGACTCGGCCGGCCCCTCGCCGTCCAGCGCCTCGTCCTCCTGTGAGGGATCGTCGGTGTCCCCCACGTCCAGAAGGGCCGCCGCTTCCGGGTCCTCCGCCAACTGCGCCAGGCGACTCCGCAACGCCGCCCGCCGCTCCGGGCTCCGCAGCGCTTGGTCGGCGACGGGCTCCATCAGGACCAGCAGCAACTCGAACGCTTCGCGCGAGAACGTGCTTCGCACCACGTGGAGGTCGAACTCGAGTTCGTCCTCGAACTTCGGAGGCAACGCCAGCACGCTGTCGCGGTCGCCCTTGAGCAACGCCATGGCGACGTCGGCGCGTCGCCGTCCCTCACCGAAGCTCACCTGTACGCCGGTGGGCAACGCGGCCTTCAAGATGGCGGCTTGGGCTCGCATGATGCGCTGCTGACGCCGTTCGGCGCCGGCGTGGTCGCTTGCTTGTCGGTCGGGCAGGTCGCTGGCCATGATGGGTCTCAGTACGCTTTCGCGAAGATGACTTTGCGCGGGTAGCCGCTCGGTTTGCCGGTGTGCACGCAGACCGTCCCTTCGGCGCTCGCGCCCTCGAGTGGGATGCAACGCACCGTCGCCTTGGTCTCCTCTTGGATGATGGCTTCGCTGGCGGGATCGCCGCAGTGGGTGGCGATGACGAAGCCGTGTTCCACCATCTCCTTGAACTCTTCGTAGGTGTCGGCCTCGAACGTGCGCTCTTGCCGGAACCGGAGGGCACGCTGGTAGAGCGCGTCGTGGAACGCCTCGAGCTCTCGAACGACCGCCTCCGCCAGCGCGTCGAGCGGCACGGAACGCTTCTCGCCGCTGAGCCGGTCGGCCAGCACCGCCGTTCCCTGCTCGAGGTCCTTCGGTCCGAGTTCGACCCGCAACGGCACACCCTTCTGTTCCCACTCGTGGAACTTCCTGCCGGGGCTCAATCCGTCGCGGTCATCGACCTTGACGCGAACGCCCGCGCGCGCCATGGCGCCGCGCTGACGCTCCACCTCGGCCATGACCTGCGCGCGCGCTTCGGCGTCGTTCGCCCGCGCGATCGGCAACAGCACGACCTGGTGCGGCGCCAACTTGGGCGGCAGCACCAACCCTTTGTCGTCGCCGTGCGCCATGATGATCGCTCCGATGAAGCGGGTGCTGAACCCCCACGACGTAGTGTGCGCGAACGCTTGCTCGTTGTTCACGTCGTTGAAGGCGATGTCGAACGCCTTGGCGAAGTTCTGGCCGAGGTAGTGACTGGTGCCCGACTGCAGGGCCTTGCCGTCGCGCATCATCGCTTCGATGGTCAGGGTGCTGACCGCCCCGGCGAAGCGCTCGCCCGCCGTCTTCTCGCCCTTGATGACGGGAACGGCGGCGAACCGCTCGGCGAACTCGGCGTAGACGTCGAGCATCAGGCGCGTCTCGGCCAACGCCTCCTCGGCGGTGGCGTGCGCCGTATGCCCTTCCTGCCACAAGAACTCGGTGGTGCGCAGGAACGGGCGTGTGCGCAACTCCCAGCGCATGACGTTGGCCCACTGGTTGTACAGCAGCGGCAGGTCGCGGTAGCTCTGCACCCACTTGGCGTAGAGCTCGCCGATGATCGTCTCCGAGGTGGGCCGGATCGCCAGCGGCTCCTCCAGCTCCTTGCCGCCCGCATGCGTGACGACCGCCAACTCGGGGGCGAAGCCTTCGACGTGCTCGGCCTCGCGCTCGAAGTAGCTCATGGGGATGAGCAGCGGGAAGTACAGGTTCTCGTGGCCGGTGGCCTTGAACATCGCGTCCAGCTCACGCTGGATGTTCTCCCACAGGGCGTAGCCGTACGGCCGGATCACGAAGCTGCCGCGCACCGGGCTGAGATCGACGAGCTCGGCGCGGTAGACGATGTCGTTGTACCAACCGCTGAAGTCCTCGGCCTGCGTGGGGAGAGCCTGCGTCTTCGCCATGGCGCTCCAGCTTAACAAGGCGGGGGCGCACGAGCTCAGGTAACCAGCAGCGGCACGTCGAGGCGAGCCATGACGTCGTCGAGCACGCCGCCCAGCACGTCTTCCAGCCACCTTGCACGGCGGTGGCTGCCCATGAACACCACGTCGCAACCATGCCCCTTGCAGACCCGAGCGATCGCCTCCCCCACGGCTCCGCGCTCATGCACGGCGGTAGCGCGCACCCCCAGCCGCTCGAGGTACGCCAGCGCACCGCTCGACACCTGCTCGGCCTTGCGCGACGACTCTCCGACGGTCACCACCACGGGCTCGAGGCCGCGGCGCAGCGCGAAGTAGGCAAGCGCGAACAGGGCCTCGTTGGCCTTGGGTCCACCGTCGTACGCAAGCAATGGCCGCCTGCCGGAGGAGGGTGCAGGACCCGCCAGCAACAGCGGCTTGGGTGAACGCCGCAACAGCGGTCGCACGGCGGCATCCGGCGACGCGCGGTCACCCGCAGAGACCACCACCAGGTCGACGAACGCCGCGCGCTCGCGCACCTCGCGCAGCACCTCGCCGGCGCTGAAGGCTAGCTGTCCCCGCACGCCCGCCCGCGCGCACGCCGCCTCGAACCTCGCGCGCGCGCGGTCGTCGTATCCGCTAGCGGCCAACAAGCGCAGTCCGAAGACCGTCGCGTCTTCGATGGCGGCGAGCGCGAGTCCGTGCCGCAAGACGGCGTCGTCGCCACCACGGCCGGGGTCGCCCCGCAAGACCAACAGCACCGCGTCCACCAGGCGCACGCCGACGTCCAGTGCGGCGTTCTCGTCACGGCGCGTCGTCAGCGCCGCGGTACGGTGCTCGATCCCCCGCGCCCGCGGCGGAACCAGGCCCTCGGCCAGTTGCGGTCCCTCGATGCTCCAACCGAGTTCCTCCTCCAGCCGGGCACGGTGCTCGGCCAGGAAGAGGTAGAGGTCGGTCTCGGTGCGGCCCTCGAAGCGCTCCAGCAACCCGTGCTCGTGGATCGCCACCACCACCGGCAGGTAGACGGCGTCGTACCAGTGCGCCACCGCCTCGTCCCACGCCACCGGCCTGCCCATGTCGATGCCCATGAAGTAGCGATGCACGCCGATGTGCTCGAGGAGCTTCGGGTACTGCCCCGGAACGGTGACGCGCAGGTCGGACTGGGGGCGCGCCTCGTCGAGGCGCGTCTCGTCGAGGAACTCCGCCAGTTCACTGGCGACGATGAGCCCGTCCTGGTCGACGTCGGGGCCGAACGGCACGCGCACGTGCACGGGCGTGACGTAGGCCTGGATGGTCTTCGAGCCGAGCTGGCGCGCGACCGACACGCGATGGTTGCCGTCCTTGACGAAGTACGCCTCGCCCAGGCGGTACACCTCGATGGGGGGAACCCCCTCCAGCCCGGTCATGGCCAGCTTCACGCCGACCCAGCGCCCGCGGTCTTGATCGACCAGCGGCAGGAACGCGCGCGTGAAGTCCTGGTAGCGACCGACGCTCCCCACGATGGCGTCGAGCGGGATGTCCTCCAACGTGCGCACCGCCGACTCGACGGCACGAAGCCGCTTCCGCACGTCGTCGTACGACAAGAGCCGGTCGTCGCCGCGGCCGAGCAGCATCAGCACGGCGCGGACGTCCGCGTGACGCCTGGCGCGGTGGAAGTCGGAAAGGGCGGCGTTCACCGCACCAGGCTCGGGCATGGGCGCATTGTGCCACGGGCGCCGCCGAAGGCGGAGGCCGCACGCTTCCCCAGCGGGACGCCAGGAGGGCATACCGGATTCGTCACGCCGCAGCGGCGCGCGCAGCGGGCGTCACGCCGCCGCGGCGTGACGCCCGGGCCCGACGTGGACTTTGCTATACTCCTGCCGCATGGCGCGGCGAATGATGAGATCGAGCCCTGGTTCCGACTGAGCACCGTCTCGGTCGAGACAGGGCGCCGTGGAGTTCCCGCCGGCGCCCTTTTCCTTGCTCCCAACGCACCTGGGAAGGCGCGGATCATCCAAGCCCGGCGGACGGGCGCCCTGGAGGAAGCGATGCACGAAGTCAGCCACCCGAACCGCGTCGAGCATGCGGCAGCACCCGAAGACCCGACCTCGGCGTCGGCGCCGCACGCCGCCGACACAGCCGTCGCCGACCCGCCTGCGGTTGCCGGCGAGGTCGACGAGGTTCTTACCGGCGACGGCGACGTCACGGCCGATGGAGTGGAAGGACCGGCCCTACCCGAGCCGCAGGCTGAAGCGCGTGCCCGCGCCGAGGAGCGCGGCGCGTACTACGCCACCACGCCGATCTTCTACGTGAACGAGGCGCCCCACATCGGACACGCCTACACCACCATCCTCGTCGACGTCGTGACGCGCTTCCATCGCCTCCGCGGAGACGACACCTTCTTCCTCACCGGCACCGACGAGCACGGCGAGAAAGTCGAGAAGGCCGCCGAGGCGCACGGCAAGACGCCGCAGGAGTACGCCGACGACGTCGCGGGCCAGTTCCGCTCGACCTGGGACCGGCTCGGCATCCGCTACGACGAGTTCATCCGCACCACCGAGGAGCGCCACAAACGCGTCGTGCTCGAGGTGCTGCAGAAGGTCTACGACGCGGGCGACATCATCTACGGCGAATACGCAGGGCTCTACTGCATGCGCTGCGAGCGCTACTACACCGAGAAGGAACTGGTCGACGGGAAGTGCCCGCAGCACGAGATCGAGCCGGAGTACCGCACCGAGGCCAACTACTTCTTCCGCATGGAGAAGTACCGCACCTGGCTGCGCGACCTGCTGCACGAGAAGCCCGACCTCATCCGCCCCGAGCGGTACCGCAACGAGGTGCTGGCGATGCTGCGCGAGCCGATCGGGGACCTCAGCATCAGCCGCCCGCGCGCGCGCGTTCCGTGGGGCATCCCGCTGCCCTGGGACGAGGAGCACGTCACCTACGTGTGGTTCGACGCGCTCATCAACTACTGGTCGGCGTTGGTGAGCCGCGACGCCGAAGAGCGCTACTGGCCGCATGTCGAGCATTTCATCGCCAAGGACATCCTCAAGCCGCACGGCCTGTTCTGGCCCATCATGCTCAAGGCGGCCGGCATCCCCGTGTACCGACACCTGAACGTCCACGGGTACTGGCTCATCGACGGCCGCAAGATGAGCAAGTCGCTCGGCAACGTCATCCGACCGCTCGACCTCCAGAAGAAGTACGGCAACGACGCCTTCCGCTACTTCCTGGTGCGCGACATGAACTTCGGCCTCGACGCCAGCTTCACGGAACCCGCCATCGCCGAGCGCATCAACTCCGACCTGGCGAACGACCTCGGCAACCTCCTGAACCGCACGCTGGGCATGCTGGGCCGCTACCGCGACGGCGTGGTGCCGGCACCAGGACCTCTCGAGCCGATCGACGAAGCTCTGAAGGACGCGTTCATCGCCTTGCCCGATACCTTCGCGCGGCAGTTCGAAGCCTTGCAGTTCGACCGCGCCATCGAGAACGTGATGGAATCGGTGCGCAAGGCGAACAAGTACATCGCCGAGACCAAGCCGTGGGAACTGGCGAAGGACGAGGCCGACGCCCAGCGGCTCGACACCGTGCTGCACACGCTGGTGGAAGCGCTGCGCTGCGCCAGCATCCTGCTCGACCCGGTCATCCCGGCGAAGGCGCACGAGCTTCGCAAGCAGTTGGGGATCAAGAACGCGCCGTACGACCTCGCCGGCGCGAGCGAGTGGGGGTTGATCCCGCCAGGCACGCAGACCCAGCCGGGCGAGCCGCTCTTCCCTCGCATCGATCTGGAGGCGCTCGCCCAGCAGATCGCGGACGAGGCACGGGCGGCCGAGGAGGCCGCCCTGGCGGCAGAACGGGCCGCGGCGGAGCCGGAGCCGCTGGAGCACAAACCCGAGATCACCATCCACGACTTCGCCAAGACCGAGTTGCGGGTGGTGACCGTCGAGGCGGCCGAGCAGCATCCGAATGCCGACAAGCTGCTCTTGTTGACGGTGCGCATGGGGCACGAGACGCGCACGGTGGTGTCGGGCATCAAGCAGCACTACGCGCCGGACGACTTGGTTGGCAAGAAGCTGGTGCTGGTCACCAACCTTCAGCCGGTGACGATCCGCGGCGTGGAGAGCCAGGGCATGATCCTGGCCGCCGAGGACGACGACGGCCAACTGTCGTTGGTGACGCTGGACCGCGACCTGGCAGACGGCAGCGAGGTGCACTGAGGGTCTTCTGCGAGCCGGCCGGGGTGCGCCGCAGCAGCCCCGCGAGGCGCGCTCGGCTCGGGCCGGCCTGGGCGTTCTTCAGGACTCGCCGGCCGCCAGCGCCTCGAGGAACCGCTCGCCGTAGCGCTCGAGCTTGGTAGCTCCGACCCCGGGCACGGTGGCCAGGTCGGTCAGGCTGGTCGGCCGCTGCTTGATCATCTCGACCAAGGTGGCGTCGTGGAACACCACGTAGGCGGGCACGCCCTGCTCTCGCGCGATGGCCGCTCGCACCGCACGGAGCGCCTCGAAACGCTCGCGCTCCGCGTCGTCCAGGTCCTCGGCGGCGCGGGCGCGCCCCTTCGTTCCGCTCGCAGCGCTCGCAGAGGCTACCTTCTCGGTCCGGTCCTCGCGCAGTTCCACCGACCGCTCGCCCCGGAGCACCGCCGCCGCTCCGGGCCCGACGACCAGACCACCGTAGCCGTCCGGGTCGGGCTGCAACTGTCCGTTGGCGATCAGCTGGCGCACCACCGAGCGCCAACCACGCTCGTCGAACTCGGTTCCGATGCCGAAGGTGCTCAACCGCTGATGGCCGAACTTGCGGATGCGCTCGTTGTCCTTCCCGAGCAGGACGTCGATGAGCTGCCCCGCGCCGAACCGCTGGCCGGTGCGAAGCACGGTCGAGAGGAGTTTCTGCGCCGCGACGGTCCCGTCGAACGTCGCCACCGCCTCGAGGCAGGTGTCGCAGTTGCCGCACGGTTCGTCCAGCGTCTCGCCGAAGTACGCCAGCAGCGCCTGGCGCCGGCAGCCCGCCGTCTCGCAGTACCCCAGCAGCGCTTCGAGGCGCTGGCGCTCGACGCGCTTGTGCTGCTCCCCGGCGCTGCTCTGGGCCAGCATGCGGCTCACCTGCACCACGTCCTGCAGTCCGTAGGTCATGAACGCGCTTGCAGGTGCGCCGTCGCGGCCGGCCCTGCCGGTCTCCTGGTAGTAGCCCTCGAGGCTCTTGGGGAGGTCGAGGTGCGCCACGAAGCGCACGTCGGGTTTGTCGATGCCCATGCCGAAGGCGATCGTCGCCACCACCACGACGCCATCCTCGCCCAGGAACCGCTCCTGGTGCCGCTGGCGCGTTCCGGCGTCGAGGCCGGCGTGGTAGGGAACGGCGTCGATGCCGTGGCGCTGCAACCAGGCCGCGGTGGCGTCGACGCTCTTGCGGGACAAGCAGTACACGATGCCCGCGTCCCCCTGATGCTGCGCGCGGTAGAACGCGAGGAACTGCGCCTTGGCCTCGCGCTTCTGGGTGACCAGGTAGCGGATGTTCGGCCGGTCGAAGCTGGAGACGAACCGCCGCGCCCCCTCGAGGTGCAGCTTGTCGACGATCTCGCGGCGGGTGGCGGCGTCGGCGGTGGCGGTCAAGGCCATGCGCGGCACGCTCGGGTAGCGCTCGGCCAGGACGCCGAGCCCGATGTACTCGGGGCGGAAGTCGTGCCCCCATTGCGAGACGCAGTGCGCCTCGTCGATGGCGAAGAGGCCCAGCGGCGCGCGGTCGAGCAACGACAAGAAGCCGTCGGTCAGTAGGCGCTCGGGCGCGACGTACACCAGGTCGATGCGGCCGTCCGCCACGTCCTTCTCGACGGCGCGGGCTTCGGCCGGAGCGAGCGTCGAGTTGAGGTAGGCGGCGTTCACCCCCGCGAGGCGCAGGGCGCGCACCTGGTCGTGCATCAGGGCGATGAGGGGCGACACCACCACCGCTACGCCGGGGCGCAACAGCGCCGGGATCTGGTAACACAACGACTTCCCGCCGCCGGTCGGCATGAGCACCAGCGCGTCACCACCGCCCAGCACCTGCTCGATGATGTTCGCCTGGGCCCCGCGGAACTCCGGGTACCCGAAGCGCTCGCGCAACACCCGCAGGGCGTCGCCCAGCGTCGGCGCGCCACCATCGGTCGGGTGCGTGTCGTCGTGCCGCGACGCGCCCCCGCGCGTAGACGCGCCGGCGGCGGAACTAGGACCGGCCGTGTGGCCGTCCGAGGTTCCCGCGACAGCGTCCGCACGCTCTTGGCGCCGACTCGAACTCAGTGCACCCACTCCCCCTCGCGCAGCACGGGCACGAGTTCCCCATCCGCGCGCTCCCCGTCGACGTCCATCTCGGGCGAGCCGATCATGAAGTCGACGTGGCTGAGCGACTCGTTCATCCCCACCTCGGCCCGCTGTTCCGGCGTCATGTCGTCCGAGCCCCGCACCGTCAGGCCGTACGCCTTGCCTAGCGCGATGTGGCAGGCGGCGTTCTCGTCGAACAACGTCTCGAGGAACAGGAGCCCGGTCTTGGCGATGGGGCTGGAGGCGGGAACCAACGCCACCTCGCCGAGCCGGCGCGACCCTTCGTCGGTGTCGAGGATGTTGTCGAGCGCCTTCTGGCCGGTGCCGGCGTTCGCCTTCACGACCCGTCCCGCCTCGAAGGTGAGCTCGAAGTCGTCGATGATGGTGCCGTTGTAGGACAGCGGCATGCTGGCACGGACAACGCCGTCCACCTGCGCCCGATGCGGCGCGGTGAAGACCTCTTCGGTGGGCATGTTGGCCACGAACTCGGTGCCGTCCGGTGTGCGCGAGACACCGCCGTCCCACACGTGGCCGTCGGCCAGACCGACGCGCAGGTCGGTGCCCGGCGCCCGGAACCGCAGGGCGGCGAAGCGCTGCTCGTTCAGCCGCCCCTTCATCGCCTTGAGCCGATCCGTGTGGGCCCGCCAAGCGCCAACCGGGTCGGGCTCGTCGATGCGCGTGGCGGCGAAGATGGCGTCCCACAGCTTGGCGACGGCGTCCGCCTCGGACAGGTCGGGGAACACCCGCTTCGCCCAGGCAGGTGCCGCGGCAGCGGCGACGCTCCAGGCGATGCGGTCGTTCATGGCCAGGTCGGAGTATGGCTTGACGGCCGGACGCCACGCCTTCACGTAGGCGGAGAAGCGATCGGGATCCGTACCGGCCAGCATGTCGGGGTCGTCGGAGGTGATCGCCAGCGAGGCCGCGCCTTCTTCGGCCAGCTGGATCATCGCCTTGGCGCGCCACTCCGTGATGGTCGAGAAGCTTCCCTCCGGTCCGTGCAGGAAGCGGGCGCGGGTGACGCCGTCGTCGTTCCAATGCACGTCGACGAGGGGGCTGCCGATGCGGTACGCGATCTCGGCGACCTTGCGCACCAGCGGCGCGGACTCGGTGGAGGCGCGGACCAGCAGCTTCTGGCCCGGTTGCACGTTGACGCCGACACGAACCAGCAACTCGGCGTAGGCGGTGAGGCGGTCTTCGAACGAAGCGTTCGTCATGAAGCGCATCGTATCAACGCGGGCACGCCGGTACGGACGCAGGCGCGGCATCGACCACGCCGTTGGCCGTCTTGGTCGGGCACGGCCCGGCTCGCGCCGAGTCGGTGGCCTATGATGACGTCGGCCGATCGCCATGCGACGGTCCACAACCGAGATCCTTCAGGGCAGGGTGCAATTCCCGACCGGCGGTGAAGGGCGCGTGGCGCCCGCAGTCCGCGAAGCCCGCGCCAGCGGGCCCGAACCGGTGCGAAGCCGGTACCGACGGTGACAGTCCGGATGAGAGAAGGAGGTGAGCGCGGGCCGTTCTCGGCCCTGCGCGTCGTTCATGCACGTATCCCCGGATCCCGAACTCGAGCCGTTCACGCCGAGCGATGCCGCGTTCATGCGCCTGGCGCTGACGTTGGCGGAGCGCGGCCGCGGCCGCGTCTCGCCCAACCCGCTCGTCGGCTGCGTGCTGGTGAAGGATGGCGAGGTCGTCGGCGAAGGGTGGCACGCCCGCGCGGGCGGCCCGCACGCCGAGGTGGCCGCGTTGGCCGCCGCGGGCGAACACGCGCGCGGCGCCACCGTCTACGTCACGTTGGAGCCGTGCGACCACCATGGGCGCACCCCACCTTGCACCGACGCGCTGCTCGCGGCCGGCGTCGACCGCGTCGTGGCCGCCACACTCGACCCGAACCCGCTGGTCGGCGGGCGCGGCGTTGCGCGTCTGAAGCAAGCCGGGGTGCAGGTGGAGGTCGGCTTGCTGACGCAGGAAGCCGAGGAACAGAACGAGGTGTTCCGCGTGGCGCAACGCGAGCGGCGTCCGTTCGTCCTCTACAAGACCGCCATGTCGCTCGACGGGAAGATCGCGGTGCGCACCGGACGCTCGCGTTGGATCACCGGCGAGGGCTCGCGCGACCGCGTTCACCGCTGGCGTGACGAGTTCGACGCCGTGGCGGTCGGCATCAACACCGTGCTCCTCGACGACCCCGCGCTCACCACGCGCATCGACGGCGGCCACACGCCGCGCAAGGTGGTGTTCGACAGCGTCGCCCGCACCCCCACCACGGCGCGTCTGTTCGATGACGACCCGCACGGGGAACCGGGGCGCGTGACGGTGTTCGTGACCGACGAGGCGCCGGTCGCGCGCGTCGACGCGCTGAAGGAGCGCGGCGCGGAGGTCGTCGCCGTGCATGCCAATCGTGGCCGGCCCCACGTCGCGGCCGCACTGTCCGAGCTCTACGCCCGGGACGTGACGAGCCTGCTGCTCGAGGGCGGCGGGACGCTCGCGTGGGACTTCTTCGCCGCGCGGTCGGTTGACCGGGTGGCCTGGTTCGTCGCGCCGAAGCTGCTCGGTGGCGCCGCCGCCGGTCCGTTGGCCGGCCTGGGCGTCGCCAGCGTGGAAGAGGCCTTCGGACTCGAGGACGTGCACACCGAGACCATCGGCAGGGACCTGCTGGTGACGGGCAAGGTGCGGTATCCCGAACCCCGCGACGCCGAGGAGGCCTGAGATGTTCACGGGCATCGTCGAAGAGGTCGGACGCGTGACGGAAGCGCGCGACGTGAGCGGCAACCTGCGCTTGCGCATCGGGGCCGAGCACGTGTCGCCTGGCCTCGGCATCGGAGACTCCGTCGCGGTCTCCGGTTGCTGCCTGACGGTGGTTGCGACGGGAGATGGCGCATTCGAAGTCGAGTTGTCGCGCGAGTCCGTCGCCAAGACCGCGCCTCGTTGGCACCGCGGCGCCCGCGTGAACCTCGAACGCGCCGCCGCGCTCGGCAGCCGCCTGGGTGGGCACATCGTCAGCGGCCACGTCGACGGTGTCGGCGAGGTGCTGGAGCGGCGCGACGCACCCGGCGCGTACGTGCTGCGCGTCCGAGGACCCGAACGCCTGTCCCCGCACCTGGTGCCGAAGGGCAGCATCACCGTCGACGGCGTCAGCCTCACGTTGGTGGACGTGGGCGGCCCGGCCGGCAGCGAGCCCGGCTGGCCCGCCCACGAGTTCAGCCTGTGGTTGATCCCGCACACGCTCGCCGTCACCACGCTGGGCGAGTTGGAGCCCGGGTCGAAGGTGAACCTGGAGAGCGACGTCGTGGCGAAGTACGTCGAGCGCTTGCACGCGCTCGAGGAGGCGACGGCCACGGACGCGACGAAAGAGGAGGGCGACCATGCCTGAGCCTCACCGCCCGTCACCACAGGGCCTTGCGACGGTCCCAGAACTGCTCGAGGACATGCGCGCCGGCATACCGATCGTGGTGGTGGACGACGAGAACCGCGAGAACGAGGGCGACCTCATCGTGGCCGCCGAGCACGTCTCCGCGGAATCGCTCGCGTTCGTCATCCGCCACACCGGCGGCGTCGTGTGCTTGGCCATGCCCAACGAGATGGCCGACCGCCTCGAGTTGCCGCCGATGGTGCAGCACAACACGGCCAGGCGCTCGACGGCGTTCACCGTCACCATCGAGGCGCGCGAAGGCATCGACACCGGCATCAGCGCCAAGGACCGCGCCACCACCATCCGGACCGCCATCCGCGACGACGTCACGGCCGACGACCTGTCGCGCCCGGGTCACGTCTTCCCGCTTCGCGCGCGCGACGGCGGCGTGCTGCGGCGCGCGGGCCACACCGAGGCCGCAGTGGACCTGTGCCGCCTGGCGGGTCTGAAACCCGCCGCAGCGCTGTCCGAGTTGATGCACGACGACGGAACCATGATGCGCCTGCCCGAGATCCTCGTCTTCGCGCAGGAGCACGGCCTGAAGGTCGGCACCATCGCAGACTTGATCGCCTACAGGCTCGAGCGCGACGGCTTCGTGAAGCACATGGCCGAGGCCCGGCTGCCGACGCCTTGGGCCGAGTTCACCATCCACGGGTACCGCGACGAGGTGGCGGGCACCGAACACGTGGCGCTCACGCTGGGCGACGTCGGTGATGGGAACCCCGTGCTGGTGCGCATGCACTCGGAGTGCCTGACCGGCGACGCACTCCACAGCCTGCGATGCGACTGCGGCGCCCAGCGCGACGCGGCCCTCAAGGCAATCGCCGACGCCGGCCGTGGCGTGCTCGTCTACCTGCGCCAGGAAGGGCGCGGCATCGGACTGCTCAACAAGCTCAAGGCGTACGCGTTGCAAGACGAAGGGGCCGACACGGTCGAGGCGAACGAGCGTCTCGGGTTCGCACCGGACCTTCGAGACTACGGCGTCGGGGCGCAGATCCTGGTCGACCTGGGAGTGAAGCGGCTGCGCTTGCTGACCAACAACCCGCGCAAGGTCGTGGCGCTGCAAGGCTTCGGCATGGAGGTGGTAGAGCGCGTGCCCCTCCACGCCGGTGAGAACCCGTACAACGAGGCGTACCTCGCCACCAAGCGCGCCAAGCTGGGGCACTTCGAGCACTGAGGCGGCGGGGGACGGCACGCGGGATCGGGTGCGCGGGGCGGAGGTCGTCGGAGAAGGACCGACCGCGCCCGGACGGAGGTGTGCTTCACTGGTGGCGGGAACCGCCCCTGCTTCGCTAGCACCCCGACGCGCACCCATCGCAGACCGGACGCACACCGGACGCAGACCGGAAGGAGCGGACCTCCATGCTCTTCCGCGACCGACGAGACGCAGGACGCAAGCTGGCGTGGGCACTGAACCGCTTCGCGGGCCGAAGCGACGTGCTGGTGCTGGGCCTTCCGCGTGGGGGTGTACCCGTCGCACTGGAGGTCGCCCGCATGTTGCGCGCGCCCCTCGACGTGCTGGTGGTGCGCAAGCTCGGCGTACCCGGCCACGAGGAACTCGCCATGGGAGCGATCGCCTCCGGCGGCGCGCGCGTCATGAACGACGCGCTCGTGCGGCAACTCGGAATCTCGGACGCCAGCATCGAGCGCGTCGCGCGCGGCGAAGGCGAGGAGTTGGCGCGGCGAGAACGGGCGTTCCGTGGCGCGCGTCCGCCGCTCGACGTCGCGGGCCTGACCGTCATCGTCGTGGACGACGGGGTCGCTACAGGAGCCACGATGCGTTCGGCGGTCACCTCGCTGAAGGCGGCGGGCGCAGCAAGCGTCGTCGTGGCGGTGCCGGTCGCGGCCGAGGACGCCTTGCTCCTGCTGCGTACGGAGGCCGACGAGGTGGAGTGCCTCGGCACCCCGGAACCGTTCCTCAGCGTCGGGCAATGGTACGAGGAATTCGCTCAGACCAGCGACGACGAGGTGCGTGCCGCCTTGAGCTCCGCGACCGAGCCGGTCGCCGACGAAGGATGAACCGCGGGCGATGGGGCGCACCATCGAGTCCTTCTCCCACACCGGTGACGTCGGCTTCGCGTTGAGCGCCGACGATCTCGACGACCTGTTCGACGCAGCGCGCGAGGCGCTCCTTCAGGTGCTGGTCGCTACCCCGCCGGAACACGGCGACGACGAGCGGACCGTGGAACTCACCGCGCCCGGACTGGACGTGCTGCTGGTGCGCTGGCTGGAGGAGATCCTCTACCTCCATGCGACCGAAGCGTTGCTCGCGGCGTCTGCCGGGCCGCGTGTGCAGCATCGCGACGACGGTTGGCACCTCGCCGCTCGAGTACGCCTCGCCCCCATGGCGCCCGACGCTCATGGCTCTTGGCGGGAGGTCAAGGCCGTCACCTACCACGGTCTGGAGGTGACGCGAGACGAAGCAGGCTGGCACGCTCGTGTGGTTCTGGACGTGTGAATCCCGCGTTTCCGCGGACGACGGATACGAAGTCGAGAGGACACGGGTAGCATGCTTCGTGGGAGAGGGCGCCTCTTCCGTGCCCTGAAAACATGATGTCGTTCCTGTCTGTGCTTCGAGTGCCCATCCGGGGGCCGGTCTTCGCTCTCTTCACGTCGGCGTTGTTGACGACGTCACTGGCATCCGCGCCGTGTGCCCACTCGTCGCTCTGGCTGAACGACGCCTCGGGCGACGTGTACGCGTCCGACCTGGGCAGCGTCACCGTCATCGAAGACGGCTCCGGCGCCTTGACGTTCGTCGACGTGACGGGCAACGTCGACATCACGGCCGACGATTCTGGTGACATCACCGTGGAAAGGGTCGGCGGCAGCGTGCGGATCGGCAGGGACGGTTCGGGCGGCGTCAGCGTCCGGTCGGTGGACGGCAACGTCCTCATCGAAGAGGACAGGTCGGGCGAGATCGACATCCAGGAGGTCGGCAACGACGTGCACG
>JAWOIL010000114.1:0-18423 GCA_046484635.1 Trueperaceae bacterium
CCGGCCACCGCACCTCCGTCCACCCGCGCCAAGCGCGACGGCCACCACACCGCTTTGCCAACGTCGTACAGCAGCCCCGGCACCAGGAACGAGCGCACCACCAAGGCGTCGAGGAGAACGCCGAACGCGACGATGAACGCGATCTGCGCGAGGAACAGCAACGGGATGACGGCCAGCGCCGCGAACGTCGCTGCCAGCACGATACCGGCCGAGGTGATCACGCCGCCGGTGAGGCGCAGTCCGCGAATCACGCCGGGCCGCGTGCCGTAGCGCGTCGCCTCTTCCCGCACCCGACTCGAGAGGAAGATGTTGTAGTCGATCCCGAGCGCCACCAGGAACACGAACCCGAACAGCGGCACGGTCGGGTCGGCGCCGGGGAAACCGAACACGTGGTCGAACACCAGCGACGCCACACCCAGCGTCGAGAGGTACGACAGCACCGTCGTGGCAACCAGCAACAGCGGCGCCACCACCGAGCGCAGCAACACCATCAACATCAGTGTGATGACCACCAAGACGAGCGGGATGATGACGCCCAAGTCGGCGCTGGCGGTATCGCGCGTGTCCAGGTCGGTAGCGGTCGTCCCACCCACAACGGCGCTCGCGTCCACCTCATGCACGGCCTCGCGCAGCGAACGGACGGTGCCGATGGCGGCTTCGCTATCGGGGGCGTCTGCGAGGGTCGCCTCGACCAACACCCAGGAGCGGCCTTCGATCACCTCGACGCGCGGCTCGGCGTTCGCGCCGCCACCTGCGAACCCTCCGCCGGTCGAACGAACCGATACGGACCGCACCCCGTTCACGGCGGTCGCGGCCGCCGCCAACGCGTCGACGCGCGCGGCGTCGCCCAGGATGGTGGCGGGCGCTCCGGCACCCGCGGCGAAGTGACGACCCAGCGCGGCCTGACCCTCGCGCGACTCCGACGGGCCGAGCAGGAACGCCGACTGCGGCACGCCCTCGGCACGGAACGTGGGCGCGAACGCCGCCGCGGCGACCAGCGCCACGGTCGTGATCACCCACACGCGCCGCGGACGACGCGCCACCGTCGCCGCCACGCGACCCCACAGCCCGCCACCGCCGGCACGTGGCGACGCAGCCGCGCTTGCTTGCGCACCGCGTGGCGCGTGCGCCACGGCGTCGGCAGCCAGCTCTTCCGCACGTGCTCCCTGCGGGTCGAGTTGGGGCCGGAACGGCCAGAACGCCGCCCGCCCGAAGAGCGTCAGCATGGCCGGCAGGAAGGTGAGCGCCGACGTCATCGCGAACACGATGCCGGCGGCAGCCACCGGGCCGAGCGCCTTGTTGGAGTTGAGGTCAGACGCCAGCAGCGTCAGCACGCCGGCGATGACGGTGCCGCCGGAAGCCAGGATGGGCTCGACGGTGCCCCGCCACGCCACGCGCATGGCGGCGCCGGGCGTTGCGTGCTCGCGCAGCGCCTCGCGGAAGCGCGCCACCAGCAGTAGCGAGTAGTCGGTAGCAGCGCCGATCACGAGGATGAAGAGGATGCCTTGCGTCTGACCGCTCAAACGGATCCAGCCGGCGTCGGCCATGAGGTAGACGGCCACGACGGAGACGGCCAGAGCGCCGACGGCGGCCAGCAGTACCAGCAGGGGCAGCACGGGGCTGCGGTAGACGAACAGCAGGATGACCAGCACGGCCAAGACCGTGACCAGCAACAGGATGCCGTCGATCTCGCCGAACGCCTCGACCAGGTCGGCGACGAAGCCTGCCGGTCCGGTCACGAAGCTCGCCACGCCATCCGGCCCTTGGGAGAACACCTCGCGGACGTCTGCCACCACCTCGGCGGTGTCCCCTTCGATCACGACGAACGCTTGGTAGGCCAGCGGCGCTCCGGCGGCGTCCTGCTCTGCGGACGGCAGCGGCGGCGATGCGCCGCCCACGCCCTCGAGCGCGCCGACCTCGCTCATCAGCGCGCGGAGTTCGGCCGCGGCCGCAGCGTCGATGCCCGCTCCGCCCACGCCTTCGAACACCACGATGGCGGGTGGCGCGGAGGCGTCGTCGAACGCCGATTGCAGCTCCAGCGCCCGGGTCGACTCGGCGGAGGCAGGCAGGAAGTCGGTGTTGTCTTGCGACTGGACGTCCGCGAGCTTGCCGAAGAACGGACCCCCGAACCCCGACGCGCCGAGCCACACCAACGCCACCACGGCAGGAACGAACCACCGAACGAGCTTTCGCACGATCTCACGCCACCTCTCGCCAACCCCGGCCGCACCAGCACTACGCCGGGGCCAGCAGGCACGACACTCACGATAGGTGCGCTACGCGCGCCGAACTGTAGGCACCAACGCACAACCCGGTGGCACGCGCCCCCGTCCGGTACCCCAGGGTGCCTTCTTCGCTCGAAGATCCCAGCGCTACCGCGCGGTGACGGCCTCGAGACGTCCCAACACGAAGTCGGTCAGCAGCGCCAGCACCGCTACCGGCACCGCCCCCTCCAGCACGAACGCCGTGTTCCCGACCGCCAAGCCGGCGATGATCGGCACGCCCAAGCCGCCGGCGCCGATGATCGGCGCCACCGTGGCGGTGCCGACGGTGTAGGTGGCGCTGATGCGCACTCCCGCCAACACGACGGGTAGCGCAAGCGGCGCCTCGACACGCCAGAACAGTTGCGCCGGCCCCATCCCCAGGCCGCGGGCGGCCTCCTTCAGGTCGTCGGGCACGCCCTGCAGACCGGCGATCACGTTGCGCGTCACCGGCAGCAGACCGTATGCCACCAGCGCGATCAACGTGGGCCGTAGCCCGAACCCGAAGAACGGGAGCGCCAACGCGAGCACGGCCACGGGAGGGAACGTCTGACCGACGGACAGTAGGTTCGACGCCAGGCCCAGGAACGGCCGCCCGCCGGACCGCGTGAGCCACACCCCCAGCGGGAGCCCGATGGTCAGGATGATGCCCATCGACGCAGCGGTGATCACCACGTGCTGCCACGCCAGCGTCACCAGCCGCGTGCGTTCGAACAGCACCCGCGGTTGCTCCGGGAAGAGCGCGCGCAGCGCCGCCTCCCACCAGGCGTCCTGCGCGAACACCACGAACGCCACCGCCAGCAGCGCCAGAGCCGCCGCGAGCCCCCACCAGACGACCCGGCGGGAGCCCACCATCAGCCGTCGTCCTCGCTGGGCGCCGCGAGCTTCACGACGCGCTCGAGGGCGAACTGCCCCACCAACGCGCCTTCGCCTTCCACCACCGGAAGCCCCGCCACGCCCTGGCCGAGCATCTTCGCCACCGCGTCGCGCACGTCGTCGTCGACCGTGAGCGCTTCGCCCCGCGGCATCTCGGTGATCGCCTCGCGCAGGTCGCCGGCTTCACGGAAGGCGCGCCGCGTGACCCAACCCACCAGGCGGCCTTCGTCCACCACGTAGCGGAACGCTTCGGTGCGGAGAGCGTCGGCCACCACCGAGGAGTCCGCCTTCACGTCGACCGGCGCCACCGGGTCCATCACGTCGCCCACGCGCACCCGGCTGAGTCGCTTGAGGGCGCGGTCGCTGCCTACGAACTGCCGCACGAAGCGGTTGCGCGGCGTGCCCAGCAGCGCGTCGGGGGTGTCGTACTGCTCGATCCGGCCTTCGTTCATGAGGCACACCCGGTCGGCCATGCGGATGGCCTCGTCGATGTCGTGCGTCACCATGACGACCGTCTTGTGCAGCCGCTTCTGCAGGGCGAGGAACTCCTCCTGCAGGCGTTCGCGCGTGATCGGGTCCACGGCGCCGAACGGCTCGTCCATCAGCAGCACCGGCGGATCGACGGCCAGGGCGCGCGCAACCCCGATGCGTTGTTGCTGGCCCCCCGAGAGATCCTTCGGGTAGCGGTGCCGGTAGACTGCCGGCTCGAGACCGATCAGCTCCAGCAGCTCGTCGGCGCGCGCGGCGCTCTTCGCCTTGGGCCAGCCCAGCAGGTCGGGAACCACCTGGATGTTCTGGCGCACGGTCAGGTGCGGGAACAGCCCGACCGACTGGATGACGTACCCGATCCCACGCCGCAGCTTCTGCGGGTCCTGCTCGCTGACGTCGTGCTCGTTCACGATGACGCGGCCGCTGGTCGGCTCGATGAGGCGGTTGATCATCTTCAGCGTGGTCGTCTTGCCGCAGCCCGACGGTCCGATCAACACGACCGTCTCCCCCGCCGTCACGTCGAGGGTCAGGTCCTGCACCGCGACGACGTCGCCGAAGCGCTTGGTGACGTTCTCGAAGCGGATCACGCGCTCTCCCCTCGCAGACCGCGCGGTGTCAACAGCGTCCGCACGCCACGCAAGACCGCGTCGGCCGCCAGCGCCAACAAGATGACGGGCACCGCGCCCAGAAGCACCAGGTCGGGCACCACCTGGTCGATGCCACGTTGGATGAAGACACCCAAGCCACCGGCGCCGATCAGATACGCCACCGTGGTGATGCCGATGATCAGCACCGAAGCCGCGCGCATCCCCTCGATGACGAGCGGCATGGCCAGCGGCCACTCGACGCGGCGCAACAACTGGCCCTGGCTCATCCCCATGCCCGTGCCGGCCTCGATGGCGGCGTCGGGCACGCCACGCAAGCCGGTGTAGGTGTTGCGCACGATGGGAAGCAACGCGTAGAGCGTCAAGGCGATGAGCGCGGGCGCGCTGCCGATGCCGCGAACCCCAAGTGCTGCCAACGACGACGAGAGCCCCGGCCAACTCGGCACCGCGCCGCCGCCGAACACCGCCGTGAGCGCCTCGTTCACGACCACCGCCACCACCATGGCCAGCAGCAGCAGCGGCGCGAGCGCCGCCAATCCCGCCACGAGCCACGCGAAGCCCTTGGTACCGCTCGCGCGGAACCGCCGGGCGAAGACCCAGACCAGCACGGCCGGTACTAGCAGCAAGCCGAATCGCAACGCCTCGCCTACCGTCACGGCCCGTCCCAGACGCGCCAACGGCGCCAGCAGCAAGCCGAACAGCGCCAGCGAAGGCAGCGTCTGGAAGAACGCCACCGTCGGCAACACCCAGCGCGCGACCGCGTCGTTCCGAGCCGAGGCGACGGCGGCCGGGATGCCGACGAATGTGGCGACGAGGAGGCTGGTGAGCGCCAGCGCCATGTGCCGGCCGATCTCCGCGCGGAAGTCGCTGCCTTGACTCACGAGTTCGCGCGCCAGTCCGAGGTCCGCCAGCGCACCCGACTGCGCCACCCACCCCACTGCCACCAACGTTCCCACGGCCACGACGCCCGCCCATCTCCGGGGAAGGTCGGCCGAAACGCCGAACGCGGCGACGTAGAACGCCAGCACCGTCAACCAGACGCCGCCGGACAAGGACACGCGGGCACTGGGTGGAGCGCCGTCGACCAATGCGGTGGCGCCGCGGCCCACGGCCAGCAGCGCGATGACGAAGGCGGCAGCTACCAAGATCGCGGCGGCGACCGCCAGGACCTTGCCGACTTGCCCGTCGGCCGCGGCGCTACCCGAGGGCTCGCGCGCGGCACGTTCGGTCCCGCGTCCGGCACGTTCGGAACCACGCCCGGCCGCGACCAGCGTGCCTACGACGATCAGTGCGATCCAGGTGGCTACGAGGGCCCAAGCCAAGACAGGCTCGACCTCGAACGCGCCGAACGTCTCACCACCTACGAGCCGGTTCGGTTTGAACAGCAACCAGCCGGGGCGCCAGGGCCCCAACGAGACGAGCGCCGCGATCCCGATGGCGCCGCCTAGCGGCGTCACCGGGTCGCGGCGCCACGCCCGAAACAAGGCGTTCACGCCTAGGAGGTTACTGCAGGAACCCGTTGCTGGTCAGGTAATCGCGCGCCACGTCGGTGGCGTTCTCGCCGTTCACGGCGACGCGGCCGTTGAGGTCGGACAGGATCGCTTCGTCGAGGCTGGCGAACACGGGGTCGAGCAGTTCGGCCAGGTTGGGGTACGCCGCCGCGACCTCGGCGCGCACGATCGGCGCCGGCTGGTAGATGGCCACGGCCCCTTCCGGGTCGGTCAGCGAGACCAGTCCGAGGGCGGCGATGGTGCCGTCGGTGCCATACGCCATGGCGGCGTTCACGCCGTCGGTGCCGTTGGCGGCAGCCGTCTCGGTCTGGGTGGTGTTGCCACCGGCGAGGATCACGAGCTGGTCGTCCCGCACGTCGAACCCGTAGGTGGCCTCGAACGCGGGTAACGCGTCGGGCCGGTCGACGAACTCCTGGCTGGCCGCGAGCTTGAACGGGTTGCCGTCGTTCACGTATCCCGCCAGGTCGGCGATGGTGGCGAGACCGAACTCGTCGGCCAGGGCCTGCGGGACGGCGATGGCCCAGGTGTTGTTGGCGGGCGAGCGGCCGAGCCACACGATGTCGTTGCGCTCGGCGTCGAGGCGCTTCACCGTGTCGTACAGCGCATCCGCGTCGGTCGCGAGGTCCTCGGGCAGGTTCTCGTCGGGGAAGAACGTCAGCGCGGTGCCGGTGTACTCGGGGTACAGGTCGATCTCGCCGGCGAGCAACGCCTCCCGGACCACGGAAGTGGTGCCGAAGCCGGAACGATCCTCGACCGCGATACCGGCATCCTCCAGCACCAAGCGCACGATCTGGGCCAGCACCGACCCTTCGGTGTCGATCTTCGAGCCGATGGTGACGGGATCCTGGGCGAAGCCGAAGCTCGTCGCCAGCGCGGCCAAGAGAAGCATGGTCAATCGTCTCATTGGGGTCTCCTTCGATGCGTCCTAAGCAAGATGGCGCGTGTTCGGAAGACGAACGTAACCAGGCTACCCGAAGCTTCCGTTTCCACCGTCGCCTGGACGGCGAACGCGTAGACTATCGCTGCTACGTAGGAACAGGATGGTCGGTCGGCACTCGGAAGGATCGAGGAGGCGGAGGGTACTCGACCTCCGGCCCGGTCTACGCCTTCGAGTACGGGCTCATGCTCCTCGTCTTCACCGGGCTCGGTGTGCTTGCCTACCACACCATCCGCCAGCTTCGGTTGATCGACTTCCTCTACCGCGAGTGCGCCATGGTGCGGCTGTTCGACCCGGCGCCGCTCTACGCGTTCTCGCGGGTTACGGCGCGCACGGCGCTGGGCCTGGCGTTCGCTGCGCACGCTTGGCTCATCACCTACCCGCGGTCGACGGCCGGACAATCGGCGAGCGTGTTCTTCGTCATCCTGGTCATCCTGGCGCTCCTCGCCGTGACGACCTTCGCCTTGCCGCTCTGGGGCGCGCATCAACGCCTCGAAGCCGCGAAGCTGCGTCGCAAGACCGACGCCCACGCGCGTATCGACGAAGTGCTCACGCACCAGCGGAAGCGCTTCGTGGATGACGACCACGCCGGCCTCCAGGGCGGCAGCCACGCGATGGCCAGCCTGACGGCGGAGCTGACGTTGCTGGAGAAGGCGTCGACCTGGCCGTGGGAAACGGGAGCGTTCCGCGGCTTCTTGACGGCCATCATGCTGCACCTGATGGTGTGGGTCGTCGAGCAGCTGATCGGCCGCTGGTTGCTTGTACCCTGAACCATGGCAACCTCCAAGAACCGCGCCGGCTTCGATCCGCACGCTGCCGTCACCGCCCTGCGGAACATCTACGTCGACGCCCGCAACGCCATCTCCGAGGTCCTTCCCGGCGACCGACCCGCCTGGGTCGTGCTCGAACTGGAAGGTTCGTTCCCGGCGCGCGCTCGACGGCGCAAGCTGCTGCCCATGCCCACCGACGCCGTGCGGCCGCCCGAGGTCTCGCTGGAAGCGTTCGAACGGCGCGTGTCGTTGCTCGCGGCGACGCCGTGGCTGGAGGGGGTGGTGCTGCGCTTCGGCGACCTGCACGTCGACCCGACGACCGCCGCCGCCCTTCGGAACCAACTGGACGTCTTGAAGCGCGCAGGCAAACGCGTGATGGCGTTCGCCACCCAGCTCGATACCACCAAGTACTCGCTGGCGTGCGGGGCAGACGAGATCGTCACGCCCGAGTCGGCGGAGTTCTTCGTGCACGGATTCGCCTTGCGCACCACCTTCATGGGCGAAGCGCTGTCGCGTGTGGGCGTGGCGTTCGACAAGCTCGCCATCGCCGAGTTCAAGAACGCCGGTGACCAGTTCGCGCGCCAGGAGATGAGCGACGCGCAGCGCCTGCAGTACGACGCGTTCTTGGACCGCATCGAGCAGTCGTTCGTAGACACCGTCGCGCAGGCGCGAAAGGTCGAGCCCGACACCGTACGCGGCTGGCTAGACGCAGGCGTAACCTCGGCGCGCCAGGCGCGCGACCTCGGAATGATCGACCGCGTCGCGTACGAGGACGAATCGCTCGACCGGCGCAGCCGGCCACTGGCCGAGGCGGTCCGCTTCGTGCAGCTACGGCGCGCCGACGTATCGAAGGGGCGCGTGGCGGTGGTGTCGCTGCAGGGCACCATCGTGACGGGCAAGTCGTCGCGCTCGCCGTTGCCGATCCCCATCGTGGGCGAGACGGCGGGCTCGGAGACGCTACAACGCGCCCTGCGCGCTGCCGACAAGGACCCGAGCACCAAGGCCATCGTGTTCCATGTCGACTCGGGCGGAGGCTCGGCGCTCGCAAGCGACCTGATCTGGCGCGAGGTCGTGCGCATCGGCGCCAAGAAGCCGATCGTGGCAGTGATGGGAAGCGTGGCGGCGAGCGGCGGCTACTACGTACTGACCCACGCCAAGCGCGTCATCGCCGCGCCCACCACCCTCACCGGCTCGATCGGCGTGCTGGCGGCGAAGTTCGTGACGAGCGAACTGAACGCGAAGGTCGGCTTCCACCCCGAGGTGCTGCAGCGCGGCCGCTTCGCCAACGCGTTCGGTACCGATCACGCCTTCGACGACGAAGAGCGCGCGCACCTGCAGCGCTACATCGAGGAGGTGTACGAGCGCTTCACCACCCGCGTCGCAGAAGGGCGCGGCCTGGCGCTCGAGAAGGTGCGCGAGATCGGCAAGGGTCGCATCTGGTCGGGCGTCGACGCGCTCGAGCTCGGCTTGGTGGACGAACTAGGAGACGTGGCGCTGGCGGTGACGCGGGCCAAGGAGATGGCCGGGTTGCCCGAAGACGCGCCTACCTGGAACGTCGACGTCACACCGAGGATGCTGCTGCCGGCGCAGGACGACCCCACCACGGTGCTGCGCACGTTGGCGCCGCTATTGCGGGAGCGGGCGCTGTTGCTGCATCCGGTGGAGGTGCGGGTGCGGTAGGGCTCTGCCGTGAGGTGTTCGGGGCGGCTTGCCTTCGTGCGCCAACCCCCTCGGTGACGAGCGAGCGTCGTGGGGCGCGCCGTGGGGCGCACGGTGGCTCGCACGCGGTGGTTAGCACACGCTGGCGGGCGCGCGGTGGCTAGTGCGCCCGGCCCAGCCGCCGCGCCACCGCATGCCACCCCAGGCCGACCGCCACCAGCCCCACCCCGATCACCCACACGCTCGTCTGCACGAAGAACGCCAACGTCAGGCAGGCCCCCAGACCCACCCACGCCACCCAGCGCGGGTAGAAGCGCGCCTCGCGGGGCAGGGCGAGCGCAGCGAGGTTGGTGATGGCGTAGTACACCAGCACCGTGAAGGCGCTGAACGACCAGGTGGTGCGCACGTCACCGATGACGGCCAGCGCGGCGATGACGATCCCGACGGCGATCACCGCCGCCGTCGGGGTGGCGCCCGTTCGGTCGAGCCGCGCGAACCGCGACGGCATGTCGCGTCGCCTCCCCATCGCCAGGAGCACGCGCGACAGACCGAGGATCAGGTTCAAGAGCACACCAACCATCGCGGTGACCGCCCCGATGGCCAACACCTGCGGCGCGAACGGCACCCCGAAGCCGCGCGCCGCCACCTCCAGCGGCGCGGCGCGGTTGCCGACCTCGGACATCGCGCCTGCGCCGGCCGCTCCCACGCCCACCAGCGCGACCAGGGCGTAGACGATCATGACGGCCACCAACGCGGTGACGATCGCGCGTGGGATGGTGGTACGTGGCTCGCGTACTTCCTCGCCGAGCGTGGCGATGCGACCGTAGCCGGTGTACGCCACGAACATCAGGGCCGAGGCGTAGAGCAGCGCGGGCACCGTTCCACGCCCTTCCTCCGGCGCGAAGAACGGCGCGTAGTTCGCGGCCCCCTCGCGCAGCGCCGTCGGCAGCCCCGCCAGCACGAAGAACGCCAGGCTCGCGAGCGTGACGCTGACGATCACGACGTTCGTCCTGTTCGTACTGCGGATGCCTGCCAGCACGACCAGCGTGAGCATCGCCGCGAGCGCCACCGCCAAGGGCACCAACCACCCGCTGCCGCCGGCGCCGAACGCGTTCAGCGCGTAGCCGGCGAAGCCTAGCGACGCCGTGGCCGCCGACGCGCTCTTGGCGAGCAGGAACATCCATCCGGCCGTGAAGCCGAGCCACGAGTTCAGGTAGCGGTACCCGTACTCGTAGGTGCCGCCGGACACCGGGTGATTGGCGGCCAGCTGCGCGCTGGAGAGCCCGTTGAAGGTGGCGACGAGCGCGCCGACGGCAACGGCCAGCACCACCGAAGGCCCGGTGATGCCGGCCGCCACCCCGATCGACACGAACACGCCCGTGCCGATGATGCTGCCCAGGCCCATCATGGCGGCGCCGAAGACGCCGAGCTCGCGACGGAGGTGGCGCGACGGCTCGCTCATCGCCTGGAACGATATCCAGGTGGGGCGCGGTCGCGCTAGCGTGCTTCGTTCACTACCGCCGACGCGCGACCGTCAAACGCGCTCCCTTACGCGGCAAGTCCGCCACCGCCTGCGCTGGTCAGCGAGTGCTGGACACCAGCCGGTAGGCGCCTTCGGTGCCGGCAGCGA
This sequence comes from Trueperaceae bacterium, assembly GCA_046484635.1. Lineage (GTDB taxonomy): Bacteria > Deinococcota > Deinococci > Deinococcales > Trueperaceae > CAZACZ01. The sequence goes on from JAWOIL010000114.1 coordinate 10,739, forward strand.
GCAGGGTGAACACGTCCACGTACCAGCGCCCCGCGGTGGGGTTCTCGATGGTGAAGGTGGTGGGGTTCACGGTGTCGATGTCGCGATAGTCCCAGTCGCCGCCGTCGGCTTGGTCGAAGTACGAGCCGATCTCGGAGCCGTACTTCAGCGCCAGGTCGAGGTCCACGGCGGACTCGAGCGAGATGGTCCAACTGCTCACGCCGGCGGGGATGTCGACCCAGTAGGTGTGGAAGGCGTCACCTTCCGCGACGGCCACGAGCGTGCCTTGCGCGATGCCCTGGTAGGGCATCCCGCCCACGACCATGGACTCGGTGGACGGCGCCACCACGGTGGCGCTCGTCACCGCGGGCGCGGCCGGTGTCACCGGGGCGAGGCCGCCTTTGGCGGGCGGCGTGCTGGGCCGCACGTTCGCGCCGGCCGTGTCGGCGACCGCGGAGAGCGACAAGCGGTAGCTCCCGCGCGTCCCGGTCTGCAGGGCGTTGAACACGTCGACGTACCACCGTCCCGCCTGCGGCCGCTCGATGACGACGGTGGTGGGGTTGCGCGTGTCGATATCGCGGTAGTCCCAGTCGCCCCCTTCGGCGCGTTCCACGTAGGTGGTGATCTCGGAACCGAACTTCAGGGCGATGTCCAGGTCGATGTCCGCGTCGAGCGTCAGCGTCCAGCTCGCCAGACCCGCGGGCACGTCGACCCAGTACGTGTGGTACGCGACGCCGTCGGAAACGGAAACGAGCGCACCTTGCGCGACGCCCTCGAGCGCCAAGTCGCCGACGTTGCCCGACCCCGTCGACGGGGCAGTGACTTGCGCGGGCGCCTGCGCCAGTACGAGCGTGGAACCGAAGATGGCGAGCGCGAGCGCCCACCGGAAGAACCGTGTCATCGTTGCACCTCGAACGAGACGAAGGCCGCGGCGGTGGTCGGGGGCCGGGTGGCCACCAAGCCAGCGGCGGTTCGAACGGAGCCGCGCGACGATCGTTCGCGGTAGCTGTCGTTCGGCCGAGCGCGTGGCGCGCCACGCGCAGGAGCATTTCCCCCAGCGCACCAATATAGACGCAGCCGGGCGTGTCGGTGGCGTCTTCGCGGGAAGGACGGGCCCGGTGTCGGTCCGCCTGTAGGGAACGCGGAACGAGCGTGCGCCCGCCCAACGCCGTCAGCTAAGGATCTGGTACACGGCCTCGAGGTCCTCCGGCTCGCGCGTCCGGACCGTGCGCAGCCAGGCGGGTTGCCCGTCCGGAGGCGGGCACAGACGCCTCGCCAGGGCGGTGGTGGAGCGGTCGAAGCCGTGCACCGCGCGGTCGTGCAGGTGCGGCTCGAGCCGCGCCAAGCGCAGCGCCTTGCGCCAGGCCGCCCTGCGGCTGCGCGCCAGGAACGCGTGCACCAACGCCTCGTCACCACGGCCACCGAAGCGGTCGATCCAGTGCAGCAGCGGCGAGAGGCGGTTCAGGTCGGCCTGCACCACGTCGATCATCTCGGCCAGGATGCGGTTGATCTCGAAGAAGTCGGATTCGAGCGCGCCGATCCCCGCGCCCGGGCAGACGGCGTGCGCCGCGATGCCGAGGTCCAGGTTGATGTGCGCGTTCATCCCCAGCATCAGGTGCTGCAGCACCAGGTGATCCGGCTCGTCCGCACGCGCGAAGGCGTAGCGCCATGCGTCCGTGGGCGGCAGTCCGGCCCGGTGCCGGTCGTACGCCTCGAGGTATCGGTTGGCGAACACCACGTCGAGTCGCTCCATGCGCGGCCCATCGGCGAAGCGACCTCGTTGGATACCCCGGCGCACGTTCTCGGTGGTCCGCCGGTAAAGGCAGGCGAACCAGCCGTGACGTTCGCCCCTCTCGAGGGCCTCGGACGCGATGACATCGAGGCGCTCGATGACCTCGTCGATGGTGGTGGCCGGCTCGAACGCGAACGAGACCGAGCGGACCCGTCGGGGATGCACCCGGCCATGATAGCCGTGACCGGGCGCAGCTCATCGCGGCACCCGCAGTCGCGCGCCGACGATCGGCAAGCCACGCGCGTCGGCGCCCAGCCCCGACTCGGCTCCGACGGCACCGACCTGGGACAGCGTCAGGCGGTAGGTCGCGTCGTTCTGCTGGACGGGCGGCTGCTGCGTGCAGCCGGCGGCGAGGCCGACGACGAGGCCGATCACGAGCACCGCCTGCAACGCGAAGCGGCGCCGGCGCCGGAACGCGAGGACCGAGGCGCCGAGGGCGCCGAACGCGCCCAACATCACCGCCGGGCCCCGAAGCCTGCCGGCAGCGTCCTCGTCGATGTCGACGACCACGAGCAGCTCGATGGAAGATCCCGCGGCGATGGTCGGCGCCGGGTCGAGGTCGAGCCCGAGCGTGCCGTCGTCGGTGTCGAAGCGACCGCTTGCCAGCACGTCGTTCCCTCCATCCGGCGCGCCGTCGCCGTTGGCGTCGAGCAGCACCCGCACGACGCTCAGGTCGAGCGCGTCCTGCCCGGTGCCGGACGCGAGCAGTTCGAACCGGCCCAGTTGCACGCCTTCGTCGCTGACGTTCTCCACCGTCACGTGCAATGCGGGCTCGTTCTTTGCACCTGGGGCAACGCTCCTGTCCTGATGACTGCCGTTCCCCTGCCGTACTTCGAGCGGCGGCCCTGCGATGACGTTCTCGAGGACGGTCGTCGCGTCGTCTTCGTTGTCGTCGGGCGTCGGGTCGATGGCGCCGGCGGCGACGCCGGCCGTGTTGACGGCGACGCCCGCTTCCTCCGCCAGCACCTGGATCGTCAGGTCGACCGACGCTCCGCTCGCCAAGGTCCCGAGGTCGCAGGTCACGACGCCCGCGGCGAAGGCGCACGAAGCTGCGGCGGAAACGAAACGCACCTCGGACGGTAGGACGTCGCTCACGACCACGCCGGGGGCCGCGTCCGGTCCGGCGTTGAACACGTTCAGCCGGTATGCGAACGTGTCGCCGACCCGCGCGGACGCCGGGGCCGACTTGGTGATCACGAGATCGGCGGTGGCGTCGGTCACGGTGGTGGTGGCGGTGTCCGCGTCGTTGGACGGGTCGGGGTCTACCGTGGCGGCTGCCACGTTCGCCGTGTTGATCACGTCTCCCGGTGTGGCGGGCGCCTCGACGTCGATGGTGACCGTCGCAACGCCCCCAGCGGCGAGCGCGCCCACGGAGCACGTCACCGAAGGGCCCGACCGCGCGCAGCCGGCCGTCGCCGCCACGAAGCCGACTTCGGCAGGCAACGTGTCCGTGACGATCACCTCGGAGGCGGTATCGGGACCGTCGTTCACGACCGTGAGGACGTAGCGCAACGAGGCACCCAAGCCGACGCTCCTGGGCGCGGCCTTGACGATGCGCAGGTCGGCGCCCGCCGCGGGTGCCTCGGCGGTGACGTCGGTGACGACGATGTCGCTGACATCATTCGACGCCTCCAGGTCCAGCGTCGCGCTCTGCACCTGTCCGCGGTTGGCGATGCTGCCCGCCTGCGTGGGCGCCGTCACCGACAGCACGACCACCGCCTCCTGGCCTCCGTCGAGCTGGCCGGCCTCGCAGGTGACGGCCTGGCCGGCCGCGCTGCACTGGAACACGTCGGGCGACGACGTGGCGGACACGAACGCCACCCCGTCGGGGAGCAAGTCGCGCACCTGCACCGGCCCGGACGCGTCCTGCGGGTCCAGATTCGTGACCACCAGGGTATAGGCGAAGCTCGCGCCCGCTTGCACGGCGGCGGGGCCGCGCTTGGCGATGGCGAGATCCGCGTTCCTCGGCACGAACACGATCTCCCGCGTCACTTCGTCGTTCGAAGCCACCGGGTCCTCCGGGGATTGTGCGGCGACGGACGCGCGCAGGGTGACCGGCTCGGGCTGAACGAGGTTCACGGTGGCGCCGCTGGCCTGGACCGCGATCCACTGCGCTGCGCCGGCGTCGAGCCGTGCGTACGTGCACGTCCACACCGGACCTGCCTGCGTGCAACCGCCGCCGGCAGGGATCAGCTCGAGCGTGCCGCCCGAGTCGAACCGGACCGTCAGGTTCTCGGCATCTTGGGGACCGTGGTTCTGGACACGAAGCTGATACGTGAACGTCTCTTCGACCTCCGCACCGGGCGCGACCCCGAGGATCTCGACCGACAGGTCCGCCGCCGGGTCGCGCACCTGCGTCGACTGCGAGGCCGTCACCGCTGCCGTGAAAGCACCCTTGGCGGAGGCTTCGAGCGCGACGGTGGTAGGGCTGCCCGGGGCCCGCACCGTCACCGTGCGCCGTGTGCTCTCACCCGCACCGAGCCTGCCGACGCTGCAGGTGAACGACGTGTCCGATGCCTGTGTGCAGGTCGTTCCGGGGTCCACGAGCGTCGCACCGCCGGTAAGCTTCCCCGTGACGACGAGCTCGACCGCGCTGTCGGGTCCGCCGTTCTTGACCGTGACGGTGTAGGTGAAGGCGTCCCCCGTCACGACGGGGTCGCGTTCGTCGCTGACGGCGACGTCGAGGGCCACGTCGGGTGGCCGGACGGTGGTGGTCTCGGTGTCGGCGTTGTTGGCGAGATCCGGGTCGGGGAGTTGGCCGATGGCCTCGGCCGTGACGGCGACGCTCGGCGCGTTCACGTTCGCCACGACCACGAAAGAGCGGGTGACGACCGCGTCCACCGCGACGTCGCCCAGGGCGCACACCACGCCCTGTGCCCCCTGCATCTGGCAGTTCCCGGCGTTGACGACGTCGCCGCCGGTCACGGACGCGCTTGCCGTCACCGCGGTCGCGATGGCGGGCCCGTGGTTGCGGATGGTCATGGTGTACGTCACGAGGGCGCCGGCAGCGACGGGATCGGGCTCGCCTACGAGCGCGAGGGCGACGTCGGCGTTGGTGACGCCTTCTCGCTCGTACGCACCGATGTCGTACCGGGCGGTACCGTCTCCGTCCCCGTCGCTGGGACGGCTCCTGCCCCGTTGGTCGACGGTCAGCTCGGGTGGCGGTTGGACGATGCCGCCACGGTCGATGGCTGGACTGCCGAGAAGCAACGCATGGGTGGGCGTGGTGCCGCCGTTGCCAGCGAGGGCCGCGAGCAACGGGTCGCGCGGGTTCGCCGCCGTTCCCCGGATGTCGGAGAGCCGGGTGAAACCACTGCAGCCGTCCGCTACGCCGACGAGGTTGAAGCCGAACGAGTCGAACACGCCGTCGCAGTCGGGCGTCGGCGCTCCGGCGGTGTCGGCGTTCCCGGCGATCAGCGAGTTCGCGACGCGTACCTCGCCCGCCAGGTTGCGCACGCCTCCACCCCGCCCTGCCGTCACCGAGTTCTTGCTGATCGTCACGCTGGAGAGCGCCAGGATGCCGCTGGCGACATGGACGCCGCCACCGGACGCGCTGGCGGTGTTCCCGCTGATGGTGGAGTTGAGGACCTCGACGTCGCCATCCAGGTAGAGGGCCCCGCCGGCATCGCCGTCGAGGGAGTTCGAGGTGCGGTTGCCGTGGAACGTGCTGCCGACGATCCGGAGGTCGCCAGATTCCAGGTACAGGCCGCCGCCGCCGTTGTCCGCGCGGCTGTCCCGCACCACGACACGCTCGAGCGTAAGGTCGACGTTGTACGCGGAGATGGCTCCGCCGAACCCGACGACGCGGCCGTTCTGGATCGTCATGCCTCGCAGCGTGACGGCGATGCTGCGGCCCTCGCCGTGGATGTCGAACGCGCCGCCGCCGTTCGCAGTACCTTGGACGACCTTGGCGTCGACGACGGTCCGGTTGGCGCCTGCACCGTCGATGACCACGGGCGCCAGGATGTTGAGGTTGCCCGTCTCGGGGTCGTCGAAGCCGGCGGCCGCGAACGTCAGTTCGTACTTCCCGGCGGGCACCACGATGCGGTCGTTGCTGCCGTACGTGCCGACGGCAGCGCAGCCGTAGCGGTTCTGGCCGCTGTTGACGGAGATGATGGCCTCGCGCAGAGAACAGTCGTTGATCTCGTTGCCGACGTCTGTCAGTTGATCGGTCGTGGTGCTGACCGTGAGCGTCGCGGCCCAGACGACCTGCGCGAGCAGCGCCGTGAGCGCCGTGAGCGTTGCCGCCCAACGACCGAGGACGGCAAGCCTGGGTTGCTCGGGGGTGATCATGGTTCCCTCCTCGCGTGGGCCCTCGCGCGAAGAGAGCCCGCGCCGTCGTCGCCAGGAGGGGTGGAGTACGACCGGAAGTAACGCAAGCACGCCTCCCACGAGGCGAACTCGCGCATCTGCCCCGTGCGGACGTTCTGCACGCGGATCCAGGTCGCGCCCGAAACGATCTGCAGGCGCAGGACGAACCCCTCGGTCGACGACGAAGACGCCATGCGCGAGGCTAGGAGATCGGTGCGTTATGCCGGCGTTATGCGGACCCTGGCTCGTCGACCATCGCGCCGTGCGACAGCAACTCGGCGACGACCTCGGGGAGGCTCGTGGCGCCGGCGCGTTCCGTCGCGCGCCGCACGCCGTCGGCGCTCACCGAGGCGGCCAACGCGGCCACCAACGCCGCTACGTTCCGTTTGGTGGACGGCAGACAGGACGGGTGACGGTGGACCGTGGTCGCGATGGCGAGGGCGCGTTCGGCGTCGTCTTGAGCCATGGCGCGGGCGGCGTTCGCGAGCACGTCCAACAGGACGTCGTTCGCCTCGATGGTCCTCGCCAACGTGAGCGCTTCCTGGAGCGAACCCCAGGCCTCGTCACGAAGCTCCTGCTCGAGCGCGCACGAAGCCATCGACGACAAGGTAGCGACTTGCTCGCGCACGTGGCCGAGGGACCGCGCGCCGTCGAGGGCCTGGCGGAACCGGGCCATGGCTTCGACGTGGTTCCCCGCGGCCTGGTGGAAGTTCCCGAGGTTGTGAAGACCGAGCAGCGTTCCCTTGCGGTCGCCGATCTCGTCGCGCACCGCGAGGCTCCGCTCGACCATGCGGATGGCCCCGTCCAGGTCACCGAGCGCGTGCAGGACTCCTGAGAGGTTGTTGTAGGCGCCCGCCACCTTGGCGCGGTTCCCGACGCGCTGGTAGGTCCGCAGGCTCTCCTCGAAGGCGTCTTTGGCGCCGGCATGGTCTTCCAGGGCGTACGACAAGATCCCGAGTGACGTGAGGCCCTCCGCCATGGCGTACGGATCACCGACCCTCCGGCTGATGGCCAGGCTCTCCTCGACCAGCGGCAGCGCGCCCATGTAGTCGCCGCGGCGCTGGAGGGCGAGCGCGAGGTTGTTCAGCCCGTACGCCGTGGCAGTGTCCTGGTCGAGCGAGCGCGCGAGCGCGAGCGCTTCCTGGAACGTGTCCGTGGCTTCCACGAGGTCGCTGCGGTGCATCGCCACGAGGCCGAGCGCGCTGGAGGCGGCCATGCGGCGCTCAAGATCGTTCCCCCGTTCCGCCATCTCGAGCGCTTCGCGTAGCACCTGGTCGGCGAAGCGGTACTCGCCGAGGGCGTCATGCGCGGACCCGAGGCGCAGGAGCGCGAGCGCGATGGCGTGGTCGTTCTTCGCGGCCTGCGCGCTTCGCAGCGCCGCGAGGAGCAGGTTCTTCGCCTCCAGCGGGCGCCCCAGCCGCAGCAGGAAGCCGCCTCGATGCGCGTCCAACTCCGCCGCGAGCGCGCCGGCGGCGACCTCGCGGGCCGACGTCAACGATGCCACGCCCTCCTCGAACGCGCTGCGCCCTTCGAGGAGGCGCACCAGGCCCGGCAGGCCACGAGCGAGGCCGTCCTGATCGCCGTTCTCGCACAGCGTTCGCCA
>JAWOIL010000158.1:0-9277 GCA_046484635.1 Trueperaceae bacterium
ATTAAGCATCGATGCTTTTCACGTATTTTGCTTCCCAGGCAGTGGCCGTAATAATGTGGTGCAAGGCCTCGTTTTCCGTCCATCCCGTCGTGGGGCGGCATGCTCAGTGAAGCAAGGCCCTACATCTTCACCATGTGGTGGCTCGTGACGCTCCCCGGCGCGCTGATCTTCTTCACCACCCTGAGCGTGAACCTCCTCGGCGACGGCCTGCGGGACGCGCTCGACCCGCGGTTGCGGGGGAGGTAGGCGCGCTTCGCGCGACGAAGCGACCGCGCTCATTCCCAACCCCGAACCCGCCTACGCCACGAGCGACATGCCGGGCGCCTCGCCGTTTATCGCGCTGGGCGCCGGACACCCTCCCCTCCGGAAAGGAACCTACTTATGCGCATCGAACGCATCGAACTCCGTGAGATCGCCCTCCGCCTCAAGTTCCCGTTCCGCACCAGCTTCGGCGTCGAGCAAGATCGCCGCATCCTGCTCGTCTCGGTAGTCGCGGACGGCCAGGAAGGCATCGCCGAGTGCGTGGCAGGCGAGTTCCCCGGCTACGCCTACGAGACCACCGACACCGCCTGGCACGTGCTGAAGGACTTCGTCGCCCCGAAGCTGCTGGGGCGCTCGTTCGCCACCGCCGCCGAGTTGCTGCACGAGCTGCGCTTCGTGCGTGGTCACAACATGGCCGTCGCCGCCGTCGAGATGGCGTTCTGGGACGCGCAAGCGCGGGCGCTCGGCGTGCCGTTGTGGCAACTGCTCGGCGGGCGCCTTCGCGACATCCCGGTGGGCATCTCCCTCGGGATCCAGGACAGCATCGAACGGACGGTCGAGTTGGCGGAGCAGAGCGTGGCGCAAGGCTACCGGCGCGTGAAGCTCAAGATCGAACCGGGTTGGGACGTGCAGATGGTGGCGGCGGTGCGCGAAGCACTGCCCGACGTCGACCTCACGGTGGACGCCAACAGCGCCTACCGCCTCACCGACGCGCCGCGGTTGCGCGAGCTCGACGCGTTCGGCTTGGCCTACATCGAACAGCCGTTGGCGCATGACGACCTCATCGACCACGCCGCGCTCCAGGCGCAGCTCGCCACGGCCATCTGCCTCGACGAGAGCATCCACTCGCCCGACGACGCTCGCAAGGGCCTCGCCATCGGCGCCGGCCGCGTCATCAACCTCAAGGTCGGTCGCGTGCGCGGGCATCACGAGGCGCGACGCGTGCACGACATCGCGCAGTCGTTCGGCGCCCCGGTGTGGTGTGGAGGCATGCTCGAGAGCGGCGTCGGCCGCGCAGCCAACCTGCACCTCAGCACGCTCGACAACTTCCTCATGCCGGGCGACACCAGTAGTTCGAGCCGCTACTGGGACGAGGACATCGTCGAGGAGGCGCTCGAGGCCAAGAACGGGCTGCAGACCGTGCCCGCCGGACCCGGCAGCGGCGTGACGTTGAAGCGCGACCTCGTCGAGCGCCTCAGCAGCCGGCACGAGGTGCTGAAGGGGTGATGGCGCGTGGGTAGCGGCCAGGTGCCGCCCGGGCGGTGCCCAGGTAACGCCCAGGTAACGAGGGGGTAGCGGCAAGGTCACGGGCCGAGGCGCATCGTCGTCTTGGAGGTGAACGAGATGCTCGCCCACACCAAGACGTACACCAACGACAAGGAAGGTTTCCGTAAGTCCGTTCTCCAGCATGCCGCGACCCGCGCCCTTGGCGCCACGGTGCTCGCGATCTTGGTCGGTTCCATCGCACTGGCCGCGTCCAGCATGGTGATGCTCGACGCCGGCCCGACGTGGACCCGAACCGAAACCGCGATCGTCGCGCCCGTCAAGCTGCACGAGGCCGGCCATCACGGCGCCTTCGACCTGGCGCTCGACCCTGGTCCGACGTGGACCCGCCCCGACGTCGCGAATCCGGCCCTGCCGGTTCGACTCGTGGTCGACTACCCCGCCGACTGCGAGATGACGGTCGATGCCGGTGAATGCGTCGAGACGGCGATGCTCGTCGTCGCCCGCGCGGCCATCGACCCTGCTCTCCCGATGACCTGCGGATGCACCGGTGAGATCGGCTCCGCGTGGTGTTGCCCGTGAGTGCAGGCGACGCCGCTTCGGCGCATCATCGCGCGCCGGAGCGGCGTCCTTTCGTGCCGGCCGCGAGTGCTGTTCCGACGCGCCCTTCCTTGTCGCCACCCGGCGGCCCACGAAGGGCGGCATCCTGCATGATGAAGCATGGTGCGCCTCGAGCTCCTGGGCGCGCCGCGAGTGCTGACCGACGACGGCGTGCTGCCGTTGCCGGCCACGCGTGTCGGCTGCCTGGTGGCGTTCGCCGCGGTCGAAGGTGACTGGGTCCGCCGCGACCGCCTGCTCGCACTCCTATGGCCCAACGACGACGAGCCGACAGCCCGCGCCAACCTCCGACAACTGCTCCAGAAGACGCGCGAACCGTACCGGTCATTGCTCGAGCGCACACCCGACGCCGTACGCGTATTGGCATCCTCGGACGTGGTGGACGCCGACCTGGCCGAGATCGACCAACGCTGGAACGACCTGGCCTTCCTGCACCGCGGACCGTTCCTCGACGGCTTCACGCCCCGCGACGCCGACGCGTTCGACACCTGGGCCGACGAGCAACGTGGCCGCTACACCGCCAGGTGGTCACGCGTGATCGAGCGGGCGCTCGAGACGGCCGTCGCCTCGGGCACCATGGACGAGGCGGAGCGCCTTGCGAACCTCTGGCTGGAACGCGACACGCTCGACGCCGAAATCGCCCTGCGCTGCGCCGCGGACCTGACCGCGCTCGGCGCGCCCGCGAGCGCCCGGGCGTTGCTCGAGCGGCACGCCGGCGCCGTCCGAGCCGCCGAGCTCGAACCGTTCCCCGCCGTCACCGAGATGCTTCGCGACCTCGCCAGCGGTGAAGGCCGTGCGCGCCACGCCCAGAAGGATTCTTCGGGCACGGTGCCCCCGGGCGCCTTCGACGCGAGGGGATTGATCGGACGCAGCGAGGAACTTGCCGCCCTCGACCGTTGGTGGCAGACACCGGGGCGATGGCTAACGCTCGTCGCGCCCGGTGGCATGGGTAAGACGTCCCTCGCGCTGGCCTGGTCGACGGGCCTGCGTGGCAAGGGCGTCTCCGTGGACGTCGTAAGCGTGGCGGGGCTGGATGACCCGGAGCAGGCCACGCGCCGCGTGCTCGACGCGCTCCGTCATGGATCGCGCAGTGGCCGCGCCGGCTTCGCCGAACTCCTCGGCGACGCCGAGGTCCTGGTGGTCGTAGACGCAGCCGAGACGCTGCCCGACGCGACGCCACCGTTCCCGACGTGGTTGCGCGAAGCGGCGGGACTGCGCCTCCTCGTCACCTCGCGCAAGCCCTGGGACCACGCCGACAACGTGAACCTGCTGCTGGCAGGCCTCGCCACCGTCGCTAGCGAGGCAGAACCATCGCCCGCAGCGCGTCTACTGTGGCGCGCGGCGTGCGCGGCGATGCCTGGCGAGGACGATACGGAAGTAGCGGCCGCGCCACCCGACGCGATCGAGCGTGCCGTCCGCCGGATCGGCGGCTGGCCGCTCGGCCTGGAGCTGATGGCCGGTTGGGCGCGCTGGCTCGGTCGTGACGACTGGCTCGAAGCGCTCGCTAGCCGGCCGGACGAACTCGCCACCGACGACCGCAGCGCGGCCCTCATCGCCGCGTCCTGGGAGTACCTTTCCGAGCCGCGCCGTACGGAGCTGACGCGCTTGGCCGCCATCCCCCAGCCCTGGACGGCCGACGACGCGCGCTCCATCGACGTGGGTCCCGCCTCGCTCCGTGAACTCGTGGCGGGCGGCTGGGTCTCGGGGACCGAGAACACGTTCACCATGCATCCGTTGCTGGTCAAGCACGCCGTGCTCGCCGATCCGCCGGAAGCCGAACGGACGCGCGCGCGCCATGCCCGCCGCGTCGCCGAGGAGATCATCCGACGCTTCGAACAGGCGGGCGCGTTCCCGGCGTATACGCAGGCGAACTTGCCGCACCTGCGGGCCACCTGGGCGTACGCGTGCGAGACGCGCGACGTGCGCCTGCTGGCAGGATTGCTGGAACCGCTCAGTTTCGCGCTCACGGACGGATGCGCGTACGAGACATGGGCGGCGTGCCTCGACGAAGCCAGTGCGGCGCTCGACCCGGCCTTCGTCCCGGCCGGCGACCTCCGTGCGCTAGAGCGTGGGCTCGACCTCTGGCGGCGGACGATATCTACGTACACGCACGATGACGATGTCGCGGAAGCGTTGCACGATCGCCTCTTGCAGGAGGCCACCGCCGACGACGACCGGTACGCGTTGGCGCGCCTGGCGTGGTTCCGCGCAGTCCGTGCCCTGAACATGCACGAGGACCTGGAGGAGGGGCAACGCGAGGCAGAAGCGGGCGAAGCGCTACTGGAAGCATGCGACGATCGACTGTCGCTGTTCATACGCGCATCGCTTGCCAACGTCATCGGGGTCGCGCACCACCGCGCCGGCGACCTCGACCGCGCACGCGCGACATACGAACGCGCCATCGCTCTCGCCCACCGAGCGGGTGGCCCGATATGCGCGACCGACATGGAGCAAAATCTGTCCATGGTCGACGAGGCGGCCGGCCACTTCGGCCGCGCACTGGCATCGACGGCGGAACAGCTCCGGATCGTCCTCGAAGCGAGGGGGCCATTCCCCGCCGTCGCGGCGTGGCGCCTTCGTGGGAGCGTGCTCGCGTCATACGGCGACACCGTCGCGGCACGCGCGTGCCTCGAACGCGCCGTTGCACGTTGCGCCGACCTCGGCCCGCTGGCGCGCCGTGAAGAGCTGCCAATGTGCCAGTCCCTCCTCGTCCGTGTCGAGCTCATGGAGGGCCGTGTCGAGGACGCTGTGGCGCTGCTGGAGCGCATCGGCCCGGAACCGTGGACCTTCGAGCACCGCGCGCGCTTGGCGCTACTGCAGGACGACCTGGACGGCGCGGAGGCGGCCGCGGCCGCAGCGGTCGACTACGCGTCGGAACTTCCTTCCGATCTGGAACATTCGCGGGAGACGACCGCCATCAGGGCCATCCACACCGAGGTGCGCGTCCGGCGCGACGGCGTGGCCGCGTGGCCCGCCGTCGCCGCTGCGATCGCCGCAGCACGCACCTCGGGATGCCCGCCGGACGCCGCAACAGCACTCGTCCCAGCCGCCGACTGGTTGCGCGCCGCTGGCAAGCTCGATGTCGCGCGGCGGCTGCTGGCCGACGTGCGCGCCGCCGCGACGACCCGGCACGAGACCCGGCTTGCCTGCACCGCGCGCCTCGAGACGTGGGACCCAGGCGCAGCGGACCACGACGACGGTGAGGCGGCGAGGAAGCTGCCGGCGCCGCGCAGCGTGATGGACTGGCTCGACGAGGTCGAGCGGTTCGGGAACGAAGCGTCCGCTGCGGCGGGCCAAGCCCGTGACAGCCACGTCCGGCCCTCGGTTCCCTAGCTGCCGCCGGCTCCTTCCCGCTCCTCGCGCAACATGCCCGTACACCGCCTGGTCCACGTACGCCCGCCCAGTCCTGCAACCCCACCGACGCAAGCCGCCCCCGACCAGCCCAACGACCCAACGCACCCGCACCCTTGACCAACGAAGGTCCGTCGCGACCACGCGACCCACGGAACCGGCCATCCTGCATGATGAAGCATGGTGCGCCTCGAACTCCTGGGCGCGCCGCGAGTGGTGACCGACGACGGCGCGGCACCGTTGCCGGCCACCCGAGTCGGCTGCCTACTGGCAATCGCCGCGGTCGAAGGAGACTGGGTCCGCCGCGACCGCCTGCTCGCACTCCTATGGCCCAACGACGACGAGCCGACGGCCCGAGCCAACCTCCGACAACTGCTCCAGAAGACGCGCGAACCGTACCGCTCGCTTCTCGAACGCACACCCGACGCCGTACGCGTATTGGCATCCTCGGACGTGGTGGACGCCGACCTGGCCGAGATCGACCAACGCTGGAACGACGTGGCGCGCCTTCACCGCGGGCCCTTCCTCGACGCCTTCACCCCCCGCAACGCCGACGCGTTCGACGACTGGGCAGGCGAACAGCGCGCCCGCTACACCGCAAGGTGGTCGCGCGCCGTGGAACGCGCCTTCGCCGCCGCGATGGACGCAGGCAACGTCGTCGAAGCCGAGTCCTTCGCGAACCTCATGCTCGACCGCGACCCACTCGACGCCGCCATCGCCACCTCGTGCGCACGAGCCCTCGCCGCCCTCGGCGCGACCGACGACGCGCGAGCGTTGGTCGCGCGGCACCTCGCTGCCGTCGAAGCGGCCGAGCTCGAGCCGCTTCCCGAGGTCGAACGGACGCTACGTGCACTCGCCAGCGGCGGCCCAGCCACACGCCGTGCCATGAACAGCGCTCGCGCCAAAGGCCCGTCGCGCGCCGGAGCAGGGTGGGCGTTGATCGGACGCACGGCCGAACTCGCCCAGCTCGACCGCTGGTGGCGTGGGACCGGTCGATGGCTCACGATCGTCGCGCCCGGGGGGATGGGCAAGACGACCCTCGCCCTGGCCTGGTCCAGCCGCCTTAGTGGCGTGGAAGTTAGCGTGGACGTCGTGAACGTGGCAGGACTCGACGACCCGGAACGGGTGACGCGAAGAGCGCTCGACGCGCTGCGGCGCGGTTCGCGCGACAGACTTGGCGGTTTCGCGGAACTACTGGGTGACGCCGATCACTTGCTGCTGGTGGACGCAGCCGAGGCGATTCCCGCCGACGGCCTGCCGTTCCCGGCATGGCTGAGCGCAGCACCGGGCCTGCGGCTCCTCGTCACCTCCCGCAGGTCGTGGGACCACTCCGACAACGAGACCTTGCCGCTGGCGGGGCTCGCCACCGTCGCGAACGAGACGGAGGCGTCACCGGCGGCACAGTTGCTCTGGCACGCCGCGCGTGCGGTGAACGAAACGGACGGCGCCGACGACGAAGGTGACGCACCGCCGGACGCGGTCGAGCGTGCCGTCCGCCACTTCGGAGGGTGGCCGCTCGGCCTCGAACTGGTGGCCGGCTGGGCGCGCTGGCTCGGACGCGACGCCTGGCTCGAAGCGCTCGATAGCCGGCCGGACGAACTCGCCACCGACGACCGCAGCGCGGCCCTCATCGCCGCGTCCTGGGAGTACCTCCCCGAGCCGCGTCGCGCGGCCTTGACGCGCTTGGCGGGGGTCCCCACACCCTGGACCGCCGACGACGCCGCGAAGTCGGCCGACGTGAGCCCCGCCGCCCTGAACGAGTTGGTGGCGGCCGGCTGGATCTCGGTGGTGGAAGACGGGTTCACCATCCACCCCCTGTTGATCCAACACGCGCAGCAAGCGGATCCGGCGACCGCGGAACGGGTACGGGAGCGGCACGCCCACCGCATCGCGACTGACATCGTCGAGCGCTTCTCCGAGACGGGGGCGTATCCCAAGTACACGCCGGCAACGTGGCCGCACCTGCAGACCGCATGGTCGTACGCCTGCGAACAACGAGACAAGCGCTTGGTCACCGAACTCTTGGAACCTCTCGCCCGGTCGCTCTTGGTCGGTTGCGCGTACGAGGCCCTGACGGCCTGCGTGGAGGAAGCGAGCGCGGCACTGGACACGGCCGCTGCTCCCGACATCGGACGCAAGTCGCTCGAACGACGGCTGGACATGTGGCGGTTGGCGCTCGCCTTCAGCTCCCACGATCTGGAAGCCGGCGCGGCGCTGCACGACCGCATCCTCGAAGATGCCATCGCAGACGACGACCGCTACGCACTCGCGCGTCTCGCGTTGTTCCGCAGCGTGGCATCGCAATCGTTCGACCCATCACAGGCGCACGAATCGCCGTCGGGCCGCCGCGACCTGCAAACAGCACAGCGCGAGGCCGTGGCCGGCGAGGCACTCCTGGAGGGACGCCATGACCGATCGGCCGCGTTGCTACGAGCGAATCTCCGGCTGAGCCTGGCGAACGCGAAGGCGCGGTCCCTCGATATCGACGGGGCGCGGCGCGAGTGGGAGCGGGCCCTCGCCATGGACATGCGAGCAGGGGGTCCGCTGCCCGCCAGCATACCGGCGTCCAACTTGGCGCGCATCGAACTGTGGACCGGCCACTTCGGTCGTGCGTTGGCGTTGACGGCGCGGCACATGCCCGCCGTCCTCGAGGCCGGATCCGCGGAGCCGTCGGTCCGTTACTGGAACCTCCGCGGCCGCGCGCTGGCATGGTACGGCGACACGCCCGCGGCACGAACCTGCATCGAACGCGCCACGGCACTCTGCACCGACCTCGGGCCGCAAGCGCGCCGCGATCAGTTGCGCGAGTGTCTCGCGAACCTAACCGAGTTGGAGATCATGGAAGGGCGCACCGAAGAGGCGGCGGCACTGCTCGAACGCGCCGGCCCGGAGCCGTGGACCTTCGAGCACCGCGCGCGCCTGGCGCTCCTCACGGGCGATCTCGACGGCGCCGAAGGCGCGGTGGCGGCGGCACTCGACCTCGTGCCTGGCTCGCCGCCCTACGAACCGGAAGAGCGCTACGTCGCCTCCATCCGAGCGATCGACGCCGAGGTGCGCGTCCGCCGCAGCGGCTCCGACGCGTGGCCCGCCGTCGCCGCGGCCATCACCGCCGTCCGCGACACGAGGTTCCCGCCGGACGCCTCCGCCGCGCTCGTGCCCGCCGCCGACTGGCTGTGGGCCGCCGGCGAACACGACTTAGCCCGGCGCGTGCTCGAAGACGTCCGCGCCGCGCCGACCACACGGCACGCGACGAGACTCGACTGCACCTCGCGCCTCGACGCATGGGGGCGCGAAGCGCCGCGACCCGATGCCGGTGCACGACCGAGCGGAATACCGGGCACGCGCAGCGTGCAGGACTGGCTCGACGAGATCGAGCGGATCGGTGACGCGCGCTTCACGGCGGAACGCCATCGCTCTCGCGCCGCGCACTCCAAGGGCCCCGCGAGCTGACACCGACACGAACTGACACCGACACGAACTGACGCCGACACGAACTGAGAGAGTGCCACCGACGGACCTAGTGCCGCGGGGCGCCGCTCCCGCTCTCCCACTCCTCGCGCAGCATCCCGTACACCGCTTGGTCGACGTACTCCCGCCCGTTATAGAACCCGCGCCGGAACGCGCCTTCGTAGGTGAAGCCCAGGCGCTCGGCCACCGCCCGGCTCCGCGCGTTCGCCACGTCCGCCCGGATGTCGAGGCGCTGGAACGGTTGGCCGTCGAAGAACGGCTCTTGGAAGCAGCGCGCCATCACGGCCCGCACGGCGCGGGTCACCACGCCGTGGCCTTGGGCGTCCTCGGCGATCCAGTATCCGATCGAGCCCCG
>JAWOIL010000163.1:0-6047 GCA_046484635.1 Trueperaceae bacterium
GAGCGCCAGCCCGCGTTCGCCCACGGCGATGGCGCTGCCATCGGCGTCGGTGGCGACGGCCCGCAGGAGCAGCCCGCGCCCCACGGGGCTGGTGAGGCGCGTCGCGCGGGACGCGAGGTCGGCGTCGCCGGCCTCCAGGGCCGCCAGCGGCACGTGCCACGCCGCTTCGCCGGCGCCGACGACCAGCGCCGAGCGGCCGTCGTCGACCAGCGCGACCCCGTGCAGGTCGGCGTCGCCCAGGCGCAGCGCGCGGGGTTCGCCCTCCCGGTACCACACCACGATGCCGCCGTCGCCGACGGCGATCGCGCCCGCGTCGCCGGCAGCCACGTTGCGCAGCGTGGCCTCCGTGACACGGGGCAGGGCCGTCCAGGCGCGGCCGTCGAAGCGTTTGGCGAGGCCGTCGGCGCCCACGGCGATCGCCTCGCCGGCGTGCACCGCCAGGCCGTACAGCGGCTCCAGGCCGAGGGCGGGTCGGACGTGCCAGGCGTCCTCGTCCCACGTCATCCAGGAGCCCTCGGCCCGCTCGACGATGGCCCGCGGGTCGTGGGTGGAGACCCACGGCGCCGCCAGCGCCATGACGATGACGGCGCCCAGGATGGCCACACCGGTGGTGGCCAGGCGGTCGTGGAAGATCAGCCGCAGGGGCGCGAGCGCCTGCGCCAGGTAGCGGGATCGCGACCGGTGGCCGGACCTCATTGCAGCTTCACCCGCGGGTCGAGCGCGCCGTACAGCAGGTCGGCCAGGAAGTTCATGGCGATCACCAGCACGGCCATCAGCATGAAGGTGGCCTGCGCCAGCGGGAAGTCGGACGTGCGCACCGCCTGCAGGATCTCCCGCCCCAGGCCGGGCCAGGAGAAGACCACCTCCACGACCACCTGTCCGCCCGCCGCCAGGCCGATCGTGACCGCCAGCTGCGTGATGACGGGCAGCAGCGCGTTGCGGGCCGCGTGCCGGTACAGCACGTCGCGCTCGCGAAGCCCCTTGGCCCGCGCCATCTCGATGAAGTCCTCGCCGTACACCTCGAGCATGGTGTTGCGCATGATCAGCAGCGGCGAGCCCAGGTAGAAGAGCGCGATGATCAATGCGGGCATGATCAGGTGCCGCAGGAAGTCGAGCGTGAAGATCTTGTGGAAGAAGGTGGCCGCTTCATAGGGGAGCGTGCGCATGCCCGACGTCGGCAGCCAGCCGAGCGCGACCCCGAACAGCAAGATCGCCAGCATGCCCGTCCAGAACATCGGGGCCGAGCGGAACATCAGCCCCAGGACGATGCCCGCCGTGTCGGTGCGGGTTCCTCGCTTCCATGCGAGGTAGGCCCCCAGCGGGATGCCGATCAGGTAGGCGATCACGATGGCGACGAGCATGAGCACCATGGTGTTGGCGAACTTCTCCCACACCACGGTCGCGACCGGGGCCTTGTAATGGAACGAGGTGCCGAACTCGCCCCGGACGATGTTGCCAAGATAGATGACGTACTGCTCGAGTAGCGGCCGGTCGAGGCCGAACCGCTCCCGGATGGCCGCCCGGTCCTCGGGGCTGAGTCCCTCCGTGACGAGCGCGGTGGTCGGGTCCGGCAGGCCCAGGCGGAACAGGAAGAACAGGACCGTCACGATCACCAGGAGCGTGCCGATCGCCTGCAGGCCGCGGCGGAGGACGTAGGTGCGGCTCAACGTGACCTCTTCATGGAGTGGGGGGCGCGATCTCGCGCCCCCCAAGTGGATCTAGCGGGTGGTCAGGGGGCGACGATCCGACCGTCGGCGTTCCAGGTGTAGCCGGCAGCCTCGAGCTCGGCGCGGGCGGCGTCCAGGTCGTAGTCGAAGCGCTCGATGAAGGGGTTGTGCCAGAAGGCGTTGACCGGGGCCACCACGCTGGAGCCCACCTCGCCGCGGCCGTCGAGCAGCACGTTGACCATCCGCTGCCGGTCGGTGGCCATGGTCAGGGCACGGCGGACGGCGACGTCGTCGAACGGCGCGCGCCGCAGGTTCCAGGTCATGTGGAAGTAGCCGAAGTCGGGCACACCCACGACCACCAGGTCGGCATTGGCCTCGGCCAGCGGGATCTGGCCGGGCTCCATCCGCCAGGCCGTCATGTCGAGCCGGCCGGTCTGCATCGCGGTGAAGACGCCCTCGCTGTCGGCGAAGACGATCATCTCCATCGCGTCGATGTCGATGTCGTCCGCCGCGAAGTGCATGGGGTAGACGGTCAGGCGCTTGTACTCGCCGCGGTCGTAGCGGTCGAACTGGAACGGGCCGCTGCCGATCGTCGGGATCTCGTCGGGGTTGAGGTCGGCCGGGTTGTCGATACCGCTCCAGACGTGCATCGGCAGGATCGGGATCTGCGACAGCGTCACCGTGATGAACGAGGCGACCGGCTCGGACAGGTTGAAGCGCACCGACAGCGGCCCCGTGACGTCGACGCTGGCGATCCGCGACAGGAAGGCGCGGAAGTAGCCGAAGTCCTGCTCGACGTAGTAGTCGAAGGTGAACTTGACGTCCTCGGCGGTGACCGGCGTGAAGTCGTGGAAGGTCATGCCGGCGCGCAGCGTGACGTCGATCGTGACGTCGTCGACCGCCGTGATGCTCTCGGCCATCCACGGCAGCGGCTCGATCTCCGGGCTGAGGCGGACGAGCTTGTCGTAGTACATCCGCATCCACTTCCAGCCCCAGACCGAGGTCGAGGCCAGCGGGTTGAGGTTGTCGGGCTCCTGCGGCGAGCCGATCGTCAGGATGCGATCGTCGGTCAGCGGGGTGGCGCGCAGCGGCGTCCACTCGTTGTAGAGCCCCTCGCCCGCCATCGTCACCAGGTCGGTCCAGCGGGTGGCGTTGTACGCGACGACCTCATCGCGGTGGAAGAGGATGACCAGCGGCGCCTCGGGCGCGGCGATCTCCTGCATCTCGCGCACGAACCCGCGCCGGGCGTCGGCGTCGAACTCGCGCGACTGCGCGTCGAACAGCGCGTCGTAGTCCGGGTTGGCGTAACCGCCGGGGTTGTTCGAACCCAGGCTCGCCTGGCGCGAGTCGAGCGTCGAGAGGAAGTGCTGCGGGTCGAGCCGATCGACGCGGCCCGACCAGCCGAGGATGGTGACGTCGAAGTCCTGCTCGTCGTAGAAGCGCGCCAGAAGGGTGGAGAACTCCTGCGGCCGCACGACGACGTCGAAGCCGAGCTCGCGCCAGGCGTCCGCGATGATGAACGCCGACTCGTAGCGGACGGCGTCGTACGACTCGGTGGTGGTGAGGATCTCGATGGTCGGGATCGGCTCCTGCGCCTGCGCGGCACCGAAGAGCAGGCCCACGGCGACGAGCGCGGCGAGCCAACGGGCCCCCCGGCGAGGTGGCTGCAGCATCTTCATTGTTCCTCCTTAGGGTCTTGTATGAGCCTAGCACCTGAAGCGTGGCCTGGCAAGCCACGCGTTCAGGACGGAGACCAAGGGTTCACATGCGAGAGAGTGGCCCTCGCTGGAGAGCATCGGGTCGGACGAGCTTCGTTACGGCGCGAACGCGAATGGTCCGAGGGACGCGAGGTGCTGCGAGACCGCCGGCCGAGGCTTGGTTCGGGCCGCAGCTCCGGTCGACGCCGGCCCGAAGCCAGCGGCCCGCTCGAACCGGTGCCTCATGACGCCGTGCTGCTCACCATCGGCCCGCCCCGCGCCGTCGCCGTGCCGAAGACGGCCGCCGAGAGCGCAGGGAGATCGGACTCGGGGAACCGCGCCTTGAGCACGTGGAGGAACGCCCGGACGGCCGGGACCTTGAGCCCGTGAGGGGGCACGATCACCAGCACGGGCCGGACCAGGTCGGAGAACGGCACCGTCCTCACGGCGATGCCGTCGGGCGAACCGACCGCCAGCGCGGGTAGGACGGTTGCCCCAAGGCCAGCGGCCACGAGACGCAGGATCGCGTCGTTGCCCTTCGCCGTGACGACCTTCTCGGCCGCGTGCCCTTGGCGTTCGAGGTGCGCAAGGAGCCGGACGGTGCACGCGCTGCCTTCGCTGAGGACCAGTGGCAGGCCGATCAGGTCTTCGACGTCGAGGTGGTCGGCCGTGATCGGCGAGTCCGCTGGCAGCACCGCCAGGTGCTCGTCACGCATGATCTCCCAGGCGATGCACGTCGACGGCACATCCCAGGCCCCGATCGCCACCTGAATCTCTCCGCTCATGAGCGCCGCGTCATAGGCCGCGAAGGTCTCGGCCACCTCCACGAGCCGGACGCGCAGGCGTGGGTGCACCGCGCGCAAGTGCGCCAGCACTTCGGGCAAGACGTGCGTGCTGAAACTTTCGAAGGCGGTGAGGACGAGTTCTCCGCGGAGCGTCCCGGTCTCGGCGCTGGCCTCTTGCTCGAGCGCACCCGAGAGCGCCATCATCCGCCTGGCCTTCTCGGCCACGCGCTCACCGACCGGGGTGACCCGCGCCCCGAACCGGCCACGGTCGAGCAACCGCACACCCAGGTCCGTCTCGAGTGCGCGGATCGCGTGGCTGACGCTAGATTGCGACAACCCGAGCGCCAGCGCAGCGCTGCCGAAGGTGCCCTCGTCGATGACGGTGAGGAACACCTCGAGCTGGTGCAACCTCATGGCCGAGTGTAGCGGGATGATTGTCCCTAGTCCATCGACGTGCTACATGGATAAGCACGGATCCAATCAGCTTGACCGTTGAACCTCGCCACCGCAGCCCCTAGGCTCCAAGGCCCAAGGAGGCTGCCATGTTCGGAACCATCATGGAGAGAGTCATCGTGGAGCGCCACAGGCACGCGCTCGAGGAGGCCCATCGCCGGCGCACGCTCGACACTGAGTGGGATGGCGACCTGGAGCGCCGTCCCCACACACCGGCCTTCTCGCTGTGGCGTGCCCTCGTCGCACTGATTCGCAGATCGTGAGGCGTCGTATCCTGGGCCGACGGGGAGAGCCGCATGCCGGTCGGCGCGACGGTCACCATCACCCTGGCGCTCGCGTTCTACACGATCGGTGTGTGGAGCGAGCGGCTGCAGGGCCGGCTCAAGCCCTGGCACCTGGCGATGTTCGTCCTCGGACTGGTGTTCGACACCGTGGGCACCGGCATGATGTTCGAGTTCGCCGGCGGGCTCACGCGCGACGTCCACGGGCTCACGGGCCTGCTGGCGATCGCCCTCATGTTCATCCACGCGGTCTGGGCCGTGGTGGTGCTGTGGCGCCGCGACGAGGCTTGGCTGACGCGCTTCCATCGCTTCAGCGTCGTCGTCTGGCTCATCTGGCTGGTGCCCTACCTCAGCCCCATGTTCTTCGCGTTGGGAGCGTGAGCGGCGACAGCCGCATGGCACCCGCCCGTCCGTCGGGCGCCAGGTCGATCATGCACGCGCTGGCCAGCGCCAGCCGGATGCGGGCCGTCAGATCGCGCGCACTCGTCGTCTGCCGCCGCGTCGCCGAGGAGCCCCCTCACCTGCTCACGTGCTGGCCCCCGGCGCGCGCCGAGACGCCGGGGGCCTGAGGGTGAGATGTCGGACGACCGTCAGAACGTGACGGTGGCCTCGTTGGAGCAGGCGCTCGTCCCGGCCTCACAGACCTGGTAGGTGAAGGTGCCACCGGCCTTGCCGATCAGGTCGCTGTAGGCGCCGTCGTTCTCCGTGTTGGTGATGAGCTCTTCCCCGTTGCGGAACACGTCGATCCTGGTACTCGTGGCGCCGGACCAGGTGAGGTCGGCGTACTTGGTGCCCCTGATCTTCGTGGGGGTGACGGTGAGCAGGATGGTGCTGGGGGGCGGTTCGTCCACCGTGATCGTAACCGTGATGCTGGTGACGTCCGTCAAGCCGCCCGAGTCCGTGACGGTTGCGGTGACCGTGTGCACGCCGTCACTAAGCACCGCGGAGAACGATCCACCCGCGCCGATGGAGCCATCGCCGTTCGAAACCCACACGAGGCTGCTGGTCAGATCA
Source organism: Trueperaceae bacterium (assembly GCA_046484635.1). Taxonomy (GTDB): domain Bacteria; phylum Deinococcota; class Deinococci; order Deinococcales; family Trueperaceae; genus CAZACZ01. The sequence continues at coordinate 5,898 of JAWOIL010000163.1, forward strand.
CCGTCTTCGGTGTCGGTCGCGCTGCCCGCGAAGGCGATCGAAGCGCCCGAGCCGAACGAAGCCTTGTCCGCGGGCTCAGTGATCGTGACCGTCGGTGCCGTGTTGGGAATGCCACCCCCACCGCTACTTGGGATGAGCACGGGAGCGAAG
>JAWOIL010000002.1:0-9513 GCA_046484635.1 Trueperaceae bacterium
GCTTCCCCTCCAAGCCGCCGTATCGCCTGGTGCCGAACGACGCCTCGCTGCTGGACCTGACCGACCTGGTGTTCATCGACCCCGTCAGCACCGGCTACAGCCGCCCCGTCGAGGGCATCAAGGCAAAGGACTTCCACAGTGTCGACAAGGACGTCGAGAGCGTCGGCGCGTTCATCCGCCTTTACACCAGCCGCTACGGGAGGTGGGGAAGCCCGAAGTTCCTGGCAGGGGAGAGCTACGGCACCACGCGTGGGGCTGGGCTGGCCGGACACCTGCAGCAACGTCACGGCCTGTACCTCAACGGGCTGATCCTCGTGTCGGCCATCCTCGACTTCGGCACCGCCCGCTTCGGCCCGGGCAACGACCTGCCGCCGCTGCTCTTCCTGCCCAGTTACACCGCCACGGCCCACTACCACGGTCGGTTGTCGCCCGAACTGCAGGCGTTGCCGCTGAAGGACCTGTTGGCGCAGGCCGAGGCGTTCTTGCACGAGACCTACGCTCCGGCGTTGCTGCGCGGGGACCTGCTGCCGGAGGACGAGCGCGCGTCGGTGCGGCGCGAGCTCGCGCAACTCACGGGCTTGAGCGAGACGTACATCGACGCCACCGACCTGCGGATCGACATCTTCCGCTTCACCAAGGAGCTGCTGCGCGATCAGGGGCGGACGGTGGGCCGCATCGACAGCCGCTACACCGGCGTGGACCGCGACGCGGCCGGCGAGCGCTTCGAGTTCGACCCCAGCATGGCGGCCACCCAGGGCCCCTACACGGCCACGTTCAACGACTACGTGCGCGGTGAGCTGCGGTTCGTCTCCGACCTGCCCTACGAGGTGTTGGCGAACCTGTACGAGAGCTGGAGCTACAAGGACGTCGAGAACCGTTACCTCAACGTGGCCGAAACGCTGCGCAAGGCTATGAGCATCAACCCCCACCTCAAGGTGCACGTGGCCAACGGCTATTACGACCTTGCCACGCCCTACTACGCCACGCTGCACACCTTCGCGCACATGGGCCTGACGCCCGAGGCGCGCAAGAACGTGAGCATGAGCTTCTACGAGGCGGGGCACATGATGTACGTGCACCGACCGTCGTTGTTGGTGTTGCGGGAGGCGCTGGCCGCGTTCATCGAGGAGGCGACGGGAGGCTGAGCGGGCGGTAGCGTGGGCCATGGAAGCTTCTTGGACGCCACCCACCGACGGCCCGTACCGCGTTCCGTTCGACGGCTCGTTCGTGCTGGCGGACGCGCCGACCGCGCCGCCGGAGGACGCGCCCGACCGCAAGGCGAACGAGAAGGCGTTGAAGAAGACGCGCAAGGAGCTGCGCGACCTGCAGCAGAAGCTCTACGCCGACGACCGCTTCGCCCTGCTGCTGGTGTTCCAAGCGATGGACGCCGCGGGCAAGGACGGCACCATCCGCCACGTGCTGCGCGGCGTGAACCCGGCCGGTTGCCAGGTCACGTCGTTCAAGCAGCCGTCGGCCGAGGAGCTCGACCACGATTTCCTGTGGCGCGTCGCGCAGGCGCTACCGCAGCGCGGCCGCATCGGTGTGTTCAACCGCAGTCACTACGAGGAGGTGCTGGTGGTGCGGGTGCATCCTGCCATCCTCGCGGCCCAGCGACTTCCGAGCGCGGATCCTGCCACCATCTGGGACGAGCGCCTGGCCAGCATCGCGTCGTACGAGCACCACTTGGCGCGCGAGGGCACGGTGATCGTGAAGTTCTTCCTGCACCTCTCGAAGGAGGAGCAGGCGCGGCGGTTCTTGGCGCGCATCGACGAGCCCGAGAAGAACTGGAAGTTCTCGCCGGGGGACGTGCGCGAGCGGGGCCACTGGGACGCGTACCAGCATGCGTATCAGGAGGCGCTGCGGGCCACCTCGCGTCCGTGGGCGCCGTGGTACGCGGTGCCAGCCGACGATAAGCGCTACATGCGCAGGGTGGTGGCGGAGATCGTGCATGACACCATGCAGCGGCTGCCGATCGCTTACCCGCAGTTGCCGGCGGAGGAGCGGGCGGAGATGGAGCGGTTGCGGGAGGGGTTGGTGGGGGAGGGGTTGGTGGGGGAGGTGGGGTGATCGGCGACGGTTCCCCGTCGCTCAGTCCCCGATGAGCTCGTTCAAACCTTCGAGGACCCTGGCGAGTTCCTCGGGCGACGTCCGACCGATCAACTTGCCGATGCGCTCGGTTGCGAGGGTGCGAACATGGCCAATCTTGATCCATGAGCGCTTGGGCAGTCCGGGGGTTCGCGACTCGAGGGTGAGGGGGAACCCGGCGCGAGGCTCCTGGCTCGTGAGCGCGACTGCGATCACGGTGCCGGAGCGTTCGTTGAAGATGTCGTGGCTGAGGACAAGCACGGGCCGCTGGCCGGCCTGTTCGTGATCGCGAGCAGGGCTGAGGTCGGCCCATCGGATGTCGCCCCTCAGTACTCCGGCCACGCTTTGAGCTCCGAACGCAACCCTTCCTCGGCCAAAGCCTTCTCCTCGGCGGGGTCGAGCTTGTCGAGCTCGGTCGCGAGGCGCGTGCGGGCCAAGCGCTCGAGCTTCTCCACGACGGCGTCCTCGATCGCCTGACTGCGGTTCTGGAACCTGCGCTGGGCGACGAGCTCATCGAGTTCGGTGAGCACTGCTCGATCCAGCGTGATCGCGATCTTCGCCTTGGGCATGTCCAACCTCGCTGTATGACGATTCATCATACCCCCTCGTTCGGTGCTGCCCTGCAACGAGGATGGCATGGTCGGTGTACGCGCGCGGAGCGGGATGAGTTACCTGCCGGCTGGTGGTCGGCAGGGTTCCACGTCCGCACTAGACGCGTTGCGAAGTCCGGACGCCCCTTGCTCACTCGCCTTCGAGTTCGGCGATCAACGACTTCATCTCGGCGATCTCCGCGATTTGCGCCTCGATGATGCGGTCGGCCAGGTCGCGTACGCGGGGATCGTCGATCTGGGCACGCTCGCTGGTCAGGATGGCGATCGAGTGGTGGGGAATCATCGCCTTCATGTACGACACTTGCCCGACCGTCGCTTGGCTGCGCACCAGCCAGAGCGAGCCGGCGAAGACTACGGCGCTCACGAGGTAGATCGCCAAGTTGGCGCGACGGCTCGAGTGCGCGTGCAGCATGAAGGTGAGCATGACCACCGCCATCGACGCGCCCATGAGAAGGGCCATGTACAAGCGCGTCTCGCTGAAGGTGACGTGATCGACTTGGTAGCTGTTCAGATAGGTCAGCCCGAACATGACTGCCGTGGAGGTCGCGATCATGGCAACAAACCTCAGGTAGGTCTTGGCGGCGCTCTTCATGGAGACTCCTTCCACTCGAACTAGCAGCGCAGGCGCGCTTGCCGGCGCAGCAGGTGACGGATACCTTCGCCAACCCGTCTTACGACTCTAGAGCAAGATCTCGCTTGGCGCGCGGGCTGTGCGCGACCTCTCGCTACCACGGCGCCACTGCGGCGTCGCGGCGGCGCCCGCACGTGGTGCGCCTTTACGGGAGGCTCGCGAAGAATGCGCCGATCGCCGTGGCCGCGCCAACCGGAAACGTGTGCGGGTCGTACCCGCCGCGCGGCGTGGTGGCGTCGTCGCGCGCGCACCACACGACCGGGTCCGCGGCGTCCGCGTCGCCGTGGCGCGCGCAGCTCAGGCGCGCCAGCGGGCCGTCCTCCACCGGCACTGACGGCATCGCGCCGAGTCCGTTGGCTAACCGGAACGCGTCCCGCGCCTCGACGCCCGCGCCAATGCGCACCAGGCGGTCGTCCGGGTGGTGAACGAGCAGCGCGGCGGCGCCCCCGACGCACCCGTCGCCCTGTAGGCCACCGGCAACCGACGCCACCGCCCGGATCCGGTCGCCCATGCGGCACGCGACGTCGTTCGCGAAGTAGGCGCCCAGCGAGTGGCCGACGACGAAGACCCGGTCCATGTCAACGCACCAGGTGCGCCCGACCGCGTCGACCAGCGCGTCGACGAACGCGAAATCGCGCAGACGGTCGGGAGGGTCGCTTGGGGCGGACCAGGCGAACGTGCCGGGACCGTTCGCCAGGGCGCGCGGGTACACGATGATCGCTTCGGGGAGCGCCTCGTCGAGGCCGAAGTAGCGGCGGACCTGCGCAGCGTCGTTGGTGCGGCCATGGAACGCGATCACCAGGTCTCGTGGTGCGGTGCCCGCGCCGTCGGGAACGCGCGCCAGGAAGGTCCGCTCGCGCCCGCCCACGACCAAGCTGTCCGGAAGCGCAGGCGCCGCGAGCACGGTCGTTCCCACCGCGGCGCAGGCGGGCGACGGCCGCATGGTCGCCGTGCCGGGTGTGATCTGGGCTCCGCCAACGGTCGTGACGACGCGCGGTTCGCAGGCGGCGAACAGGACGGCGAGGCAAACCGCCACGGCGGACGCGACGACACGCGGGCTGACGCGACGGGCACGTGCGGGTGCGAAGCGACCGGGCACGCGTCGAGCCTAGCCTCTCGGGCATGCGATCCGCGTTGCGCGCGTTCGCGTCAGGACGTTCGACCGCGGTCTCCCACGCGGTACCGGGACCCGCGGTCCCCGACGCGGTGCAGGGACCCGCGGTCCCCGACGCGGTGCTGGGACCCGCGGTCCGCTACGCTGGTGCCGAACGAACGGAGGTCGCTTGCGTGGCGTCGCCACCCCTTCCGGACACGGACCGATTGACGTTGACGCCCGTAACCGCCGACAACTGGCGTGACGTGAACGAGCTCGAGGTCACCGAGGCGCAGCGTACGTTCGTCGCCGCGCCGACCTTCTACCTGGCGCTGTGCTTCTACGACGGCGAGTGGCAGCCGCTGGCGGTGTGCCTGGGCGACCGCGTGATCGGCTTCGTGATGTGGGCGGTGGACCCCGCCGATGGGAGCTGCTGGGTGGGCGGCCTCATCATCGACAAGCGCTACCAGCGCCAGGGCCATGGCCGCCGCACGCTCCAGACCCTGATGGACCTGCTCGCTGCGGAGCACGGCCATCGTCGCTTCGCGCTGTCGTACGGCCCGGACAACCCTGCCGCGCACCTCTACCACTCGCTCGGCTTCCGGGACACGGGTGAGCGGGAGGGTGGCGAGGTCGTGGCAAGGCTCTGGCTCCCGGATCGGGACGCCATGCGATCGGGCTTGGGACGCATCTGGGGCTCGCGCTTGCGCACCCTCACCTGGAACCTTCGGGTCGCCACACCGCCGGACGTCACGTGGGCGCGCTTCCTCTCGGAGCTTTGGGTCGGTGGAGCAGGATTCGGGCCACGCCCGGTCGTCGAGGAGCCGGGCGACGCGTGCGGGAACGGTAGCACGCGGAGGATCGGCGTGGGCCCGCGGGCCGTGCGTGAGGGCATCGTGGCCACCGAGTACCCGCAGCGCCTCGAGTACCGGGTGTCGAACCCGTCATGGGCGACGTTCCCCGTCGACCACCACGTTGGGACCGTGGCGTTCGCGAGAATCGAAGACGGCGGGACCGAGGTGCGCTGGCGCGTGGAGCTCGTGCCGAAGCGCGGTGCCGGCCTCGCGGTCGTGCCGGCCACGCGGTACGTCATCGGTCGGTACCTGAACGCGTTGACGCGGGCGTGCGGGCAGGCGGCGGCAGCGACGGTCGCGGACCCGCGGGACCGCCGCGGATCCTAGCGCTTCCGACGGCGTAACCGCAGGTCGGAGGCCCGCCTCAGGGCGCCGCCCGCAGCCGCTCGGCGCTGCCGAGGCCGTCGAGCACCACCCAGCGTTCCATCAGGCGGTCGTTCTCGACCCGGTAGATGGCCATGCCCTCGACCGTGAGCGGGCGGCCCGTGGGCGGCACCCCGAACCACTCGTGGGTGTGGGTGGCGAGGATCCGCCAGCGTACGACCACCCGGTCGTCCTGGGCGACCACGTCGTCGACGACGTAGCGCGCATCCGGCGCGTTGGCCAGCAGGGCGCGCTCGTAGAAGGTCTTGAAGCCCTCCGGCCCCTTCAGGCCCGGTGGCCAGTCGTGCGAGACGAACTCGGAGTCGACGACCTCGTCGACCATCGTCACGTCCCAGTCGGCGAACACCCGCTCGTAGAGGCGCCGGACCAGCGCCTCGTTGCGCTCCGCATGACCGCCGTCGCCGGCGACTCCACCCGGATCGCCGCGCCCGGCGTCGACCTCGGCGACGAGCCGCTCGTGCGACCACCGATGCGGCGTCGACGCGTTGAGGCGCTCCCACTCGTGCGCCGCCTGCCCGAGGGTCCGGTCCGCCTCCTCGGCGTTCGGAACGACCAGGTAGCGCTCTAGCGGCGCTTCGTCGAACAGCGCCGCGTGGCACGCCGCCGCGACGGGTTCGGGTCCGGGGAACTCCGATCGTGAGGTGTCGGCGCCGGGCGCGTACCAAGCGGCGAGGTCCTCGCTCGGGTCGGCAGGCGGCGCGAAGCGCGCGACCGAGTTCCGTTCGAGCGCCGACGCGAAGTTGCCCGGGGCGACGGCGCACACGTGCACCCCGAGCGGCGCCAGCTGCTTCGCGAGCGAGTCCGTGTACGCCTCGAGGGCGTGCTTGGACATGCTGTACGCCCCCAAGAGCGCGGACGACAGGGTGCCCGAGATGCTCGAGATCGTCACGATGCGACCGCGGCTCGCGACGAGCAGGTCGGCCAGGGCGTTCGTCACACGGTGGACGCCGAAGACGTTGACCTCGAACACGGCCCGCAGGTCGTCGAGCGGCGCGGTGGTCAGGGGCCCCACGTAGGCGATGCCCGCGTTGTGTACGATGCCCCACAAGCCGTCCCCGCGCGCGTCGATCGCCTCCCGTAGGCGCGCCACGTGCGCGTCGTCGGTCACGTCGCAGATCAGCGGTTCGACGCCGTCGATCCTAGCGAGGCGCGCGGCGTCCGCGTCGCTGCGGACGGTGGCGACCACAGGCACCCCGCGCTCCGCGAGCAGGCGCGCGATGGCGAGACCGATGCCGGAACTGCAGCCGGTGACGAGCACGGGTTGGGGCATGGCCGACCATACTACGGTCGTTCTGCGGGCGCAGACGAAGGTGCGGCCCTCACCGTGCGCCTCTACCCCGGGGGTGGGTGAAGCCCCTCTCGCGCTTCATGGCCACACTCGAGGCACGTCGGCACATTCAAGGGCTGCGACCTGACCTACTGGTTGTACTTCCTGACCTGGACGTCACCGTCGGCCATGAACGCCACCCAAGGGATCCCGTTCGCGTCCAGCGCGAGCACGACGCCGCGCGCCACCGTGCCCGCTCGGTCGACGGCGTCGCCCAGCGCGGTCCAGTCGGTGCCGTTCCAGCGCCGCACGTAGACGTTCTGGTGTTCCTCCCACGCCAGCACCGGTACGTCATCGCCATCGAGGCGAAGGGAGGGGACCTGAGCATCCGGATCGTCGGGATGGGCGGTCTGCTTCGGTCCGAGGGCGTTCCAACTACCCGCCGTCCGTTGGCGCACGTACACGTCCCAGGCGGCTTGCGGTGCCCCCTCGTCCCACGCGACCACCGGGTCCCCTGTCGACGACACGGCTAGCGACGCGAACCCCGCGGGCGTGTCGCCGACGACGGACGACAGGAAGCCGCCGACGCCAAGCCAGTCGCTGCCCGTCCAGCGGTGGACGCGAACATGGAACGTGCCGGCCTCGGTTTCCTGCTCCTCCCACGCGACGAGCGGTTGGCCGTTCCCATCCACTTCCAGGGACGGGCGTAGCGCGTGGGTCGTTCCGGTTCGGGCCGAGAGCGCGTCCCCGAAGGACGCCCAAGCGGTCCCCGTCCACCTCCGCACGTAGATGTTGAACACGTTCGTCGCACCGTCTCGTTCGTGCCAGGCCACGAGGGGGTTGCCCGTCCCGTCCAAGCGCAGCGAGGGCGGTCCGGCATCCGTGCTGCCTGTGCCCGCCGACAGCGCGCCCCCGAGAGGCTCCCAAGCACGGCCGGTCCAGCGTTGCACGTGGATGTAGACCTCGCCTTTGCCTACCTCGGTCCAAGCCACGACCGGGTTTCCGGCATCGTCGAGTGCCAGCGACGGGGCAAAGATGTCCATGCCGGCCTTGGCGCTCACGGGGCTTCCAAGCGTGGACCAGGCGGTGCCCGTCCAACGACGAACGTGCACGCCGACCGCGATGCCGTCGGACTCGCTCCAGGCCACGGTCGGGACCCCGGCATCGCTGATCGCCAGCGAGGGCCGACCGGCGTCCGTGCTGCCGGCGTGGGCGGACAAGGCGCCGCCGACATCGAACCAAGCGGGCAGTTCGAAGCTCCAGGCGCCCGTGGGCAGCGCAAGCGCGTTCCCGGCTCGATCCGTGATGGCGCTCGTGAGCGTGATCGTGAGCGAGTTGGGGACGTTCGGCACCGAGAGCAGATCGACTCGTAGCGACAAGGCGTCCGGGGCCAGGGTCAGGGTCTTCGCGAGTTCCGTACCCCCAACGTCTGCCACCGTCACCGAATCGTTGCCGACGGTGTTCGCGAGCACGGGCTCGGAGAACGTCACTTCGAAGAGTGCGTCCACGGAGACGTCTTCGCTGCCTGCGTTCGGGGTCCGACCAACCACCACGGGGGCGGTACGGTCCACCGTGACGACACGGGGCGTGCTCGTGACCGACTGGCCGTCGAACGTCGCGCGCGCACGCAGTTCGTACGCCCCCTCAGGCTCCGCCGTCGTGTCCCATAGGAACAGGAAGGGGGAAGTCAGCGTCGCCAAGACGTCGTCGTTCACGAGCAGGTCGACGGTGGTCGCGACACCGCCCGTCACCGCGGCCTGCAGGGTGATCGTGCCGTTCGTGAAGGCGTCGGTGCTCGGCGTCGAGAGGCGCACGCCGAGTGCGTCCGCCGTGATCCGCACACTGTCGCTGGCGGTCCGCCCCCCCTCGGCCACCGTCAGCGTCGCTACGTATTCGCCGACGACGTCGGTGACGAAGCTCGGTTCCGCCGTCGTGGCGTTCGTCAACGCCGCGGTACTCGTCGGTGGGCGGGACGACATCGTCCACGCGAACGTCAACGAGCCACCGTCCGGAGAGCTCGACCCGGTGCCGTCGAGCTGCACGGTCACCTCCACGCCTACGCTCTGGTCCGGCCCGGCCACCGCGATCGGCGGACGGCTCGACGGCGCCGCGCAACCGGCGGCTACGAGCAATGCGGCGGCGCTGAACGACACCATGACGATGCTGCGCACCGTCGTCGACAAGGATCGCGAACGAGGACCCCGGATCTCGAAACGATTCTGACTCACGGCAACACCTCCGGTGTCGACTCTGGATCGCGCGGTTGCTCAGATGAGATCAGCCGGGCAGCGACGTTCGCGGCCCCATGGGCAGGTACGGCACGGTGTGTGATGGACCGCTGCGGCAGCAGCGCCATCACGACGCGCGCCGCTCTTCGGCATCACGGATCATGCCGCCGACGTTCCTGAGCGTTGATCGCAGGTCGAACCGGGCATCGCCCGGGCGGAGCAGGTGCAACGCCTCCGCTCCGAGCCACGCCGCGCTGACAAGTCGACCGACGTCCTGGGGTGACAAGGGTCCGTAGTCGACCAACGCTGCCGCTCGCATCGCAACCTGCTCGAGCAGCCCCGTCCAGACGTCCAGCATGG
>JAWOIL010000009.1:0-29846 GCA_046484635.1 Trueperaceae bacterium
TTCGAGGGCGCAGCGCTGATGACCGGCGCCCGGCTCGAGGTCGGCGACGCGTCACCCGCCTACCTCGAGATGACCATCAACGAGCCGCTGGAGGCCGCTTTTGCGCGCCACGCCGAGCGTCGCGGCCGCACCGTCACGCCGTACGACCCGAACGCCCGCGCCGGCTCGACGGACATGGGCAACGTTTCGCAGGTGATGCCGGCGCTGCATGGAATGCTGGCGATCGATGACACGGCGATGCCGCACACGTCGGCGTTCGCCGTGGCAGCCCGGTCGCCCCGCGGCGACCAGACCGTGCTCGACGGCGCAAGCGTGCTGGCGAACGTGGCGGCCGAACTGCTCACGGTTCCGGAGTTGCTGCAGCATGCGCGGGCAGCGTTCGAAGCGGTGACCGGGCACGAACCGGGCAGGAGGAAGGCGTCGGCCTGACCTAGCCTTCCCATCCACCGCCGCGTCCGGCCCTCCGGACCGTAGTGGGTGTCTTGCCGCGGACTACGGAAATGCTGGTAGGGCTACTGAAATGCTGGTAGGGCTACTGCAACCCTGGTAGGCCTACAAAGATGCCCATTGGCCTACTGAACTGCTGGTAGGCCCACCACATCTTCAGTACCCCTACTCGTGAACGAGGAACTGTCTGGCGTCGCCCCCGACGTCCACGACGGGCACATGCCGAGGCTCAATACTCCACCCGCGCCTCGAACGCCGCCCAGGCGCGGAACGGCTCGTCGGACTCCGCGACGCGCACGCGATCGACCGGCATCAGCGAACGGTCGCCTCGACCGTCGAAGTAGTCGTAGAAGTGCGCGTCGTCGAAGCCGGCACGCGCGGCGTCATGGCGGTCGGCGGCGAAGAACACGCGGTCCACGCGCGCCCACAACGCCGACGCTAGACACATCGGACACGGCTCGCAACTGGCGTACAGCACGCACCCCGTGAGATCGAACGTGCCGAGCGCCCGGCAGGCGGCGCGGATGGCGGTGACCTCGGCGTGCGCGGTGGGGTCGTTGTCGGTCGTGACGCGGTTGACGCCTTCGAACATGCGTCCGTCAGGCGTCACCACGATGGCACCGAACGGACCGCCACCTGCGGCCACGTTCCGAGCTGCGAGTTCGATCGCCTGCGTCAAGCGAACGGCGGGATCCTCGGACATGCGACGAGCATATGCGAGACGTCGGGCGCCGCGCCGGAACACCGAGGCGGAACGGCACAACGGCGGTGCAACCTCGACGCCCTTCATCGCGCATGATGAGGCAGCATGTCTCCCTCCTCGAAGCCCGATCCGCCGCAAACCCTTCACAGCGAGAGACGACGCCACACGTCGGTCCCGCGCCTCGAGGACGAGCGCTTGTACATGCGGCGGCTGACCCCTTCCGACATCGCCGACATCCGCGAGATCTCCTTCTACGACGGGCGCCCCGCAGCGTCCGCCGAGGAGGCGCTGGCGATGCTCGCGCGCATCGAAGAGGACGTGGAACGCGGCGAGTCCTTGCATTGGGGCGTCTTCCTGCACGGCGCTCCTACCTGCGTCGGCACGTGCGGCTACTACCGCGGCTTCGTGGGAGGGACCGGAGAGATCGGATACGTCTTGCGCGATCGCTTCCGCGGGCGCGGAATCATGACGGCCGCGGTGAACCTGGTGGTGGCGTACGGCTTCGACGACCTGGGGCTCGGCCGCATCGTGGCGGACGTAGAGCCCGACAACGCGGCCTCCATCCGCCTCCTCGAACGTGTCGGGTTCCGGCTGGAGCATGAAGGCGACGATCACTTCCGCTACTCCCGCCTCCCTCGGCACTCCGACGTCGCCGGGCTGGAGCCGCGGCCAACGTGATCACCGTTCTCCCGCTCACGCCCCAACGCTGGCCGGACCTCGAGGCGCTGTTCGGCGCCAGGGGGTGTAGCGTCGCTCGCGGTTGTTGGTGCATGTACTACCGCGTCAGCGGCGCGATCCAGCGCGAGCCGGGCGAAGGCGCGGCACAGGCATCGAAGCGCGCCATGTGCGAGCTGGTCGATGGCGGCACCGTCACCGGGCTGATCGGATACGAGACGGATCGCACGCGCAGTCGCCAGGGTGAGGAGTCAGTCGGCAGCGCGTCGTTCGGCAAGATGCAGGCCGGCCAGACGCAGGCCGGCCAGACGCCCGTCGGCTGGGTGTCGCTCGGGCCGCGTTCCGAGTACGCGAAGCTCCGGCGCTCACCCGTCATGCGCACCGTCGACGACCAACCGGTGTGGTCGATCGTCTGCTTCGTGGTGCCGTCCGAACACCGTGGCCGCGGCGTGACGAAGGAGCTCTTGGAGGGCGCCATCACCTACGCGCGCGAGCAGGGCGCCGCCATCTTGGAGGCGTACCCGGTCGACCTGGCCGTTCCCGACCATGCCAATGCGCCCTGGTTCGGTTCGGCGCACATGTTCGCCGAGGCAGGATTCGAGGAGGTGGCGCGGAGGCGGGACGACCGGCCCGTCATGCGTTTGTGGCTGAGCTGAACGTCGAATCCGCCGCCTCCGCGCCACCACCCGATTACTGCCCGGCCGTCAGGGACGTGGTGATGACCGCGCCGTCTGGCGAGAGCACGTACCAGGTGCCACCGAATTGCGCCACGGCCTGGCAGTTCACCTCGCCCGGTAGAACGTCGTTCACGAAGTAGTAGAGCGGGTGCCCGGCGAAGGTGACCTGCGTGGCACCGTCAGGCCGCTGCAGCGTCCCGATGGCGGAGGCGTCGACCATCGTCCCGCCCATGGAAGCGTCACCCATGTCGCCATCACCCATGTCGCCATCACCCATGTCGCCATCACCCATGTCGCCGTCGCCCATCTCGCCCTCACCCATCGCCTTCACCAAGAACGGCGGCCACGCCTCGGCGCACGCGCCTTCGCACGGCACCGGGTTCCCGTCCGCGTCGACGACGACGTAGAGCGTCCGGCCCTCGGCGTCGACCAGGTACGACCCGAGAGCGTCGTGCTCCCCTACGGAGAGCTCGATCCCCGCTGCGGCGGCCATCGAATCCGACTCCATCGGGTCCGAATCCATCGACCCGCCCTCTTGCGCCGACCCGAGCACCAACAGGGCCGCCGCGATCATGCATCCGATCCACTTGCCGTACGAGTGCTGTCGCATGTGTTCCGCTCCCATCCCGGGCCTTGGCCCGATCCGACGTTGCGTTCGAGCGGATGGTAGAGAACGCGACTCACGCCCGCGTCACCGAATGGTCACGAATCCATCACCTTCGGCGGAACGGTCGCGCTCCGGGTCAGGCCGTGCTCGCCGGAAGGCTGAACCGGAACGTCGTCCCGCCTTGCGGCACGCTTCTCGCTTCGATGTCGCGGCCGTGCAACTCGAGGGCCCGCTTTGCGATGGCAAGGCCCAGGCCGACGCCGTCGCCGCTGGCAATGGACCCTTCGCCAGTAGCGGGCTCCTGCGCGGCGACCACGTTCTGCTCGTGCCCACCGGCGCGGTAGAAGCGATCGAAGATGTACGGTAGCTCCGCCGGCGCGATGCCGCGGCCGGTGTCCACGATCTCCACCGCGACGCCATCGTCCGCAGCCCGCATCGTCAAGCGCACGCTGCCTCCGGACGGCGTGTAGCGAAGAGCGTTCTCGAGCAAGTTCGTCAACACGCGCTCGATCATGCCGATGTCGGCAACCACGGTCGGCAGGTCGGTGGGGAAGTCGGTGGTGAGCGCGACGTTCCTACGTTCCGCCTCGAGCTGGAACTTCTGCGTCACGTCCTGAGCAAGCTCCGTGATCGGGAACGGCTCGGGTTTCACGGCCGCCTCGCCCGATTCCAGCATGGCGAGTTCGAACAGCTCCGAAACGAGGCGGCCGAGCCGCTCCGCCTGCTTGCGGGCCGCGCCCAGGTAACGGCGCCGATCCTCGGGACCGAGCCGTTCCTCCTTCATCTCGAGCGTCTCGAGGTACCCCTGGAGCGCCGCCAACGGGGTGCGCAAATCGTGCGAGACGTTGGTCAGCAGTTCCTTGCGCAACGCTGCCGACTGCTCCAACGCCCCGACCTGCTCGGCGATGCGGTGCGCCATCTCGCCGAACGCCTGCTCGAGCTCGGTCACTTCGTCGGCGCTTCCGGCCCCGATCGCCCTGCGGCTCACCGAACCGGTCGTGCCGGCCGCACCGGTCGCGCCGAGGGCGACGTTCGCACCGTACGTTCGCGACGAGCCGTGCGTGCCGGACGAGCCGATCGGCAATCTCGGCGGCTTCGCGAACCCGTCGTCACGGAACTCGGTCATCACGGCGGCCAAGCGCTTCACACGACGAGTCAGCAACCTGAACACCAGGTAGCCCGCCACGAACACGAGCGCCAGAACGATCGCGCCGGTCCACAGGCTCAGGTTCAGGACGTAACTGGTGCGCACCATCTGCGCAACCGAGTCCTGCGTCTCGTCCGACAAGACCACGTAAAGGAACCCTTGGAGCGGACCATCGGCAGGGATCCGCGCCGCCGAGAACGGTTTCGGCGCGCGCGAACGGCGCCGATCGGTTCGTGCGTCGTCGCCGGATTCGCTACTGATATCGCCGCGCGGGTCGCCACGCGGGTCGTCGCCGAGCACGAGCGTGTCCACGCCACCCGTTACGAAGCGCTGGATCGGCGCCAAGTCCACGCGCTCGCGCTGCAGATCGCTCTCCGGCACCGACGCCTTGAGGATCACTCCGTTTGGGTCCAGCACGTACAACTCGACGCCAGGATTCGTCATGGCGAGGCCACTGACCACCTCGGCCAACTCGGCCTCGTCCACCGAGGCGTCGACCATGAGCATGCTCTCGCGCACCAACCGCGCCGCCAGCTCGGCGTTGACCTTCTGACTCACCTCCTGCTGGTAGCGGCGGCTGGTGTGGATCGTCGAGAACACGAAGAGCGCACCGATCACGAGAAGGAGCGCCAACAGCGCCAAGGCGAGCTTCCCATGGAGCGTACGAAGCACGACTAGGCGCCCTTCGTCGTGAAGCGGTAGCCCACGCCCCAAACGGTCTCGATGTACCTGGGGTCGGACGGGTCCCGCTCGACCTTCGCCCGAAGACGGTTGATGTGCGTGTTGACGGTGTGCTCGTAGCCGTCGTACCCGTAGCCCCACACCAGGTCCAACAACTGACCGCGAGTGTAGACGCGGCCGGGGTGCCGCGCGAACTGTACCAGCAGATCGAACTCTTTGGCGGTGAGGTTCACCTCGTTGCCTGCCACCATTACCAGGCGCCGTTCCACGTCGATCGTCAGATCTCCGGCGGCCAGGGTCGCCGGCAGCACGGTCGACTGGTCCTCCAGCGCCTCCTTGCGACGGAACAGCGCCTTGACCCGCGCCTGCAACTCGCGCAGGCTGAACGGCTTGGCGAGGTAGTCGTCCGCCCCGAGCTCGAGCCCCAGGACGCGATCGAGCTCGCTCGATTTGGCCGTCAGCATCAGTACGAGGGTGTAGCCGTGGACGGCACGAAGACGCCGGGTGACCTCGAAGCCGTCGACCCCCGGCAGCATCAGGTCGAGCACCACCAGGTCGAACGAACCGTCCTCGAGAAGTACCAGCGCGTCCTCACCGCTCACCGCCAAGGACACGGCACAACCGATGTCCTCGAGGTGCGTACCGACAAGTAGCGCGATGTCCCGGTCGTCCTCGACGACCAGCACCTTGCGACGCGACGCCACGCACCGAGGGTAGCGCAGAGATGTCACGAAACCTTCGCTGACGCCGCGCTGCCGCGCCAGGTCCGCCCGGCCGCACGGCGAGCGGCGCGCGGCGATCGATCGCTTCGCAACGAGGCGCCGCCGCTCAGCGTCCGTTCAAGGCGTCCCCCAAGTCGCGCAGGCCGAACATCGCTTCGAAGAAGGCGCCGTTCTGCTCGGCGACGAGCCACTTGCCGTCCTTGCGGACCATGTTCACCGTCACGGTGGAGTGCACCTGCGGCGCGCCGTTCTCCAGTTGCTCGGCGATCAGCGCCGCCATGTCCGGCTCGCGCCCCATGAAGGCGGCGGCGAACGCGTCACCGAGCAGGTTCGCCATGATCGCCCGAAGGTCCACGCCGGTGACGTCGACGGTCACCTCGGCGGAGTTCCCGCGCCCGTTCGATCGCTTCGGGTCGAGACGGATGGCGGCGAACATCGGCTGCAACTCGGGCGCATCCTCCACCGCGGACAAACCTCGGCCCTCGAAGTGCGACGACGCCTCGACGAAGTCGCCGCGGTCGAAGGCGCGGTCGATCTTGCCGATCGTGACGATGGGCGACTCGCCACGGTCACAGGCGGCCAGCGTCGACGCGACCACCAAGGCGAGCAGGGCAAGTACGAGGGCAACGGGTCGGCGCGGACGCCGGCCGGCCCCCAGCAGCTCGCCGGCGCTGCCGCGCCGGAGCGGACGTGCGTTCGCAGGTTCTGGGATCATGTCGAGGCCCATGGTGTCACGCTTCGCGGCGGATGCCTGTGGCATCCGTGGAACCGGGACCGGGGTTCCGTTCACGCCAGGTCGCGCAAACGCTCGATCCAAGGGTGCCCACCGTGCACGCGCTCGAGCGCCGCGCTCAGCCAGGCGCGCTGCTCGGACGCGAGGCGCGGCAGCACGCGCTCGAAGTCGAAGGCGTCCTTCGCGCGCGGCTCGGGTCGTTCCATTCCGCCGCGACTCGAGCGGCTCTTGAACAGCAGCACGGCCTCGGGTGCGAGGTAGGGGATGCCGGTGGGCACGTCTTCGTTCCCGCCGCTGCGCTCGTCCGTCGTCCGGATCGCCCGCCGGAGTGGGAGGGTGACGCTTTCGTCGCGGCGATACGCCCACGCTTCCGCCGTCCGCGGCGCCAGGAGCAGGTCGACGAACGCCCCGTCGCGGCGTCCGTGCACCTGATGGACGCCATCGCGAACGGCCTCACCCTCCGGCCACGGCGCGTAGACGCCTCCCTCCACCACCTGGTCGAGACGCCATCCGCGCTGCAGCAACGCCTTCTGCACCGCCAACTGGTCCGCTCGGGCGATCTCGACGTCGAGGTCCTCGTGAAATCGCGACGGAGCCCCCAGGAACAGGTCGAGCGCCCAGCCGCTGGCGATCGCCCAACGCACGCCGCCCGGTCCGTCGAGGCCGGCGAGTTCCCGCGCGGCGAATCGCACCGGCGCGAAGCCGATGGTGCGCAGGTGCCACGCCTCCGCCCGGCGACCGAGATCCTCGATCAGGCCGCTCTTGCCGTTCTGATACGCGTCGCGGTCGTTCCCGAAGCGTTTCGCCAGGTCCACCTTCCGCGCCTGGTACCGATCGCGGGCGTCGACGTTCGCTCGCAGGTAATCGCGGAACAGCAGGTGGCGTTGCCAGTGCTCGGAGTCGAACCCGACCACGTGCAAGTGCACCTCGTGCGGGCCCTTGGTGAAGTAGGTGCGGCCGGGAAGACCGTTCTCGCCGTGGTGCGTGAAGCCGATGGCCTCCAGAGCGGCCACCCGTTCGGCGGCCGGCGGGTAGGGATGGACGCGCGCCATGATGTCGATGCACGGCTTGGCGGCGAGACCGGGCACCGACGTGGAGCCGACGTGCTCGATGCCGTCCAATGCGCCACCGTCGACCAAGGCACCGAGGGCGGCGGCGATCGCCGCCCGCTCGCGCTCGTAGCGAGCCGGCCAGGCCGGGTCGTAGGGCCGCAGGTCGATGGGGTGACCCGGTGCGCTCACCGGGCGAGCGTACGACACAGGCGAACCTAGCGCCGCGCCGCCGTTCTCCGACCCGAAAGCAGCGCCGCTCTCTGGTCTTCCGTCAAGTACCGGCTCGCCTCGCGCAGCGTCAAGCCCGACGCGCGCTCCTTGCGCGGCTCGAGCCAAGTGAACACCTCGTCGGGCGCCCGCTTGCCGCGCTCGCGCAGCACCCAGCCGATGGCCTTGCGGATGAAGAACTCCCGCTCCTCGAGCATCGGATCGGCCAACCGCGCGAAACGCGCGAACACCGGCTCGCCCTGACGCATGGGCAGCAAGTACGCCAGCAGCGCCGCCCGCCGCAGCCAGAAGTCGTCATCGACCGCCCAGCGCACGAGCGTCCGCTCCACCTCGGCGTTGCGCAGCATCAGCGGGCCGACCACGGAAGGGGCGATCCCGTCGACCAACGCCCAGGTGCGCGCCTCGCGAAGGAAGCGCTCCAGTGTCGGTAGGTCGTTCGGGCCGAGCAGCGCCTCACGCCGCGTGAGCAACTCCACCGCGGCCGCCCGGAGTTCGTGCACGCCACGGCCCCAGAGCTCCTCGGCGAGCGCCATGATCGCGTCGTGGTCGAGGTCCTGGTGGTCCGCGAGGAACGCGGTCGTCGCCTTGCGGATCGCCGGCACCGACGCACCGTAGTGCACCAAGTCGCTCTTCAAGTACGCTTTCTCGTGCGCCGCGCGGTACGGGACGGCGACGGCGCGCAGGGCCGCGTCGAGCTCGTCGGCGG
The DNA here is from genome assembly GCA_046484635.1 of Trueperaceae bacterium. Taxonomy (GTDB): domain Bacteria; phylum Deinococcota; class Deinococci; order Deinococcales; family Trueperaceae; genus CAZACZ01. The sequence continues at coordinate 8,379 of JAWOIL010000009.1, forward strand.
CACGTGTCGAATCGAACCGTGACATCCGGTTCCCACGGTAGCGCGATGCGGCCGAGCTCGCCCGGCGAGGCGAACCCGTGCAGATTGGAGCCCGCGGGAACGGCTCTTGTACCTGCCTCCGCGGGCTCGACGAGCACCAGCATTTCGGAACGCCGCTAGCTCAGTAGTTCACCTTCTGCACCGTGTCCGGATCGAGCGTCGAGCCGACACCGATACCCAGCGCATCGAACGTGCCGGCGCGGCCGACGAGTAGCCAACGGTGCAGTTCCGGAACGGCCAAACGCTCGGTGCCGAGCTGCACGTCGTGAACGGCGAGCACTTCGCCCGTCGCGCCCATCACGGCCACCTGCAGCGGGGCGCGGACGTCGTTCATGGAGTACGTGACGCGGGCGCTCGTCTCGCGCGTGAGGGTGTACAGCAGCAGCTGGTTGTCGATCGCGCTGTAGCCGACGTTGGCGAAGCCGAGGTTGCGCGCGGCCGCCGTGTCGGCAACCTTCACCGGCAGCCTGGCGACGACGCCGTCGGCATTGACGATCTGCACCACGCCGTTGGGCAGCGCCACGTAGGCCGGCGGCAGGTACGTGTCGCTGGCGCGCGTCTGGCGAGGGGCGAGCATATACATGCCGATGAGGATGCCCACACCCAGGAACGCCAGGCGGATGAGCCAAGGGGCGATGATGTCGTTCCAGCGAAGGCGCTGGGCTAGGGGTACCCGTTCTACGGTCGCAGTCGCTTGCATGGCGAGCCTCCTCGAGCCGGGATGGTCGCCGGGAGACGCCCCCGGGGGGGCGCCGTCGGGTGGGATGACGTGCGGGTCGGGCGGGCGCTCCCGGCTGATGGCATGATGGACGCGAGGGGTGAACCGAACGTGAAGTGTAAGCGCGAGAAGTGGCGTCCTGGTCGTTCATTCTGGGTTCATCTCGGGGCCACACGATAGGAAGTTGGGCGTATCCTGCCGCACCAGGCACGCCTGCACCGGGGAGGACCGCACCGGGCCGACCGGCACCACGCACCCTGACGAAAGGACCGTCGTGCGCCTACTCATCGTCGAAGACGACCCGTCCCTGGTGGCATCCCTCGACGAGGCGCTGCGTCCGGTCGGGTTCGACACCGTCCTGGCGAACTCGGCCCAGGCAGCCTGGGAAGCGCTCTGGGGCGGACCGTTCGACCTGATCTTGCTCGACGTCATGCTGCCCGAAGGTCCCGAGGCCGGCTTCGCGTGGGCCGCTGCCGTGCGCGAGGCCGACTTCCGCCAGCCGATCCTATTCCTTACCGCCCGTGAGAGCTTGCAGGATCGTGTGCGAGGCCTCGAGCACGGTGATGACTACCTGGTGAAACCGTTCGCCCTACCCGAGCTGGTAGCACGCCTTCACGCTCTCGCCCGCCGCGGCGACGTGAAACCGCGCTCGGTCCGCTGGCGCGACGTTCGCTTCGACCCGGAGACACGCCGTGTGGAACGGTCCGGCGCACCCGTGCGCTTGACCGCCAAGGAGGTCGAGGTGCTCGAGCTGTTCTTGCTGAACCCCGGCCGCATCTTCCGTCGCGAGGAGATCCTCGACCGCGTCTGGGGCGCAGGTTTCGAGACGCCATCGAATCTCGTCGACGTGTACGTCAAGAACCTGCGGCGCAAACTCGGGGACGACCTGCTCGAGACGGTTCGCGGGCTGGGGTATCGGTTCACCGGCGAAGTCGACGAAGCGAGGGGCGACGAGACGTGAGCCTGCGCCTACGACTCGCGCTGACGGCCTCGCTGTTGACGCTCGCGGGTGTCGGGGCAGGACTGGCCATCACGTACGGCGTCCTAGTGGCGGGGTCGAACGTCTCGTTCGACCGTGAAAGCGCCATCCTGGCAGAGGTGATCCACGAGGCCGTGCTGCTCCGCGGGGAATCGGCGATTCGCGTCCCGGCGGTCGTCGAGAGCTACTTGACGACGGAGTCCGGCGTGCGCGCTGCCCAAGTCTTCCTCGACGGCCAGTTGCTGTGGGAGGGCGGGGTGCTGGACGGTCCTCGCCCGCTCGACCCGACCGGTTTGGTGGAAGGCAAGGGAACCCGCGCCGTTTCCGGCTGGCGTGTGGTGACGCTCTACGACACCGGAGATGGCATCACCGTCCAGGTCGGGCGGCCGTTGGCCGGAATCCGCGAGACACTGTCGCCGTTCGCCTGGCTGGCAGCACCGCTCACGCTGGTGTTGGCGTTGGTCTCGGGTCTCGTTGCGTGGGTGAGCGTGGGCGTCTCGCTTCGCCCCTTGCGCGTGCTGACGGCGGCCGTGACCGACCTCGACGAAGGGGGCGAGGTACCGGTCATCTCGGGGCGGGACGAGCCGGCGCGGTTGGCGCGTGCGTTCGCCGCGTTGATGCAACGGCTTCGGCGCCAGCGGGAGCGCGAGCGAGACTTCCTCGCCTACGCGGCGCACGAGCTACGTACGCCGCTCTCGGCATTGCGCGCCAGCTTGGACGCCGGGCACGCCCAAGACGGCAAGCTGTCGGGAGCGACCTTCGAGCGCCTGCGCCGCGAGGCGGCGCGCATGGAGTCGATGGCGGAGAACCTGCTGGCGCTCTCCCGTGCCGAGGCGGCCGATGTGCACGTCGACACCATCGACCTAGCCGAGGTCGCGGCCACCGCCTACGACCGCTTCCAGCCGCTGGCCTTGGAGAAGGGGATCGAGCTCGAGTTGGAGGGTGCGTCGGCTCTGACCCGTGGCGACCGGCGGCTGCTGGGTCAGGCCGTCGATAACCTGGTGCACAATGCCATCCGCTACACGGGCAAGGGCACGGTCGTCATCCGCACGGCGAGCGACGGCGCGACGGCCACCGTATCCGTGCGCGACACGGGACCGGGCTTCCCGGACCGACCGCGAGAAGGACTCGGCCTACGCGTCGCGCGTGCCGTGGCCAAGGCGCACCATGGCCGCCTCGAACTGACCGGCGTGGGTGGAGCGGAGGTCCGCATCGTCTTGCCGTCAGACCCCTCCTTCGCGCGAGCAACCTAGCATTCCGACCGTCCCTCGCGGTCGACCATCTTTTGGACGCGGCCCACCTTCTCGGTCGACCCGCGTTCGTCATCGGCCTACCAGGATCGTGGCAGCTCAGCGAGACAACATCGGCGCCGGCCCTCGCTAGCGCCAGCGCCCTCCAGCCGGTACGAGTCCTGCCGACAGCTCGACACAAGCGTCTTCCGCGGATGTGTCCATTGCTTCAAACACGCGTGCCTGACACTGTATGCTCGCCGGAACCACGCTCGTATCGCACTCGGGAAGGCAGGTTCACTGGACAATGTCGTTGCGTCGTTCCATCGTTTGGTTGGGGGAGGCACTCGGTGCCGATGCGGGTCTGGTCGGACCCAAAGCCGCTCAGCTGAGCCGGTTGGCAGCGGCGCACCCGGTTCCCGCCGGGTTCTGCCTGACGGCAGAGGCCTACCGCATCGCCGCGCGCGAAGGCGGCCTCACCGACGAGTTGGCGCAACACGTGAGCGAAGCCTACGCGCGCTTGGTGCGGGGCGAGGCGGGCCAGGCCGTCGCCGTACGCTCGTCGGCCATCGACGAGGACGGCCCGTTCGCGTCCTTCGCCGGTCAGCACGACACCCATCTCAACGTCATCGGACTCGACGCCGTCATCGCCGCCATCGACGGCACTTGGCGCTCGCTGCATTCCGACGCCGCGCTTACCTACCGCCGGCGCCACGGCTTGGGCGTGGACGGACTGGCGCTCGCCGTGCTGGTGCAGCGCATGGTGGCCGCCGACGTGGCTGGGGTGGCGTTCAGCGTCGACCCGGTCGCGGGGCGCCACGACCGCGTCGTCGTCAGCGCCAGTTGGGGACTGGGCGAGAGCGTGCTCGGCGGCTCCGTCACCCCGGACGTCTGGACCGTCGACAAGGCGTCCCTCGACGTCGCCAGCACGCACCATGCCGACAAACGGCGGATGACCGTCGCAACTGCCGGCGGCACGCGCGAGGTCGACGTACCGAGCTTCCTTCGGCTACGCCCATCCCTGACCGAGGCGCAGGCGCAGGAGGTGGCTTCCGTCGCGCGCGACCTCGAACGGGCGCACGGGTGGCCGGTGGACATCGAGTTCGCCTTCTCCGGTGGCCGCTTCCATCTCCTGCAGTGCCGTCCCGTCACGACGCTCGGCGCGGCGACCGCCGCAGAAGGCGACCCGCGTACCGCTGTCGGTGGCACCACCGCGTCTTCGGCTGCTGCGGCAGGAACGCACGGGATCGATGCCACCAAGACGGCCGAATTACCCGAGCCCGAGTGGGCGGAGCCCGAAGACGCCGAGCACCACTGGCGTCGCGACGTCGCGCACTTCCCCACTCCCATCACGTCCCTCGACGGCGACTTCCACAAGATCATCGAGCGCGGGTTCGCGCACGCCGTGGCGCGCTATCAGGCGCCGTTCTGGTACAAGCTGCGGCGGTTCTGGGGGCACTTGTATTACGCCGATGGCAAGCTGGACGCGCCTCCCGAGTTGCCCGAGGGCGTCACGGCGCTGGACCTGAGCGCACAGGCGACCGATCTCGAGCGGACGTGGACCGAGCGCTGGTTGCCCGCCCTTCGGCGGCACCTCGATCATTGGGCGGCGCTCGACCTCGCGGGTGCTGAGCATGGCGCACTTCTGGCGTATCTGGACGACACGCTCGAGCGCGCCCAGCGTGTCTGGGAGATGCACTTCGAACTGGTGTTCCCGGTAGGTCGCGCCAAACGGCAGTTCACCGAGCTGTACGGCGAGCTGTTCCAACCGGCGTCGCCGCTAGAACCGCTGGCGCTCCTGCGAGGCTTCGACAACCTCACGACCCGCGCCGGTCACGCCGCCTGGCGCCTGCGGGACGACGCGTCCCGCTCGCCCGACCTGGTCGAGGCGCTGCTGGCGGGAACCCCGGCCGAGGCGCTGCAAGCGATCCGGCACCTGCCTTCGACGCACGCCATGCGAACCGCGCTCGACGAGTACCTGACCGCGTACGGCCACCGCACCCACCACCTCGCCATCAGCGCACCGACCCTGGTCGAAGACCCAACGCCCGTCGTGAAGCAACTCCAGAGCGCGTTGCTACGACCCGAGTACGACCCCGAGCAGAACCGCCTCGAGGCGGCGATCGAGCGTGACCGCACCGTCGCGGCGACGCGCGAAACGTTGCGTGGCTACCCGGAGACGGTACGTGACGAGTTCGAGGAGCGCCTCGCGGCGGCGCAGACGGCCGTTCGACTCAACGAAGACCACAACTACCTCATCGACTACTCCACGACCGCCGCCGTGCGCGCCGTGTTCCTAGAGGTCGGTCGACGGCTTTCCGGGGCCGGCTTGTTGGAGGCGCCCGAGGACGTGGTCCACCTCGGCATGGAGGAGGCGCGTGAGGCCCTGGCGGGCTTGGCAGCGGGGACGGGTGTCCGTTCCGATCTTTCGGCCGGTTCCGACCGGTCAGCCGGTTCCGACGGTTCCGACGGTTCCGACGGCGCCACCGGCGCTGACCTGCGCGAACGCGTGGCAGAGCGCAAGGCCGACTACGAGCGCTTCGCCCGCGCGGCCGTGCCGTACGAGTTCGGAACGCCGCCGACGCCTACAGCACCGGCCAACGATACTGCCACCGGAGCACCGGGCGAGGAACCCACGACCGCTGAGGGCACGACCACACCAAGCCCGACCCCTCAGGGCGCGACCACGCAGGCCGCGACCACGCAGGCCACCACCACGCCGGGCACGACCACGCAGGCCACGACCACGCCGGCCACGACCGAGGCGCCACCCCGAACCCTCACGGGCACTCCCGGCTCGTCCGGCGTGGTGCGCGGACGGGTGCGCGTGCTGTACACCTTCGACGACGCCGTGCGGCTCCAGCCGGGGGAGGTCTTGGTGGCGCCCACCACGGCCCAGACGTGGACGGCGTCGTTCGCCACCGCGGCCGCGCTGGTGACCGACGCTGGTGGGATGCTCAGCCACACCGCCGTGGTGGCCCGCGAGTACGGACTGCCGGCGGTGGTCGGCGTCGGCAACGCCACCAGCGTGTTGCGCGACGGGATGCTGATCGAAGTCGACGGCGACCGCGGCACCGTGCGTATCCTCGACCGCAAGGCGTGACGGATCCCTCGAAGTGTGCCGGGCGGCGCCGGCCGAGCGGGTGCCGGCGGTGACCACGGCCCCGCTGCGGCGCGTGGTACCCGCGGCGCTGTTCGCCGGCGTGCTGGCGCCCCTCAACTCGACCATGATCGTGGTGGCACTGCCGACGATGCTCGCCGATCTCGGCGCATCGCTCGCCTGGGGCAGTTGGGTGGTGCTGTCGTACCTGGTCGCGATGGCAGCGGTGCAACCGCTAGGCGGCAGCCTCGGCGACCGCTTCGGCCAGCGACGCATGGTCGCGCTCGGCCTGGTCGGCTTCTTGTTCGCGAGCTTGGTGGCAGCGCTGTCGCCGAACGTCGAGCTTCTCGTGGCCGCCCGCACGGTCCAGGCCCTCACCGGCGCCGTCGCCATCCCGAACGGAACGGCGCTGGTACGAACGCTCGCCCCACCGGCCGACCACGGCCGCGCCTTCGGTCTGCTCGGTGCCGGCATGAGCTTGGCAGCAGCACTCGGCCCGCCGCTGGGCGGCCTGGTCACACAGACGCTCGGGTGGCGCTGGATCTTCGCGGCCAACGTGCCGGTGGTAGTGGTAGGGCTGCTGCTCGTGCTCGCCCTACCGGCCGACGGCTCGAGCCGTCGACGCCGCGGCTTCGACCTGAGCGGAGCGGTCGCGCTCCTGGTGGGTCTGGTGGCGCTCGCGTCGGCGGCCACCCTGTGGCGCGTGCCGCAGGCACCACCGTGGCTGACGCCGGCGTCCGCAGTGGTGGCCCTGGCGGTGGCCCTGTGGCTGCCGCGCCACGTGGCGCGAACACCGAATCCTGTGCTGCAGTTGGCGTTGCTTGCGCGGCCCGGCTTCCTCCCCGCCGGCCTCGCCGTGCTGTTCGCCAACTTCGTCATGTACACCGTATTCCTGGCAATGCCGGTGTTCCTGTCGCAGTTGGCGGGCTGGGGTGCGCGCGACGTGGGGCTGTTGCTGGCCGGGATGTCGGTCCTGATGGCCGTGACGGGCCCGCTCGGTGGAACCCTGTCCGACCGGGTCGGACGACGTGCACCCGCGACGTTCGGTAGCGCCGTGATGATCATCGGGGTCGCGCCACTGGCGTTCGCTTCGGCGGCGTGGCCGTGGTGGGCGCTGTTGCTCCCACTGATGGTGTTGGGATCCGGCATCGGCCTGTCGTCGGCACCGGTGCAGACGGCCGCCATGCAGGCCGCCCCCGGTGACCTGGCGGGTCAGGCGGCGGGCCTGTTCTCGACCATGCGGTACGCCGGCAGCATCACCGGCTCCGCCGTGATGGCAGCCGTGCTCGGCGACATTGCCGGCGTGACGTCGTTCCACGTGCTGTTCGCGGTCTTGGTGGGCGCAGCGCTCCTCGCGACGATCGCCGCGGGGCGGTTGCCCGGACGGGTGCCCGGACGGCCACGAACGCAGGACGCAGTCTAGGCTTCGGGGATCTCCGGGTTCACGATCCTTCTCGGTAGGGACTCCCGGCGTCAGGGGTCTGCGGGGCTAGGCTCTGCGGCGGCTGGGATCCGCGGCGGCTGGGATCCGCGGCGTCAGGAATCCGCGGCGTCAGGAATCCGCGGCGTCAGGAGCCGGTCGTGGTTCTGGGCATGGACCAAGAGGCATGGTGGGTACCTCGCGAAACCCTACTGCCATCGCAGGAGGCCGACCAAGTTCTTGGTAGGGCTACCAAGATCTTAGTAAGCCCGCGGGACCACCTATGGCAACCCCTCGGCATGAACCCAACTCTGGCAACGTCCCGGCTGGGATTCCATGCCGGCAACCCGCCGGCACGGCCCGGCGCCGGCAGCCTCGCTGCGCCCCCCGCCTCCATGACACGCCTAACGACGTGTCAGCGCCGCCGCCTCGATCCTGCGAAGATCCCGCTGGAGAACCCACCGATACCGAGCATGAATCCGAAGTCGTACCAGCGGCCGACGTTGGGCACGGCGTAGACGCGCACGGCGTCGGTGACCAGGCTGATGAGGAACGCGACCGGCGCGATGAACCCGTGCCACAGCCCGAGCCAGAACCCGGGCGTGTCCGGCTGCGCGGTTCCCGGCGCGTGGGTGGCCGTGCAGGCCGCCAACAGCACGACGAGCGCTGCCGCGACGGACGCGACGACCCGGAGTCGGCGTGAGGACAAGGCCTCCGGTTGAACCGGTACCTGATGTTGGATGCGCATGAGCTTCTCCCTTCCGCACCATGGTGCACCTTGGGCATGCCACCGTGCGACCGTAGAAGATGTCCATGACGACGTCGGCACCGCCCGGGCCCGACATGCGTTTCCGTCGACCATGTGACCCTCCCGCCACGGACCCGTGCCCGAACCCCTATCATCCGGGGCGAGTTCGCACAAGTTCGCATCAGTTCGCATCGGTTCGCGCCAGGCGAGATGGGAGCACGGTATGTCGAGCACGCACGCACCTACGAACCCCGCACGTCCTCGTACCCCGAACCCGAGCACCGGCCACTCGGCCCGGTCTCGCCTGCGGGCCGGCATCGGCGCGCTCGTGGCGAGCGTAACGCTCACGGCGAGCGTCTTACTTGCGGCCTGTGCCCCGCCTCCCGTCACGGTCGACTTCTACGTCCACCCCGTCACCGGGAACGACGCCAACCCCGGTACCGCCGCGGCTCCCTACAAGACCCTCACCTACGCGCTCACCCGTGTCGGTACGGGACAGACGATCCACCTGGCCGCCGGCACCTACGACGCCGCCAGCGGCGAAGTGTGGCCGCAGCAAGTGGGCTTCCCGCCCACCGCCACCCCGAACGTCCCCGACGGCGTGCGCATCACGGCCGACGGGAACCTCGTCCGGCTGGCAGGACCCGGCGCGGCCAGCGACGCCGCCGCGCTGGTGGTCGAAGGTGCGGCCGAAGTCATCGGCGTGCGCGTCACGGCGTTCCAGCGCGGTGTGCTCGCCGGCCCCGGGTCCGCGGCACTGCTCGACGGCGTCGAGATCAGCGGCAACGGCGCGGAGGGCCTACTCGTTTACGGCAACGCGAACGTTGTCCTGCGCGACAGCGCCGTGCACGAGAACGGCGCGTCGGGTGTGGGCGCCTACGAGAACGCGACCCTGACGCTCGACAACGCGCAGGTCAACCAGAACCAACCCGGCGTGACGGCGGCCGACGCCGCCAGCGTGACGATCGAGGACAGCGAGATCTACGCCAACGGCACGGTGGGCCCAGGGCCCGAACACGCCGGCATCTACGCTCGCGGCGACGCGGGCGTCACCATCACGAACACGGCCGTGCACGACAACGCCCACGCCGGCGTGTTCATCCAAGGCGACGCGTCCGTGACGGTGGGTGCCGGCTCCGACCTCTACCTGAACTTCATCGGCGTGATGGTGGACCTGTTCCAGGCCGGAGCCATCGACCTGGCCTTCGACGGCGCCACCGTGCGCGACAGCGACTCCGAGGGCATCCTGTGGACGGCGCCGATGGGGGCTCGCTTCCACATGCGCGACACGCAGGTCACCGACAACTTCTCGCACGCCGTGCTGTTCGTGGGCGACGCCGCCGTCATCGACATGGGAACCAGCGTCGAAGCTGGAGGCAACACCTTCGCCGGCAACGTCTACCCACAGATCTACGATGGGCGCCCGGGCCGTGCCGCTGCCGATGGCACCATCATCACCGTGAGCCGGGACGGACTCATCCCGCCCGGGTGCCTCACGATGGCAGGGCCCTACGTCGGCCCCGCGACCATCACTTGCGGCGCCAACGACATCGTCGACATCCTCCACGCGAACAACCGCCTCGAACTCACGTCCGTCACCACGGCACGTACGAACGGGGGCACGAGCACGGACCGTTGACACCTACCTCCGGCCCGGGTGTAGGAGTCGCCGCGGCGACGCGCCGCGTCGAACCCGCCGCCAACCAGGTCGCAGCCGATAGAACGCGACGAGCCCTTCGGCTAGAACGCGAACCGCACGCCCGTCAGCGCTTCCGAGAGCTCCCACAACCGGTCCTGCAGCGCCGCGTCGTTGGCATGCGCCGGCACGCGCGCCTGGACCGGCGCGCCGCGCGCGATCCAACGCGGGCCCCACAGATCGCCCGACCGCGCCTCCGGCGACAGCGCCGCGAACACGAGCGGCAGCGCCCCCATCGCCTCGATTTGGCCGAACGTGGGCGTGATGCGCTCCAGGAAGAAGCGTTCCGACCAGGACAGCTTCGACTCCGGATCTCGCACGACGTTGCGCTGCAGGTCGGTGAGCACCAGGCCGGGGTGGGCGGCGTGCGCGCTCGCGTCGGCGCCGGCGGCGGCCAGGCGCCGCGCCAAGCCCAAGGCGAACGCCAGGTTGGCCAGTTTCGACTGGCCGTAGGCGCGCCAGCGGTCGTAGCTCTGCTCGCCCATCGGGTCGTCGAAGTCGATCGACGCCCGGAACGCGGCTCCGCTCGTGACGGACACCACACGGGCGCCCGGCCGCTTGAGCAACGCGGGAAGCAACAGGCCGGTGAGCGCGAAGTGCCCCAAGTGGTTCACGCCGAACTGCGTCTCGAAGCCGTCCTCGGTGCGGCGGTGAGGCAGCGCCATCACTCCGGCGTTGGCCACCAGCCCGTCCAGACCGCCTCCAGCGGCCACGCGCTCGGCGAACGCGCGCACCGAAGCGAGCGAGCCGAGGTCCAAGTGGTCCACCTCCAGGTCCGCGTCGGGCACGTCCTGCAACACGTCCGCTCGGGCGTCCGCGCCCTTCTGCGGGTCGCGGCTCGTCGGGATCACGGTGGCCCCACGTCGTGCCAGATGGCGCACGATCTCGCGGCCCAAGCCGCCGTTCGCGCCCGTCACGACGAACCGTTTGCCTTGCGCAGCGGGCAGCGCGTCCAAGTGCGTGCGTACGGAGTTCGCGAACGGCATGGGAACTACCGTACGGGCCGGCAGCGACGCCGAATGTAGGCCGACACCTGGTCCCGGTACATGATCCATCGCCCGGGGGTACGCACCCGAGTTCCGACTCGTCAAGCCGTCGTTCGGCGTGCAGCGGGTCTTGTTCGCGGTGCTCGGCCCCATCGCCAACGCGCTCGGGTACGGGGTCGAACGGCCGGCGTGAACCTCGTCCGGCGGCGTGCGTGATACCGACTGCGGTAGCACGCCGGATGCCGGTTTCGGCGACCGGCGTGAAGCCTGCCTCCTGATCACACGGCCGACCCTCTACAGTGCGGACGGCGCCCAGCCCAAGGAGGAGACGCATGCCCAACACGGTCGACGTCCTCGTCATCGGCGCTCGGGTCGCCGGCTCGGTCCTGGCCTCACGCCTCGGCGACGCCGGCGCGCGCGTGCTGTTGGTGGATTCTGCGCGCTTCCCCAGCCCCACCCTGTCCACTCACTTCTTCCGCGGCGCGGGATTGGTGGGAACGCTGCGTCACCTCGGGCTCCTCGAGCGCGTGCTGGACTTGGGCGCGCCGAAGCTCACGCGGCAGTTCGTTTACGTCGGGAACCCGGAAGCGCTCGAGCGGCCGCCACAGGAGCCCGGCGACATCGGCTACGCCCTCTCCGTACGGCGCGAAGCGCTCGACGCGATTCTAGTCGAGCGTGCCGCGAGTTCGCCCAACGTCGAGTTCCGCGAGGCAACGCGCTTGAAGGAACTGCTGTGGGAGGGCGGCCGGGTGGTTGGTGCCCGCCTACTGGCGCCCAGCGCCGAAGCGGACGAAGAGGTGCGCGCCGCCGTGACGGTCGGCGCGGACGGCCGCAACTCGTCGGTCGCGCGTCAGGTGGGCACTCGAGCGGAAGTCGAGGATCCCCCAACACGCGCGATCTTCTACGCCTACGTGGCGGGCTTCGAGCCGCCGGAGGCCGGCGCCGGGGTCGGTGGCGTCCACGACGCGCCGGAGTTCTCGCTTCGCGGCGACGAACTCGCCTACACCTTCCCCAGCGAGGCGGGCGCGACGTGCCTGGCGTTGTCGTTGAGCCAAGCCAGCTTCGCCGAAGTGCGCGGCCGCCAAGAGGAAGGCTTCTGGGAGATCCTGGGTGGTCACGAAGGCCTTCAGGATCGCGTGGCGGAAGCGACACGGCTCGGGCCGGTGCTGGGCGTGGGCCCGCAACCGAACTACGTTCGCGTACCGGCCGGGCCGGGCTGGGCGATGGTGGGGGACGCGGCGCTCCATCTGGATCCTTGGTCGGGGTACGGCATGGACTTCGCCGCGGTCCACGCCGGGTTCTTGAGCGAGTCGCTCCTGGCGTTCCTGAGCGGCGCCTCGGACGAATCATCTGCCGCCGCGCTGTACCGGGAGCAACGCAACGAACATGCCATCCCACGCTACCGCTACACCGTCGACCTGGCATCCGACCTCTGGCAACTCGCAACGATGGGAGCAGACTGAGGGAGCAGACCTAGAGCGCCGAATGACGAAGCCTAGCAACCGTGCGGCCCGACCGCACTTCCGTGCTTTGCGCGCAGCCGGCGCATCGTGGCGGGAACCGGACACGCTCCTCGCTCGCGCCCAACGCGGTATCGTGCTCGCGAACGCACAACTCGGAGCCGCACGGCCGCGCCGATCCGCGAAGGAGGAGCCGATGGCACGCATCGTGAAAGGTGGCCTCATCCAGGCCTCCAACCCCATCCCAGGCGACACCGACCTGCACGCCATCAAGAAGGCGATGATCGACAAGCACCTGCCGCTCGTCGAACAGGCCGGGCGTGAAGGCGTGAACCTGTTGTGCCTGCAGGAGATCTTCTACGGACCGTACTTCTGCCCATCGCAAGACTCGAAGTGGTACGAAACGGCCGAGCCGATCCCCGACGGCCCCACCACGCAGATGATGATGGAGTTGGCGAAGCAGTACGGCATGGTCATCGTGGTGCCGATCTACGAGGAGGAGATGCCGGGCGTCTACTACAACACCGCCGCCGTCATCGACGCGGACGGTACGTACCTCGGCAAGTACCGCAAGAACCACATCCCGCAGGTGGCGGGCTTCTACGAGAAGTTCTTCTTCCGCCCCGGGAACCTCGGGTACCCGGTGTTCGAGACGGCCGTCGGCAAGGTCGGGGTGTACATCTGCTACGACCGCCATTTCCCCGAGGGCGCCCGAGCGCTCGGCCTGAACGGCGCGGAGATCGTCCTGAACCCGTCCGCCACCGTGGCGGGCTTGTCGGAGTACCTTTGGAAGCTCGAGCAGCCCGCCCACGCCGTCGCCAACGGGTACTTCGTCGGCGCCATCAACCGCGTCGGTCACGAGCAGCCGTGGGACATCGGCGAGTTCTACGGCCAGTCGTACTTCGTGAACCCGCGCGGCGAGTTCCTCGCCGTCGGCAGCCGCGACCAGGACGAGCTGATCACCGCCGACCTGGATATGGACCAGGTCAAGGCCGTGCGCGACCTGTGGCAGTTCTACCGGGACCGGCGGCCGGAGACGTACGACGATTTGGTGGCGCCGTAGGGGGCTAGGTCGCCTTCACGCGCCCTCCCCTACGCCCCCTCGCTTCACGCCCCCTCGCCTCGCGCCCCCTCGCTTCACGCCCCCTCGCTTCGCGCCCATTCGGATCACGCCCCTTCGGCCGCCAACGGCCGCATCGCCATCCACCCCAGCGCCGGGCCGATCGCCAGGGCAAGGTAGATCCAAGGCACCGGCATGCGTCCTGAAAGCGTCGTCAGGAGTTGGATGCTGGGGATGGTGATGGCGAAACCGATGGAGTTCACGATCGTCAAGGCCGAGCCGCGCAGCTCGGGCTCGGCGTAGCGCGCCACCAGCGTAGAGAACTGCGGCGAGTCGCCCACGACCGCGAAGCCCCACAGGCACACCAGCGCCAGGAACAGTGGCACGGGCAACGCGAACACGAGTGGCGAGGCGACGCACAGCACGCCGGAGACGATCATCATGACGGACGCGACCGAGGCGCTGCCCACGCGCATGGCAGCGAAGCCGCCCAGCACGCAGCCGAGGCTACCCATAGCGATCACCACGAACGCCGCCAGCGACACGGTCTCGGCGGCCGCGTTCGCCATGCGCGTGGCCAAGGCAAGCGGAACGAACGCCCAGAAGCCGTACAGCTCCCACATGTGGCCGAAGTAGCCCATGGCCGCGGAACGGAACTCCGGCACGCCGAACGCTGCCACGATCGCGCCCGGCCGGAAGCCGGCGCCGGCCTTGCGGTACGGTCCGTCGGGCACGAACAGCCACACGGCCAGCCCGCCCAGGGCCGCGATGGCGGAGGTCGCGACGAGCACCGCCTGCCACGACAGCTCTCCGGCACTCGCCCGCACAAGATGGGGGAACGCCGTGCCGACCACCAGGGCGCCGACCAGGAACCCTAGCGCTTTGCCGAGACCCGCCGCGTACCAGTCCGACGCGATCTTCATCCCTACCGGGTAGATCCCGGCAAGGAAGAAGCCGGTGGCGAACCGAAGCAAGAGGATGCCGGTGTAGTCCGAGAGGCCGACGTCACCTGCCCAATCCGGCCCGGCGACGATGGCGACGTTGCCCGCCGCGCCCAGCAGCGCCGAGACGAGGAACACCTTCGACGGCGAGGAACGATCGGCGATCGACGCCACCGCGTACAAGAGCGTTCCGACGATGAACCCGAGTTGCACCGCCGACGTGAGTCCTCCCAGCGCGGCTTCCGGCAAGCCGTAGTGCAGGCGCAGGTCGTCCACCACGGCGTTGCCCGCGAACCACAGCGACGTTCCGGCGAACTGGGCCGCGATGATGACGGGCAGCACGTGGCGCGGGACGTGATTCGGAACGTGATGCGGAACGTGGGGCGGCACGGGGCGCGGGGCCGCTCCGGCTGGGGTCATGGGCGAAGGATAGACGATGCCGGCCGCGGCGCGGCATGCCGGCCTCGCGGCGGCACGTTCCGCAGCTGACTCGTCGCGTACCTTTGGATGACGGTCGAGCAACTGCAGTCGAAGAGCCCGAGCCGCCCGTCCAAGGAGCCGCTACGTGCCAACACCACCCGAATCGCCTACACCGCCTGACGACGCGCCCACGCCCGACGCTCCCACGTCACCTGGCGGGCCAACGCCGCGCGGGAACACCGTGACGGTCGCGGGCCACGCCCTCGCCTATCGACGCGCTGGCAACGGTCCTCCCCTGCTGTTGCTGCACGGCGCGTTGAGCGACGGGCGCGAGTGGAGTCGCCAACTCGACACCTTCGCAGACGCCTACGAGGTGGTGGCGTGGGACGCCCCAGGTTGCGGAGGTTCGTTCGACCCGGTGGCGCCGTTCCCGCTGGGAGCGTATGCGGACGCTCTGGCCGGTCTCGTGAAGGAACTCGAGCTCGGGCCGGCGCACGTGGTGGGGCTGTCGTTCGGCTCGGGCCTGGCGCTTTCGTTCTTCGAACGGTACCCGGAGATGGTCCGCAGCCTGGTGCTGGTGTCGGCCTACGCAGGCTGGGCAGGTTCCCTGCCGGCCGACGAGCTCGCGCGACGGCTGCACCAGATCGGGGAAGTGGCAGACACGCCACCTGAGTCCTGGGTGGGGTCGATGGTGCGCGAGTTGCTGACCGACGACGCAACGCCGGAGGTCGTCGAGCAGGTAACCGCGATCACGTCGGCGTACCGCGCGGCTCCGACGAAGGTGATGGGCCAGGCGTTCGCGGCCGCCGATCTGCGCCACGTGCTGCCACGCATCACGGTGCCCACGCTACTGCTGTACGGCGCCGCCGACACTCGCGCACCGCTGGACGTGGCGCGTGCGCTGCACGCGAACATCCCCGGCGCCGAATTGACCGTCTTGGAAGGCGTCGGGCACGCGGTGAACCTCCAAGCGCCGGAGCGGTTCGACGCGACGCTGCGGGCGTTCTTGGCGCACGTCGCGTGGCGGGAGGCGACTCGAAGCGGCGTCGTGCCATGACGCGGGCGAGATGAGGATCGGCGCTTCCCCCTGGCGTCCCGGCAGAGCTGCCATGGTCTTCGCGACGTTACTGATCGAGCAGTAGGTCGACCACATCTTCAGTCGGGCTGCCAAGATCGACACCCCGAGCACTGGCGTTCCCCCATCCAGCACGGGACATCCAACACTGGTACGCCCTCGCCGGCCACCGCTACGGTCGGGGCATGCCGACTTCTGGTTCGGTCGTACAGGAGGCGCTGCGCCGTTTGATCGACACCGAGGTCCTCGCGCGGAGTCGCGTCGACGACGCCGAGGCCGCCGCCACCGACCGACTCGCCGAAGCCAGGCGAGATGCGGAACGAAGCGTGCGCGCCGCGACGGAGCGCGCGAACGACGAGGCGGAACGCAATCGCCTCGAGGTGATGGCGCAGGTGGAGCGCGAACTTGCCGACGCCGAAGCCCGCCTCGAGGAGGACATGGCCGCGGCCGACGCCCTCGCCGACTCCCACCTGGAGACCGCGGTGGCGCGCGTCGTTCGCTGGGTGACGACGCCGGAGTCTTGACGTGTTCGCCGCCGTCGGGTACGCCTCCGCGCAGGCCCGGGTCCGTGCTCTGCGCTCGCGCCTGATCGACGTTCCCACGTGGCGGCGCCTGATCGACGAACGCGGACCCGAGTCGACGCTCGACGCGTTGGCCACGAGCGAAGCGGCGTTGGCGATGGGCGGAGAGGGTGGCGACCTGGCCGGCGGCGCCTTCGGAGTCGCCGGCGCCACCTTCGAAGCGACCGGCATCGCCTCTTCCCGCATCGACACTTCCGTTGGCGCGCGCGTCGCCGCATGGGGGCGCGCCCTGCGTCGGCGCCAGTACCGCGAAGCCCATTCCCTCGCCGACGACGTGCCCCCGCGGGCGCGCGAACTGCTTCGCTGGTACGCCGACCGCT
Organism: Trueperaceae bacterium; assembly: GCA_046484635.1. GTDB lineage: Bacteria > Deinococcota > Deinococci > Deinococcales > Trueperaceae > CAZACZ01. Next base: position 25,151 of record JAWOIL010000009.1, read on the forward strand.
TCTTGGTGCACGACGTCAAGGTCGTCGTTCGCGCGTTGCATCACGGGCACACCGTGCACAGCGCCCGCGACGCCATGACCCTCGATCCCGCCGACGACCCGGCGGTGGCCGCGCTGACGCGCGTTCGCGTCATCGACGAACTGCCGGTCGAACTCGGCGACCGCTCCCCTTACGGCCGCGCGCTGGCCAACGCTTGGGAGCAGTACCGGCGCGAGCGGCGCTCGTTCTACCTCGAGGTAGCGCTCGACTTGGCGTACCACCGCGGGCTGGTCGAGCGCATCGAGGCCCTCAAGGGTGGCGACCGAGCCGACGCCATCGAACTCCTGGGCCGTTGGCTCGCGCGCACCAACCTGCTCGCGGCCGGCCGCTACCGCGTCATGAGCGGCGTGAGCCCAGAAGAGATCGTCAACTTCTGCCTCCACAAAGACTTCGGCGACGGCTTGGCGATGGTGCAGCGCGTCGCCGTCGGGGCGTCGATCCGGGACGAAGCGGCCGCGTTGGGCGTGTCCCTCCCGCGCGAAGGTAACGATGTCGAGGCCCTGCAGGCGCTGGAACACGCGACGGACCGTCTGCGCCGCGACGCCGCCCGCGCCCGCTTCTCGCGTTCGCCGTTCGGACTGGGCCTGGTGCTGGCGTACCTGATCGAACTCGAAGCCGAATCCACCGATCTGATCACGCTGCTGGAAGCGAAGTTGCAGGCGTTGGAACCCTTTGACCTGCGCCAGCGCGTGCCGAGAGCGGAGGCTTGAGATGTTCACACCCGACCGCCTCGTCGACGTCAGCATCTTCGTCGGAGAAGGCGACGTCGAGGCGGTGTCGGCCGCGCTGATGCGCGAAGGGGCGCTCCACCTCGAGGCGCAGGAGACCGAGCAGTGGGCGCCCGCGCCCCGGTGGGCGGAACTCGCTGACGTGTACCGCGGCATGGTCGCGCGCCTGGAAGAAGTCCGCGACGCGCTCGGAATCGAGTCCCACGCCGGCGCCGCCGGCAGCGATCGGGCGCACCCCCTCGCGCACGGAGACGCCGACACCCATACCACCGCGATCGACCCGCGGCCCACGCGCGAGCGCCTCGATCTCGAATCCGACCTTCTGCGTTTCGAGGCGCGCGCCGGAGGCTGGCAGGACGAGGCGACCGCAGCGCAGGCGGCGGTGAACGACCTGACCATGGCCGCGCGTCAGCTCGAGTTGCTCGAGCCGCTGGAGGCGCCGGTCGAGGACCTGCGCACCCTGCGCCACGAACACGTGACCATCGGCACGCTGCCGGCCGAGAACGTCGCCCGCGTGGCAGCGGCGCTGTTCCAGGTGCCGTTCGTGCTACTGCCGCTGGAGCGGCGCGGCGCGCGCACGCTGGTCGCGGCCGCCACCGCCGCCGAGGATGCGCAGGTGCTGGATCGAGCGCTCCGGAGCGCGTTCTTCGAGCCCGTCGACCTGCCGGCGCACGTGAAGGGCCTGCCGCCCGAGGCGCTCGCCACCGTGCGATCCGAGCTCGAGACCGCCCGTGCCCACCAGGAGGGGATCTCGACGCGCGGGGACGCGCTCGCGAGCGAGCTCCGCAGTGACCTCCTGACCACCCTGACCCGTGCCCGGCGCGACCTCGAGCTGTGCGAGGTGATGAGGCGCTTCCCGTTCCACGACGGCATCTACGTCATCGCCGGCTGGCTCCCGGAACGGGGAGCCGAGGAAGTGGCCGACCGTTTGCGCGCGGTGGCGAACGACCCGATCGTCATCGAATCGCTCCCGCTCACGCAAGGCACCAGGAACGTGCCGACCTTGATGCGCAATCCGAAGTGGCTGAAGCCGTTCGAGTCGCTCGCGACCACCTTCGGCCTGGCCGGCTACGACGAGCTGAACCCGACGCTGGTCGCCGCCATCGTGTTCCTGTTCATGTACGGGATGATGTTCGGCGACATCGGACACGGCGCACTGCTGCTGCTGGCCGGCCTGGCGCTCAGTCGCCGGATGTCGTTCGGCATCGTGATCGCCGCCGCCGGAGCGTCCGCCACCCTGTTCGGCGTGGCGTACGGGGTGGCGTTCGGCGCCGAGGTGATGCACGCGCTGTGGCTACGGCCGATGCACGCCATCTTCCCGCTGCTCATCGCGGCGGTGGTGGCCGGGGTCGTGATCTTGAACCTCGGCTTCGCGCTGAATCTCGTCTCGGCGTGGCGCAACCACGACATGCCGCGCTTCTGGCTCGACAAGAACGGTGTGCTCGGCATCGCGCTCTACTGGGCACTGCTCGGCGGCGGCGCGGCGGTGTTCCTACTCGGCCTGCCTGCTGGCGTCTGGTTGCTGCTGGTGGCGCCGCTGGCGCTCGGAATGTGGTTCCGCGAACCGCTGGCCGAACGCATGCAAGGCCACAAGGCACCCTTCGGCGCCCACGCCCTGACCGGGTTCTTCGAGCTGTTCGAGTCGATCATCGCCTACGTCTCCAACACGCTGTCGTTCGTGCGCCTAGGTGCGTTCGCGGTGGCGCACGAGGGGCTCTCGTCGATGGTGCTGCGCTACGCCAGCGGCCCTACCGGCTGGATCGTCCTGGTCTTCGGCACGCTCGTCATCGTCGGCTTCGAAGGCTTGATCGTCGGCATCCAAGCGTTGCGGCTTCAGTACTACGAGTTCTTCGGCCGCTTCTTCCAAGGGAGGGGCCGGCCCTTCCAACCGCTCGCGTTCGAAGGAGGTCCCGATGGCTCGTCGTCGCAACGTTCTTGATCGCGCCGCTGCGCGCGCCCCAGGGCGCGCCCCCAGGCACGCCGCGAGGCACGCCGGCAAGCGCGTCGCGAGGCACGTCGGCGGGCGCGTCGCGAAGCTCCTACGCTGGCCGCTGTTGGCAGCCGGCCTGCTTGTGGCGGTCGTGTTGGCCGCCGCGGGCATCGGGTTCGCCCAGGAAGTCGCCGCGTCCACGGCCGAATCGGGTGTCGCCTCGGGCGCCCCGCTCGCCGCCGCCATCGCCACCGGTCTGGCGGCCATCGGCGCCGGCATCGCCGTCGGCATCGCCGGCGCAGCCGCCATCGGCGCGATCGCGGAGAAGCCCGAGCTGCTCGGCCGCACCCTGATCTTCGTCGGCTTGGCCGAGGGCATCGTGATCTACGGCCTGATCATCTCGTTCATCATCCTGGGCGGCGGTTGACGGGACGCGCATGGGCGACCGCATCGACGACGCCGGGAGAGGACCGAGCGATACGGCCATGGCCGGCCGCATCGTGGCGATCGGCCCTCCCGACACGGTCTTGGGCCTGGGTCTGCTCGGCATCGAGGGGCTCACGGTCGACAGCCTCCCCGAGGCGCGCCGGGCGCTCGAACGCGCCCTGGCCGCACCGGGGGTGGCGCTGGTCCTGCTCGCGCGCACTTGGAGCACGGCCATGCGCGAGGAGCTGGAACGGATCGCGCTCGACGAAGTCGGGCCCCTGGTGGTCGAGATCCCGGATCCCGATGCGGACGAAGAGGACACCTCGTTGGCGGAACACGTCGAGCAGGTGCTGGGCGTGAGGTTGGACAGGTGACGTCGTGAGCGAGCTATACGGCAACCTCGACGCGTTGGTCGCGCAGGTGCGCAGGCGCGCGGAGCAACGCGCGCTGGCCGCGCTCGCCTCGACCGAAGAGCAGGCCAAGCGCATCGCCGAGGAGGGCGCCGAGCGCGCGCGGGCCGCCGCCCGGGCGGCGGAAGCCACCGGGCGCGTCGCGGTGGAAGCCGCGCGCAAGGAGCGTCAGGCGACGCTCGACACGGAACTGCGTCGCAGGCGGCTGGAAGCGCGCGAACGCCGGCTCGAGAAGGTCTGGGCGGCCGCCGAAGAGGAGTTGCTCCAGATGGCGAGCTCGGAAGGTGGGCTGCTCGAACACCTGCCCGCCTTGGCGCGCGACGCGGCTCGGAGCCTCGGCGGCGACGAGGTGATCGTGTCCCTCGACGCCCACCACCACGCGATGGTCACCGCCGACGAGGTGGCGGGTTGGGCCGAACCGGGAGGGCCGGCGCTGCGGCTCGAGCCCGAACCGCTGGCGCGCGGGCACGGGCTGGTGGCGCGCTCGGGCAGAGCTACCGTCGACGCGACCGTAGAGAACCGCTTGGAGCAGGCACGCGACCGCCTACGCAGCGAGATCGTGACGCTGCTGGAGGGTGAACCATGAGCGTCGTCGGCACCCTCGACCGCATCACCGGCCCCATCGCCCGGGTGCGCACCAGGTACGGCGCCGACGAGCAAGTGGGCGTGCTCGAACACGTGTGGGTGGGCCACGAGCGCCTGGCCGCCGAGGTCATCTCGGTGAGTCGCGGCATGGCGACGGTGCAGATCTACGAGGAGACCGCCGGGCTGCGTCCCGGAGAACCGGTGGAGGGCACCGGGCACGCCCTGTCCGCGCTGTTGGGGCCCGGGCTCATCGGTCAGACGTTCGATGGCATCCAACGCCCACTCGATGTGGTGCGCGACGCGCAGGGCATCTACCTGCGGCGTGGCGCCAGCGAAGGGCTGCCGACACGCAGTTGGTCCTTCACCCCGACGGTGGCCGTGGGCGATCGCGTGCACGGCGGATCGGTGCTGGGCACCATCCCCGAGACGCCCTCCATCACCCACCGGGTGTTGGTGCCCCCGACGCTGCTGGGCGAGGGAGGCGAGAAGGACGCGGGGGTCATCGTTTCCATCGCGCCCGAGGGCGACCTCGAGAGCGACGCCGAGGTCGCGCGCGTGCGCGACGCGAACGGGAACGA
>JAWOIL010000018.1:0-5400 GCA_046484635.1 Trueperaceae bacterium
GCCGCGCAGCAGTCGATCGGGATCGAGGACGGCCATCGGCAGGCGGCGCGACGGCCATGGGCGGGCGCGCAACGAACGAAGCCAAGCGACGTCGAACGGCAACAACTGCACGGTGTCGGGCGTGTACTCGGTGCCGGAGACGGGGCGGGCGTGCACCAGGACCAGCTGCTCGAACCGGGCCTCGTCGCGCCAAGCATCGACATGGTCGAGCACCCGCATCACGGCGACGTCGATCGACTCGAGGTTGCCAGGAACCGGCACCACCGCGTCGACCTGGACGCCTCGTGCGCGCAGCCGGCTGTGGGCCCTCCGGCCCACCGCCAACACCACAGTGCGCTCGCCGGCGTCCGCCGTGCCGAGGGCAGCCGCTTGGCGTGTCACGCGTTCGTTGAACGCACCGCACAACCCGCGATCGGAACCGAACACCACCAGTGCCAACGCACCGGGCTCGACCGTTCTGGTGGGGACCAGCTCCGGACTGAGCATGAGGGCCGCCCGCAAGGCGAGTTCGAGCGTCTCGTCCGCGGCGCGCGCGGCGGCCACCGAGCGTCGGTACTGGCCGATCCGCACGGACGCCAGCGTCTTCATCGTCGTGACGACGGACTGCAGGGTCTCGGCGCTCGCGACTCGGCGGGCGATCGCTTCGGTTCCGCTCATGGCTCGACGCCGGTCATGCTTCGCCGCCGAGGTGCGCGTCGACCTCGTGGCGAGCGTGGGCAAAGAACTGCTCGCGGTCCCGGTCGCTCAGCTCGGCGCCGGCGACGACGCGATCGCACGCATCGGTCAACTCGCGGTGCACCGCGTGCCGGATGGCGCGTTCGACGTCGGCCACTTCCGCAAGCGGCACCTCGTCGAGCAGCCCGCTGCTCGCCGCCAGCAGGACCGCCACCTGCTCGCAGACCGGGATCGAGGCGAGGGCGTCTTGCTTGAGGACCTCGCGCACGCGCTCCCCGCGGATCAACGCATGTCGGGTGTCGTCGTCCAGGTCGGCGCCGAACCGCGCGAAGCGCTCGAGTTCCTCGTACTGCGCGTACGCCAACCGCAGCCGACCAGCCACGGCGCGATACGCGGCGAGCTGCGCCTTGCCGCCGACGCGCGAGACCGACAGCCCCACGTCGACCGCGGGCAGCACCCCGCGCGCGGCCAACTGGGGCGACAGCACGATCTGACCGTCCGTGATCGAGATCAGGTTGGTGGGGATGTAGGCGGCCATGTTCTGCGCTTGCGTCTCGATCACGGGCAGCGCCGTCAACGATCCGCCGCCACGCCGCTCCGACAGGTGGGTGGCGCGTTCCAGCAGACGCGCATGGAGGTAGAAGACGTCACCCGGGTACGCCTCCCGACCTGGTGGCCGGCGCAGCAGCAAGGACAGCTCACGGTACGCGCGGGCGTGCTGCGTAAGGTCGTCCAGTACCACCAACACGTCGTGGCCCCGTTCCATGAACGCCTCGCCGATCGACATGGCCGCGAACGGGGCGGCTTGGCGCAAGCCAGGTGGTTCGCTGCTGCTCGCGACCACCACCGTGGTGTACGCCATCGCGTCCTCTCGCTCCAGGGTGGCCACCAAGCGCGCGCTCGCTGCGCCGCGCTGGCCGATGAGGCAGTACACGCAGCGGACGCCGCTGTCGCGCTGCGCCAGGACGGCCGAGAGCGCGACGCTCGACTTACCGGTCTGGCGGTCGCCCACCAGCAGCTCACGCTGGCCACGTCCGATGGGGATGAGCGCGTCGATCACCTTGATGCCCGTGTGCAGAGGTTCCGTCACGGGCGCGCGGTCGACGATCGCGGGCGCGGGACGTTCGATCGGCAGATACCGGTCGGCGCGGATCTCGCCGCGTTGGTCGAGCGGCGCGCCCAACGGGTTCACGACCCGCCCGACGAGCGCGTCTCCGACCGGGACTTCGATGGCACGATGGGTGCGCGTCACGAGTGCGCCCGCCTCGATGCCGGCGTCGCGGTCGAGCAGCACCACACCGACGCCGTCCGACCAGAGGTCGGTGGCGACTCCGAGTTCTCCGCCTTCGAACACGACCGTCTCGTCCACCGCGATGCCGGGCAGTCCACGTACGGTGGCGATGCCGCCGCCGACCGACGCGACCACGCCGGCCTCCGACACCTTCGGTCGGGCTTGGACCTCGCGTGCCGCCTGCTCCAACGCGTCGAACGCGCGCAGGAGGTCGCGCGTGGTGTCGCTGGTCGTGGCGCGGGCGCTCACGTCTTTGCCTGGCGCTTGCCGGCCGCTTCACCAAGGCCCGTCGCGCGTTGGTCGAGTCGCTCGGCCAGCGTTCGCTCCAAGTCGGAGGTCCGCTCCGCCGCGTTCCAAGCGAGCCGGAAGGCCCCGAGCCGGATCGTCACCCCGAAGAGCAAGGCAGGATCGGTCTCGAAGCGGGGTTCGACGTCGTCGCCCGTCAGTTCGCGAAGGAGTCGGCCCATCTCGGCCTTCGTCTCGTCGTTCGCTTCGACCGCCGTGGTGACGACGACGGGTCCCTCCCGCGCGCCGCTGCGGAGCGCGTCCAGAGTGTCCGGGTCGAACGCTTCGGCGCGGCGCCGGAGCATCTCGGCCGACCTGGCGTCGAGGTCCGCTCCCGCGATCTCGCGCAGCGTGCGGCGGAGTTCGTCGGCCACCAGTTCGGAGGTACGGCGCGAGAGCGCCTCGACCAGTTCGTCGCGCTCACGATCCAACGCCCTCGACGCGGCCTCGCGCGCGTCGTTCTCCTCGCGTTCGATGGCCTCGAGGCGGCGAGCGCGCTCGGTTTCCAACTCCTCCTCGAGGTCGTCCAGTCGCTCGCGCCTCTCCCGCGCGATCTCGTGCCGTTCTCGCTCGATCGCTTCGGCATCTGCGCGCGCCTCTCGCAACGCGTCTTCCGCGGCTCGTTGGGTCGCGGCGATCCGTTCCGAGCGCTCCGCCATCACGCGTTGGATGGGGCCGTACAGGAACACGCGCAACAGCACGATCAGCAGCGCGAAGTTGACGAGCTGTGCGACGAGCGTGAACCAGTCGAAGGTCACGGCGTTCGCCTACCCTCCGGTCACTGCGCCCCAGAACGGGTTGGCGAAGATCAAGATGAGCGCGATGACGAAGCAGTAGATCGCGGTCGACTCGACCATCGCGAGCCCCACGAACAGGGTCCGGGTGATGTTGTTGGCTTCGTCCGGTTGTTGGGCGATGCTCTGCAACGCCTGCGCGAGCGCCCGCGCCTGGCCGAACGCGGGGCCGAGCGAGCCGATCGCCATGGTGGTGCCCGCAGTGACGATGGAGACCATGCCGATGAGTCCAAGGTCGTTCATGAAGTACCTCCTTCGGTGCCCGACGCGGAGCGCCGTTCGTGCTCGGCGGTGGCCGACGCGATGTAGACGATCGCCAGGATGGCGAAGATGTACGCCTGGATGATGCCGATCAGGAGTCCGAACGCTTGCATGATGACCGGGAAGAAGAGCGGCGCTACCGACAACAGGATGGCCACGACGACGGAGCCGCTCATGATGTTCCCGAACAGGCGCACCGCCAGCGCGAGCGTCCGGGACAGCTCGCCGATGATGGTGAACGGCAACATGATCGGGCTCGGCCGCAGGTACCCGGTCAAGTAGGCCCGGAGGCCGACGCGGCCGATGCCGAAGACCGGAACCGCCAGCAGCACGCTGAGCGCCAAGGCCATCGTGGTCGTCAGCGATCCGGTGGGTGGGTGGAACCCCGGAACGGCGGATAGCACGTTCGAGGTGACGATGAAAAGGAACAACGTGCCGACGAACGGCAGGTACGGGCGGGGGTCCTGCTGGGTGACATCGCGGATCTGGCCGAGCACGAACTCGACGAGCGCTTCCAGCGCGTTCTGGCCGGCCCTGGGTTTGCCGGTGACGCGCAGGTTCCTGCTCACCACGGCGCTCACGCCCACCAGCAGCGCCACCACCAGCCAGGTGAACACCAACGTGGCGTTGACGGCGAGCGGACCAAGGTGGAAGTAGACGATCTCGTCGGGGGAGAGGGTCATCTCGAACCCTTCCGCTCGTTCGCCCCTCGTCCAGTCGGGACGTCCGGCTCGTCGGCCACGTCGGTGCCGACCCCGAGGGTGCGGGTCAGCAACACACGGGCTGCCAGGAACCCGAGTAGCGCCGCGACGAGCGCTAGCGCTCCCAGGCGCACGATCACCAGCAGCACCGCCACCGCGAGCGCGAGGCGCACCACGAAGCTCGCCAGCAGCAGCGGCGTAGGACGGGCGGACCGGGTGGCGCGCCGAACGGTCCACCACAGCCCCAGGAAGTACGAGGCGCCGATCGTCGCACCTGCGGCGAACCCGAGGGCGATGGGCCCGAGGGATACGGGTCCGAACGCGGTGAGGACCGGATTCACGTTCTCGTCCCCGCCGTCGGTGCGTGGATGAGCGGTCGTTCAATCACGTTCCGATTCCCTCCGGACCCAGTACCAGGCATTGAAGCAGCCGATCACCACGCCCGTGATCATGAGCATCAGGGTCCACGAGTACGGGCCGTCGTAACGGCGGTCGATCCACACACCGATGGCGATGCCCAGTACGGTCGGTACGGCAACCGACCAACCGACCAGGCCGAACAGGCCGAGGCCTGCCGCCAAGGGGCGGTCGCCTTCGCGCCGCGCGCGTTGGCGCCGGTGCTGCTTGCGCCGCACCGTGTCGAGCAGACCGTCCGGCGGCGGGGCGTCGTTGCGGTTGGCGTCGGGAGGGGGGTCGGCCATGTCAGTCCCTCAGCTCCCCGAGACGCCGGAGGATGTCGGCTTCCAGCCGCAGCAGCATGGTGCGGGCGCGCTTCTCCCGCTCGCTTTGCTGCCGGAACCGTTGCTGGACCGTCGCTACGGCACCGGCCAGGTCGCCGGCCACGACCGCCCGCAGACACGTGACCCGCACCTCGTCTGCGCACTTCACCAGCACGCCGTGGTCGATCGCCACCACCACCTCGCCGTCCTGGGCGTCCGTCTCCGTGGCCGTTGCGGCGGCGGCCGGTTCGCCGTCGGCTCGCGTGTCCGCCGGGACGTACGTGAGCAAGCCGGGTACGAGGATAGTGGCGATGTCGGCGTGTCGCGGCAAGATGCAGAACGCCCCGGCTTCGGACTCGGCGAAGATCTTGGCCACCGGTGCGTTCACCAGCACTGCGGATGGGGCGGTGAGCAGGAGCCTCACGACACGACCTCCGCCAGCGTGCCGATCATGTACAGGTCGGCTTCCGGCACGTCGGCCAGCTCGTCGCCGAGGATCCGCTCGCAATCGGACAACGCGTCCTCGAGGGCCACCGAACGACCCTCCTGACCCGTGAACGCCTCCGTGACGTGGAACGGCTGCGTCAGGTAGCGCTCGAGACGCCGCGCGCGCGCCACTACCAGCTGGTCCTCGCGCGAGAGTTCCTCGAAGCCGAGCATGGCGATGATGTCCT
>JAWOIL010000084.1:0-115737 GCA_046484635.1 Trueperaceae bacterium
AACCAGTACCGAGATGGTCACGATCGCCGCGAGCATCGCGAGAGCGCGACGGCTCACACGAAACCCGAACGCGACGAGCGCCGCCGTCGTCAACCACGGAGAGGCGTAGATGATCGGCATGAACGCGACGTCCCGAGGCAGCAGCAGCACGAGGAACTGCAGCAGCACCACCGCGGAGGCGTCGAACGCGATGTCGAGCCGCCTGCTCGTGGCGCCGGACGCAGACTCGTATCGGACGAAGCGTAATGAGCGCGGCAGCGACGGCATCGGGGCGGTCATTCTACCGCGGAGTCCGGGTCCGTCTTACCGCGCGTCTCGGTCCACGATGACGCTGCACGGAACGCGCTCAGCGGCCGAGTTCGACGCTTCTGAGACTTCTCTATGGTGAATTGGAGCGGACCGAACCCCGGAGAATGGTGAGGATCAAGACGGCCTTGTGCGCGGAGAGTCCGATCGCCATCACGACAGCCATGCCCTGGAGGCCGTAGACGGGCACCACCAGGAAGAACGCCCCGAAGGACGCGATCGCCGCCACGCCATAGGAGACCGCGACGATCCGTTCTCGCCCCGTCATCAGCAGGCGCTGCGTTGCGGGTCCAGTGAGCACGTTGACGAGTTGCCCGATCAACAGGATGCGCAGCACGCTGCTCGCCTCGAGGTAGGCGGGGCCGAAGAGGCCCATGATCGGGCGCGCCGCTACGAACAGGACCACGAAGACGGGGATGCCGATCCCGGCGGAGAGAAGCAGCGACCGTTGGTACAGCCTCGCGATGCGCGTGTGCAGCCCTTCGTCATGGGCCGCCGCGAACCGTGGCGCGATGACGCTGTTGACGACCATCAAACCGAAGGCAAGCACCATCGCGACGCGTTGAGCGGAGGCCAGGCGCGCGATGTCACCCGTCGACAGCAAGGCTGCGCTTGCCAGTTGTCCGCCCCACAGCAGCGCCTGCTCGAAGAACGAGGTCAACACGTACGGCACGCTGAACCGCGCCATGCCCGTCACATCGCTCGCCCTGACCGTCGTGAGCGCCAACCCCGCCTTCCGCACGAAGCGCCTCAGCGCCACGATCGCGGCGGCCGCGAGACCGACGGCCAGGCAGACGTAGGCGGCCCAGAGCGGCACCGGCGCCACGACCAGTGCGACGCCGCCAACGAGCACGGCGGTGGCCAGGTTCGAGACGACGTTGCGGGTCGCCAGCCCCTCGACGATGCGGCCCGACGCCAAGCCGACGCTGGATAGTGAGAAGGCGCCGCTGTACAGAAGCGTGAGGACCGGAAGCGCCCACACTACGGGACTGCGACCCCAGCCGTCTCCGCCCGCGTCGCCGAACGACCAAGCGGCGGCCGCCAGCAGCGCGGTGCTGATGACGAACGCGGTCAGCACCAGGACGACGAGGGTAGTGAACGTCGTCGACGGGTCGCGCGGAGCCGATGCCGTAGTCGGCCGCTCGCTGGGGCCGCTTGGCGGTTCCTCGGCGCGGTCCGCATGGCGCGAGAGGGGCCCGGAGAGTAGCCGGATCGTCACCGCGTCGCTGCCGAAGCGCATCACCGAAGACAGGAACAGCATCATCGAGATCGTCAGCAGGAACAGACCGGCCGCGTCGAGCTCCATCGTTCGAGCCACGACCACGTTGAGCAGGACCGATGCCCCGGCACCCAGACCACGCACCAAGAACCCGCCGGATAGGACGCGCCGCATCAATCCTCTTGGCACCAGTGAGGGAGGGGCCCTAGCAGCAGCGGCCGCAGCGTCCCGGCCAAGTCGGCGTTGGCCCCGGTGTAAGCCGCCCTCAAGTCGTCCATGGCCGCAACCGCGAACTCCTTGGTGGCAGAGCGGTTCTCGTTCGCCCGGTAGTACACCGCGCGGGCCGCGTCTCGCAGCCATGGGAGCCGGTTGAAGAGTGGTTCCAATCGGTCGTTGAGGCGCAGCGCTGCGGCGTGAACGCCCTTCGCGCGCACCTGCCTGCCGCGGTTCTCGGTGATGTAGGGCGTGGCGAGGTGTCCTTCGTCCTCGAGGCCGAGCCAGGCGTACAACGCGTGAAGCGTGTCGCTCCGGGCTTCATCGTCGGCCAAAGCGTCGAACGACGCCGCTCGCACCCGATCTGCGCCCAGGGCGTTTGACCAAGCCATCAGCAGCTCGGAGTAGCGGCCCTCGTTGAAGGCGTGGCGGTTCGCGTCCGCGCGGTTGGCGTTTCCCAGTTCGTCGCGAGCCGCGAGCGCATCGTGCACGAAGGTCTCGAACGGGACGGGGTCTTCCTTGACGTTGCGCTTCGTGACGACGTGCCGGTAGAGCGACGCGAAGCGCTCGACAGGCTCGCGAAGAGTGGCGAGTACCCGCACGTCGTCACCCGCCAGAGCGTCACGCAGGCCGGCGGCGACGGAACTGGCTGCGGCGAAGTACAACGGTGACGCCTCGAGGAGCACGTGGTCGCCCGCAGCGCTAGGGAACGAAGCGAGGTAGTCCGAACGCGATGTTCGCGCCTCGATGCCCGCGCCGGCACGGCGGCCGCTCGGGGGCAAGAAGGCATTCGTCTCCTTGATCGTCGAGGCCGCGAAGTTCGTGCGGTCGCGCGCCAGGTACCGGTAGAGGGAAGTGGTCCCGGTTCGTGTCGGGCCGATCAAGACCAGGAAACGGCGGCTCATGTCGACAGCGCCTCGGGTAAGGCGGTCGCGAGCCACGTGCGCATCGCCGCCTTCTCCTCGCGGATGCGAGTGGGGTCGGGGTACAGCACCTCGCCCTGCACGGCTGCGAAGCCGGCGCGCGCCAACAGCCGGGTCCGGTTCGAGGCCAGCGTCAGCAAGGCGGGCCGGCCGAACGCCAGCGTGACGGCCGCGGCGTGCATGCGATCGGTGAGCGTCAGCTCGGCGTGTCGATACAAGTTCAGGTAGCTGTCGTGGTGGAATGCCGAGACGAGGTTGGGCCGGTGGAACTGCAGGTGCTTCGAGCGCAGCGGTCGATGCGTCGCCCGCACGACGGTCATGCCGTTCACGGTCCGTGGAAGGTCGCGCTGCAGCAGGTAGCGGACGTTGTTGGCCATCGCGCGGGTCCGCCGCGCCTCGGTGGGCACTTCGATCGGCTTGCGCTGCCGGAGCGCGTCCCGTGTCACACCGTCGAGCCGTGGCTCGGGACCGAAGTCGAAGGTCGACACCAGGTACGGCTCGAGCTTCGGCGTGGGGTATCCCTCGAACCACTCGTCGACGAAGAACGAAGTGCAAACGCCGTCGTAGGAACGGTGCGCCAGGTCGGCGTAGGCGTCGAACGTGTCACGGTCCCGGGAGGTGAAGACGGCGGGACGGTAGCGCTCGAGCACGGCGCGGCAGTGCGCCACCTCCTCGTCGTCGTAGCCACGGCCACCCGCGGTGAGCAGCAGGACCGGTACGTCCGCCTCGGCCGCGCGCGCGAGCGCGGGCTCGAACTGCCGCCCGAAGCCGCGGTCCAGGACGGGCCCGGCGATCACCACGGCGTCCGCGCCCTCGACCTCGGCAAAGTAGTCGAAGGCGTTCGCGGCTTGCTGACGGTTCAACCGGTAAGGGTTGATGGGCAGGAACTGCGATTCGTACACGCGCGCGTTCGGGACGAGGCTGCCCAGGAGGTGTCGGACGCCTAGGTAGAAGAACGCGTTGCCGATGTTCGACGACGTGTTCGAACTGCTCATTACGATGTTCATGACGGGGTCGCTTTCGGGTTCGGTCGACGGTGCGGCAGCGCGTCGCCCGCCGATTATCGCACAACGGTGCGAAACGCCGATGGTCACCTGTCGTTTGGGGCGGCCAGCGTCGCGCCGCCGTTCGTGAAGTAGTGCCGGCACCGGTTGGTTGCTGCCATCGTGCCCTTGCACTTCCGAGGGCCGCCGTCCACGCCGGCTTCATGTCCACAACATGAACCCTCCCTGAAGTCCATGTGAACGTACCGCCCGGCTTCCCATCCCACCCGGACGTATCATCGCTCCAGCATGCCGTCGTCCCGAACGTCAAGAAGTGCCCCGAAGACCAAAGGGCTACTGGCTGCATGGCACCCCAACGCTCCACGCAAGCCTCGACCATGACCGTCTTACGCAACGTCGGGATCCTCGCCACCGCGACTGGCGTCAGCCAGCTCGTGTCGTTCGCCGTTGCACCGCTCCTGAGCCGGCTCTTCCACCCCGAAGAGTTCGGCGTGGTGGGCGTGTTCCTGGCGCTTGCCGGAGTGCTCGGGGTGGCCGCTTGCTTGCGGCTCGACCTAGCGGTCGTCGTGCCGAGCGACGAGGACGACGCGTTCGACGTCTTCTTGGTCGCCGTGCTCGCCACGGTCGCGATGGTGGGGGTGACGGCGGTGGTGGTCACCTTCGCAGGGAACCCGTTGGCGAGTCTGTTGGGGGACGACAGGGTGGCGGCGTTGTTGCCGTATCTGCCGGTGTACATCGGGGCGGTCGGGGTATTCCGAGCGCTCAACTACTGGTCCACCCGCTCCGACCGCTTCGGCAGGATCGCCGGCGCCAACGTGATGCGGGCCATCACCACCGCCGGCCTTCAACTCGGCTTGGGGGCGATGGCGCTGGGCAGTCGCGGACTTCTCTTCGGGTACGTGGCAGGCCAGGTCGTTGCCGCCCTCGTGCTCGCCCTCGACAGCATGCGGAGCCAGGCCAAGTCCCTCGGGCGCGCGCTGGCGTGGTCGCGCGTGCGTGGGCTGGTCGCGAAGTACCGAGACTTCGTGCTCTACGGCGCGCCGCAGGCGGTCGTGAACTCGGTGAACCAGGGCCTCCCTGCGGTGATCCTGACGGCGACGTTCGGTGCGGGCGTGGCGGGCCTGTACCTGATGGCACATCGCCTCGTCGCCGCCCCCATCGGCCTCGTAGGGCATTCCACGCGACAGGTGCTCTACCCGCGCCTGAGCCGGGCCCAGGACGAGGGCAACCTGTTCCCGCTGGCGTTGCGGGCTACGACGACGCTCGCCCTCGCGGCCGTCGTGCCCACGGTGGTGGCCGTCGTGTTCGCGCCGGACCTGTTGGTGTGGTTGCTCGGGCCGAGGTGGGAGTTGGCGGGCACGTTCTCCCGCTACCTGATCCCGTGGCTGGCCGTCGGGTTCGTCAACATCCCTTCGGTGACGATGATCCCGCTGCTGGAGATGCAGCGCTGGCACGCGGCGTACGAGATCGTGTACGTGCTCGCGCGCGTCGCGGCACTCGTGCTCGGTGCGCGAGGCGGCGACCCGGTCGTTGCCATCGCCGCGTTCTCGGCCGTCGGGGTGCTGTTCAACACCGTGCTCATCGTGGCGCCGATGCTGCGGGCACGTGCGGCAGCGATGCGTCCGCGCATAGCGTAGCGGCGGCCGCCCGGAGAACCGCGCCCGCCCGCCGAACGCCCCCGCCTAGGCTTGCCCGAGCGTTTCCCTGCGTTCGAGCTCCCGCAGCACCTCGTCCACCGCGTCCTCGACCGACGTGTTCACGGTGTCGAGCACGACCTCGGCC
Source organism: Trueperaceae bacterium (assembly GCA_046484635.1). GTDB lineage: Bacteria > Deinococcota > Deinococci > Deinococcales > Trueperaceae > CAZACZ01. Next base: position 5,448 of record JAWOIL010000084.1, read on the forward strand.
TTCGCCGGTCGTTCGTACGGCGAGTCGATGCCGGTGAAGTTCTTGATGAGGCCGGTGCGCGCCTTGGCGTATAGCCCCTTGGTGTCGCGTTGCTCGGCGATCTCCAGCGGCGTGTCGACGAACACCTCGAGGAACTCGCCTTCTTCGAACAGCTCACGCACCATCTGGCGGTCGGAGCGGAACGGGCTGATGAACGCCGTGACGACGATCAGGCCGGCGTCGACGAACAACTTCGCGACCTCGCCGATGCGCCGGATGTTCTCTACGCGGTCGTCGTCGTTGAAGCCCAGGTCCTTGTTGAGACCATGGCGCACGTTATCGCCGTCGAGCAGGTAGGTGTGGTGCCCCATGGCGGCCAGGCGCTGCTCGAGCGAGTTGGCGATGGTGCTCTTGCCGGCGCCGGAGAGACCGGTGAACCACAGCACGCACGCCTTCTGGCTCTTGATGTCCGCCCGCATCTCCTTGGTGACCTTGGTGTCGTGCCACACCACGTTGGTGGCCTTGGATGCGCCCCGTTCCCGCGCGCTGCGCTCGACCATGCCGGCGGCGACGGTGGCGTTGCTGACGCGATCGATCAGGATGAAGCTGCCGGTCGTCGGCAGCGTGGCGTAGGGATCGACCGCGACGGGTGTGGTGAAGGCCACGCGACAGCGGCCGATCTCGTTCAGCGTCAGCGTCTCGGCCGGGCCCCGTTCGAGCGTGTTCACGTCGAGCCGATGGTCGATCTGGCGCACGGTCGCTTGCGTCGTCTTGGTCCCGACCTTGACGTCGTAGAGCCTTCCGATGCGCATGGGTTCCTCGTGCATCCAGACGACGTTGGCGTCGACCACGTCGGTCACGCTGGGTGTGTCGTTGGGGTGAGCCAGCATGTCGCCCCGCGACACGTCGAGCTCGTCCTCGAGCGTCAGCGTCACGGCCTGCGGCGCGGCAGCCTCGTGCGGCTGAGCGCCGCCGTTCGCACCGTCGTAGGTGACGATGCTCTTCACGCGACTGCGCTTGCGCGACGGCAGCACCATCACCTCGTCGCCCACGTGCACCGTGCCCGACGCGATGGTGCCTGCGTAGCCGCGGAAGTCGTGGTGCGGCCGATTCACGTACTGCACCGGGAAGCGGAATTGTGCGAGGTCACGGCGCGACGTCACGTCGACCGACTCCAACAACTGCATCAGTGCCGGCCCCTGGTACCACGGCATGTGCTCGCTGGCGTGCACCACGTTGTCGCCCGCAAGCGCACTGATGGGCACGAAGTGCACGTCGAAGCCGTTGCCGAGATTGTCGAGAAAGGCGCGGTAGTCGCGTTCTACGTGGTCGAACACGCGCTGGTCGTACGAGACCAGGTCCATCTTGTTCACGGCCACCACCAGCGTCCGGATCCCGAGCAGGCTCACGATGGTGGTGTGACGCTTCGTCTGGGTGAGCACACCCTTCCGGGCGTCCACGAGTAGCACCGCCAACTGCGCGGTGCTGGCACCGGTGGCCATGTTCCGGGTGAATTGCTCGTGTCCGGGCGTGTCGGCGATGATGAACTTGCGCTTGTCGGTGCTGAAGTACCGGTACGCCACGTCGATGGTGATGCCCTGCTCGCGTTCGCTCTGCAGGCCGTCGACGAGCAGCGCCAGGTCGGGCTCCTCGCCGGTGGTGCCCCAGCGGCCGCTGTCGGACCGTACTGCCGCGAGTTGGTCCTCGTAGATCAGGTGGGAGTCGTGTAGCAGCCGTCCGATGAGGGTGCTCTTGCCGTCGTCGACGCTGCCGCAGGTGATGAACCGAAGCAGGTCCTTGTTCTCGTGCTGTTTGAGGTACGCCAGGATGTCCTCATGGATGAGGGGGGAAGCGTGGCTCATGCTTTCCGCCTCCCTGCGCCGCGCGCGGACGCCGTACGGGGCGCGGACGCGCGCATCAGAAGTACCCCTGCCGCTTCTTCATCTCCATGCTGCCAGCTTGGTCGTGGTCGATGACGCGACCTTGCCGTTCGCTGGTGCGCGTGAGGAGCATCTCCTGGATCAGCTTGGGAAGCGTGTCTGCGCCGGACCGCACCGCCCCCGTGAGGGGATAGCAGCCCAGGGTGCGGAAGCGCACTTTCTCCATGCGCGGCGTCTCGTCGGGTTCCAGCGGCATGCGATCATCGTCGACCATGATGAGCTGCCCGTCGCGCTCCACCACCGGCCGCTCGGCGGCGAGGTAGAGGGGGACGATCGGGATGTCTTCCATCCAGATGTATTGCCAGACGTCGAGCTCGGTCCAGTTCGACAGCGGGAAGACGCGGATCGACTCGCCCAGGTGGTGTTTGCCGTTGAAGACGTTCCACAGTTCCGGGCGCTGGTTGCGCGGGTCCCAGGCGTGGTTGCGGTCGCGGAAGCTGTAGACGCGCTCCTTGGCTCGGCTCTTCTCCTCGTCGCGCCGCGCACCGCCGAAGGCGGCGTCGAAGCCATGCTTCTCGAGCGCCTGCTTGAGCGACTCGGTCTTCATCACGTCGGTGTAGACGCGGCTGCCGTGGGTGAACGGGGTGATGCCCGCCTTCACCCCGTCCTCGTTCACGTGCGCCAACAGGTCCATACCGACCTCGGCGGCACGCCGGTCGCGGAAGGCGATCATCTCTCGGAACTTCCAGGTGGTGTCGACGTGCAACAACGGGAACGGCGGCTTGCCGGGGTAGAACGCCTTGAGCGCCAAGTGCAGCATGACGCTGGAGTCCTTACCGATCGAGTAGAGCATGACCGGGTTCTCGAACTCCGCGGCGACCTCGCGCATGATGTGGATCGACTCGGCCTCGAGCTGCTTCAGGTGCGTGACCCTCGCGTTCGGCGGCGTCGCGCGGGTCTCCCTGGCGGGGGATGGTGTCGTGTGCGAATCCATCGTCTTCGAAGACGTCGCCGCAGGTGACTCGGAGGGCGAAGACGCGGAGTGCTTCATGGTGTCGGGCTGGGTCATCGGGATCTCTCGTTGGGTGCGCGCGATGGGGTAAGGGGCAAGAACGCGTCGGCGTGATGCAGGGCCAAGAAGTGCGGGTTGGTCAATTCGTCCTTGTTGTAGCGCAGGGGAGCGTGGTCGTCGGCACGAACCAGGGCGCCGCCGGCAGCAGCGAGAACGGCGTGGGCTGCAGCGGTGTCCCACTCCATCGTCGGACCGAGGCGCGGGTAGTAGTGCGCCGCCCCTTCCGCCACCAGGCAGATCTTGAGGGCGCTGCCGCGCGACGTGAGCGCGACGTCGCCGAACCGGTCCCGCAGCCCGTCGATGAACGCTTCGGTGGCGGTGTTCGAGTGCGAGCGGCTCGCGACCACCCGCACCGCGCCGTGCCCCGGTGCCTCGGTACGGATCGGGTGCGCGGCGCCCTGGTCGTCGTAGCGCCACGCGCTGGCGGATTGGCCCTGCCGGTGGGAGGTTCCTGCGTAGCTCACGCCCAGCACCGGGGCGTGCACGACGCCGAGGACGGGCACGCCGCCCTCGACCAAGGCGACGTTGACGGTGAACTCCCCGTTGCGCGCCACGAACTCCTTTGTGCCGTCGAGGGGGTCGACCAGCCAGAAGCGATGCCAGGTGTGGCGCACGTCCTTCGCGACGGCTTCCGATTCCTCGGACAGCACCGGCACGTCCGGTGTGAGCCCGCGCAGGCCCTCGACCAAGATCCGGTGCGACGCCATGTCGGCAGCCGTGAGGGGCGAGTGGTCCGCTTTCGCGGTGACGCCGAAGTCGGTGGCGTACACCTCGAGGATCGCCGCGCCCGCCCGGCGGGCGAGTTCGAGGACGTCGTCACGAAGATGGGCGACGGTGTGGTCGTCGCCGGCGTCGGGGTGGCCCGTTTCCATCGCGGTAAGACTACCGCAGGAACCTCTCCGGTGCCGTGAGCGGCCACGCCCAAGGAACCAGCGCCAACGTGACGAGGCCGGTCAGCCGACCTCAGGGCGAGAACGGCCAGATCCTCGGGATGAGCAACACCGCCACGAAGCCCGTGACCAAGGTCACAGGGACGCCGAGCCGCAAGTAGTCGGAGAAGCGGTACCCGCCGGGGCCCATCACCATCAGGTTCGTCTGGTACCCGATGGGCGTCGCGAAACTCGCGGACGCTGCCAGCATCACAGTCACCGCGAAGGGGGTCACGGATGCGCCCAGGCCGGTCGCGATGCCGTGGGCGATGGAGAACATCAGCACGGCAGCCGCGTTGTTGGTGACGATAGCGGTGAACGCGGCCGTCGCCAGGTACAGCAAGACCAGGTTGGCGTACGGGTTGGTGCCCGCGATGCCGGTCAGGAACGACGCCACCCCCGCGGCGACGCCTGTGGCTTCCAGCGCCTGGCCCAGGCCGAACGCCGCGCCGATCACCAGCAGCACCTGCCAGTCGACCGAGCGACGCGCGGTGGTCGGCGTCACGCAGCGCGTCAGCAGCATGACGCCGGCGGCGAGGAGGGCGGCCGTCACCATCGGCAGCCACCCCAGCGCCACGGCCGCTACCATCGCGGCGAGCGCGATCGCTGCCGTACCCATGCGCTCGAATCGCGGTGGGCTCGAGTCGGGGATGGGGCTGACGAGGTAGAAGTCACGCACGTTGCGGTTGCGCTCCACGAAGTCGGGTGCCGCCTCCAGCAACAGCGTGTCTCCGGGGCGCAGCACGATGTCGCCCACCTTCTGTCGCAGTCGCTCGCCGTTGCGCGCGACGGCCACCACCACCGCGCCGTAATGGGTGCGGAACTTCCCGTCCTTGATGCTGTGCCCCACCAGGGGCCCGGAGTCGGACACCACCGCCTCGACCAAGATCCTGCCTTCGCGTGGCACGTCGAGCTTGTGGACCTGTCCCGCGGCCGGCAGGAGTCCGGGTACGCGCTGAAGGTCCACGATCGAGTCGACCAGACCGACGAACAGCAGGCGGTCGCCCGGCTCCAGCTCCATCCGGGGGTAGATGGCGGGAAGCACATGGCCGGCGCGTTCGATCTCGATCAAGTACACGTCACCGAGCGCCGTCAGTCCGGCATGCTCGACGGTGCGCCCGACCAACGGACCGGAGCCGTCGACGGTCATCTCGACGGTGTACTCGCGCGGGTCTGCCAGGCGCTCCAGCACCGGGCGCCGGTCGCGCAACAACCGTCGGGACAGCAGCAGGATCGCGATGATGCCCGCCACCGCGACCGGTAGGCCGACCTGACCGATCTCGAAGAACCGCAAGGGCCGTTCGCCGTTGGCCCTGAGCAGACCGTTCACGACGAGGTTCGTGCTGGTGCCGATGATCGTGAGCGTGCCACCGAGGATGGAGGCGTACGATAGCGGCAGCATCAACCTCGAGGCGGAGATCTTCTGCTTTCGGGCCCACTCGCTCACGGCCGGGATGAGGATGGCGACCACCGGCGTGTTGTTGAGGAAGCCCGACACCGCCGCGACCGGCAACATCAGGCGGATCTGCGCGGTCATCTCGTGGGTGGGGCGTCCGAGGAGGCGTTGACTAAGCCAGCTCACCGCCCCCGTCTCGCGTAGGCCGGCCGCGACCACGTAGAGCACACCGATGGTCACGACCGCTTCGTTGCCGAAGCCCGCCAACGCGGCCTCGGGCGAGACGGCGCCAAGCGCCATCAAGATTCCCAAGGCGCCGAGGAACACCGTTTCCGCCGGTGCGCGCGTCGTCGTGAGCGTCACCAGTGCTCCGAGCACCACCAGGCCTGTCACCAGAGCGAGCATGCTGTCGATGGTACGGGATGCGCTGAACGAACGGGATGCCCTGGACGAAACCGTGCCGCCCGCTGCTTGACCCTCACGTTACGGTAGGGATTAGCCTTCTTGGTGGAGGGGAGGTGCCCCATGCCGAGGTCGGCATCCGCTACCACCGGTCAGGGTCACACCGTCGGCGACGTGGCCCGCTTTGCCGGCGTCACCGTGCGTACGCTGCACCACTACGACGACATCGGCTTGTTGCGGCCCTCGGCGCGAAGCGACGCCGGCTACCGCCTGTACGCCCGGGCGGACCTGGACCGGTTGCACGCCATCCTCGCCTACCGCGAGCTCGGTTTCGACCTCGGCGCCATCGGCGGCATGCTGGACGGGGACACCGACGCGATCGTCCACCTGGAGCGCCAGTTGGCGTCGCTGGAGCAGCACGCGCAGCGCCTGGAGGCGCAGCGCACGCACCTCACCAAGATCCTGGAGGCACACAAGATGGGGATCAAGCTCGATCCGCAAGCCATGCTCGAGGTCTTCGGCGACCACGACCCGAGCCGGTACGCCGAGAAGGCGGAGCAGCGCTGGGGCGACTCGGACGCCTACTACGAGAGCCAGCGACGCGCATCCGGCTACCGCAAGGAAGACTGGGTGCGCATGCGCGACGAGATGGAAGCCATCGAGCACCGTCTCGCCGAGGCGATGACGGACGCCGTGCCGGCCGACGGCCCGCGCGCCATGGACGCTGCCGAGGCGCACCGCGACCACGTCCAGCGCTGGTTCTACGATTGCAGCCACGCCATACACGTCGGACTGGCCGACACGTACGTGGCCGACCCGCGCTTCACGGCGCACTACGAGGAGCGCGCGGCGGGCCTGGCGGCGTACGTCGCCGCGGCCATCCGCGCGAATGCGGCACGCGCTGGCCAGCCCGAGGTGCCACTCTCGTAGACTGGCCGCCATGGCCCTCCAGAAGGTGATGCTGCCCGAGCAGGATGGCGGCTTCCCGTTCGACCTCCCGATCCTGCGCACGACGCGGGTACTCTCGTTCGTCCCCGGCGTCACGGTCCTCGTCGGTGAGAACGGTAGCGGGAAGAGCACGTTGCTGGAAGCGATCGCGCTCGCTGCCGACTTGCCCGCCACCGGCAGCGCAGCCGACCTCGGCCGCGACGACACCCTCGACGCCGTGCGGCCGCTCGCCGACGCGCTGAAGCTGGTCTGGACGCAGCGCAGCAAGCGCGGCCTGTTCCTCCGCGCCGAGGACTACTTCGGCTACGTCCAAGCGCAACGCCGCAACGTGCGCGAACTGCGCGCGGAGGCGAAGCGAGTCTCCCTGTCGGCCGCCGACGTTCACGAGGGGGAGCGCCGCCGGCGCATCGCCCCCTTCTTGGGCTCGGCTGCCGCCATCGATTCCCGCTACGGCGGCGACTTGGACGCGCGCTCGCACGGCGAGTCGTACCTGGCGTTCTTCCGCGGTCGCCTCACGGGCGCCGGGCTCTACCTCCTGGACGAACCGGAGGCGGCCCTGTCGCCGCTGCGACAGCTGGCGCTGCTGACGCTGATCAAGGACGCGGTGGCGCGCGGGGCGCAGTTCGTGATCGCCACCCACGCGCCGATCTTGATGGCGCTACCTGGGGCCCGTTTGCTCGAGATCGCGGAGGGCGTCATCGTCGAGCGCATGTTCGACGACCTCGAACACGTGCGGGTGATGCGTGAGTTCCTGGATGCCCCCGAGGCATTCGTTCGGCACCTCTGACGCAGCAGGTGCCGCGTGAGGTGGCGTCCGCACTCAGTCCAGCGCGTCGATCGCCTCGTCGGCCGGGCTCGGAACCGCACCAAGACGCGCGAAGCGCGCCAACTCCTCGCCGACGGCCTCCCGCAGGCGCTTGGCGGGTTGCCACCCGCTGCGTCGTATGCGTTCGCCGTCGACCAGGAAACTGAGGTGGCTCAGCACGTCCTGCTCCGTGAACCGCACCGCCACCGTGGGCCGCACCGCCTTGACCGCCTCGACCACGTCGAGGACGCTGGCGTTGCTCTCCACCACGTTGTGAACCGTGCTCGTACCGGCGTCTGCGGTGGCCGCGCGCAGCACCGCGTCGGCGGCGTCGCTCACGTGCACGATCGGCCTTCGTTGCTCGCCGCTGCCGTAGACCGTCATGGCCCTGCCGGTGCCCGCGAGGAACAAGAGGCGGTTCACGAAGCCGTCGTAGCGCGCGCCGGGCGCGTGCCCGTAGAGCATCCCGAGCCTGAGTAGCGCGAAGGACAGCCCGCGCTGCTCCGCGGCCAGTAGCGCTTCCTCGGCGGCGCGCTTCGAGCCCGCGTACGGTCCGACCGGGCGGCAGGCGGCGCTCTCGTCGAACGGACCGCCAGGGCCGTAGACCGCCGTGGAGCTGGAGAACACCAAGCGGCGCACCCCGGCACGTAAGCTCGCCTCTGCGACGGCGGCGGTGCCCCAGGTGTTCACCTGCCGCATCCACGTCGGGTGTTCGAAGCTCATGGGGGTGCGGACCACGCCCGCCAGATGCACGACCGTGTCCACGCCGCGCAGGGCGTAGCGCAGCACGCCGGGGTCGAGTACGTCCCCTTCGACGAACTCGTAGCGGCAGCCGGATGGTAGGTCGACCAGGGCCCGCTCGCCGCGAGTGGCCAGGTTGTCGAGCACGCGGACGGTATGGCCCGAGAGCCACGCCGGCGAAAGGCGCAACAGCTCCGACCCGAGGTAGCCGAGCCCGCCCGTGACCAGGACGGCGCCGTCGCTCACGGTTCGCGTGGTGTCAGGTGGAGGCCGCACTCGGTCTTGCCGGTACCGGCCCAGCGACCCGCGCGGGCGTCTTCGCCCTCCAACACCGCGCGCGTGCAGGGAGCGCACCCGACGCTGGGGTACCCCTTCGCAAGAAGCGGATGCGACGGAAGGTCGTGCTCGTGCAGGTAGCGCGCCACGTCTTGGTCGGTCCAGTGCGCCATCGGCGCGAGCTTGACGAGGCCGTCGCGACGTCGGGTGATGGGAAGCGCGGTGGCGCGATGGCGCGTTTGGTCGCGCCGTACGCCCGCGACCCAGGCACCGTACGAGCGCAGGGAGTCCTCCAGCGGCTCGACCTTGTTCAAGTGACAGCAGAGGTCGGGATCCGTGCGGTGCAGTTCTCCGTGATCGCGGCGGAACGCGTCGTGCCCCAAGCGCGGGGACAGCACCACGAGGTCGAGCCCGAGCAGCTTCGTGAGATGGTCGCGGTAGGCCAGCGTCTCAGGGAAGTGGAAACCGGTGTCCAGGAACAGCACCGGCATCTCCGGCACGCTCCTGGCGATGGCGTGCAGGAGGGGCACGCTCTGGGTCTGGAACGATGAACTCGCCGCCACGTTCCCGTCGAACGCATGCCACGCCCAGCGGAGCAGTTCTGCCGGTTCCGTACCGTCGAAGCGTTCGTTCAGCGCCGTGAGGGCGCCTTCGTCCAGATCGGGTCGCCGCATCACCATCGCTTGCACTCTACTCCGCCAGCAGATCGCGCAGGTACGTGGCGTAACCGTTGTTCCCCAAGCGGTCGGCCAGGGAAGCGAGTCGGCCTGCGTCGATCCAACCTTGGCGGTAGGCGATCTCCTCGGGACAGGCGATCTTCATGCCTTGGCGCGCCTCGAGCGTCGCGACGAAGTTCGAGGCCTGCAGAAGGCTGTCGTGCGTGCCGGTGTCGAGCCACGCCATGCCGCGGCCGAGCCGCTCGACGCGCAACAGGCCGTCTGCCAGATACGACCGGTTCAGGTCCGTGATCTCCAACTCGCCGCGGGAGGACGGACGTAGCCGTTTGGCGCGCTGCACCACGTCGGGAGGATAGAAGTAGAGCCCGGTCACGGCGTACGGGCTCTTCGGCCGGGCCGGTTTCTCCTCGATGTCGATCACGCGTCCGTCGTCGTCGAACGCCACCACGCCGTAGCGTTCCGGGTCCTTGACCTGGTAGCCGAACACCGTCGCGTCGTGCTCGCGCCGCGCGACCTGCTCGAGGAGGCCGCGGAAGCCGTAACCGTAGAACAGGTTGTCGCCCAGCACCATCGCCGCGCGCGCGCCGCCCAGGAACGGCTCGCCCAGCACGAATGCTTGCGCTAGCCCTTCCGGCCGCGGTTGTTCGACGTACGCGAAGCGCATGCCCCACGCCTCGCCGTCTTCCAGCAGCTCCTGGAAGCGTGGCAGGTCGCGCGGCGTCGAGATCACCAGCACCTCGCGGATGCCCGCCAGCATCAGCGTCGACAACGGATAGTAGATCATCGGCTTGTCGTAGACCGGCAGGAGTTGCTTGCTGGTCGGAAGCGTGGCCGGGTAGAGGCGCGTGCCGCTGCCTCCTGCCAACACGATGCCGCGCAACGTCGTGCCGCCCGTGTTCGTGCCGCCCGTGTTCGTGCCAGGCTGGTTCGCGTCACGCCGGTTCATGCCGTTCCCAGCCGCTCGAGGTCGTATCGGCCACGAGTGACGTCGTCCAGCCAGTCGCGATGCTGCAAGTACCACTGCACGGTGGAGCGCAGGCCCTCCTCGAACGGCACTGCCGGCTCCCATTCGAGCTCGCGGCGCGCCAGCGAGGCGTCGACGGCGTAGCGTCGGTCGTGACCAGGCCGGTCCGGCACGTAGGTGATGCGTTCGCGATGGTCGTCGTCGCCGGGGGCGAGCTCGTCGAGGATCCCCAGCAGGGTCTCGAGGACGTCGCGGTTGGTGCGCTCGTTCCCGCCGCCGAACAGGTACGTCGCCCCCGGCCGGCCGCGTTCGGCGGCCGCCACCAGGCCGCGCGCGTGATCGTCGACGTGGAGCCAGTCGCGCACGTGGCTGCCGTCGCCGTAGAGCGGCACCGAGCGGCCGGCAAGGGCGCGAGCGAGCGCCAGCGGGAGGAGCTTCTCGGGGAACTGATACGGACCGTAGTTGTTCGAGGCGTGCGTGGTGATCACCGGCAGGCCGTAGGTGTGGAAGTAGGCGCTAGCGAAGTGGTCGGCCGCCGCCTTGCTAGCCGCATAGGGCGAGCGCGGCGCGTACGGCGATCCCTCGTCGAAACGGCCGTCGGCCCCGAGGCTGCCGTACACCTCGTCGGTGCTGACGTTGATCAGCCGAAAGGCGTGGCGGGCGTCGTCGTCGAGTTCGCGCCAGTAGACGAGCGCCGCGTCGAGCAAACGCAAGGTGCCGAGCGTGTTGGTGCGGGCGAAGGCCTCGGGGCCGTCGATGGACCGGTCGACGTGGGTCTCGGCCGCCAGGTGCACGACGGCGCGAGGGCGCTCGCTTCGCAAGATGGCGAGCACGGCGTCACGCTCCAGCACGTCGAGCTCTACGAAGCGGTGGCGCGGTTCGCCACCGGCGTCGACCAACCGGCCACGGTCGCCCGCGTAGGTCAGGGCGTCGATGGTGACGACGCGACCGCGTCCGGCAGCGACCAACCCGCGCACCAACGCCGAACCGATGAACCCGGCGCCGCCGGTGACCACGAAGGTGTCGTGCAGGCTCACGTTCGTTCCTCCTCCTGTCAACGCTCGGCTCCCGCCACGGCGGCGTCCAGTCCGGGAAGGTTCGCGTCGCGGGGCGAGACCTGCGGCGCGCCCGGCGGCAGCACGTCGAGTTGCCAGTCGATGGCCAGGGCCGGGTCGTCCCAGCGCACGCCGGCGTCGGCCCCGGGCACGTACGGTGCGTCGGTCTTGTACACCACGTCGGCCACCTCCGAGCGCACCACGAAGCCGTGCGCGAAGCCGCGCGGTACCCACAGCATACGGAGGTTCTCGTCGTTCAGGATGGCGCTCACCCAGCGCCCGAAGGTGGCGGAGCCGGGCCGGAGGTCGACCGCGACGTCGAGCACCTCTCCGCGGGTGACGCCGACCAACTTGCCCTGCGCGAACGCTCCGTGCTGGAAGTGCAGGCCGCGTAATACGCCGATGCGAGAACGAGAGTGGTTGTCCTGGACGTACGTGGTGGGCAAGCCCGCGGCCGCGAACGCCTCTTGGCGGTAGCGCTCCAGGAAGAAGCCGCGCGCGTCGCGGTGCACGCGCGGCGTGACGAGCACCACTTCCGGGATCGCGAGCGGGAGGAACTCCATCAGCCCGCCGCCGGCTCGTCCGCCACCGCCCAGGCGGCCCGTAGCGCTCGCCAGCGCGTGACGTCGAGAGAGATGTCTTCGGGCAGGGCGACGCCGGCGTCGCGCTTGCTGCCCCCCGTCACCTCGGGCGCCCGTCGCCGGGCCAACTCGAGGGCGCTCTTGCGCTCGGTGGCCACGTGCAGCGTCGCGTATGGCACCTCGTCGAAGTGGCGGACGATGGTGGCGATGTCCGGCGCGATCACGTCGACGTAGTCCTGCGAGGTGAACAGGTCTTCGAAGGCCGTGGGATACGGCCATTCGCGGGGGCGGAAGCTCGTTCGCACCACGACGGAGCGCGGCACGGCCCGCGCCGCTTCCTCCGCCACGAGCTTCGTCAAGGCATAGTAGTTCCGTACCGGCCCGGGCGCATCGTCTTCGCGGTAGCCACCGCGGTCGCCGTAGAACACGTAGTCGGTGGAAACGTGCAGCAGGCCCGCGTCGACGAGACGGGCGGCCGCGGCCACGTTGCGGGTGCCTTCGACGTTGACGCGCCAGCAGGTCTCGCGGTCGGTCTCTGCGGCGCGCACGTCGGTGTACGCAGCAGCATGCACGATCAACCTGGGCCGAGAGGCGCGGATACGCTCCGTCACGGCGTTCGGGTCGGTGACGTCCAGTTCGGCGTGCGACGGTGCGAGAATGCCGGGGAGCAGCGTCTGAAGCTCGCTGCCGAGCCGGCCGCTGCCGCCGGTAAGCAGGACATCGGAATCGGAGACGGTCCGCACCCTCGCCGAGCCGCTGCTCACCATGCCCTCAGGCGCGGCCCGCGACCCCGGCGGCCCGCGCAGGCTCGCGCACCGCCTCGCGCAGGAACACGTACAGCGTCGCGAGCATGGCCGCCACGAGCATGGCGGCGAGCGGGATCATCACGCGGTTGCGGGGCTCCGGGTCGACGGCCGGGGTGGCGCGCACCACCACCCGCGCGGCGCCCTGGGCGAGGTTCCGCTGCGACTCCAACAGCGGGACCAGCGCCGTCAGCCGCGCGTGCGCCGCTTGGGCCGTCGTGAGCGCGCGCTGGAGCCCCGCTGCTTGCCGCTCGAGCTCTGCCAAGCGCGTGCGCAACGCGGTCGCTTCGGCATCGAGTTCTACCCGGCCGGCCGTGAGTTGTCCGCGTTCCGCTAGGTACCCTGCCAGGTTCGCCGTGAGCGTGTCGAGCCGGGTTCTCGCCACCAACGTGACGACTTCGTCCGCCGGCACGCCCTGCCCGGCGCCGTTCGCGCTCGAGGCGAGCGCCTGGCGTAGGGCGGCGTCCGTCTCTTCGTCGAGCGCTCCCGCCTCGAACAGGGCGCGCAGTTGGTCGGCCAGAGCCGAGGCGTCGCCCCCTTCCCGCGCCGTGACCACCGAGGCCAGCAGGTCGCGCTGGGCCGAGGTCGAAGCGACGAGGCGATCGAGCAGGACCCGCTGCCCGTCGATCTCGGCTTCGAGCGTGGCGAGCCCGGTGAGCCGTTGCGTCAGATGGGAGCGGGCGTCGTCGGCCGCGAACGCAGCCCAGGCCGCCTCCGCCGTCGCCAGTTCCGACTCGCGCGTGGCGAGCTCTTCGGAGGTGGCATCGTAAGCGGCGTCGAGGGGTGCCCGCAGCGCGGCGACGGCCGCCGTCGCCGACGCGCCGGCCCACGCGTTGGCGCGCTCCGCGGCGACCACGGCGATCGCGGCGGTCACGGCGTGTTCGGCGTTCACGCTCGGGCGCGTCTGGGCGCTGACGTCGCTCGCACGCACCTCGGCGTCGTCCAGGAAGTCGCGCAAGGTGGCATCGGCCGGATCGGGCGCGACGCCGAGCGCCTGCGCCACGACGTCGTTGCTTCGCGCCAGCAACGTGTAGGCCTGCGCGTTCAAGCCCACTTGCGGAACCTGGTCGGCGCCGACGGTCTGGCTCGAGAGCTGCGGCGGCACGACCTGCACGCTGGCGGCCGCGCGGTACGCCACCGGCCGGGTGGAGGCGAACACGAAGGCGGCGACGCCGACGACCAGGGCGAAAACGACGATGCCGACGAACCCGCGGCGGAAGACCAGGTACAGCTCACGCAACGAGACTTCGTCATGGGGAGGATGCGAGTGGGCGTCCACGGTCCGCACAGGATACGTCACGAGGTTCGCTTAAGAGCGCTGCTCGCGGATCATCCCAGCAGCCTCGAGCCGTTCCAGCCACGGTTTCAGCTCCGAGAGCTCGAACTCGAGGTCGAGCGCGGCGTCCGCGAGCGTCGAGCCGCGCCCAAGGACTTCCAGCACCCGTTGCCCGTCGCGCCCGTGCTCGGTGCGAAACGCCATGTTCAGGTCGGTCATGGGGTTCAACGCGTCTTGGCCACGGAGCGTCAGCGCGTAGCGTTGGTCTTCCCACCCCGGCGGCTCGCTCGGCAGGGCCAGTTCCGGCGCCCGAGCCGCCTGCACCGGGTCGAGTGCGTAGCGCCCGATCGGTTCGACCGGCTCGGCGAGCACCCGCAAGAACGCCTGACCGTTGCGGAAGAAGCGGTACCCGAAGGCGTCGACCTCGAGTCCGCTGAATGTGGCGCCCGCCTCCGCGGGAGCAGCGCGACCGAGGGCGAGCGCCGCCAAGGGCCGGGCGACGAGGGGATCGATCGCTTCGAGTTCGAAGACGCCCCCGCGACCTTCGCGGCCGGCACGTTGGAGCGCCCGCAACGCCTCGCCGCGGGTGTGCACCTGATCGCCGCGCTCGTGCACGGCGGCGCGGATGGTGCCTTCGACGAGCAGCGCCACGGCGGTCTCCTTGTCGTCGACATACGAAAGCACCCCGTCGAAGGCGCGGTCGTGCAGAGCCTCGAGGAGCCGCGGGAGGTCGACTGCGCCGATCGGCAGGCGCTGCGCAGGGATCAGGCGCGGCAACGCCCGCAGCAGCGGAGCGCGGCTCGTGGAGGAGCGTGGGGGAAGGCGCGGCTCGTCGGCGGGCTCGTGTGGGTACAGATGGAAGGTCTGCCCGGTGGCTTCGAGCCGGCCGTAGGTCCCGAGCTTGAAGCTCGCCTCGACCTGGCCCTTGGCGATCTGGAGCAGGAGCACGCCGCCGTCGTCGCAGAGCGCGAGCGTGCCGCTGCACCTCAGCGTCCGCAAGGCGTCGAGGAACCGCTCGGCGCCGATGTCGCCCATGCTGCCGAGCAGGCCGTGGCTCATGCCGCTTCCTCGTTCGTGGCCGCTACGGTCCGTAGCAACGCTCGGTCCGCCTCGTGGCTCAAGCGCTGCATGGCCTCCTCCATCGGGAGGAACGCCCCTCCGGGGAATACGGTCTCGCGCAGGACCGGCCGGTTGGCGTCGGTCTCGAGGCGGAACCATGTGATCTCGCGCCGTTCGCCGCGCGCGTTGCGGTAGTGGGTGACCCAGCGCTGCTCCGGTGACGGACACCGAGCGCGCACGCCGGCCTCTTCCTCGACCTCGCGAAGCGCGGCCTCGAGCGGTCCCTCTCCAGGTTCGAGGTGCCCCTTGGGGAACACCCACGCTCCGGCTGCATGATGCAAGACCAACACGTTACCGGCGCGGTCGAACACCACGCCGCCTGCCCCGCCGATCGGCTCTTCGCTCGACATCTCGACCAATGCTAGCATCCGCGCTCTGGACGGCACGAACGTGCCGGTCCACGAGCTAGCCCCGTCACCGACGGGCGAACACTCCCCCACCGCGGAGGAAGGTCAGGATGCCGTCCGCCAGGCCCTGTGCCAAGGTCCGCTGGTACGACTCCGACGCGAGCTTCCGTCCCTCGTCCGCGTGGCTCACGAAGCCGAGTTCGACCAGGATGGCGGGGATCCGGGCGGTACGGATGACGTAGAACAGGTTCGCCCGCACGCCCCGATCGCGCGCACCGGTGGCTCCGACGAGGCTCTGCTGCACGCTCTCGGCAAGGCTGAGCGAGTAGTTGAGCTGGGCCTCCCGCAAGATGTCGGCAGCCAGGTCGTCGGCGGTACGGCGGGCCGCCTCCGTCAAGGCTTGACCTTCGGCGCCGCCCCCGTTCTCGCGGATGGCGCGGTCGACGAGGCTCGGGTCGAGCGGCTTTCCGAACACCCACGTCTCGATGCCGGCGGCGTCGGCGCTGGGCGCGGAGTTGGCGTGGATGGAGACGAAGATGTTCCGCTCCGGCGTGGCGAACGCCGAGCGCTCCTGCAACGTCAGGAAGGTGTCGTGGTCGCGCGTGAGGATGACCTCGAGCCCCTCCGACTCGAGCATCCGCTTCAGCATCAGCGCAACGGACAGGACCACCTGCTCTTCGACGGCGTGGGCCGAGGTGGTGCCGGGGTCGTGGCCCCCGTGTCCGGCGTCGATGACGACGACTTGGCGCGACTCCGGCGCGGCGGCAAGCGCTTGGGGCGCGGACGACGCCGCCTCGTCGAGCGCCGCGACGGCGGTACCGCGAAGCGACGGCGAGAAGTCGACGTAGAGCGTGCGCGTCGCGCCGCGGTCGAGGGCTCCCAAGCGGAAGCCGACGCCGTCGGGATCGAGGGTATGTTTCGTGCGCACCACCAGCACGGCCCGTCCTCCGGAGGAGGTCAGCGAGACGCTGGCGAGGTTGGGATCGTCCAGCTCGAGCCGCGCCCCGTCGGTCCGGGCGCCGGCGAAGGAGACCACCAGGGTCGAGGCGTCCGCAGCCACGTCGTACACCGCGTCGGACGGAACGTCCAGTGCCACGCGCGACACGCCGCCGTCGAGGCCGGTGCGTGGGGCGGCGATCTCGTAGCCCAAGCGGTCGGCAGTGGTGACGGTCACCACGCGGGACTCGGCGCTCCAGTCGCTCTCCCCGCCGAACGCTGCCACCAACGGCGCCACCGGCACGTAGGCCGTGCCGTCGACGAGGATGGCTTTCGGGCTCGACAACGATGCCACGCCCGCCAACGGCGGGTCGATCGAGACGACGCCGTCACGCTTCACGAGACCGTCGGACACGTCCGAGGTGGTGGCGAAGCGCACGCTCCGGCGTCCATCGCTCCAGACCAGGGTCCGGCTGTCGGACAGGTAGTCGACCCGCAGACCCATCGCTTCGGCCAGCGGCAGCGCGCGCACGTACGCGTTGGCGCTGTCGCCTTGCGCGATGAAGTAGTACGGCCCGGCGGCGTCGACGATGGTGCCGTTGATGGCCAGGTAGTTGTAGCGCTCCTGGCCCGAGGCCACCGCGAGGAGCAGCAAGGTCGTCAACAGGATGGTCAGGCGCGTCACGTCGGATGCGAGTCTACCACGCACGTCGCCCGCTTCAGGATGAGAGATTTCGCTTCAGGAGCGCGATTCTTCACATGCGGACGAGGCCAGGGCGTGGCGCCGTCGCGTCACTCCACCGACGTGTCCCGTTCCAACGCGCGCAGGCGCGCCTGAGTCGCGTCCTCGGTGGTGAGCTCGGCGGCTCCGCGCTCCAGGTGGCCGTACAACTGCTCGACGTCCGCGCGCAGGCGGGTGATGAGCGTCCCCGATTCCTCGAAGTGCTGCGCCACCTCCCCCTGGAAGCGATCGAGCACACGCCGCATGCGCTGCAAGCGACGTTCCGGGTCGCTGCGCCGTCGCACGGCGATCGCGCCGGCCGTGCCGGCCAGAGCGCCCGTCACGAAGGCAACGATGAGCAACCACCAGGGGAGCATGTGCCAGCATAGCGCGGCCTGCCGCTACACTGATGGCCCATGGCCAGGTCCTGGAGCAGGCGCAGCAGGCCGGCCCGGCGCGGCGGCGCCGCGCTCGGCACCACCGGCGTGTACCTGCGCGACCTCCCCCTCGAGCAGGGAGCGTCCTCGTTGGTGACGCGCCATTCGCAAGGCGCGCGCTCGCGGGCGGCGCAACTGCGGCACTTCTTGGCGCCCCTGCACGTCGAGGCGGGGCGGGTCCTCGGCACGACCGGCGAGGTGGCGCTGGTCGTCGCGTCCGGGCCGGACTGGCGCAGGCTGTGCGACTACCCGTACGGGTTCTCGTTCACCCGCACCGCGCCGGGGGCGCAGAGCGCATCCGTGGTGGCGGCGGCAGACTACCCACCGCGCTTCACGCGGCGGTTCGACGATGTGCTCCTGGAAGCGGCCAAGGCGGGTGCAACGCCACCTGCCGACATCGGCGAGTTCCTCGACCTGATGGTCGGGCACGAGTGGGGCCACGCGGTGGCCAACCTCTCGGGGCTGCGCACGCACGTGCGCTGGCTCGACGAGCTGGTTGCGACGTACGTGCTGGCGCAGGCGTTGCGCGCGACCGGACAGACGGTTCGCTTGGATCGGATGGCCGCGTGGGCACGCGTACAGGTCTTTGGCGGCGACGGGGCGGACCGTCGACAGCGGCAAGTCGGCACGGGCGAAGCCCGTCCGGCGGCGGTCGACCTCGCGAGCTTCGAGTATCCGCGCGGCCGCACCGGTCTGGCACGTTCGCTCTGGTTTCAAGGGGTCTTCACGCAGCGAGCGCTGGAGGTATCGGAGGCGCGCGGCTGGGAGTTCCTGCTCGCCTTGCGTACGGCGCTGCCTGCCGCCCATCGCGGCGAGGTGGCGCGCGCCCTGATCGACACCGATGCGAGCTTCCGGCCGTGGTTCGCGGTGTTCGGACGGCCGTCCGGCGTCAACGTCTCGTGAGCGCGCGCAGGTCCTGCTCGAGTTGCGCGTGAACACGCTCGAGGTCGTCACGCGTCTCGGCCGGACAACGCTCGACGTGGTGGGCCGCCGCGGTCAGGAGCCGCTCGGCGCGCTCCTTGTCGGCCGACGCGATGGCGGCTTGAGCGTACGCGAGGGCGCCTTCGGCGAGGAACGAACCGGCGAGACCGAGGTCGAGCAGGCGTTCGAACAACTCGAACGCATGCTCTGCGTCGCCCCTGGTGACGCACAGATCGGCAGCGGTCATGAAGTGGGCGTACGCCGCGTCGGGGGACCCGCCGCGTTCGAAGTGCTCCGCCGTCAGTTCGGCGAACGTCAGCGGCGCATGCTGCTCCAACCATGTGGCGATGCGCAAGTGCAGGTGCGGCCTGTCTGCGAACGGGATCATGCGCAGCACCGCGTTGCGCAGCAACTCGCTCTGGAAGCGGTACTCGACCTCCCCCGCGATCGACGACGTGGCCTGCTTCACGAGCAGGCTCTCCGACACCAGCTCTCGCACTTCCGCCGTCTCGCTGCCGCCCGCGAGTTCGCGTAGCAGGCCCTCCCAGGCGGCCTCGCCCACCAACGCGGCTTGCGCCAACAGCCGCCGCGCGCGGCTGTCGATCATGTCGAGGCGCGATTGCAGCAACGAAGCCAGCGACCCCGAGAAGCTCTCTTCCTGGGTGATCGAAAGCGCCCTGCCGAGCTCGAGCACGTAGGCGGGAACGCCGCCGACCTGCTGCACCAACGATTTGGCGGCGACGCGAAGCGACGGGCTGGCCACCTCGTCGAGCAGCTGCACGCTCTCCTCGTAGCTGAGGGGCATGAGATGGATGGCGTCGACGTCCGCCGGCAGGTTGCGGCCGCGGCTCGAGCGAAGCACCAGGATCGGCGCGTCCGCCTGTTGCAGGAGCGCGAGGAACTCGAGCAGGTTGGGATCGCGCGGCTCGTTCTCGACCACCAGGACCACGGCGCTCGGGTCTCCGTTGCGGCCGGCGATGGCGGCCAGCAGGTCGCGCCAGGCCACGTTGGTGCGGTCGACGCTGCGCCGTTCCAAGCGCGTCCAGGTCTTGCGGGGCGCGAGGTCGAGGCTACCGAGCACGACTCGCTGCCAGCGCGGTTCGTTCGGCAGGACGTCGTCGAGCACGCGTTGGACCCGTTGCTCCGCCGACCGCTCCTCTTCGCCGCCTTGCAGCCCGAAGAGCTGCTGCGCCAGGGGCATCCAGGAGAACTCTTCGGTTGGCCGGCTCTCGATCCAGTACGCCGTCACGTGCGCGTCGAGTCCACGCAGGAACTCGCGCAACAAGCGCGTCTTGCCGCGCCCCGCCTCGCCGACCAGCCACACCTCGCGCGGCCGTCTGCGCGCGACCACGTCTTCGAACGCCCCACGCAGGGCAGCGAGCTCGTTCTCGCGCCCCACGAACGCCAGGTGGCCGTACGGGTCGGGTTGTTGCTGGCCCTGCGCGACCACCAGACGGTAGGCGTGCGAGACGTTGGGGAAGCCGTTCAACGCGAGCGGCTCGGTTGGCTCGTACAGCAAGCGGTGGCGGGTCGCCTCGTACGTCTCGGGGCCGACCCAAACCTCGCCCGGCACGGCGGCTTCCTCGAGACGAGCGGCGAGGTTCACGGCGCTACCCATCACCGTGTAGCTGCGAACGCGCCCCGATCCCACGGCGCCCGCGATCACGATGCCGGTGTTGACGCCGGCCCGGCCCTGCAGCGGCGTGCCGCGGGCGCGGCCGATCTCCTCGATCGCGCGCAAACCGGCAGCAGCCGCGAGCACGGCACGCTGGGCGTCGTCCGGGTGCGAGTGCGGGGCGCCGAACAGCGCGATCAGTCCGTCCCCCTGGAAGGCGTCCACGTAGCCGTCGTACGCCTCGATGATGCCGGCGACGCCGGTGAGGACTTCGTCGGCCAAGTCGCGCAGCTCTTCCGGGTCGAGGTCGAACGTGAGGGTACTGAACGCAGCCAGGTCGACGAACACCACGCTCACGCGGCGCCGTTCGCGCCCCGTGACCTGGCGCCCGAGCGGCGTGCCGCACATGCCGCAGAAGCGCATCCCTGCCGGGTTGGGCGTGCCACACGCCGCGCAGATCACGTGGTCACCACCCCAACAACGGAGCGGGGTCGATGAACGGGCTACCCGCGTCCGTCTCGCGGCGCGCGTAGAACTGCAGGATGTCGTTCGGCGCCAACGTGCCCCCGCCGAGGTACCCCAGTACCGTCCCTTGGTCGACGGTGTCGAACAGTTCGACCAGCGGCTGCCGCAGGTTCACGTAGATGCTGAGCAGGTTGCCGTCGTGCTGCAGCGCCACCATGTAGCCGAAGTTGGCGCCGAGGTAGGTGATGGCGTAGACGCGGCCGGTCTGCACGGCCCGAACGGCGGCGTTGGGGACGGGGGCGCGGATGGCGACGTACGAGTTGTTGCCCTCGCCGAAGCGGCTCTCCAGTTGCGCCTCTTCCAGGGGCCGGATGAAGCCCGAGGACAACGGCGCGAGCGGCTCGGTGAGGGCGTCGAGGCGACTCCGCGCCAGGTCGGCCTGGCGCTCGGCTTCCAGCCGCCGCTCGCGGTCCTGCGCGTAACGCTCGGCCGCGGCGCGAGCCGCCGCCTCCTCCTCGCGAAGACGCGCGATCTCGGCGTCCAACTGGTTCGACAGGTCGCCCAGGCTCGACTCGATGCGCGTCTGCTCTTCCAGCACTGCCTGCCGCTGCGCGAGCTGGCCCTCGCGCGTGGCGTCGAGTTCGGCCACGATGACGTTCAGCCGGTCGCGAGCATCGGCCAGGTCGCGCTCGGCCTGCGCAAGATCGGCCTCGGCCGCCTGCAACGCCGTCGCCTGATCGGCCAGCCTGGTGCGCTCGACCGCCAAGTCGGCCAACAGGCCGTCGAGCTCGCGGATCAGGCTCGCGTCCTGAGTCGCCAACAGGCCCAGGTAGTGGTTCCGCACCCGCAGCTCGAAGAAGCTGTCGCTGCTGGCGATGCTCGCCCCGAGGCGCCTGCCCCGCTGTTTGTACAGATTGACCAGGAGTCGTTGGACGCGTGTCTCGAGCTCGCCGAGACGCTCCTGGAGCTCGCCGATGCGCGTCTCGGTGGCGGCCCGTTGAGCTTCGAGTTCGGCGATCTGCGCGACGATCCGCTCGCGCTCGCGGCGCCGGTCGGCCAGTTCCGCGCTCACGCGGTCGCGCTCCGCGATCCGTTGGCGCAGCTCGTCGGCCGTACGCCCCAGCTCGCTCTCGATGCGCACCAGCTCCTGGGCGCGCTGGTCGAGCAAGGCCTGGAACTGCTCGATGTCGCCTTCCAGCGCCTGGCGTTCGGGGCTGGTGAGGTCGATCTGGGCGGCCCCCCACGTCAGCGACATGGCGAGCGCCAGGGCTACGGCGCGCAGCACGGGCCCAGTCTAGCAACCGCCGCCAACACCGCCGCGCCGCGGTCCCGAAGGGGGAACCGGGGGCCGATCAGCTCTGCTCGCGCAGGTACTGCGACACGGAGATCGCGCTGCCGACGAGACCGACGAGCACAGACAGGACCGCGAGCAGGCCGGCGATCTGGCCCAGCAGGACGGGATCGCGCACGAACGGCACGAACGAGAACTGCTCGGATAGGCGCAGCACGGCGAACTGGTACCCGGGAACGATCAGGCCGAGGGAGAGGACGGCGCTGATGAGACCGAGCAGGAACCCTTCGATCAGGAACGGCGCCCGGATGAAGCCGCGCGACGCTCCCACCAACCGCATGACGTCGATCTCCTCGCGTCTTGCGGTGATGGCGGCGCGGATCGAGTTCACGATGGCGAACAGCGCGGCCGACAACAACACCACGATCAAGATCGAGCCGCCCACGCGCAAGGCGTCGTTCAGCGCCAGGAACGTATCCACGGCGTCGCTGGCGTCGTCGACCTCGTCCACGCCCGGGAGCTGCTCGAGCCGCAAGCGCACCACGTGCGTCTGCGTCGGGTCGTAGAGCCGCACGTGGAAGGTGTCCGGCAACGGGTTCTCGACCAGCGCGGAGGCTTGCGCCAGCGACGGTAGGTCGGACACCATCGTGGAGAGCGCCTCGGCCTTCGAGACGAACTGCAGGCGCTCGACTTCCGGCCATGCCCGGATGGTGCTGGTCAGCTGGCCGACGTCGGCGCCGTCCGACAGGTACGCGGCAACCTCGAGCTCGCCTTGGAGCGCGGACAGGGCCTGGTTGAGGTTGACGCTGAGCAAGCTGAACCCCGCCAGGATCGTCAGGGACAGCGTCATGGTGGTGATGGTCGACACGCTCGCCACCCAGTTGCCGCGGATGGCGCGCATGGCCTGGGCCAGCGCGTACATCACGGCCGGCCCCCCGCGAGGGGCCGCGTCCTGGCGGGCGCTTCGGTCACGGCCACCAATCTACCGCAGGCGCGCGTGAGGTCGCATGAACCGACCCGCTGGCCCCAGGTGCGCACGAAGCCCAAGGGTGCGACGATCCCGGCCCGCGCGCCGTTCAGGCCGCCTGGTAGGCGGCGATGACGGCGTCGGTGAAGGTCTCGGTGGTGGCGTCCCCACCCAGGTCCCCGGTGCGCGGGCCGTGTGCCAGCACGTGGTCGACGGCGTCTTCGATGTGCTTGGCGGCGTCGGCCTCGCCGAGGTGATCGAGCATCATGGCGGCCGACAACATGCAGGCGGTGGGGTTGGCGATGCCGCGGCCGGCGATGTCCGGCGCGCTGCCGTGCACCGGCTCGAAGATGGCGTAGCGGTCGCCGACGTTGGCGCTCGGAGCGATGCCGAGGCCGCCGGTGAGGCCCGCCATCAGGTCGGACAGGATGTCGCCGAACAGGTTGGTGGACACCAGCACGTCGAACGACTGCGGTTCGCGCACCAGCTTCATGGCGGCCGCGTCGACGATGATGTCGTACGTCTCCACGTCGGGATACTCGCGCGCGACCTCGAGCGCCGTCTCGAGGAACAGGCCGGACGTGATCGGCAGCACGTTGGCCTTGTGAACCACGGCCAGGCGCTTGCCGCGCTTGCGCGCGAGGTCGAGCGCCACGCGGGCGATGCGGGCACTCGCTTGACGTGTGATGGCGGCGTCCGCGATGGCGACGTCACCGTAGCGACGTTCCTTCTCGACGTACAGCCCCTCGGTGTTCTCGCGCACCATCAGCATGTCGGCGCCGGGCGCGCAGCCCTGCACCGGACGGGAGCGGGCCGGCCTCAGGTTCGAGTACAGGTCGAGCGACCGACGCATGTAGCGGATCGCGCCCTGGTGGCCCTCGACACGATGCGAGGGGCTCGTGAAAGCGCCCGCCAGGGTGGCGTCCGCGGCTCGGACCTTCTCGAGGGTCTCGTCGGGAACGCTGACGGCGTGGTGTTGGAACGTTTCCCAACCGGCGTCGGCGTGCTCGAACCGCAACGGGAGCGACGTGGCTTCCAGCAGGCGGCGCGTGGCCGGCACGACTTCCTGGCCGATGCCGTCGCCGGGGATCAAGCAGATGGTGTGCATGGGCTCTCCTCGTTCGTCTCTCGCGACCTGTGCGGGAGCGGCGCGATGGTGGCGGCGCCGAACGGGGCAGATCGACGCGGCTGCGTCGTGGGTCGCGGGAGTGGGCCTCGGCCGCTGCCGTTCGGGGCGGCTGCCGAGCCGAATCAACCTACCACGTCGCCCCGCTGGGCCGCTGCGCTGGTAGGATGCGAACGAATCGATGCAGGGAGCAGCCGCATGACCACGCTTCACGGCCGCATCGAGGAGGGGGTGCTGGCGAACGTCTTGCAGTACCTCTCTCTCGGCCAGGCCACCGGCCGCCTCGTGTTGCGACATCCGGACCGCTTGCATGGCAGTGTGTACGTCCAGGACGGGCGGATCGTGTTCGTCGACGCGCGGCCGCTGTACGACTTGGCGGCCTTGAGCGCGTTGCTGCAGTGGACCGAAGGGCGGTTCACCTTCCGCCCAGGTGTGATGCCCCCCCGCGTCACCCTGGATCGTTCTACCGAGACCCTGTTGCTCGAGGCGAGCCATCGCGCCGACGTGGCGCGCGCCCCCGCGGATGGCGACGTCGACGTCGACATCGACGCCGACTCCGTCCTTGCCGTCGCCGCCAAGCGGTCGCGCCCCGTCCATGGCGCCAACGGCGCTTCCCGTTTGCACACCCACCACCATGCGCTCGCGCACGACGTAGGACGCAACGGCCAGGCAGACGAGACGGTGGCGTTGTCGCTCGGCGCGCTGCATCTTTGGCGCAGGCTCGACGGCAACGCGAGCCTGCGGGACCTTGCCGCCGTCATCGGCCGGCCGGTCGGCGAGATCGTCACCGCGGGTAGGGAGTTGGTCCGTAGCGGCCTGGCGGAGTTCGCTTCCACCACCGTTGCGGATCCTCGGTTCGCCAGGGAACTCGCCAGGGAAGCGGTGGACCTTCTCGGGCCGGTCGGCGAGATCGTGGTCGAGGACGCGCTCTTCGACCTCGGTTTGTCGAGCGACTCGTTGCCGGTGACGGCGGTGGACGAGTTCTTGGCCGAGGTGGAGCGGGGCTTCCCGGACCTACGGGTCCGGCGCGAGTTCCTCTCGCGCGCCGCCGAGCTTCGCAGACTCTTCGCGCTCGACCCGGTCGATCCGTTCGACACCGTGGAGTCGCTTGGCGGCGACGCCAACGATGCACGTGACGCCGCTGACGCTCGTGACGCCGGCGAGCAGCGGTACGATGCCGAGCCCTGGAGGAACCGATGAAGTACGTCGTACTGGTGCGGGAACCCGTTCCCAGCGACCTCACGGCCGTGGTCGGCGAAGTCGCCGGCGGTTTCCGGATCTCGCCCGAGAAGGCCATGGCGCTGCTGCGGCGCGCACCCGGGGTCGTGACGCGGCCCGTTGGCGAGCGCGAGGCGCGCGTCGTGGCGAAGATCCTGGACGCCGCCGGGCTCGTGGTCGAGATCCGCGAGGAGTCCGCCGACGGCCGGGCGGTCTCGCTCCTCGCCGAGGAAGAGGCCGCTGCGCAGCCGTCGTCCGTCCCGGAGGCGGGCGGCGCGATGGCCGACGAGATCCCCGGCGGGCGCCAATCGGGCCCCGGATCCGCTCGGGACGGCACGGCGATGGCGTCGGGCCAGGCTTCGACGGCAGGTTCGGCACCCGCCCCGGCGGCAGGCGCGCCGGCGGCCACCGCTGCGGAACCGATGACGGAGTCCTCCTCGGCAACGGGAGCAGATGGACCAAGGGGCGCCGGCATGGTCGCCACTGCCGCCGACGACGAGCCGACGATCGTGACGGAGCCCGCGAACGCGCCGGAGACGGTGATCGGTCGCGCGGCAACCGCCGCTGTTCGTGGTGCCGACGTCGCCGTCGATGGTCATGCGCCGTCGCGTCACCCGACGGCGTCCGGCCGTAGGACGACCGTGCCGGGGCAGACCACCACGACACCACCGCGCGACCCGATGAAGACCACCCTCACGCGCAACCCGCCGACGTTGGAGCGTGGCGGGTTGCGACGGCGCGTGGCGACCGCCGCCACCTTGCCCGCGATCGTCACGCTCCTCGTGGCGTTGCTGGCCGTGGGCGTGACGATGCTGCCGCTGGTTCGTGGGCAGCAAGAGCGGCGCGCCGCGGCCGTGGCACTGTCGATGGCGACGACGATCGAGGGATTGGCCGGCGGCCTGCCGTTGTCGGCGCCGCTGTTGCGGGCCGAGCTGGCTCGCGTCGGAGAACGGAGCCGGCAGGAACTCGCAGCCAACGGCGTCGCCTTCCTCGGCGTCCTCGACGCGGACGGCAGCACGTTGATGGCGTGGCGTGCCGACGGCGCAAGTCAGGGCGCACTGCCAGAAGACGCGTTGGTGCTGGCGCGAGCGCGAGCAACGACGGCCGCACCCGCCGTGGCGCCGACGACGTGGACGGACGATCTTCGCGCCAGCGGGCGAACGGCGTTGGCCGTGCTCGGCCTGGCGACCGAGGAGCCGATGGTCGCGGCCGCTTCGGTGCAGCGCCTGGGCACACCCGTGGGCGCGGTGGTGGTCGGTGTCGCGTCCGACGTAGAGCGCGCGGCGGCCGCGCAGGTGTTCCGAACGGTGGCGCTGGTGGGGCTGATTCCGGTGCTCTTCGCCGTGCTTGCGGCGTTGTCGCTCACGCGGGGGCTGACCGACGCGATCGGCTATCTGCTCGTCGCCACCGACCGCATCAGCCACGGCGATTTCGAACGCCCCGTGGAACTCTCACGCGACGACGAGCTCGGCCAGATCGCCAAGGGTGTCGAGCGCATGCGGGTGAGTCTGCGCGAGGGGATGGAGCGTCTGCGGCGCCGACGTTGAAGCCTGGCAAGGACAGTGAGCGCCGGCGCGACAGCCCCGGCAGCGCTTCGTCGCTTCGGCTTCGGTTGGACGCTAGCCCGTCGATCGCGCGCTACGACATCGTACGTGCGCCCGCCCGTCGGTCGCGCGTCACGGCATCGTTCGTGCGCAAGAGTCCCACTCGCCCTAGGGCATCGGGTGCGCCGAGGCCAGCGCGCGCACCTCGGAGGCCACCGTTTCGCTCGCATCGTGCGTCAAGGCGCGGTCGATCAGGTCTGCAACGGCCGGCATCTCGCCCGACGTGAACCCGCGCGTGGTGAGCGCGGGCGTGCCGATGCGGATCCCCGAGGTAACCCACGGCTTCTCCGGGTCGTACGGGATCATGCTCTTGCTGACGGTGATGCCCGCCGCGTCGAGGCGCTTGCTGGCGGTGTTGCCGGTCATCCCCTGAGGGCGAAGGTCGATCAGGAACATGTGGTTGTCGGTGCCGCCCGCCACGATGCGGTAACCGCGCTTCGCCATCGCCGCGGCGAGCGCCTTGGCGTTGTCCAGCACCGCCTGGGTGTAGCTGCGGAAGTCGGGCCGGAGGGCCTCGAAGAACGCTGCCGCTTTGCCCGCGATGACGTGCTCGAGCGGCCCCCCTTGCGTGCCCGGGAAGATGATGCGGTCGATCTTCTTGCCGATCTCCGGGTCGTTGCCGAAGATCATGCCGCCTCGCGGGCCACGAAGCGTCTTGTGCGTGGTGGTGGTGACCACGTGGGCGTGCGGCAGCGGATGCGGGTGCAGCCCCACCGCCACCGGGCCCGCGATGTGCGCGATGTCGGCCAGCAGCAGCGCTCCGACCTCGTCGGCGATCTGCCGGAAGCGCGCGAAGTCGATGAAGCGGCTGTACGCGCTGGCGCCGGCGATGATCATCTTCGGCCGGTGCGCGTGCGCGCGCCTGCGCACCTCGTCGTAGTCGATGGTCTCGCTCTCCTGATCGACAGGGTACCCGGCGACGTCGTACGCCATCCCCGAGAAGTTGACGGGCGAGCCGTGGGTCAGGTGACCTCCGTGCGCTAAGTCCATTCCTAGGACGCGGTCGCCCGGTTCGAGCAAGGCGTAGTAGGCCGCCAAGTTCGCCGACGAGCCCGAGTGCGGCTGCACGTTGGCCCAGGCGCAGCCGAACAGCTCCTTGGCGCGTGCGATGGCTAGCCGCTCGACCTCGTCCACCACCTCGCAGCCGCCGTAGTAGCGCTTGCCGGGGTACCCCTCGGCGTACTTGTTCGTCAGGACCGAGCCGACGGCTTCCCGCACCTGCTGGGAGACGAAGTTCTCGGACGCGATCAGTTCGAGGCCGTGGCGTTGACGCTCCTCCTCGCGGCGAACGAGCTCGAAGAGCCGTTCGTCACGCGTGGAACGTGTGCTGGTGGTGGGGGCGTGCGGCATGCGCGGAGTATAGCAGCGGCATTCGGCGCCGCCGGGTCCGGTTCCGGTGGATCGTCACGTACTCCGTGGAGGCAAGAGGCGATCGAGCGCGACGTCGAAGGTCGGGTGTCGGAATCGGAAGCCGCCGGCGAGCAAACGCTCGGGTACGACGCGGGCGCTCGGCAGGACGGTCGCGTCGGCCAAGCGGCCGAGGACGAGCCGGAGCAGTGGCGCGGGAACGGGGAAGAACGCCGGCCGCCGCAGGCGTCGCGCGACGGCGCGCACCAGGTCGGCCTGTCGCAGCGGTTCGGGCGCGGCCAGGTTGACCGCCCCGGATCCTTCGTCTTGGTCGATGAGATGCAGCAGCGCGCGTGCGTGGTCTTCGGCGGTGATCCACGACAGCCATTGCCTGCCGGTTCCCAGGGGCCCACCGACGAACCACCGCACCGGCAGGATCATCCGCTGCCACGAAGGCGCGTCGGGATGCAGGGCCAACGCCGTGCGTCCGATCACCAGTCGGCTGCGCTCGGCAGCGGGCGCCGCGGCCGCTTCCCAGGCTCGGCTGCTCTCTGCCAAGACGCCCTCTTCGGTCAGCGCCGCGCTCTCCGTCAGCACCTCGTCACCGCGGTCGCCGTAGATCCCGATGGCGCTTCCCTGCAAGAACACCTCGGGCGCGGTGGAGGCACGCCGAGCCGCTTCCACCAGGGTGGTGGTTCCGTCGACGCGGCTCGCGCGCACGCGTGCGACGTGGTCGGGTCCGAGCCGGCCGGCACCGATCGACGCGCCTGCCATGTTGACGACCGCGCGCGCGCCGTTCACGACGGTCGCGAGTCGGAGCAGTTCCGCCTCGTCGCCGGCCGCAGCGGCGTCGGGGCGCC
Organism: Trueperaceae bacterium; assembly: GCA_046484635.1. Lineage (GTDB taxonomy): Bacteria > Deinococcota > Deinococci > Deinococcales > Trueperaceae > CAZACZ01. The sequence continues at coordinate 34,206 of JAWOIL010000084.1, forward strand.
AGCGAACCAGTCGCGGCCCGCCGGCGCCGGCAGGGAGCACCCCGGCGTCGTCGCTCGTCGCCGCGCCGTCCGGCCCGCCTCGGCTCAGGACGATCAACTCGTACTCCGGCCGGACGTCGGACAGCACAGCGACGAGCGCTCCACCGAGCAATCCCGTTCCACCGGCGATGACGACGCGATCTGCTGCCATACCCTCACGGTAGGCGCAGAGGGCATCCCGGACTTGTCTTCAGGGCCCAGTTATCCGCCATCTGGACGCGCGCGCGTGCGCTATGGTGTTGCCGAGTTGACAAATCACAGGGGCCCGAACGTGGCTTCGTACCCTGGAGGTGTTCCGTGACCGACCGTCGGCCTACTCCACCACCCGTTTCCGACGCGCCCCCCGACAACGGTGAGAGCCCGTCGGGAGCCGTGGCGATCACGTTCTTCCTCGCCGCCACGATCCTGGTGCTGTGGTTCGGCATGTTCTTCCTGACGCTGGTCCGGGGCTGACGGCATGGACCACGCCACGCACGAACGGATCGCCAAGTGGGAGCGCCGCTGGTTGGCGGCGTCCGGAGTGATGTCGCTGACGTTCGTCATCCTGATCGCGTACACGCTGGCGATCGAAGGCGGTGAGATCGTCCAGACGGCCGGACGCACCGATCCCGCGACGCTGACGACCAGCGCGCTCTTCGCCCAACCGGGCGTGCGCGCCCTGGGCCCGAACGAGTATCAGGTCTCGCTCATCGGCCAGGCCTTCATCTGGGTGCCCAACACCGTGGTGGTGCCGGTCGGGGCGCTGGTGCGCTTCTACTTGACCAGCCGCGACGTGATCCACGGGTATCAGGTCGAGCGCACCTCGATCAACGTCGAGGTCATCCCCAGTGAGGTGGCGACGCTGCACTACACCTTCGACGAGCCGGGAACCTACCGCGTCTCCTGCAACCAGTACTGCGGCAGCCTCCACCACGAGATGGTCGGCTGGGTCGAAGTCGTGTCCGCGACCGAGTTCGCCCGGCGGCAGAGCGCACAGGCCGCGCCTGCGGAGGTCGACGGCGAGGCGGTGTTCGCGTCGAACTGCGCGAGTTGCCACCAGGCGAACGGCCAGGGCATCGCCGGGGCGTTCCCGCCGGTCGCGGGCCACCTTCCCGACCTCGTTCGCGCCGACCGCGCCTACCCCGTGAAGCTGGTCCTGAACGGGTTGCAGGGCGCCATCACGATCGACGGCGTGGGCTACAACGGCCAGATGCCCGCGTGGTCGCATCTCTCGGACGTCGAACTGGCGGCGGTGCTGAACTACGCCGTCACGGCTTGGGACGACCCCGAGGCGTTGCCGGCCGACTTCGTGCCGTACGCCGCGGAGGAGATCGCCGACGAGCGCCAGACGCCCTTGAGCGCAACCGAGATGTTCGCGCTGCGCGGAGAGCTGGAGCTGCCATGACGGTAGGAACGATTCCCACGACGATGACGGTCGCCGATGCGGGCACCTGGCGAGGCGAGAAGGCGGTCACCGCGGCCTTCATCCTCACGGGGCTGGGAGCCTTGCTGATCGGCGCCCTGCTCGGGCCGTTCCAGGCGCTCAACTACGGCGGCATCGACCTCTACGACGACCTCTTGCCGTTCTTGCGGTCGTACTACCAGGGCCTCACGCTGCACGGCGTGCTGAACGCGCTGGTCTTCACTACGTTCTTCAACGCCGGCGTGCTCCTGTACTTCCCCGCGCGCGAACTGAACGTGCGCATGAACCTGCCGTTCGTCTGGAGCTCGTACGCGGTGATGCTCGCCGGGCTGCTGATGGCGGGAACCGCGATCATCGCGAACACCTCGACGGTGTTGTACACCTTCTACCCGCCGCTTTCGGGGCACTGGGCGTTCTACACCGGGCTCGCGCTGGTGGTGGTCGGCAGCCTGATGGGGGCGGTCGAGGTGCTGCGGTTGCGCATGGCGTGGCGTCGCGCGAACCCGGGCAAGGTGACGCCCCTGGTGACGTACATGTCCAGCGTCACCATGTTGATGTGGATGCTGGCGAGCGTCGGCATCGTGGTCGAGGTCGTCGTGTTCCTGATCCCGTGGTCGGCCGGTTGGATCTCCGGCGTCGATCCGCAGCTCGCGCGCACGCTCTTCTGGTACACCGGTCACCCGATCGTCTACTTCTGGTTGTTGCCCGCCTACATCTCCTGGTACGCGTTCATCCCGAAGCAAGCGGGCGGCGAGCTCGTGTCCGATTCGTTGACGCGCCTGGCGTTCCTGATGTTCCTGATGTTCAGCACGCCGGTCGGGTTCCACCACCAGTTCGCCGACCCGGGCATCCCCGTGGCGTGGAAGCTGGTGCACTCGCTGCTGACCATGTTCGTGGGCATCCCGAGCATGATCACGGCCTTCACGGTGGCAGCGTCGATGGAGGTGGGCGGTCGTCGCGCCGGCGGAACGGGCGTGCTCGGCTGGATCCGTAAGCTGCCGTGGCGCAACCCGTCGTTCACCGCCCAGGTGCTCGCGATGATCTCGTTCATCTTCGGGGGCGCCGGCGGCATCATCAACGCCAGCTTCACGCTCGACTTGCTGGTGCACAACACCACCTGGATCCCCGGGCACTTCCATCTCACGGTGGGAACGGCGACGACGTTGACCTTCTTCGGGATGACCTTCTGGTGGGTGCCGCACCTCACGAAGCGCGCGCTCTTCTCGACGCGCCTGGCGTTGTGGTCGGCCTGGACGTGGTTCGTCGGGATGATGCTGTTCGGCCTCGGGATGCACTGGCAGGGGCTCTACGCCGTGCCGCGCCGTGCGCACATCTCCAACCTGCCCGAGCAGTTGCAGGGCATCTACGCCGACGCAGCGGTGCCGCAGTTCCTCACGGCCGTGAGCGGGATCATCCTGCTGGCCGCGGTGATCATGTACTTCACGGTGTTGTTCGGAACCCTGTTCGGCAAGCGGCTGGCCGATGCCGACGTGCCTGCCATCCCGTTCTCCGAGGCGCGCGAGATCCGTGCGGTCGGCGTCGTGCAGATGATGGACCGGCTCGGGGCGTGGTTCGTGTTGGCCGCGTTCTTGGTTGCGCTGGCGTACCTGCCGACGCTCATCAGCATGTTCACCAACCAGGTCGCGTTGCCGGGGTTGCGGCTGTGGTGAGGCTGCGGCCGCGCGAGGAGGGGCCATGCTGACGGCATTGATCCTGTCTTCCGTCGTCACCGGCTTGGCGGCGACCGCAGTGATGCTGGTGGTGCTGTACCTGCCCGCGACATGGGGCGGACCCTACTACGACACGCTCGGCGCGCTGGGCTCGATGTGGACCCGCAAGGTCGACGAGCGCGCGCGCGTGCTCGGCATCATGCTGCTGTTCACGGGCGGCATCCTGTTCGCGATGTTCTACGGCGCTTTCGTGCTGATGTTCCTCGAAGGTCCGTTCGACGTCCCGCGCTACGTGATCCTGCCGGGCCTGCCGACCGAGGTCAACCTGATGTACCCGTTGGTCGGGCTCGTCGGCGGCTTCGGCCACGGCATCTTCATGGCGCTGATCACGACCTTCATCGCGACCGACTTCCATCCCCTGGGCGAGTACCGCAACCCCTTCACGCTGATCCTGTCGTACTTGATCGGGCACACGGTGTTCGGCGCGACGGTGATGTTCTTCCAGCACCAACTGCTGCAGCTCTTGTTGCGCTGACACGACAGAAACGAACAGGCGTGCGCCTCACAATGCAAGGTGGGGCGCACGCCTCCTTGGCCGGGCCGTCCGAGGACATTCGTCGGATGTGAGGCGGCATGGGGTCGTGCGACCGTGAACGAAGCGCCGCCCCCGTGGCGGCGAAACGAAAGGAAGGTCGATATGGGACTCCTCCAAGGGAAGGTCGCGCTCGTCACCGGCGCCGGGTCCGGCATCGGACGCTCGGTCGCCGAAGCGTACGCGCGGGAAGGCGCCACGGTCGTCGTCTCGGACATCGTGGACGCCCACGGGCTCGAGGTCGTTCACGGCATCACGGCTGCGGGCGGCGAGGCGCACTACGCGCGCGCCGACGTGGCGGATGCAGAACAAGTGCGGAGGCTGGTCGAGGAAACGGTCGAGCGATTCGGCGGCCTGCACGTCGCCTGCAACAACGCCGGCATCGGCGGTCCGGCCAAGCTCACGGGCGAGTACGGTATCGACGAATGGCGCAAGGTCTTGGGGATCAACCTCGACGGCGTGTTCTACGGGATGCGCTACCAGATCCCGGCCATGCTCGCGTCCGGCGGGGGCGCCATCGTGAACATGGCGTCGATCCTCGGGAACGTCGGCTTCGCCACCGCGCCGGCGTACGTCGCGGCCAAGCACGGTGTGGTGGGCCTGACGAAGACGGCGGCCATGGAGTACGCCACCCAAGGCGTGCGCGTGAACGCGGTCGGCCCGGGGTTCATCAGCACGCCGCTGTTGAGCGCGATGGATGAGGAGACCCTCGCAGGCATCGCCGCCATGCACCCCGTCAACCGCCTGGGGCGGCCCGAGGAAGTCGCCGATGCCGTGGTGTACCTCTCCTCCGACAAGGCCTCGTTCGTCACCGGCGCCTACCTGCCGGTCGACGGGGGCTACCTCACCCGCTGAGCGTCCACCTGGCCGGCCGGGACCACGCGCCGCCCCGGAGGCGCCGCGCCGGTCGGCCGCTACTCGCTGCCATCGCCGGCGGGCGCCATGCACGCCAGATACCGGTTCGGAAGGAGTGCCTCGACCCGCATGCCGCCCCTGGCGAGATCGCCGGTGAGTTCCATCACGCTCGCTTTCGCTACGCGCGCCGGCCAGCGTTCGGGATCCGTCCCCGTCAGGTACGAAGCCAAGAACCCCAGGTCGGGCTGGTGGCCGACGCACGCGACGACCTCGTCCGACGCCGGCCGTAGGACCGCGCGCAGGTCGGCCACCACGTCCTCGGGGTCACCGCCTGCCAGCGAAGCGAGCGGCACGACCTGCCGACCGGGTGGCAACCAGCCGGCCAGCGGTGCGGCGGTCTCCCACGCGCGGACCTTGGGGCTGGCGAAGAGCTGGTGCAGCCCTTCGTCGAGCAGCGCTGCCATCGCGGTGGCGATGGCCGCCGCCTGTCGTCGGCCCGTGTCGGTCAAGCCGCGGGCGGCGTCGAGACCATCGGCGCGATGGCCGGGCTCGGCCTCGGCATGGCGTACCAGGAGGATGCGCACGGTCTCAGCCCCCATTCGCGCGCGGGTCGGGCCGGAACGGCCCGAGCAGCGCCAGCGCGCGTTCGAGCTTGTTCACGCTGCTGGGGGTGAGCGTCAGGATCGCCGCGAGCGCCTCGTCGATCACGTGCAGATCGTCGTCGGTCGCGCCCGCCTTCGCTTCGATCTCCACCTCGTGGAACAGCGCTTCCGGATCGAAGGCGCGCCCGTCGCCGACCGAGGTGTCGGTCGACGCGTGGTCGGGCGCGTGGTCGTGCGTCGACGGGTCGCCGTGCTGCGGCCGCGTCGCGCCGGCCGGCAAGCGGCACCGCACCTCGTCGAACGCGAGCTCGACCACGGCGCCGGCCTCCTTCTGCAAGGTGAACGCGATGCGGGCGGTGTCGAGCAGAACGACCGGCACCACGGACGTCGGATCCACCCACGCCTCCAGCGCGCGCAAGATCGTGGCGGGCCATGTCGGCGCAACGTTCGCCGCCGTCACCTCGGCGGCGGCGATGTGTACCTCTTCTTCGATCTCCTCGCGCTCGTGCAGCGCCCCGACGACGCGGCCGGCGCTCTTGGCGGTGGCGATCGTGCGGCCGGCGACCTGCCGCAAGCGAAGGGCCCACCCCGCGGCGCGCAGGCTGCCGCGGGCGTCGTCGAAGTAGATGTCGCGTTGCCGCGCGACGCGGCCTGCGTCGACGGAGAAGTCCGTGTCGTCCAGGGACAGCGCCAGTTCGGCCCGGCTCGGAACGTGTCCTTCCGGCGATGAGAACTTCCGTTCGCGCTCGAGCGGCACGCCTGAGTCTAGCAGCAGAAGGCCCTCCGCCCGGACTATGACTGGCACAGGAGCGGATCTCGCTAAGTGAGTCCCTGACGCGATAACGGGCATGTCAGCAAGGCCTGAGAGGCTGGCCGGCTGTGGTAGACTCGCTCCACCAACCGGGGAACTCCCGAGCCGTCCGATACGAAGCGGCCCCAGGGTCGCAGGAAAGGGAGCAGAGATGTCCCACATCCGCAACGTCGCCGTCTTGTCGCACAGCGGTGCGGGGAAGACGTCGCTGGTCGAGGCGATCCTCTACCGCGTAGGCGCGGTCTCGCACCTCGGCAAGGTGGAAGACGGGAACACCGCCTCGGACACCGCGCCGGAGGAGAAGCGGCGGAAGATCTCCATCTACGCCAGCGTCCACCCCTTCCAGTGGAAAGGGAACGACTTCAACGTCATCGATACCCCCGGCTACGCCGACTTCGTCAGTGAGATCCGTGGGGCCCAGGCGGCGGCGGACGCGGCCATCATCGTGGTCTCGGCGGTATCGGGCGTGGCGGTGGGCACCGAGCGGGTGTGGACCAGCAGCTTCGAACGCGAGCTGTCCACGATGTTCGTGATCAACAAGATGGACCGCGAGAACGCCGACTTCTTCCGGACCATGGCCGACATCGAGGCGTCGTTGCCAGGCAACATCGCCGCCATCCAGATCCCCATCGGTCAGGCCGAGAAGTTCCGCGGCATCGTCGACTTGCTGACGATGAAGGCGTACGAGTGGCCGGACGGTGAACCGAAGGAGATCCCGATCCCGGACGAGGTCGCGGGCGTGGCGCAGGAGTACCGCGAGCGCCTGATCGAAGCCATCGTCGAGACCGACGACGCGTTGATGATGCAGTACCTCGAGGACGCCGACCTTGAAGTCGACGCGCTCAAGGCCGCGTTCGACGCCGCGGTGCGCCGCAACGAGCTGACACCAGTGCTGCTGACGTCGGCCACGAAGGTCATGGGCGTGAGCCTGTTGCTCGACTTCATGCTGAGCGGTGTGCGGCACGTGGAGGACCACGCCGAGCTGGTGACCGAACGAGGTGCGCCGCCGAAACTGGGCGTCGACCATCCGTTCTCGGCGCGCGTGTTCAAGACCGTGGTGGACCCGTACCTCGGTAAGGTCTCGCTCATGCGCGTGCTCTCCGGCAAGCTCAAGGCGGGCGAACCGCTGCGCGACGCCACCCAGGGAGCCGATCTCCGCACGGCGCACCTGTTCGTTCCCAAAGGCAAGGACCTCGACGAGGTCAAGGAGCTCGAGGCCGGCATGATCGGCGCGCTGACCAAGGCGGACGACGTCCATACCGGCGACACCCTGACGGCACCCGGCAACGAGTTCGTGCTGGCGCCCATCCGGTTCCCGTCCCCGGTCATGGCCATGGCGCTGTTCCCGAAAGCTCGGTCCGACGAGGACAAGCTGGGCGACGCGCTGGCCAAGCTGCTCGAGGCCGATCCCACGTTGGTGCTCGAGCGCAACCCGGACACCCACGAGACGGTGCTGTGGGGCATGGGCCACGTTCACCTCGAGATCGCCATCGCGGCGCTGAAGGAGCGCTTCGGAGTCGAGGTCGAGACACGCCTGCCCACCATCGCGTACCGCGAGACCATCCAGGGCAACGGTGACGCGCGCTACCGCCACAAGAAGCAGACCGGTGGTGCCGGCCAGTTCGCCGAGGTCGCGCTCAAGGTCGCGCCGCTCGCTCGCGGAGAAGGCTTCGAGTTCTCCTGGGAGGTCGTCGGCGGGGCCATCCCCACGCAGTTCCAGACGAGCTGCGAGAAGGGCGCACGCAGCGCGTTGGATGCCGGCGTGCTCGGTGGCTTCCCCGTGCAGGACGTGAAGGTCAGTGTCTACGACGGTAAGGACCACCCGGTCGACTCCAAGGACATCGCGTTCCAGGTGGCGGCGGCGCACGCCTTCAAGGATGCTATGAAGCATGCCAAGCCGACGCTGCTCGAACCCATCGCGCTGATCAAGGTGCGCGTCCCCGACCGGTTCACGGGCGACGTGATCTCGGACCTCAACACCCGGCGCGGCCGGATCCTGGGCATGGACAGCGAGGGGTCGGTCAGCGTGGTGAGCGCGCACGTCCCGATGGCCGAGATCCAGTCGTACTCCGCCGACCTGCGCAGCATGACTGGCGGCCGTGGCGCCTTCTCGCTGAAGCTCGACCGCTACGATGGCGTCCCGCAGCAGGTGGCCGAGCGCATTCTGGCCGAACGCAAGCAAGCACAGGAAGCGTCCTGAAGACGTTCCATCGAGATCGTCGGTTCGTGGGCCCGGAACGCGGTTGCGCTCCGGGCCCGGCTCGTCAGATGGCCGCGAGTTGCTCGCGGACGTCGTTGGCGAGTTCGCGCCCCAAGTCTTCCGCCTCGCGCGCTTCTCCGGTGACGGTCGCCTGCAACGTCGAGCCGTCGAATACCACGGCGCCGAACAAGGTCAGCTCGCCATCGTCGGTCACGCTCGCCAGCGCGCCGACCGGATGGCCTTCAAGCGCGGCAGCGAAGGCGCGCTCGGCGCGGATCCTGTCGTAGCTCGGGCGGTGCTGTAGCGAGTAGGCGGTCTCGAAGGCCAGGTCGTCGTCGGAGCGCACGGCCAGTCCCACCGCGCCCTGACCCGGGGTCGGCGCGAACGTCTCGGCGTCCAACACCTCGTCGATGCGGTTACGAAGGTCGAGCGTCGTCAGCGTGGCAGCGGGCAGCAGGGCAGCATCGATCTCCCCGGCGCTGAGCCGGGCCAGGACGACGTCCGCCGGGTCCGGGCTCACCTCGTCCGTCACGCGGCCGTGCAGGGCGCGTAGGAAGGCGGCGTCGCGCTCCGATCCCACCGCCACGCGCGCTCCCTCGGGCAGCGTCTCGAGCGCGCGCCCACCGCGCGCGACCAGGGCACTGCGCGCCTCGCTGCGGCGCAGCACGGCGGCCAGCGTCACGCCCTCGGGTAGCGCGGTGGGCAAGGTGTCGAGTTGCACGACCGCGACGTCGACCTCGCCGCGCGTCAGGGCATCGAGCAGCGCGCCCGCGTGGTGGTGGCCCGCGTTCGCCACGGTGCGAAGGGTCAGGTGCAGGTCGGGCCACTCCTCCGTGAGTTGCTCGAGCACGGCGCGACCTTGGCGGATGGCGACCGAGCCCTCACGGTTGCCCAGCACGATTCTGGCCATGGCCAAGTTGTACCACACGTCCGGTCACCCGACGAACGCCAGAAAGCGCGTGCTGGCGCGGGGATGCGGCGTTCGGGTCAGGCCACCTTGGCGGCCGCGGCGGCCAAGCGCGGGACGGCGTCAACGCGTTCCCAAGGGAAGCCCTCGCGCCCGAAGTGCCCGTACGCGCTCGTCGCCGCGTACATCGGGCGCAGCAGGTCGAGGTGTTCGATGATAGCGGCGGGTCGCGCGTCGAACTCGGAGCGCACCACGTCGGCGAGCTGCTCGTCGGGCATCACGCCGGTGCCGAAGGTATCGACGTACATGCCCACCGGCCGCGCGACCCCGATGGCGTACGCCAGCTGGACCTGACAGCGACGCGCCAGCTTCGCGGCGACGACGTTCTTCGCGATGTAGCGCGCGAAGTAGCTGGCGGACCGGTCGACCTTGGTGGGGTCCTTGCCGCTGAACGCGCCGCCGCCGTGCGGAGCGGCGCCGCCGTAGGTGTCCACGATGATCTTGCGTCCCGTTAGGCCGGCGTCGGCCGAAGGGCCGCCCTCCACGAAGCGGCCGGTGGGGTTCACCAGGAACCGGCGGGTTCCGGCCAGCATCTCGGGCGGCACGACCGCGCTCAGGACGTGCTGGTAGACGTCCTCGCGCAGTTCATCGAGTTCCACGTCGGGATGGTGCTGCGTGGAGAGGACGATGGTCTCCACGTGCGTGGCGGTGTCACCGTCGTAGGCCAGGGTGACTTGGGCCTTGCCGTCGGGGCGAAGATACGGGATGGCGCTCGCGTGGCGGGCAGCGGCCAGTTGCTGGGTGATGCGATGCGCGATCAGGATCGGCATCGGCATCAGTTCCGGCGTCTCGTCGATGGCGTAGCCGAACATGAGCCCCTGGTCGCCTGCCCCGACGGCGTCGTAGTCGTCGCCGCTGTCGGCTTCCTGGGCACGGTTCACGCCACGGGCGATGTCGGGGGACTGCTCGGAGAGCGCGATGAGCACGGCGGCGTGGTCCGCGTCGAATCCGAAGGCGGCGTCGGTGTAGCCGACCTCGCGCGCGGCGCGACGCACGATGCTCTGCACGTCCACGTCGGCGCGCGTCGTGACCTCGCCCGCGACCAACGCGAGGCCCTTGGTCAGGAGCGTCTCCACCGCCACCCGGGCCTTCGTGTCCTGCTCCAGCATGGCGTCCAGGACGCTGTCGCTGATGCGATCGGCGAGCTTGTCCGGGTGACCTTCGGTGACGGACTCGGCAGAGACCAGCCTGCGCACTTCGAACCTCCGGAGCGTACGGCGGCGGCGCGATACGGGCACCGCGCGGCCGAGCGGCGCCAGCAAGGATACCAGGCAGCGCGGGCGTTTCCGTGACGAGGATCCCTCCCGCGAGCGCGAGGCGGCACCGACGCCTCTGCGTGTCCGGCGCCGAATGGGTCATGGGCTAGACTCGTCCGATGACCGAGCGACGGGAAGTGTCGATCCGCGCGGCGAGGGTGAGCGACGTGGCCGACCTCGACGACCTGCAGCGGGCGATCTACCGGGAGGGGGTGGCATTCGTCGGAGACGGTCCGCCCTCGACCGCCGCGATGGAGCGGCGGCTGCGCTTCTCGGATCCGCAGGCTTCGCTCGACTTGGTCGCGTTGCACGGCAAGGACTTGGTGGGTTGGCTCGAGCTGAACCGCCACGTTCCCGAACGCCTGAGCCACGTCGCGGTGCTCACGCTGGCAGTGGCGCCCGTCGCCCGTCGCATGGGCATCGGTCGGCGACTCATGCACGATGCGTACGCCTGGTGCGCCGACGTCGGCGTGCGCAAGATCAGCCTCGACGTGCGCGCGGGGAACGCGGCCGCCATCGCGCTGTACCGTTCCGAGGGCTTCGAGCTGGAGGGCCGAGAACGCGCGCAGGTGCGCGTTGCGGGCGGCTTCGAGGACAACCTGATCATGGGCAAGTGGCTCGGCTGACACAGGTTGGCTCCGCGGTAGACTGCCATGGTGGACGGAGCAACGAGCAAGGAAGCGGGCCGGCCGGAGCCGACGGCGGGCGAGTGGCCCGAGCAGCGCGTGGCGCTGCTGGTCGACACCCAGAACCTGTACTACGCCGCTCGCGACCTGCACGACGCCTCGGTCGACTACCGAAGCTTGCTCGAGGTGGCGTTGCGGGGTAGAGCGTTGGCCCACGCGAACGCCTACGTGGTCGAGCGCGAGGGGGATAGCACGGCGTTCGGCTTCTTCTCCAAGCTCTCCGCGCTCGGCTACCGCGTCAGGCGCCGCAAGGTGCGTGTCCATCGCGTGGGCGACGACGGCGCCGTGGTGCTCGAAGGCGACTGGGACATGGGCATCGCGGCGGACCTGGTACGCGCGCTCGACCATGCCGACGTCATCGCGTTGGCGAGTGGCGACGGCGATTTCGTGCCCATGGTCGAGCTGGCGCAGCAGCGAGGCGTCCGTGTCGAGGCGCTGGCGTTCCGTGACACGGCCAGCCAGGGCCTACAGGACGTGGTCGATCGCTTCGTGAACTTGTCCGACGTCGGCGGGATCTTCCTGCGCAACCGCGGCGGCTGACGACGTCCTGCCGCGGGCGGCCGGCGCGTGTCAGGTCGGGACGGGCGTTCCGTGCAGGGCGGAGTCTTCCCAGATCTTCCAGGGCGCCTTGCCCGAACTCCACATCTCCTCGAGCAGGTTCTTCTCTTTCAACGTGTCCATGCATGACCAGAAGCCGAAGTGGCGGTACCCGAACAGGTGGCCGCTCGTCACCAGGCGCTCGACCGGCGCGCGCTCCCAGACGGACGCGTCGTCGTCGATGACGTCGATGGCCGCTCGGTTCAGCACGAAGTAGCCGCCGTTGATCCACCCTTCGCCCTCTTCCGGTTTCTCGTGGAAGTTGGTCACGGTATCTCCGGAGAACGTCAGGTTCCCGAAGCGGGCCGGCGGCCGCACGGTGGTGACGGTAGCGTCGCGGCCGTGGTTGCGGTGAAACGCCACCAGCTTGCGGATGTCGATGTCCGCCACGCCGTCGCCGTAGGTGAAGAGGAAGTCCTCGTCGTCCTTAAGCCACGACCGCAGCCGACGGAGCCGCCCACCGGTCTGGGTAGCGAGGCCGGTGTCGATCAGGTGCACCTTCCAGTCGGGTTGGTTCCCGTCGTGAATGGTGGTGCGGCCGGTCGCGAGGTCGACGGAGATGTCGTTGTGGATGGCGAAGAAGTCCAGGAAGTACTCCTTGATGATCTCGCCCTTGTAGCCGAGCGCGATCACGAACTCGTTCACCCCGCCCGCTTCGAAGATCTTCATGATGTGCCACAGGATCGGCCGGCCGCCGATCTCCACCATGGGCTTCGGCTTGAGCGTCGTCTCTTCCGAGAGGCGGGTTCCCAACCCGCCCGCCAGGATCACTGCCTTCATGCGGTTGCCTCCTCGTTGCCGGCGGCCACCACGTCGAAGCGCGCCCGCTGCTCGTCGCGCAGGCGGTCGACCAAGCGCCCTTCCGGCAGGCGTACGTCGTCGTAGCGAACCACCTCGTCCTTGGCGACGTCACGGCTGAGCACACAGCCTTCTGCCACCCCGATCGGCAGCAGTCCGGCCTTCGCCGTCGTGGCCGCCGTCTCGCACTGCCCGTAGGTCATGTACTCGCCCAGGCCGTCGAGCGTCTCGCCCGCGCGCAAGTCGCGCTTGGCCGTGGCGACGACCTCCACCCGCGGTCCACCGGCCGGGGCCAACACGGCGTCCTGGAACAGCGCGGCACGCGCCAACGAACTCGGCACCTCGAAATGGCACAGGTGGTACGGCACGTAGAAGCTGTAGAGCGGGCCTTCGCCGAGCTTGTAGAGGTTGAGGTAGTGGCGCTGTTTGGGATCGTCGTGGGTGGCGTAGACGTAGATGCCCGGCCCGGGTTGCGCGCCGACCACGTAGTCGACCACGCCACCGAGCGCCCGCAGCTCGTCGACGTCGAAGTCCTTCACGCCGGTGTCGATGTGCTCGCGGTGGTCGCGCCCGACCATGCCGCGCCGTTGGATGGTGAGCCCGAAGCCGTTCGCCACGATGGCCTGCTCGAAGCTGATCTTGGTTCCGTCGGCGAAGCTGGTCACCATGCTCGGGCGCTGTCCCCACCGTTCGGCGAACGCCTTCTGGGTGGTGGGCGTGCGGTACGGGTCTTGCAGGCCCTTGATGTTGCCCGCGACCAGCGGGGTCAGGCCGATGCCCTGCACGAAGCGCAGCAGGTTCGCCTGCACGCCAGGTTGGTCACCGTCACAGGCCGACAGGACGACCCCGGCTGCGTCGGCGTAGGTCTTCAGGATCGGTCCGACGGTGCCGTCGAGCTCCGCGTTCATGAGCACCACGTGCTTGCCGTGGGAGATCGCCTCGAGGGTGACGTGCGCGCCGTACTCGACCGCGCCGGTGACCTCGAGCAGGACGTCGATGCCGTCGGCGCGCGCCACCAGCATGGGGTCGTCGGTCACGGCCGCGTGGCCATCGGCCAGGGCCGCGTCGAGCTCGGCCGCGGTGGAGACCATGGCGAGGTCTTCCCGTCCCGCTTCGCGGTACGCCCGTTCGGCGTTCGCCGGCGTGCGGTTCGCGATCGCCACCAGTTCCATGCCCGGTGTCGAGTTGACGATCTGGTTCGCCACGCCACGGGCCATGAACCCCGCGCCGATCATGCCGACGCGAACCGGGCGCCCCTCCGCCTGCCGCTTCCTGAGGGCGGTGTCGACGAGGATCATGACGAAGGCTCCTCGGTGCCGAACGCGGGCCAGCCGCGGTCCTTGTCCGAGATCACGACCACCTCGGCCGGCCACGCGATCCCGAGGGCGGGATCGTCGTAGCGGATGCCGCGCTCGTAGCCGGGCGTATAGAACTCGCCGACCTGGTACGTCACCTCGGCTCCGTCGGTGAGTGAAAGGTAGCCGTGGGCGAACATCTCGGGCACGTAGAGGGCGCGCCGGTTCGCGTCGGTGAGCTCGACACCGAAGTGCTGCAGGTAGGTGGGGGAGTCCTTGCGCAGGTCGACGATGACGTCGTAGATCGCGCCGCGTGTGCAGCGCACCAGCTTCGTCTCCGCCGCGGGGGGCAGCTGGTAGTGCATGCCACGCATCGTGCCCGCTTTGTGGTTGAACGACACGTTGCACTGGGCGACGGTCGGCTTCAAGCCGTGCTCCTCGAACTCGCGCATGCAGAAGCTGCGCGCGAAGAAGCCGCGGTCGTCGGAGCGCTCCTCGAGTTCGACGACGTGGGCGCCGGCCAGGGGGGTGGGGCGGAAGATCACGCTGGCACCTCCTGCCGCTCGGCCGGCGCGACCCAGTAGAAGTGCTCGTCGATCTGACCGCTGCGCAGCAGGTGCTCGAGCATCTTCAGCCGCGTGAAGTCGCGCGACTCGAACGTCTCCTTGGTCAGGCCGATGCGCTCGAACACGGCGCGCAGTTGGGCTGCGCCCTTCTCGGCGTCCCACTCGCAGGCGAAGCCGGGTAGCTGCGAGGCGATCTTGTCGAAGTTGACGCGGTAGCTGCGGTTGTCCGAACCTTGGTCGCCGAAGCTCAACGAGCAGCCGGGGAACGTGTCGGCCACGATCTCGGCCAGTTGGCGCACCTGGTAGTTGTGGCGCGTGTCGCCCACGTTGAAGATCTCGCCGTGTACGTCCGCCCGCGGCGCCTCCACGGCGCAGCGCACGGCTTTGGCGATGTCGAGCGCGTGGGCCAGCGGCCGCCACGGGGTGCCGTCCGACAGCATCTTGATCTCGCGGGTGGTGTGGGCGAAGCCGGCGAGGTTGTTGAGCACGATGTCGAAGCGCATGCGCGGGCTCGCTCCGTAGGCCGTGGCGTTGCGCAAGAACGTGGGAGAGAAGTCGTCGCCCGCCATGGCGCCCACGTCTCGCTCCACCAGGGTCTTGCACTCGGCGTAGGCGGTCTGCGGGTTGACCGCGGACGTCTCGTCCACCATGTCCTGTTCCGCCACGCCGTAGACGCTGCACGACGACATGTAGACGAAGCGCTCGATCCCGGCCGCGCGAGCGAGCTCGGCCAAGTGGACCGATCCCTGGTGGTTGATCTCGTAGGTGATGGTCGGCGACAGGGCGCCCGTCGGGTCGTTCGACAGCTCGGCCATGTGCACCACGGCGTCGAAGCCACGCAGGTCGTCCGCCGTGAGCCGCCGCAGGTCCTTCAGGAGCGTCTGGGGCGTCGCATCGACCCCGTGATACAGCCAACCTTCGCGGTAGTAGCCGGTGTCGACGCCTACCACCTCGTGTCCACGAAGCATCAGCTCGGGTGCTAGCAACGAGCCGAGATAGCCGTCCGTGCCGGTGACCAGGATCCTCATACGTCCTCCAAGTCTCGCGCAGGTGACCCGGGTGTCGGCCACGGGGCGTCGAGAAGTTCGAGATGGTCGGCCACGGCACGCACGTAGCCTTGCCACGCGCGGTCCAGGCCGTCTTCGGCGCGCCGGACCGCTTGCTCGGCCCGACTCCCCGGGGCCTTCGTGTCGTGCCATGCCCGGAGCGCTTCCGCCAGCGCCATTTCAGCGTACGTGACATCCCGCCAGGCCATGTCGACGCGCCGGGTGGAAGCGTCGACCTCGCGATCGAAGCCGTTCACGAAGGAGGCCAGGGCGGCTTCCGCGTCGCGCAGGTCGCGCTCGGCACGTGCCAGCGCCGCACTGGTGTCGTCATCGAGCTGAAGCTTCGCCGACACTCCCACACCCCAACCGTGCGCGTCACCGGGGCGCCAACGCAAGGCCACGGCCGCTTCCGGCCGGCCGCCGTCCCAACCGACGCTCCCGCGGGCGCGCGCTCCCGCCGCTTCGTACGTCGCCGTGAGTTCGAGTTCGTCCAGCACGCTGGTGCTCGCCCGCAGTCGACGCGCTTCCGAACGGGCCACCTCCAAGGCGAGGATCCGCCCTTGCGGATGCCGCGCGGCGGACACGACAGGCAGGTCGAACGAGACGGCGCGCCAATCGCCGCTGATCCGCACCCCGAGGTCGACCAGCGTCTGCCGGAGCGTCTCGACGTCGAGCGCGAGCTCATCCACTTCGAGCTCCGCTCGGCCGATGGCGAGGGCCGTGCCGGGATCGGTCATGCCGCCGTCGCCGACTCCTTCGAGCAAGGCATCGCGTTCGGCGGTTGCCGACCGAAGGCCACGCTCGGCGATGCGCAAGCGACCGAGAGTAAGGAGCGCTTGCTCGACGTCGCCACGGCGCTGGTCACGCAGCCGTGCTGCCGCCCGTTCGACGTGCAACTCGGCATCCAGCGCGGCGACCACGTCGTGGCGGTAGGTGAGCGCCGCCTCGACGAGGAAACCGGCGTCCCACGCTCCGGGGTCGTCGGGGTCGGCCAGGTCTTGCTCGAAACCGAGCGTGGGCGTCGCGGCCGCGGCGAACCCGATTCCCCGGCGCGCGCGATCGCGCTCTTCGCGCCGGTCCTCGAGGTCGCGCGCCCGCAGCTCGGACGCTTCCGATCGTGCAGTCAGTGCCGCCAGCACGTCCTCGGGCGTGGCGTCGGCCGCGGCGTCGGGCCCGGGTCCGGCGGCGAGGCCATGCGACATGCCGGCCAGCAGGGCCGCCGCGATCAAGGTGCTCAGTAGCGGGCCCGCGCGCGCAAGAAGAGGACGTGGAGGAGGTTGGTGCGCTGGGTCCATGCGTTCTCCTGCAGGGTTCGGTGGTGCCGCGGCGGCGCGCCGGGTGCCGCGACGGAGCGGGGACGATGTCTTCCCCACAGTAGCCCCGGGGCGGCGCCGCGCTGGCAGAGATGGTCACAGCCACAGCCCGTGTGATGCTCCACGGGGAGTGCTCATCGGCGTCTGGTACAGTCCGATTGCGGCCGCTGACAGGTCCGTCGCGAGGTGCCATGACCAACGACATCACCGCATCCTTAGGCGAGGCGCTCCGTCTTCTCAGACGAGGCGCGCTCTGGAGCATCGTCGTAGCGGTTGTGCTGGGCTACGCCGCCTACCTATGGTCCGCCCGTCAAGCACCGGTCTACGAGGCTCAAGCCACGGTGCTCGCCGCCGAGTCGACGGCGGACTTTCGCTCCTACGGCGTCTCCGCCGTGGTGGCCCCTGCCGTCGGCCTCGGCGCCTACCAAGTCGCGGCCACCAGTGACACCGTGTTGACGCAGGCCCTGGGCCTGATGGGCGTCGCCGAAGTCGACGAACGCGCCATCCGCGCGTTGCGCTCGCGCGTGACCGTGCGTGCGTCCGACAGCGGCGCGTCGTCGTTGATCACGGTGACGGCCTCGTCCGGCGCGCCGAACGATGCGGCTGCTACCTCGAACGCGGTCGCCGACGCGTTGGTCGGGTGGGACGTGCAGCGAGCGACGCGAAGCGTCGAGCAGATCGTGACGGCGTTGGGGCAACAGATCGCGTCGCTGACGGAGCAGATCCGGTCACTTCAGACCTTGGGAGACCCCAACCGGGCGACCGAGATCGAGGGCCTCATCACGCTGCGGGCGCAGCAGCAGCAATCGCTGGCCGTAGCCCGGGCCATGGGCGCATCCGCGGTCGGCCGCCTCGAGGTGCTCCAGCGGGCCAACGTCCCGACCGCGCCGGTCGCGCCACGTCCATGGGTGAACGCTCTCCTGGCAGCGATCGCCGGCATCGTCATCACCTACGGGATCGTCATCCTGCGGGCGAGCCTCGACATCCGCTTGAAGAGCGTCGACGAGCTCGAGGAGATCGCCGGCGTTCCGATCTTGGCCGAGTTCGAACGCATGCCCAAACCGACGCGTCGCCTCCCGCGCGAGGCGGCGAGCTACCTGCGCACCGGCGTGCTCTTCGCCACCGCGGACGCCGCCCCCCGCGTGGTGATCGTTACCAGCGGCCGCGCCGGGGAAGGCAAGTCGTCGGTGTCGCTCAACCTCGCCGAGAGCTTCGCTCGCAACGACTACCGCACGCTACTGGTCGACGCGGACCTGCGGCAGCCGGTGCTGCACCAGGAGTACGGCCTGCGTCGTGGCAACGGATCCGACCTGACCGACTTCCTGCGCGACCCCAGTGGCGCGCACCGGATCGCGCGCGTGCCCATCGGCGGGCAGCAGACGCTCGACGTGATCCCTGCGTTCGAACCGGTGCCGCAGGCAGCCGAGTTGCTCGGCCGTGACTTCCGTACCCTGGTCGACGCCTGGTCGCACTCGTACGACGTCATCATCGTGGACACGCCGCCGGTGCTGGCGGTGGCCGATGCGCTCACCATCGCCCCGTTCGCTACGGGCGCGGTCTTGGCCGTCAACCTGAGGCGATCCGATCGCCGGTCGTTGCGCGCTTCGCTCGACCTGCTGGAACGGATGGGGGTGCGCCTGCTCGGTGTCGCTGCCACCATGGTCGCCCAGCCGCGCGTGCGCCGTGCGGGTGGGTACGGCTACGAAGGGTACAGCGAACCGTCCGAACGACAGCGTCCGAACGCGCCCGCGCCCCGCGCCGAAGCCCGCGTTAGCGTGCGACCGCCGAACCGACGGAGCTGAGCGCGCGAACGTAGAGAGAGAAACGAGGATGCATCCGTGAACGTCACCATCATCGGCACCGGGTACGTCGGCCTGACGACCGGGACCGCACTCGCGTACCTGGGCCACCAGGTCACGTGCGTCGACAAGAAGCCGGAGATCGTCGAGCGACTCTCGCAAGGCGAACCCACCATCCACGAGACCGGGCTGAAGGAGATCCTGGCCGCGGGCAGCGCGAACCTGCGCTTCCAGACCGACATCCCCGAACTGCGCGGCACCGGTGTCGTGATGATCGCCGTGGGCACGCCATCGAAGGAGAACGGCGACGCCGACATGCAGTTCGTCGACGCCGCCGCCCGCGAGGTCGCGGCGCTGATCCAGCCAGGCGCGCGCCTGGTAGTGGTCAACAAGTCGACCGTGCCGGTCGGCAGCGCGCGCCACGTCGAGGGCATCATTGCGCGCCAACTGACCGCCCGAGGTGTCGAAGCGGAAGTCCACGTCGCCTCGAACCCCGAGTTCCTCGCCGAGGGGAAGGCGGTGCACGACACGCTCTATCCCGATCGCATCGTCATCGGCTGCGACGACCCGTTCCCCGCCGGCGTGCTGCGCGAGCTGTACGCACCCATCCTGGAGCAGACGTTCGAGCCGCCACCCGGCACCCCGAGGCCGGAGCGCTACGACCTCCCGCCCCTCATCACCACCACGGCCACCAGCGCCGAGCTGACGAAGTACGCCGCCAACGCCTTCCTCGCCACCAAGATCAGCTTCATCAACGAGTTCTCGGTCTTGGCCGAGAAGGTCGGCGCAGACATCACCGAGGTGGCGCGCGCCATCGGCCTGGACGAGCGCATCGGCAGCAAGTTCCTGCAGGCCGGGATCGGCTGGGGGGGAAGCTGCTTCGGCAAGGACACGGCCGCCGTGCTCGCCCTCGCTAGTAGCTACGACTACACCATGCCGATCGTGCGTTCGGCCATCGACGTGAACCGCCGCCAACGCGCCTACGTGGTCGACAAGCTGCAGCAGCACCTCAAGGTCCTTCGCGGAACGACCATCGGCCTATTGGGGCTGGCGTTCAAAGGGAACACCGACGACCTGCGAGACGCGCCGGCGCTGACGCTCATCCGGCAGTTGCACGAACGCGGCGCGGTGGTGCGCGTGCACGATCCCATCGCGATGGAGAACGCGCGACGGTTCTACCCGGATCTACCGGTCGAATACTGCGCCGACGAGAGCGAACTCGCCAGCGGTTGCGACGCCCTCGTGGTCGTGACCGACTGGCCACAGTACCGGCTGCTCGACTTCGCCGACCTGAAGCAGCGCATGCGTGGGCTGCTGGTCTTGGACGCACGCAACCTGCTGCAACCCAGCCAAGTGCGTGGCGCCGGCCTGACCTACGTAGGCATCGGCCGCTGAGCGAACCTGACGGACGCGCAGCGGCCGGGCGAGTAGCAGCCGGTGGAGCAACGTCCGGGCGAGCAGTGGCCACACGAGCAGTGGCGCGGCGTTGGCGTCAATCCCAGCCGGCGAACGTTCCGCCCGCCGGAACCAACACCGCGCGCACGTGGAGCTGCATGGGGTAGTACGCGTCGACGTCGAGGGGAGCGCCCGCGTCGTCGGTGGCGTAGCGCGAATCCAGTGGCCTTCCGGCGGTGTCCCGTAGCACCAGGAGCAACTGGGACAGGCCTTCGGCCCACGCGACCTGCGGGGCGCCCGTCAACGTCGCTACGCTCTGACTGGCGCGAACGGCAGCGGTTCCCACCAAGCGCACGCGCCCGGCTTCGCTACAGGCCGGACCCACCGTGATGAGGTCGTTGGGGACCAGGCAGAGCTGGACCAACACCGGCTCTGCGCCCGGGTTCTCACTTGCCGTCACCTCGACGTACAGCGTGCCTTCCGCGTAGTTGTAGGGGTCCTGGAGGTCGCCGACGGTGGACGCGGGCGCTTCGAGGAACGTGAAGGCGCCCTCACCCCCCGCGGACGCTGCGTTCGCGGTCAGCGCCGTGTCGAGCAGGACGATGCTGGGCCCGCCGGTGAGGCGGGGGCCAGGTTCCGGCGCGGGTTCCGGCGCGGGTTCCGGTGGCGGTGTGGGCTGCGGTGTGGGCTGCGGTGTGGGCTGCGGCGTAGGTGCCGGTGGCTCCGGGACCGCTGCGACGACCGGTTCCGGTTCGGGTTCCGGTTCGGGTTCTGGTTCAGGCGGTTCGGCCACGACGGGCTCGGGAGGCTCGGGAGGCTCTGGCGGTGCGGGCGGAGCCTCGATGCGCGCGATGGCAGCCAGGGCGCGCACGTCGTTCGGCGCGACCGCGACCACGCGTCGGTATAGTGCCAGGGCTTCGCCGGTGCGGCCGAGGGCTTCTGCGGCCGAGGCCGCGCCGCGGATCGCTTCGACGAACGCGGGTGCCTCTTGGTACGCGGCGGTGTAGAGCGACAGCGCGGCAGCGGGGGCTCCTGCGGCGAACCTCGCCCGCGCCGCCAAGAAGGCGTCGGTGGCGCGAAGTCCGAACGCGGCGGCGAGCTCCGCACGTTCCAGCTGGTTCTCGAGCTCGGGGAACGCGTCCACCGCCTGCGCCAGCAGTGGCACCGCAGCGGCGGGGTCGCCGAGGGCGAGCTCGGTCTGGCCCAGGATCGATGCCGCGGTGACGTCGTTCGGTTCGAGCTGGTAGGCAGCGCGCAACAACTCTCGGGCTCGGTCGAGCGCTCCGACGTTGTACGACTGGTATCCCAACGTCAACGCGGCGCGGGCGGCGTCGGCGCGCGAGCGCGCGTCCAAGGTTCCGCCCAGGTCGATGTACTCGCTCCAGGAAGACCACGTGCGAGCGGTCCACCCCAGGATGCCGTAGACCTGCGCCAGGAAGCGTAGTGGCTCGGTCCTGCCGGGCGCGAGTCGACGCGCTTCCTCTCCCCGTTGGTACGCCTCACGCCATAGGGGCTGGTCAGGGTGGTGGACCTCGTAGGTCGCCAACGCCTCGGCCGCGGCGGCTTGGGCGGTGCGTAGGACGGCCTGCGCTTCCGAGGACAGGGCAGCTTGGGCGGCACCAAGAGGCGCGAGCAAACTAAGGAGGCCCACCCACACCACGACGGCGAGGAACGTCGCTCGAGGCGCAAGGCGGAGGACACGGACCTGGTCGCCGATCGGCACACGTCATTATCGCCCGTGGGTCGGCCCCGTGGGCCGCGGGGGTGGGCGTGGTGGTGGTCGTCGGTCGGGTTGCTCGCGCTCTCCTACGCGTCGGACGCGCTTCTGGGCCGGGCGTATGATGTCGGCATCGCACTTCGTGCTCGGACGGGCCGGGCGTACGTTCCACGGGATCGGTGGGTGAAATCGGATGACACGAGCGATCGTCACGGTTGGGGCCTTCCTCGTCTTGGCCGTCGGGCTGACGCAGTCCGGCGCGGACGGATGGGGCCGAGAGGCCGTCGGTCGACTGACCGACGCGGACGTCGAGATCGCGTTCCCGGACGGCTCGTTCTTGGGGCAGGAAGCCGTGACCGGCTACCAGGCCGCCGTGCTGGTCGACCGCTTGTTGGCGCGGTTGGACGCTGCCACGGGTTGCACCGACGCCATGACCGGGCTTCCCGATCCGGACTTCCGCTTCGAAGACGTCCCGGCCGACCACTGGGCGGCGCCTGCGGCTGCGCGCGTGGCTGCGCTCGGCGTGCGCGACGCGTTCCCCGACGGTCGGTTCCAAGGGGATGACCTGCTGGGTGGATACCAGGTCGCGCTCTTGGTGGCGCAGGCCTTGGAGACGATCGACGCCAAGGTCGCCTGTGGTGAGCGAGCCTACGAGGCGCGCCTTGGCGAGGTGGCGGGCGAGTTGTCGAGCCTGCGCGCGGAGATCGCGGCCGGCGCCTTGCAGGGCCCGGAAGGTCCTGCTGGTCCCGCCGGGCCTGCCGGCGCCGAAGGCCCGCAAGGCCAGGCCGGGGCGCGCGGGCCGGAGGGGCCGCAAGGCCCCCGTGGCGAGGTCGGACCGGTTGGACCAGCCGGCCCACCCGGGCCGTCCGGGCCTGCCGGGGTGCAGGGCGCGACAGGACCCGAAGGGCCCGCCGGTCCCGCGGGTCCGGTTGGCTCCCCCGGTCGCGCCTGCTGGGATCTCAACGGCAACGGTGTCGGCGACGTGGGCGAAGACCTGAACCTCGACGGCGTCGTCGACATCCAGGACTGCCAGGGTGCTCCGGGCGAGCCTGGGCCGGCCGGTCCACGCGGGCCCGAAGGGCCGCGCGGCACGACGGGTCCCGCGGGTCCTGGGGGCCCCGCCGGACCGGAAGGACCGCAGGGTCCGATCGGTCCGCAGGGACCGCAAGGGCCACAGGGCCCACCAGGAGAGTGCCTCTGCGATTGAGCCGCGGGCTCAGTCGTCGTCGAAGTCCAACCGCACCGTCGCGTCGTTCGTCATGCGAACGCTACAGGTGTCGGACTTCGATTTGACATACCAGCACGCACCGCCCCAGTCGTCGATCTCGGCGCCGCGGTCGGGGATGGCTCGGACGGTTACCTTCGTGTCGTAGGCGTACTCGCCGCCGGGTGGATCGAGTGCGAACGTGCCCGGGCCCCTGACGATGACGGTGAGGACCAAGCCCCTGACCTTGACCACGAAGGTCCGCGGCTCGCTCCGGTCGACCCCGCCGTTCTCGGTACCGCCGTCGTCGCCCAGGACCGCCTCGAACGACGCGGTACCGAAGGTCCGGGGTCGTGGCGTGTACCACAACGTCCCATCCGCATGCAACGTGGGCACGACGTCGAACGCCAGGCTGCCTTCGCTGGACACGTGCTCGACCTCGAACGCGAGTGCCTGATCGACCTCGTCGGCGCCGCCGCCCGGGCCGATGCCGATGGCGAACGACGGCACTTCCTGCGCGCCGCTGCCGTCCTTCACCAGGGGCGGGTCGTCGGGGATCTCGAAGGTCGGGGCGTCGTTGACCGGGTGGACGGCGATGGTGACGGTGGCAGGTTCGGAGACGCCACCATGCTCGTCTACGGCGTAGTAGCGGAACGTGGCGGGGCCGCTCGTCAGGTCGTTCTCGTCGGGCGCTGGAACGTAGCGGAACGACCCGTCCGCGTTCAGCTCGAGGGAGCCGGTCTCCGGGTCGGACAGGAGCACCGCCGTGAGCACGGCACCTGGCGAGTCCTCGTCGTTCGCCAGTACTCCTTCGGGAGCGTCGACGATCACGGGCGAGTCTTCGAGCGTGGCGTAGGCGTCCGGGATCGCTTTCGGCGGTCGCGCGGCCCCGAAGACGACGTCGGTAGCTCCGTCGACGTCGACCAGGCAGTAGAGGGCGCCGTTGGTGGCAGTGCATCCCTGCCAAGGTGCCGTCAGTATGTCGGGTTCGAGCAAGGTGACGGCAACGCTGGCGAGGACCGGCGTCTCGTACCAGACGCGGCAGGTCGTTTCGCACGCAGCCGCCGGTCCACCGCCGTAGCCCGGGTTGATGTCCGCCCGAACGCGGGCGTCCCCCGCCAACGTGACGATGAGGACGTCGCGGGCGAAGCGGGCGCTGACGGAGCGGTCTTCGTGCATGACGAAGGTACAGCTCTCGTAGCCGGAGCATTCCACGCCCCATCCGACGAACGTGATCCCCGGGTCGGGCTGGGCTGTCAGCGTGATCTCGGTGCCTTCTTCGACCGGCACCTGACATGCGTCACGGCAGGTGGTCGCATCGCCCCCCACGACGACGCGCACTTCGCCCGCGCCAAGGATCACGAGATCGAGCGCGAGACCGTCGGGCGTGGGTTTCGTTTCGCCGCAGGCCGCCAAGCCCACCAGCACCAACAACACGGGCAGCACGGTAGCGACCCACCCGGGTGCGCGTGGGCGTGCAGGTCGGGGGCCTCGAGGCGCGTCGGGCATGACGGTTTCGCAGGTCGCAATGGGCGGGCCTGCTACAGCCCTCCTTCGTCCGTCAGGTCGAATGACGCTGTCACGCCGGCGTCGTCCGTCAGGGTGATGGCGCAGACGTCGTCGGCCACGCCGTCACACCCCGACCAGCCGCCGAAGGACGACGCCGGAGCGTCCGGCGCGGCGGTGAGCGCGACGGCGGTGCCGTGGTCGAAGATCGCCGAGCAAGCGTCGTCGTTCGTAGCGCAGTCGATGCCGGTCGGGCTGCTCGTGACCCGACCGCTGCCGAGGCCGACGAACGCGACCGCTAGCTCGTGTTCGTCTGGGACGAAGGTGGCGCTCACATTGGCATCGGCCGTGACGTTCGTGGTGCATGGGTTCACGGCGGTCGGCACGCAGCCGATCCAAGTGTCGAACACGTGATGAGACACCGGCACCGCCGTGAGCGTCACGCTCGTGTCGTACGGCACCGTCAGGGCGCAATCGGTGGCCGGTTCCGTGGCGCCATCGCCGCAGTCGAGTCCGCTTCCCGTGACCTTGCCCGCGGTTGGCACGGGCACGACCGTGAGGGTGTAGTCGTTCAACGCGAAGGAGGCGCCGACGGTTCGGTCGGTGGTCATGTCGCATACGCGCGGGTCGGTGCCCGCGCAGTCGCCAGACCAACCGTCGAAGCGCGACTCGAACCCCGGCGAAGCGCTGAGTTCGACGACGGTCCCGTAGTCGAAGTCGGCCTGGCAACCGCCGTCGGCCGTGTCGCAGTCGACGCCTGCCGGGTCACTCGTGACGTTGCCGCTGCCGCCGCCCGTGACGACAGTGGATAGCGTCATGGCGTCGAGCGTGAACGTAGCCGTGACGCTGCGGTCGGTGGTCATAGCGAACGCGCACACCGGGTTCGTGCTCAGTTCGCACGCGCCGGACCAACCGGCGAAGGTCGAACCGGTACCAGGCGCGGCCGTCAGGGTGACGCTGGTGTCGTAGTCGAACGTCTCCTGGCAGTCGCCGCCGGCCCCGCTGCAAGTAATCCCGCTCGGGTCGCTGGTTACGCTGCCGTCGCCGGTGACGCTGGTGGTGAGGGAGTGGGTCTCGAGGGTGAAGTTCGCTGTGACGCTGAGGTTGGCCGTCATCGAGACGACGCAGGTGGTCTGTGAGCCGGAGCATGCGCCACCCCAACCCGCGAAACTCGAGCCAGTAGCCGGTGCTGCCGTCAGCGTCACGCTGGTGTCGTAGTCGTAGTCCTCGCTGCAGTCCCCGCCGCAATCGATGCCGGATGGGGTGCTCGTGACCGTGCCTGCGCCGGAACCGTCCTTGGTCACCGCCAACTGGCGCTTCTCGAGCGTGAAGGTGGCCCCTACGTCGACGACGCCCTCGACCTTGAACGAGCAAGTGGTGATGAGCCCGTTGCAGTCGCCGCTCCAACCGGCGAAGCCGCTGCCGGTGCCGGCGCTGGCGCTCAGCGTCACGTCGGTGCCGTAGGGGAACGTGTCGCTGCAGACGCCGCCGGGACCACCAACCGTGGTGCAGTCGATGTCGGGGGGTTCGCTCGTCACCGTGCCCGTGCCGTTCCCGCCGATGGTGACGTCGACCGGGAAGATCCCGAGGTTGAACGTCGCGTTCACGGTCCGGTCGCCCGACATGACGACCTGGCACGTCGTCGTCCCGCTGCAGGCGCCGCCCCAACCGGTGAAGTTCGACCCGAGGTTCGCCTGGGCGCTCAGCGTGACCGACTGCCCCTCGACGAAGTCCGCCGTGCACGTGCCGCCGGTGCAGTCGATGCCACCCGGGGTGCTGGTGACCGTGCCGGAACCCGTGCCGCCGACGACGACGGTGAGCGTGTGCACCGGTTTGAAGTTCACGTTGACGTTCTTGTCGGCGTCCATCGCAACGACGCAGCTGTCTTGGCCGGCGGGGGTGCCTGCGCAGGCACCGCCCCAACTAGTGAGGGTCTGACCGGGATCGGGTACGGCCGTCACGGTCACGTTGGTCAGGTACGCGTAGCCGCCGCCAGTCGCCGCCGGGTCGACTTGGTAGGAGCCCGCCCCGTTGACGGCGACGTTCAGGACCAGCGGCGCGACGGTGATTGTGAACGTTTGCGGCCCCGAGGTGTCTTGACCGCCGTTGGCGGTGCCGCCGTCGTCGCTCGCCACCGCCTGGAAGGTCCGCGAGCCGTACGTGCCGACGCTCGGTGCGTAGCTCAATGTCCCGTCGGAGGAGAGTGCGGGCGCCGTGTCGAACGCGAGCGTCCCGGAACCGCTGCCCGGCACCTCCGTCACGTCGAACGTCACCGTCTGCCCGAGCTCGTCGGTACCGCCGCCGGGGCCGACGTTCTTGGCGAAGTTGGTGATGGGGCTCACCGGGACGCCATCCTTGGTTGCGCCGGGGTCGGCGTCGATGTCGAACACCGGCGGATCGTTCACGGGTGCCACGTCGATCTCGACGACGGCCGTGGAAGACTCGTTGCCGTATGCGTCGACGGCTCGGTAGGTGAACGAGGCGAAGTTGCCGCCGCCCACGACGCGGTTCCAGTTCGGGGCAGGCGTGAAGGTGAACGAACCGTTGGGTTGGAGCGTCACGTTGCCGTTCGAAGGCTGCGACACCAGCACCGCCGTCAGCGAATCGCCCGGCGTGTCGAGGTCGTTGCTCAGCACCCCGTCGGCAGCAGGCACTGTTCTGGTCTGGTCCTCCAGCCAGCCGTACGGACCGTCTTGCACCGCTTGTGGCGCGCGGACCACCGTGGCGGTCACGAAAATGCCGCCGTTCACGGTCACCAGGCAATAGGTGCCGCCCGAACCTGGACCGCAGCCGGAGAAGCCGAGCAGCTCGGCCTGGTTCTCGACCGGGCTCAGAAGGATGCTGACCGACAACGGTGCTGGGGGAGAAGTGTACGCGAACGCGCAGGCCGAACCAGGAGCCACCAGGCACTCGTCGGTACTTCCGCTTTCGCCGGGCGTGACGTCGATGGTCGCGGCGCTGTCGCCGTCGTTCTCGACCACCAGCACGTGTTCGCGGAAGCGCGCGCCGACGTCCGCGTCTTCGTCGAGCGACAGGGTGCATGGCCCCGCCGCGGTGCACGCACCCGTCCAGCCGGCGAACGTCAGGTCGCCGCTGCCCACCGCCGTCAGCGTGACCTCGTCGCCGACGCCGTATGGCAAGCTGCAATCCTCGCTACAATCGCGCGTGCTGCCGGGGCCCTCGATGGTGATGATCCCGCTACCGTCGAACGTCAACGTCAACGCCACACCGGGCAACGGGCCTGTCGGCACCGTGCCGGAGGGGGGCGCGGGCGTCGACGTGCCACCCGAGCCGGTGGCGGCGACCTGGTAGCTGTACTCGTTTCCGAGCGCGACGTCGAGGTCTTCGTACGACTCCACGTTGGGGTCGACGCGAGCGATCTCGCCGAACGATTGGGGACGCAATCCGGCGCTGGCGAGCGCCTCGCGGTAGATGATGAATCCCGTCTCGTTACTGCTCGTGTCGTTCCAGGTCAAGCGCACGCCTCCGGCGATGCCGGTGGCCTGGACCTCGTTCGGCGCAGAAGGTGGGCCACTAGGTGTACCGCCGCAGGCGCTAAGTGCGGCCAAGACCGCCACGAGCACGCCCGGGACGAGAGACCTACTGACGAACGGAACCGACCGCGGGTCGTTTCGCGGCGACGTGGTCATGTCGAGCCCCTTCCTGTCGAACCCGCCTGCCTCGCGCCGCGACCGGCGCAGGCGGCGGTGGGGGAACTTCAGGCTACACCCCGCACCGGTCCGGAACCGTGACCCGCGCCCGAACAGGGCTGTCCGCCCAGGCACGAGGACTTCGGTACCCCGCCAATTCGCCCATCCGCCAATTCGCCCGTCCGCCAATCCGCGCATCCGCCAACGGCGGGCGGCCCGCTGCGATGCGCCCGCTGCGATGCGCCCGCTGCCTTACGCCAGCCGCGCTTCCAGCAGCTGCCGTACCAGATCGGGCTTGGCGGCGCCGCCCGTCTCGCGCATCACCTGCCCCAGCAGGGCGTTGATGGCCTTCGGGTTCGCCTTCACGCGCGCCACCAGGTCGGGGTTCGCAAGCAGCACGCGGTCGACGACGGCGGAGAGTTCGCCCTCGTCGGCCACCTGTCGTAGGCCGAGGGCCTGCGCGCGATCGCGTGGATCGGCGCCATCGATGACCTCGGGCAGCAAATCCTTCGCGATCTTGCCGCTGATGACGCCGTCGTCGACGAGGCGTAAGAGCGCGGCCAGGCCGTCCGGCCGTAGTTCGCACGCTTCGAGCACGACGCCGCGTTGGTTCAGCACGCCTGCGACCTCGGTCACGAGCCAGTTCGCGACGACCTGCGGGTCGCCGCCGTACGTTCGTGCCGCCTCCTCGAACGTCCTGGCGGTGGCGACGTCGTAGGCGATCTGGTGGGCGTCTGCCTGGCGCACGCCCAACGCAGAGAAGCGCTTCTCCTTGGCAGCGGGCAGCTCGGGCATGCGCGCCCGTATCTCGGCCGTCCACGTGGGCGCTACGTCGATCTCCGGCAGGTCGGGGTCGGCCATGTAGCGGTAGTCCGCTTCGCCTTCCTTGCCGCGCATGACGTACGTCTTCTGGCCGCCTTCGTTCCAGCCGCGCGTCTCTTGCACCACCGGCCTGCCTTCCTCCAGGAGGATGGACTGGCGCCGGATCTCGAACGCGAGCGCGGCCGCGACGCTCTTGAACGAGTTCAGGTTCTTCACCTCCACTTTGGTGCCGAACGGCGCTCCGGGCTCGCGCAACGACACGTTGACGTCCGCGCGCAACTTGCCTTCCTCCGGGGACGCGTCGGAGACACCGAGTGCTCGCGCGATGGCGCGGACCTCGGCCAGGAAGGCGCGTGCCTCCTCGGGCGTGCGCAGGTCGGGCTCGGTGACCATCTCGATCAGGGGGGCGCCGGCTCGGTTGAGGTCGACCAGGGAGTAGTCGGCGTAGGCGGGATGCACCAGCCGGCCGGCGTCCTCTTCCAGGTGCACGCGCGTGATGCCGATGCGACGACCGCCGGGAAGGTCGATCCCGCCACCCTGGCCGAGCGGCTCGTCGTACTGGCTGATCTGGTAGTTCTTCGGGGCGTCGGGGTAGAAGTAGTGTTTCCGATGGAAGCGGCTGCGCCTCGGGACCGCGCAACCCAACGCCAGAGCGAAGGTCAGGGCCAGCTCGAGGGCGGCTGCGTTCACGACGGGGAGGCTGCCGGGCAGGCCGAGGCAGACGGGGCAGGTGTTGACGTTCGGGTCGAGGCCGAACCACTCGGCGGGGCAGTCGCAGAACAACTTGGTTCGGGTGCGCAGGGCGAGGTGGACTTCCAGGCCGATGACCGGCTCGAGCATGCGGCCGAGTCTACCAGGGGGCCCGCGCTATGATGAGCGCATGGTCCCCGTAGAACTCGAGGACATCGCCGTCTCCGGCGACGAGAATCAGTTCCTGGTACTGCTCCGGAGCGCCGATGGGGAGATCCTGCCGATCCAGATCGACGCCATGCAGGCCATCAGCATCGCCGCAGGGCGCTCGAGCGAGCGCCTGGAGCGGCCGCTCACGCACGACCTGATGGTGTCGGTGCTGCAGATCCTCGATGCCGAACTCGCGCGGGTCGAGGTCACGGACTTGGTGGACGGCACGTACTACGCCATGCTCGTGCTGGAACGCTCCGGTATCCACATCGAGGTGGACGCCCGACCATCGGACGCGTTGGCGCTCGCGGTGCGCACAAAGGCGCCCATCTTCGTCGCCGAGCACGTGCTGGAACAAAGCGCGTTGAAAGACGAGTTCGACGGAACGGGCGGAGCGGAGGCCTGAGCCTCGCCCCGCCCGTGTTGGGTCGGGTCGGAGGACCCGGGCGACGTACCCGACGCCGGGCCCAAGGCCGCGAGATCAGTCCTGCAGGTGGGCTTCCACGAAGTAGAGCTGCAGATCGACCGTGCGCGAGATCTCGGTGAATAGGTCTTCGGTGGTCGGCTCGTCGAGGTCGCTGGCCTTGCCGATCGCCTCGCGGACCAGGCCGGCGTACTTCGCCAGGCGGTCACGCACGGCCATCAGATGATCCTTGCCGTTGGTGATGTCGGCCGGGTACTCGGTCAGCTTCGAGGACTTGGCGGCCATCCGGACCGTGCCCATGGCAGTAGCGCCGAGCGTCGTGGCCCGTTCGGCCAGCATGTCGACGTACGGGTGCACGGCGGCTTCGACGGCGTCGAACAGTTCGTGGAGCTGCTGGAAGTCCTTGCCCTTGACGTTCCAATGCGCCTGCTTGAGCTGGCTGGCGAGGTCGGCGGTGTCGGCCAGGCGGGCGTTCAGCAGGTCGACGAGCTCGACGCGGGTCTTCTCGGGGATGTCGATCTTGGTGGCGTGCAGTTTGGACTTGGTAGCTGGCATGGTTCCTCCTCGTGGTTCGCACGGTGGCGAACGACCTTACGTGGGAACGCACCTGCCCCTCGAGTGTAGGGCAACCGGGTGGGCGGCGGGGGTCGGCACCGCGGGTTCGTCCGTTCCCTCATCGTAGAGGTAGTCGGAACGATTCCGAGTTCTTGTGAAGACGTTCAGAGCCGTGCCGGCGTGGTACGCCCGCGCGGCGTCGCCAGTTTGCAGGAACGAGGACGCACGTTCGGGCTCGCGGTCGCGCTTCAGCGCATCCATCGCGGCCCGCTAGCGCGAGCCCAGTACCTCGGCTGCGGTGCGCAGCGCCTCCGCCGCGGCTTCCGGCTTGTCGCCCGCCCCGGCCGCGCGGTCGGGCCTGCCACCACCGCGTCCGTTCACCACTTCGAGCGCCGACGCCAGGGCCTGACGCACGTCGACGTCGACTCCCGGACCATGGACGAAGACCAGGCGGACCTGCGACGGTGTCGTCGCCGCCAGCAAGGAGACGAGCCCGGGCCGTTCCTGCAACGCCGAAGCCACACCCTCGAGCAACGCCGCGTCGTCATCGCGCAACAACGCGCGGGCCACGGAACCGTGCGCGCTGGTGACGATGCGGTCGGCCAAGGCGTCGGCCAACCGCGCAGCGTAGTCCGATGCCTCGCGCGTGCGCTGCGCCAGCTCCTGCCGCAACCGAAGCACGCGCTCGGGGAGTTCTGGTGGCGGGACGCTGAGGCTCCGGCCGAGTTCCGCCGTGATCTGGTGCTTGACGCCGTAGTCGTCGACCGCCTCCTGGCCGGCGCGGAACACGACGCGCGTGAGCCCGCCGCGGACGCGCTCCGACCCCAGCACCTTGATGGGCAAGACTTCGGCCGTGGAGCGCAGGTGCGTGCCACCACACGCGACAACGTCGTAGGTTCCGATCGCGACCAGGCGCACCAGACCGCCGACCTTGGCGGGTCGGCGCAGGGTGTACTCGCTCAGCCGTTCCTCCTCGACCTCGAACGGAGTGATCGGCATGGCCTGACGGGCGGCGACGTTCGCTTCACGCTCGGCCGCCGCCAAGGCGCTCGCGTCGGGCTCGCCTGCTGCGTCGATGGTGCAATCGGCCGACGACATGCTCACCGAGCGCGTCTCGAACCGCGGGTCGGTGCGCACCAGCGCCTGTGACAACAGGTGCTGCGACGTGTGCCGCTGCATGTGCCGGAAGCGGTGGTCCCAGTCGATCTGGCCGACCACGCTGTCACCGACGGCCGGAGCCTCGCCCCCCTCCAGGCGGTGCCACACCCGCTCGTGGTCGAGGCGGACGTCGACGACGCTCGCCCCGCCCAAGGTGCCGGTGTCGTTCGGTTGCCCGCCGGAGGTGGGGTAGAAGGCGCTCTCGCTCAGGGCCAGCTCGACCCCGCGTTCGTCGTCGCGACGGTCGAGCACGGTGGCGACGAAGCGCGTGAGGTAGGCGTCGAAACGGTCGAGGCGCACGCCGCGAGTCTAGCCCACGTCCGCCTGCCGGGCGCCGGCTACGCCGGATCGGCCGGAAGCCCAAGAGCGACGGGATCGCGCGCGGGCGTGCCGGTGCTCGGGACCGTACGCAGCGATACCGTCGGTAGCGGCCGGTGCGGCCTAGCCTGCGGCGTGAAGACGAACCGGCCCGACCCGTTCGCGGCTGCTTGGTCACCCTCTGGAAAGGAGCATCCGCTACCATGGTGCATACCGTGCGTGACGCCGCCCACCTCCTGCATCCGACCGACCCCGAGTTCGACGAGATCGGGGAGACTCGGCTCCATGACGTCGTTGCCGAGCTCATCACCGGGCTCGGCGAGGACCTGACGCGGGAGGGGCTCGTCAAGACGCCCGAACGTGTCGAACGGTCCCTGCGCTTCCTCATGAGCGGGTACGAGGCACGCGTCGAAGACGTCGTCAACGGCGCGCTGTTCACGGCCGAGGGTTCGGAGATGGTGGTGGTGAAGGGCATCGAGTTCTACTCGCTCTGCGAGCACCACATGTTGCCGTTCTTCGGCAAGGCCACCATCGCGTACATCCCCGACAAGACCATCCTCGGGCTCTCCAAGTTCGCCCGCGTGGTCGACGTGTTCGCCCGTCGTATGCAGGTTCAGGAGCGGATGACGTCGCAGATCGCCGATACGCTGGAATCCATCCTGAAGCCCCACGGCTTGGGCGTGGTGACCGAGGCGAGCCACTTGTGCATGATGATGCGCGGCGTCGAGAAGCAAGGCTCCACGACCCGCACGAGCGCGCTACGTGGGGTGTTCCGAGAAGACGCGCGCACGCGTCAGGAGTTCCTCGAAGCGATCCGTTGAGTCGTCTACGATTCGGCCCCGGGTCGCCGTACCGGTCGTGTGCCTGCGGCGCCCGACCTAGCAGGTCGCGTGCTCGTGCGCGTTCGCCCCAAGGAGCGCGTACGCGAAGCTGTCAGGTGAGCGTCGGAGTGCCCGTCAGTCCGCGAGCAGGTTGCGCTCCAACCACGCCGCCACGCCCAGCTCTTCCGGGGATGCGATGTGCTCGTCCGCCTGGGCGAGTACGTCGGCGTGGGCCTCTGGACCGACCGCGACGGCGTGACCTGCCCAGCGCAGCATGCTGACGTCGTTGAGGCCGTCGCCGAAGGCGACCACGTCCGAACGCGGGATGCCGAGCCGGTCGGCGATGTACGCAAGGGCCGTGCCCTTGTCGCCGCCCTGCGGAACGAGTTCGAGGTAGCCGTCGCCCCATAGGTAGCGAAGCACGTGCGGGTGGCGTGCCGATACCCAACGATCCAGCTCTTCGCTGCGTCCGTTGGCGTGGAACACGACCTTGTCCGCGTCACGCCCCATGCCCATGCGAAACGGGGCAAGCGAGCGACCCTGCGCGTGCGCCCAGGTCCAGCGCTCGTGCTCGGGATCACGCACGAAGAGCGTGTCGTCCACCACGCAGGTGAACTCCAGGCTGGCGTCTTGCGTGTGCTCACCTAGGATCGCGTCGACGTCGAGTGCGGTGATGTGGCGCCGGCGAATCACTCGATCGTGCTCGCGCACGATGGCACCGTGGTTGACCGCGTGCACGCCGCTGACCTCGAGTAGCTCCAGGAAGCGTCGGGCGGCCACCAACGGGCGCCCGGTCAACACCGTCACCACGTGACCGGCCGCGCGCGCCGCCGCGATGGCGTCGGCGATGGCGCCGGGGAGTTCGTGGTCGTTCGTGACCACCGTCTTGTCGAGGTCGAAAGCCAACAGCACGCAGGCAGGGTACTCCATCAGCCGCGCTACGGGCGTGACCGGGGGAAGGACGCCGGTGGTAGGGCTGGCCCGCGCGCTAGCGAGTCTCGTGTCCCGCACGCCGATTCTCGTGCGCCACGTGGGATGGGGCGGTGCTAGAATTCGAACCAGCGAGACACGGGGCCCGCCCAGCCCCCAGGAGGTTCGGCATGTATCGAGGTCGTGAGGGCCAGTGGGCCTTCTTCCTGCACCGCATCACGGGCGTCGCCCTGGCGCTGTACTTGCTGCTGCACGTGTTCGACATCAGCCTGGTGATGTACGGTCCCGACGGGCCCTTCAATGCCTTCCTGATCTTCTATCACCAGTGGCCGTTCCGCATCGGCCTGGTGCTGATCATCGCCGGGGTCGTGTATCACGGCCTGAACGGTCTCCGCATCATCCTGATGGACTTCACCGGTTGGGGCGTGCGCTACCAACGAATCATGTGGTACGGGGTGCTCGGCATGACCACCGTCATCGGGATCCCGGTGCTGGTCAAGGTCCTACCCGAGATCTTCGGAGGCGCATGATGGCCGCTCGCCCCAAGACCTTGAAGGAAGCGCGCGCCACGTATCACACCAACTCCGAGTTGGCGTGGTGGGTGTTCATGCGCGTCAGCGGCTTCTTCCTGGTGTTCCTCGTGTTCGCCCACGTGTTCTTCAACAACATCGTCACCAACGCCGGCACCATCGATTACGCCTACGTGGCCGAGCGCCTCGGGCGCCCATCGGTCAAGGTGTTCGACTCGTTCCTGCTCGGCTTCGCGTTGCTCCACGGCGTGAACGGACTGCGCTACAGCATCGAGGACTACTTCCGTAGACCGGGGGCCCGCTTCTGGGTCAAGACCATCCTGTTCACGGTAGCGGGCCTGATCTTCGTGGTGGGCGTGATGACCTTGTGGGCGTACACCTTCCAGGAGATGGGCGACGCCGTGCGCAACCTCACGCCGTCCAACTAGCGAGCACCACGAGAGAGGCGCAGATATCGTCATGGAGCGAGCACACAAGTTCGACGTCATCGTGGTGGGAGCCGGGGGGGCGGGCCTCATGGCCGCCCGCTACGCCGCCCAGAACCCCAACGTCTCGGTCGCCGTCATCTCGAAGCTGTACCCGACGCGGTCCCACACCGGCGCCGCGCAGGGCGGGGTGGGGGCGGCGCTCGGCAACATCAGCGAAGACCACCCGGAGTGGCACGCCTTCGACACCGTCAAGGGCGGTGACTACCTGGCGGACCAGGACGTGGCGGAAGCGTTCTCGTACGAGGTGATCGACGCGGTCTACGAACTCGAGCACATGGGCTTGCCGTTCAGCCGCACCCCCGACGGCCGCATCGCGCAACGTAAGTTCGGCGGGCACACGCGCGAGCACGGCAAGGCGCCGGTCGAGCGCGCGTGCTACGCAGCCGATCGCACCGGCCACATGATCCTGCAGACGCTCTACCAGCAGTCGATCAAGGACGACGTCACCTTCTTCAACGAGTTCCACGTCCTCGACCTGATCATGGAGGGCGGGGAGTGCCGCGGCGTGGTGGCGTACGAGCTCGCCACCGGCGAACTGCAGACCTTCCATGCCAAGGCCACCATCATCGCCACCGGCGGCAACGGCCGCATGTTCAGGGTCACGTCCAACGCGCATGCGCTCACGGGCGACCTCATGAGCATCGCGTGGCGTCGTGGCATCCCGATGGAGGACCCGGAGTTCTACCAGTTTCACCCGACGGGGCTCTACAAGATCGGCGTGTTGCTCACCGAGGGCGCGCGCGGCGAGGGCGGAATCTTGCGCAACGCCGACGGCGAGCGCTTCATGGAGCGGTACGCTCCCACCATCAAGGACTTGGCGCCTCGTGACATGGTCAGCCGCGCGATGTACTTCGAGATCCGCGAGGGCCGCGGCTGCGGTCCCGACAAGGACTACCTCCACCTCGACCTCACGCACATCGACGCGCACATCATCGAGGAGCGCCTGCCGGACATCACCGAGTTCGCCCGCATCTACCTCGGCGTCGACCCGGTCAAGGAGCTGGTGCCCATCCAGCCGACCGCCCACTACGCCATGGGCGGGATCCCCACCACCATCGACACCAACGTCATCGTCGACGGCGCGAACACCATCGTGCCCGGGCTCTACGCCGCCGGCGAGGTGGCGTGCGCCAGCCTGCACGGCGCCAACCGCCTCGGCACCAACTCGTTGGGCGACCTGATCGTGTTCGGCCGTCGCGCCGGCCGGAACGCCGCCGCCTTCGCGCAGACCGCCTCCTACGGAGATCTCCCTTCGGGCGTGCAGGACCGGGCGCGCGAGATGCTCGACCAGGCGATGAACGGACCCGCCAAGGAGAAGGTGTCGCGAATCCGGTCCGACCTGCAGGAGTCGATGATGGACAACGCCTCGGTGTTCCGCACCGCGGACACGCTGTCGAAGCAGGTCGAGATCCTGAAGGAGTTGCGGATCCGATTCGAGGGCATCGGCGTCGAGGACAAGGGCAAACAGTACAACACCGAGGTGATGGAGGCCGTCGAGCTCGGGTTCCTCCTCGACAACGCCGAGCAGCTCGTTCACGCCGCGCTCAACCGCGCCGAATCGCGCGGTGCGCACTCGCGAGAGGACTTCCAAGAGCGCGACGACGAGTCCTGGCTCAAGCACACCCTCGTGTACCGCGAGGACGATGGCGTTCGCATCGACTACAAGCCCGTCACGCTCGGCCGCTACGAGCCGAAGCCGCGGGTCTACTGAGGAGCGGGCATGAACGTCACCGTCAAGATCAAGAGGTTCGACCCGGAGAACGACGCTCGCCCGCGCTGGCAGGAGTTCCAGCTCGAGGCGCGCCCGACCGATCGCGTGCTCGACGTCTTGAACGTCATCAAGTGGGAGATGGATGGCACGCTCACCTACCGTCGCAGTTGCGCGCACGGGATCTGCGGCTCGGACGCGATGCTCATCAACGGCGTCAACCGCTTGGCGTGCAAGGTGCTGGTGAAGGACCTCGGCGCGGCGATCACGGTCGAGCCGATCCGCGGCCTGGCCGTGCTGAAAGACCTCATCGTCGACATGGAGCCGTTCATCGACTCCTACAAGGCGGTGCTGCCGTACTTCATCAACGACGACCCCGAGCCGCCACGTGAACGGCTCCAGAGCATCGAGGACCGCGAGATCTTCGACGCCACCACCAAGTGCATCCTGTGCGCCGCATGCACCACCAGTTGCCCGGTGTTCTGGACCAACGGCCGCTACATCGGTCCGGCCGCCATCGTCAACGCGCACCGCTTCATCTTCGACTCGCGCGACCAGGGCACCGATGCACGGCTGCAGGCACTGAACGGCGTGAACGGCCTGTGGCGCTGCCGCACGGCGTACAACTGCACCGAGGCATGCCCGCGCGGCATCCCCGTCACGCAGGCGATCGAGGAGGTCAAGCGCGAGCTGCTGTGGCGGCGCAACTGAGCCGACCCACGTCGCGCACGCCGGCGCCCATCGCGCACGCCGAGCCACGTCGCGCACGCCGGCCGATAGGCTGACACGGTGAGCGTTCTCTACGTCGTCGTCGGCATCGTACTGCTGTTCTTCGGCGGCGACCGCCTGGTGCGGGGCGCCGTCAGTCTGGCGGCGCGGCTTCGCGTGCGACCCATGGTCGTCGGTCTCACGGTCGTCGCCTTCGGCACCAGCGCGCCCGAGCTGGCGGCCAGCATCACCGCCGCCATGGCGGGCGCGCCCGAGTTGGCCGTCGGCAACGTGATCGGGTCCAACGTCGCCAACGTGGGCTTGATCCTAGGCCTGACGGCGTTGGTCTGGCCGCTAGCGGCCGACGGTCGCTTCATCCGGGTCGAAGTTCCGATCATGCTGGGCATCACGGTCCTCGCCTTGCCCCTGCTGGTCAACGGGGTGCTGGCGCGTTGGGAAGGCTTCGTGCTGTTGGCGGCGCTGGCAGCGTTCCTGGTCTACGCGGCGCGCAGCGGCTCGGCCCTTACCGAGGAGGCGAGCGGAGCCCTCGAGGCCGACCCCGCCCCGCTGTGGGTCGCGCTCGCGGTCACCGCCGCCGGTGGGCTGCTCTTGTGGCTCGGTGCGCGCCTGCTGGTGCTCGGCGCGGTCGACGTCGCGGCTGCCCTCGGCGTGCCCGACCGCGTCATCGGGTTGACGATGGTCGCCATCGGCACCAGCCTGCCCGAACTCGCCTCCAGCATCGTGGCGGCCCTGAAGCGACAGTCCGACATCGTCCTGGGCAACATCGTCGGTTCGAACATCTTCAACCTGCTCGCGGTGCTCGGCGCCACGGCCGTCATCCACCCGATCGGTTTCGATGCCGTCGCCGCCCGCGTCGACCTGGTGGCGATGACGCTCTTCTCCGTCGCGGTCGTGCCGATGATGTGGCGCAACGACCGGCTGGGGCGAACCGGTGGCTCGATGCTGCTGCTGGCCTACGCGATGTTCGTGACGGCGCTGTTCACGTAGGGCCGGAGTCCACGGCGGCCGTTTCTCGGGCCGGGACGGAGTTCATGTGGCGTAGGAACGCGCGTGGAGTAGGTACGCACGTGGCAGCGGTTCTCCTGCGGAACCGGGGCTCCCGCGGCGCCGAACGCTCACGGGACGAGCGCGACGAGCTCGACCTCCACCGCGGCGTCCTTCGGCAGTCGGGCGACCTGGACCGTGCTGCGTGCCGGCGGGTCAACCGGGAAGAAGCCGCCGTAGACCTCGTTGAACGCGGTGAAGTCGTTCATGTCCCGCAGGAAGCAGGTCGACTTCACGACGTGCTCGAAGCCGGTCCCTGCCGCCTCCAGCACTGCCCGCAGGTTCGCCATGACCTGAGCGGCCTGCGCGCGAACGTCGCCCTCGACCATCGCTCCGTCGGGCGTCAACGCGACTTGACCGGAGGTGAACAGCAGGTTGCCCACCCGAACGGCTTGGGAGTAGGGGCCGAGGGCGGCGGGCGCACGGTCGGAGCTCACGATGCTTCTCATGCCCTAGGCTAGCAGCCCGGTGCGATCACCCGCGCCGGAGGGTCCGAGTGCGATCACCCGCGCCGGACGGTCCGGGCGCGATCGCCAACGCCATCGGTCGGTCCGCCGCGCCAGACAACTCCCCGCGCGGTCACCCGCGCAAGAAGATGAAGAGCACCAGCAGCGCCAACAGGTAAGCGGAACCGGCCAACCAGAAGCGGTACGGGTACCACGGGTGTTTCTTGATGCGGCTCAGGGGACCGTTGCCGGGGAAGCCCTCTTCCACGCGACGGATGCCGGACAGCGTGTCGCCGATGTCGACGGTGGCGGTCGTCAACGGTTCGCCCCGGAGGTCGTAGCGCTTCTGCTTGGTCGAGACGTCCTCGACACGCATCACCACCGCCGTGACGTTGTCGGGGCTGCCGCGGTCGTTCGCCTCACGCACCAGACGCCGCACCGCATCCGCCGGAGGCAGCTCGGTGACCAGTTGCGCCAGCAGGGGCTCGCTGAGCAGCATGCTGACGCCGTCGCTGACTACCAGGATCACGTCGCCAGGCCGGACGTCGAAGTGCAGCACGTCGAGCCGGAACGTGGGCGTCGCGCCGATGGCGTTCGTGATGACGTTGCGCCAGCGGTGGCGAAGCGCCTCGCCCTCGGTCAATAGCCCTTGCCGAACGCGGTCGGCGACCCAGCTGTGATCGACGGTCAAGCGCTTCAGTAGTCCGTCACGTGCCAGGTAGGCGCGCGAGTCGCCGACGTGGCCGACCAGCCCCACCTGGTCGTCCACCAGCACCGCCGTCATCGTCGTTCCCATGCCGCGCAATTCGGGGTGCAGGACGGCGTAGTTGTACACCTCGACGTTCGCGGCTTGCGCCGCGCGCGCCAGGGCTACCGGCGGGTGCGCCCGACCATGGCGCAACGTATCGGTGAGAACGTCGACGGCACGCCGGCTGGCGATCTCCCCGGCGGTGTGCCCGCCCATGCCGTCGGCCACCACCGCCAGGTACCCGCAAGCGCCGACCTCGCCGGTGAAGAAGGAGTCCTGGTTGACGCTGCGCACACGCCCGGGGTCGCTCGCGCCCGCGCTCTCGATCCGTGTGCGCTTCGCTTCGCGCGGATACGCCGGTACCGTCATCGCCGCCATCATACCGAGCATGCTCCCGGCGACTCCGGCCGCAGCTGACGGCGTACCTCGCGTCGTGGACGCGCATGCCGTGCGCGCCGGGCCCCCCGGGGCGGGGTTGGCGGGCCGTGGTCGCAGCGCGCCGGACCGGCGCGGGACGGGCGCGGGACGGGCGCGGGACGGGCGCGATTCGCCTGGTATGCTTCGCCGCGTGGACGAAGCCGCCAGCGCCAGCACGATCGCCGCAGCGGTGCGGTCCGGAAGCATCACGGCCACCGAGGTCGTCGAGGGCGCCCTGCGCCGGGCGCATGCGGTCGGCCGAGCGACCAACGCCTTCATCACCATCGCCGACGATCGCGCGTTGGCGTGCGCGGCCGAGCTCGATCGTCGCGCAGCCGAAGTCGGCGCCACGGGCCTCGGACCGCTCGCCGGCGTGCCAGTGGTCGTCAAGGACAACATCTGCGTGGCGGGCGTACGCGCCACCGCCGGTTCGCGCATCCTCGATGGTTTCGTGCCGCCCTACGACGCCACCGTGGTCGCGCGCTTGGAGGCGGCCGGCGCCGTCGTGGTGGCCAAGGCCAACCTCGACGAGTTCGGCATGGGCTCGACCAACGAGAACTCCGGCTACGGGCCCGTGCGCCATCCCAGCGCGCCAGAGCGCGTGCCTGGCGGTTCCTCGGGCGGCTCCGCCGTCGCCGTCGCTGCCGGCGTGGCGCCGTTGGCGCTCGGCAGCGACACGGGCGGCTCGGTGCGGCTACCCGCCTCCTTCTGCGGCGTCGTGGGCTTCAAGCCCACCTACGGCGCGCTGTCGCGCTACGGCCTCATCGCCTACGCCAGTTCTCTCGACCAGGTGGGCGTGCTGGCGCGGGACACCGGCGACGTGGCGCTCGCCGTTCGGGTGATGGCGGGCGTGGACGTTCGCGACGCGACCAGCTTCGACCTGAGCATGCGCCGAGACGACGGGCAGGACACGACGGCGACGTTGGCCGGGCTGCGCGTCGGCGTGGTGCGCGAGCTGGCGGGCGAGGGCATGCAGCAGGACGCGCTCGCTGCACTGGCGCGCGCCCGAAGTTGGCTCGAGCGGCACGGAGCCGAGGTCGTCGAGGTGGCGCTGCCCAGCGTGCGGTACGCCGTCGCTGCGTACTACGTCATCGCGACCGCCGAGGCGTCCAGCAACCTTGCCCGATACGACGGAATGCTATACGGCGCGCGCCGGGGCAGCGACGCCGACGGCCAGGAAGCGGTGATGACCCGCACGCGCGGGAAGCTCCTCGGGCGCGAAGTCCGTCGCCGAGTGCTGATGGGCTCGTTCGCGTTGTCGTCGGGTTACTACGACGCCTACTACGGGCGTGCGTCGAAGGTGCGCCGCAAGATCTCCGAAGAGATGCGGGGCGCGTTCGGAGACGTCGACGTGCTGCTGTCGCCGACGGCGACCGGCGTCGCGTACCGCGCCGGCGAGAAGCTCGACGATCCGATCGCGATGTACGTGGGCGACGTCGCCACGTGCCTGGCGAACCTCGCCGGCGTGCCGGCCGTGAGTGTTCCGATGGGCACCGGCGAGCACGGCCTTCCCGTGGGCGCGCAGCTCATGGCGGCTGCCGGTGCGGACGCGCATCTGCTCGCCGTGGCGGCGGCGATGGAGGCGGCCGGCGCCTGACGCGTCCCTCGTCCGTCTATGCTCGACCGGCCTCGAACAGCTCCCGCGGCCCCTGCGTCAGGCGTTCGCAGCCCGTGTCGGTGACGCGCACCGTCTCCGTGCACCCGACCCCGCCCTTGCCGGGGATCTGAACCCATGGCAGCAGGTGGAACGTCATGTTCGGCTCCAACGCGCGCGCTTCGCCCGGTTTCATGCTGAGGACGTGGCCCTCGCCCCAGTCCGGCGGCAGGCCGATGCCGACCGAGTAGGCGGTGCGCGAAGCCTGGTTCTCGCCGAACCCGGCTTGGGCGATGTGTGCCCGACACAAGCGGTCGACCTCACCTGCCACGACGCCGGGCCGGATCGCGTTCATGGCGATCTGGAACGCTTCGTCGACCACGGTGAAGGCGTCGCGGACGCGTGGGTCGGCCCGTCCGACCACGACCGTCCGCATCTGCGGCGCGTGGTACCGGTGCCGGCAGCCCGCCAGTTCGAGGAAGACGGTGTCGCCATCACGCAGCACGCGCCCGTCCCAGGTGGCGTGCCCGATGGCGCCGCGTTCGCCGGACGCCACGAACGGCACGATGGCGGGCCAGTGGCTGCCCGCACGGATCAACGCCTCCATGGTGGCGGCAGCGACGTCGTTCTCGCTGACGCCCTCGGCGCAAGCGGCGACCCCGGCGGCCATCGCCGCGTCGGTGGCGCGGGCGGCGGCGCGGATCACCTCGACCTCGAGGTCCGACTTCACCAACCGGCCCGCCTCGATCAAGCCGGACGCGTCCACCAGTTCGGCGTTCGGTAGCGAAGCGGTGAACCGTTCCTGCTGGAGGGCGCTGAAGAACCAGCCGTCGCGTTCGATGCCGATGCGGGCTTCGCCCAGTTCTCGCCCGTAGAGCTGGGCTGCCAGGCCCGTGATGATGTCGTCCGAGTCGTGATACGCGAGGTTCGCCTCGATCCAGGTGCCTGCTTCGACACCGCTCGTTTCCAGCAAGCGCGAGTAGGTGAACGGCTCGCCTTCGAGCGGGACCACCATCGCTTGGAACCAGTAGTGGCCGGGCGAATCGAAGCCGCACAGGTAGCAGATGTTCTCGGGCGTGGTGGTCACCATGGCGTCGAGCTCCTGCTCGGCCATGCGCGCGCGGAGCGCGCCCAAGCGCCGATCGTACTCCGACATCGGGAAGACCAGGTCGTCTCGCTGGCGCATCTGCCAACCTCCTCGCGTTCCGTCGGCGGTCGTTACCCGGTCGATTTGACGAACGGGGGTAGCCCCGCGTACACTCACGCTGTCGACAAGTTGTATACAAGTAAGCCGAGGCGATTCTACGTCCGCCGCAGGACGCGGTCAAGACATGAAGGGCGCCCAGGCGTCCGAAGCCGCACGAACGAGCACCGACGAGATGGGAGGCGCGATGAGCGCCCGCCGAAACCGAGCCGACCCGCGAGCCGATGACCCGCGAAGCGACGCGCGTGATGATGCGCCGTCTAGCCACGCGCAGGGAGGCGAAGCGCCGCGAGGCGAAGTGCCGCGCGAGGCCGCTGCTCAGGGTCGTGGCGGCTCGGGGGGCAGCTCCACGCGCGTCGGCGTCGACGCCATCCATGCCGAACTACGGGACCGCATCAGCTTGCTCCACTACGCCCCCGGCGAGATGCTGAGCGAGAACGCGTTGGCCGAGGAGTTCGGCGTCAGTCGCACACCGGTCCGTCAGGCACTTCAACGGCTGGAGTTCGAGGGCCTCGTGGCGAGCAGGCGGGGCATCGGCACCATGGTGACGACCGTCGACCTGATGTACCTGCGCGAGGTCTTCGCGCTGCGCTTGAAGCTCATCGACGTCATCGGCGAGCTCTCACCGGGTCGGGTCACCGACGCGGACATCGCGTTGCTCCGCTCGGTGCGTGACGACGTCGCCTTGCTGGTCGAGCGACGCGATCCCACGACCCTGGCGGGTCACTACGTGCGCTTCAACCGCGAACTCTCGCGGGCCATCGGCAACCAGCCGTTGCGCGAGATCGCCGATCGGCTCTTCTACCAGACCTCGCGCGTGTGGATGCAGATCCTCCGCGACCTCGACTGGCGCACGGAAGTCGAGGCCGTGATCGACGAGGTCGAGCGGGTCACCGAGGCACTACGGCGCGGCGACATGCGCGAGGTCGCGCGCGTCCGACGCGAGCACATGGTGGCCATGCTGCGCAGGCTCAACGCGTACCTGGGCCACGTGTTGCCGTCCGAGACGGCCGCGACCGGTCTTGGCGAGCAGGCCCCGGGCCCGACCGAACCTGGCGAACCCAAGCCGGGCGCGACCGAAGCTGCCGACCCACGGCCCGGCGCACCCGAACGCAACGGTTCCGAACGACCGCCGTCCGCCTCGCGGGCGGCGCAGCCTGGCACCGGCGCCGCCGGCGAAGCGAAGAAGGAGACCCGATGAAGAACGACCACGACGATCGCGATCGAGGCACGCCCGAGCGTGGGGCCGAACGCCCGACCGGCGCGGCGAACCGCCGCGAGGCGGGCGCGAACGACGAAGCCCGACCGGCGACGCGCGCCGTGTGGGCGGGGGAGGAGCGTTCCTGGATGCAGGGCGCCACCCAAGTGCCCGTGGTACACAGCGTCTC
Source organism: Trueperaceae bacterium (assembly GCA_046484635.1). Taxonomy (GTDB): domain Bacteria; phylum Deinococcota; class Deinococci; order Deinococcales; family Trueperaceae; genus CAZACZ01. The sequence goes on from JAWOIL010000084.1 coordinate 78,396, forward strand.
GTTCGGGTACGACGATCTCGACGTGTGGCGCGACGTCGCGCTCGGCAAGGTCGAGGGGCACATCTACGGCCGCAACACCAACCCGACCACGGCCGCGTTCGAGGAGAAGATCCGCAGCCTCGAAAGGGCGGAAGCCGCGACCAGCTTCGCGACCGGCATGGCGGCCATCTCCAGCACCCTCTACGCCCTGCTTCGGCCTGGCAAGCGGGTGGTGACGATCAAGGACACGTACGGCGGCACCAACCGCATCTTCCTGGACTACCTGCCCGCCTTCGGCATCGACGTCACCATGTGCGACACCCACGACGAGGCGGCGATCCTGGCCGAGATCGAGCGCGGATGCGACTTGGTGTACCTGGAGACGCCCACGAACCCCACCTGCAAGGTGCTCGACGTCACTCGCCTGGCGGCAGCGGGCCACGCGCAGGGCGCGCTGGTGGTGGTGGACAACACCTTCGCCACCCCCATCAACCAGCTCCCACTGGCGCTCGGCGCCGACCTGGTGGTGCACAGCGCGACCAAGTACCTCGGCGGACATGCCGACGCCCTGGGGGGCGTGGTGTGCGGGAGCAAGGACCTGGTGGGAACCATCTTCGCCTTCCGCGAGGTGCATGGCGCGACGCTCCAGCCGGAGTCGGCGTACCTCCTGTTGCGCGGCATGAAGACCCTGGACCTGCGGGTCGAGCGTCAGAACGCCAGCGCGATGACCGTGGCGACATGGCTCGCGCGGCACCCGGCCGTCGCCAAGGTCTACTACCCGGGCTTGCCGGAGCATCCGAACCACGACGTCGCCGCGCGGCAGATGCGAGGGTTCGGCGGCATGCTCTCCTTCGAACTGCACGGCGGGTTCGAGGCGGTCAAGCAGGCGCTGCCGAAGCTGCGCTACGCCCATCGCGCCGCCAACCTCGGAGCGGTCGAGACCGTGGTCGCACCGCCGCGCACCGGCAGCCACGTCGAGTTGACGGAGGCGGAGCGTGCGGCGTTGGGGATCCCCGAAGCGCTGGTGCGCTACTCGGTCGGCATCGAGCACCCGGACGACCTGCTGGCCGACCTCGAGCGGGCGTTGTCGGGGCTGGCCGGCGGCGCGCGCGCGTCCCGCGTCCCCGACGACGCACGCGCCACCGCCGTAGCCGCGGGCGAGGGCAGGTGAGGAACATGACGCTTCCGGTGACCGTGGTACAAGGAAACCCGCCTCGGGGCCGTCCGTTGGCCGTGCAGCAGTCACGACCGATGGGGGCCCAGGCACCGAACACCGACCGCCCCCGACCGTTCCCGGCCGTTCTCGGCCGCTACGTTTCGAAGTCCGACCGTTCGAGCCCCCATCCTGGGGTTCCTGCCCGCTACCCAGCAAGGAGGCCCAAGTGACGGCCCAGACCCCGAGCACCGGCGCCACCTCCGAACCGTCCGGCGCGTCTTTGGCATCCGACCCGAGCACGACGTACCACGTCGCGCGCACGTTCGACCCGGACGCCACCCCGATGGTCCACTTCGACAAGGTGCGCAAGGTCTACGGCGACCTGGTCGTGCTCGACGACCTCACGTTCAACGTCGCGCCCAACGAGAAGGTCGCCATCATCGGCCCCAGCGGTTCGGGCAAGACGACCATCCTGCGCGTGCTGATGACGTTGGTGAAGCCGGACGCCGGCAAGGTCTACGTCGACGGCCGTCCCCTGTGGCATCGCGAGGAGAACGGGCAGGTGCACCCCGCGACCGAGAAGCATCTGCGCTCGGTGCGTGGCGACATCGGCATGGTGTTCCAGCACTTCAACCTGTTCCCCAACATGACCGTGCTTCGCAACGTCACCGAGGCGCCCATCCACGTCAAAGGCATCGCCCGGCGTGAAGCCGAGGAGCGCGGTCGCGAACTGCTCGACATGGTGGGCCTGAGTGACAAGGAGAGCGCCTTCCCCTCGCAACTCTCGGGTGGCCAGAAGCAGCGCGTCGCCATCGCCCGCGCGCTCGCCATGGATCCGAAGCTGATGTTGTTCGACGAAGTCACCTCGGCGCTCGACCCCGAGTTGGTCGGTGAGGTGCTCAACATCCTGCGCAAGCTCGCGCACGAGACCGACATGACCATGTTGATCGTGACGCACGAGATGAGCTTCGCGCGCGACGTCTCCGACCGGGTGGTGTTCTTCGACGCCGGCAGCGTGGCCGAGGAGGGCCCCCCCAGCAAGATCTTCACGAGCCCGGAGAACCCGCGCACGGCGTCGTTCTTGAAGGCCGTACTCGAGCACTGAACCGAAGGTCGCACGCGCTCGATCGCGCGCGGCGTCGCACCTTCCGCCCGCCATGCGGCCCTTCGTTCCCCGGCACCGAGCCGCCGACCCTCGTCGACCTGATCCGAGAGGAGAGCCATGTACGATCCCGCACTACGCCGCCCGGTCCTCGCGACCGGGTTGGCGCCACCGCCACCGCCGGTCGTTGCCTATCTGCCCGACGGCAGGTGGGTCGCCCGTGCCCACCCAAGGGGTACGGGTCGAGAAACCCTCCGTCCAGACTCCCCCGGGAGGAAACCATGTTCAAGTCCATCCAACGATTCCTAGTCCTTGGCATCGCGCTCGCGCTCTTCGCGGCGCCCGCGTTCGCGGAATCCGTCGAGCATTACCAGGAGAACGGGATCACCATCGCGACCGCGAACGAGATCCCGTACGGCTGGGTCGACGAAGCCGGCGTCGCGCAGGGCATCGCGCCCGAGGTCGCCATCGCGGTGCTCGCAACCATGGGCATCACCGACATCGAGTGGGTCGTGACCGACTTCGGCTCGCTCATCCCCGGCCTCCTCGCCGACCGCTTCGCCATGACCGCGGCGAGCATGGCGATCTTGCCGGCTCGTTGCCAGCAGGTCATCTACGCCAAGCCCAACTCGAGCTACGGCGAAGGGATGCTGGTTGCCACCGGCAACCCCAAGAACATCCATAGCTACACCGACTTCGTCGACGATTCGAGCCTGCGCTTCGGCCTCGTGAGCGGCGCCGATCAGCTCGATTTCGCCCACGCCATGGGCATCTCCGACTCGCAGATCGTGTCGATCGCGTCCAACACCGACGCTCTTGCGGCGGTCGAGACCGGCCGCGTCGATGCGTACGCCGCCACCGGCCTCACCGTTGCCCGCCTGGCGATGAACTCGGACCGCGTCGAAGCCGCCGATCCTTTCGAGGACCCGGTCGTCGACGGCGTGCCCGTGCGTAGCTGGGGTAGCTTCAACTTCAACCAGAACAACACGGAGTTCCGTGACGCGTTCAACGAGGCGCTCGCTACGTTCCACGAGACGCAGGAGTACCGCGACATCGTCATGAAGCACGGCCTTAGCAACACCGACGTCGAGGCCGCGCTGTCTGCCGACACCGACGCGCTCTGCAGCGAGTGACGTCGTAAGGTCGTTGGCCGTCACGCGTCCCCTGGGCGCGTGACGGCACACGCCCGGATCCACGCGGCGGCGGGCGGGACCCGACGGGCCCCGCCCCCGCCTCCGTCCGGGAACGTTCGGGGTGCGCCGGCCCAGCGGGCGCGCTCCACGATCGAGACCCGAACTCGCCCCCCAACGGGAAGGAGGCACCATGGAGAACTGGCTCGAGCTGCTGCCGCCGCTGCTCCGCGGCGCACGTGTGACGATCGAACTCGCGCTCGCGTCGACCGTCGTCGGCGGCGTGTTGGCGTTCGCCGCAGGCATCGGCAAGCTCTCGAAACGAGCCCCGATCCGGTGGCTCTCCACCGTATATATCGAGATCTTCCGTGGAACGTCGCTGCTGGTGCAGATGTTCTGGCTATTTTACGCGCTCCCCCTGCTCGGAATCCGACTCGAACCCACCACCGCGGGCATCCTCGCTCTCGGCCTCAACATCGGCGCGTACGGTGCGGAGGTGGTCCGCGGCGCCATCCTGGCCGTCCCCAAACCGCAGTACGAGGCGGCGGTGGCCCTCAACTTCACCCCGCGCTACACCCTTTGGCACGTCGCGTTGCCGCAAGCCGTGGTGGAGATGATGCCGCCGTTCGGCAACCTGGTGGTGCAGAACTTGAAGGACACTGCGCTGGTCTCGCTCATCACGCTGACCGACCTGACGTTCCGGGCCCAGAGCCTTCGAAACCTGACGCTCGATAGCGTCCCCGTGTACACCCTGACCCTGATCCTCTACTTCGCGATGGCGTTGGTGCTCACGCTCGGGATGCGCATCCTCGAGCGGGTCATCGCGCACCGCGTCGGCGTCGCGCAAGGGAGGGCCCGCGCATGATGTTCGGCATCCCTTGGGACCTGAGTTCGGAGTGGGCGTTCGCCGTCTCCATCCTCCCGATCCTGCTACGTGGGCTCGTCATCACGGTGCAGGCCACGGCGCTCGGCTTCGTGCTGGCCCTCGTGCTCGGACTGGTGTTGGCGGTGTTGCGGTCGGTTCCGCTCAAGTTCATCTCCTGGCCCACGGCCGTCGTGATCGAGTTCGTGCGGGACACGCCGCTCCTGGTGCAGCTCTACTTCCTCTACTTCGTGCTGCCGAACTTCGGCATCGTGCTGCCCGCCTTCCTCACGGGCGCCATCGCGCTCGGGGTGCAGTACAGCGGCTACACCTCGGAGGTATACCGCGCCGGCATCGAAGCCGTTCCGCGTGGCCAGTGGGAGGCGTCGCGCGCGCTGAACTTGCCTGCTTGGTTGACCTACCGTGACGTGGTGGTGCCACAGGCGGTGCCGCGGATCATCCCCGCGCTCGGCAACTACCTGGTGTCGATGCTGAAGGACACGCCGCTGCTGTCGGCCGTGACGGTGCTGGAGATGCTCGGCGTCGCGAAGATCATCGGCGACCGCACGTTCCGCTACCTCACCCCGTTGACCATGGTGGGTGGGCTGTTCCTGGTGCTGACGCTCTTGTCGGCCTGGTTGGTTCGGTTCGCAGAGCGCAAGCTCCCGAAAGATGGGATCCCGCTCAAGTGAAACCGGCCGGCGCACCGATGGCCGCGGGCCGCGGGCGGTCGAGGCGAGGACGCGTACGCGGCGACCTCGTGTGCCGCGGCGACCTCGTGCGCGGCGCGCCATGAAGCGCCTCCGCCCCTCGGTGCGCGACGTTTGGCTCGCCCGCCGGCGCATCGCGCCGGTGGTCGGACCGTCGCCGCTGGTGGTCGCCGAGGCCGCGTCGCGCGTCTGCGGCGCAGACGTGCGCTTGAAGCTGGAGAACCTGCAACCGACGGGTGCCTTCAAGGTGCGCGGCGCCGCCAACGCGCTGCTCGCGCTGCACGAGACGGGCGACCTGCGCGGCGTCGTGGCAGTGTCGACCGGGAACCATGGGCGCGCGGTGGCGTACGTTGCCCGCAAGCTCGGCGTGCCGGCGGCGGTGTACGTCTCCGAGCGGGTACCCGCCGACAAGCTCGAGGCGCTCGAACGAAGCGGCGCCGAGGTCCACGTCGGCGGCCGCGGTCAGGACGAGGCCGAGGTCGTCGCACGTGCCGAAGCGGCGAGGCGCGGCCATTCCCTCGTTCATCCGTTCGACGACGCGGCGGTGATCGCCGGGCAGGGCACCATCGGACTCGAGTTGCTCGATGGCATGCCCGACCTCGACACGGCGCTCGTGCCGGTGTCGGGCGGCGGCTTGATCGGGGGGATCGCGCTGGTACTCAAGAGCGCGTCGCCCGACATCCGCGTCGTTGGTGTGGCGATGGAAGGGGGAAGCGCCATGGTGGCCAGCTTGACGGCCGGTGTCCCCACGGCCGTCGGCGAGGTCGATACCTGGGCCGACAGCCTCCAAGGCGGCATCGGGCTCGACAACCGGTTCACGTTCGGGCTGGTGGAGCGGTTCGTCGACGAGCTGGTGCTGGTGAGTGAGGACGCCATCGCCCACGCCATGGGGTTCGCGTTCCACCACGAGCGGCAGGTGCTGGAGGGTGGTGGCGCGGTCGCTCTGGCGGCCGTGTTGAGCGGCGCCGTGGACGTGCGCGGGCAGCGTGTCGCCGTCGTCGCGTCCGGCGGCAACGTCGACCCGGCGGTCGTGGCACGCCATGGGAGCGGCCTGGCGGCAGCCGAGACGGTGTGATATGCTTCTTCGGCTTGACTGTCCTGCCCGGACGGCAGGCCCGCTGCCCCACCGGCGGCGGCGGTTCGACACCGTCGCAGAGCCGACGCGCGGCCAAGCGGAACCGGATCCGGTTCCGCCCCGGCGCCATGCGGCTCGTTGCCGTCGCGGGGCTCGCCGCCACGCGCGGCGCGCGGCTGCCGGCCCCGGGCTTGTCCGGTTCGTCCGGATTCTGGAAGGAGACACCATGAAGCGCACCTACCAGCCCAACCGCCGCAAGCGTGCGAAGACGCACGGGTTCCGCGCGCGGATGGCCACGCCCGGAGGGCGCAACGTCATCAAGCGTCGCCGCGCCAAGGGCCGCAAGCGCCTCTCGGTATCGGATCGCTGAAGACCCGCGCGGTCCTGCGGTCGCTCACGGGGGACCGCGCGTTTCAACGGCTTCGCAAGGGGCAATCCGGTGGTAGCAAGCACCTCAGTCTTCGTTGGCGCAAGACCCGGCACGGGGAGGTTCGCGTGGGCATCGTGGTGAGCCGCAAGGTCGGCAAGGCCGTGGTGCGCAACCGCGTGCGCCGGCGCCTTCGCGAAGCGACGCGTGCACTGCTCCGGGAAGGGGTGGCGCCTGCCGCACTGGAGGGGCCGGTGCCGTCGTTCGACATGGTGGTCATCGCGCGGCCCTCGGCTGCGGAGGCTTCGTACCACGATCTGGTGCACGCGCTCAGGCAGGCGTTCGGCCGCGGGAAGCTCCGGTGAGTACCGGAACCAGGTTCGTACGCGCCCAGCGCGCCATGGTGTCGGTCGTGCTGGCGCCGGTGCGGTTGTACCGCCGTTACCTGTCGCCGTTGAAAGCGACGTCGAGTTGCCGTTTCCATCCCACCTGCAGCGCGTACGCCGAGGAGGCCATCGAGGTGCATGGCGTCCTTCGCGGTGTGGTGATGGCGACGCTGCGGGTGCTACGCTGCCACCCGTTCCACCCCGGCGGGTACGACCCCGTTCCGCCGCGACGCGGTGAGGCGGCGGCCTCCCCCGCGCACGCTCGCTTGCACGTATCGCCCGCGCACGATGGCGGGGACGTGTCCTCGGAGGCACCTTGAACTTCTTCCGGACGTTGGCGCTCCTCGCCGCCTTGACGGCATCTGCCGCGCAGGCTCGCGTGGTGTTCGAGGCCGGCGAGCACCCCGTCTCTGCATTCCGTGACGTAGAGAAGGTCGAACCGACCTGCTCCGGTGCCGACGCGTCGTTCCTGTGCGCGCTGCAAGACGCCACGCTCACCCGCATCCCGACCAAGGGCGTCGACCTCTTCTTCACGCCGTCGGGCGAGTTGGCGGCTGCGTACGGCAAGGCGCAACGCGGCCAGACGCTGAACGAGTACACCCTCGACGTTCGGACCAACCTCATCCCGTTCGACAGCGCCATCCCAGGCATGGCCCTGTTGATCGACGGCGTCTACCATCTGCCGGAGAACGTCGACGGCGGTTTCGTGCGGGCCGACGCGAACACCTATGTCGGCACCTTCCACGCACGCGTCGCCGACTTCGACGTCGAGCGCATCGTCCGGGTGAGCAACGTTCGTGACACCACCGACGTGTGGTTGCGCGTAACACGTGCTGCTACGGCCGACGCTGCGCCCGACGCCGCGGCTGGAGTCGCAGAGGACGGTGCCGCGGACGGTGCGGCAGATAGCGCAGCGGACGGTGCCGACGCCGCGATCGACGCCGCGGCGCAGGCGCCGGGCGGGGAAACCCTGATCCAGATCGCCATGCCCGGCATCGGTCGCACCGCGAGCCCGGTCGTGAAGATCGGCCAGGGCGAGCAGTTCTCGCTGAACCCCCCCGAGCGCAGCGTCCCGGACGCCAGCTACGCTTCCCTCCAGAACAACGACAACAACCGCGAGTTCGTGCTGCTGATGGTGCCTGGCGAGAGCGCGGAAGGGCTCGCGGCCAGCTACATGCGGCCGAACCGGATCGCGTTCGAGACGACCGTGACCGCCGGGGCCGGCGCCGAGGCGGTGCTGGACGTCGGCGTGTACACGGGCAACAACGAACTGGTGCGCTACTCGCAAGAGGGGTACCTCGAACTGCCCGGCCTGTTCCGGCCGAACATCCTCGGCCGCTTGTCGCTCGCCATCATCTGGGTGCTGGAGTACATCCACCGCTTCGTGCCCAGTTGGGGCCTGTCGATCATCGTCCTGACGCTGCTGTTCCGCGCGTTGGTGTGGCCGCTCATCACGACGCAGACCAAGTCGATGTTCGGCATGCAGAAGCTGCAGCCGAAGCTCCAGGAGATGCAGCGCAAGTACAAGGACGACCGCGAGAAGCTGACGCAGGAGACGATGAAGCTCTACCGCGAGGCGGGCGTCAACCCGGCGGGCGGTTGTTTGCCGGTGCTGCTGCAGATGCCGCTGTTCATCATCCTCTGGCGCGTGTTCGTGAACTTCGAGTTCGGCGAGGGGTTCTTGTGGCTCCCCGACCTCGGCCAGTCCGATCCGTTCTACATCCTGCCGATCCTGTACGTGGCGGTGATGGTAGCGACGTCCTGGTTCTCGGCCAGGGGCAACCCTCAGATGCTGCGCCAGTCGATGATCATCAACGTGGTGTTCGTCTTCATCATCGTCGGCTTCCCGGCCGGGGTGCTGCTTTACTATGTGGTATCGATGTTGGTGCAAGTCATCCAGTACTGGTTGATCAGCCGTGGACAGGTACCGCCGCGTGCCGCCGTCGCCGTGGCAGGGAAGCGCGGCAAGTGAGGCGCATGCGATGAGCGATTCGGACCTGGACAAGTACCTCGAAGGCATCGGCATCGACATCGACGGGGAAGACGACGATGCCGTCCTACCGGAAGAAGAGGCCTTCGAAGCGATGCCGGAGAGTGTGGCGGGTCCGATCGTGCAAGGCGAACCCGTCGAACGCGCCGAATCGTTCCTAGTGAACTTGTTGCTCAACATCGATCCCGCATACGCGGTGGAGGTCGATCCCGTCGACGAGGAAGAGATCCGGGTGGAGATCTTCGGAGGCGATCCCGGCAAGATCATCGGCCGCGGCGGCCGCACCTTGGCCGCGCTGGAGTACGTCACCAACGCGGTGGTCAACCGCGAAGAGGGCGGCCGTGTGCGTGTCAACGTCGACGTCGGTGGCTACAAGCGCAGGCGAGACGACCGCTTGCGCAACGAGGCGCGAAGCGCCGCGGCGCGGGTGCGCAAGAGCGGCATGGCGGTCGAGCTCGACCCCATGAATGCGGCCGAGCGGCGCGTCGTGCACATGAGCCTGGCGGACGAGCCGGGCGTGTGGACGGAGTCCTTGGGCGAGGGGCCGAACCGGCGGGTCGTCGTCAAACCGGAGTGACGCCGGATCGAACCGGGGCCGACACGCGAGCCGCCGGTTCGGTACGTAACCGAGAGTAGGGTTCATGTTCGACCGAATCCGGGTGGCATGCGCCTGGGTGGCCGAGCGCGCGCGCCACGTGCGCATCGCCCCCGATCTCGAGAAGTACGCCCGCAGCTTGGACGTCGCCGCGGCGCAGGCGCCCCAGTACGACACGGAGCATCACTACCTGGGCGAACCGGAAGCGCGAGCGGCCTACGTGGTGGTGCTGGACGCGGTGAACTTCGGATCCGGGTTCTTCCCCGCGCTGCGAAGCGTCGATGGCCGCTGCGGCTATCACGCCGTGGCCTGGTCGCTGAAGCGCTGGTTCGAGGAAGAAGGCGTGCCGGACGCGCGCAGCTTGCGCTCACTCGACGCGGCCGCGATGGCCACGCTGTTGGGTCAAGACCTGGACGACCCGCACAGAGCCGAAGCCATGCGCCTCTACGCCGAGGCGTTGGTCGAACTGGGCGCGTTCCTCGACGCGCGCATGGGCGGGAGCGCCGTCACGCTGGTGCGTGCGGCCGGTGGCAGCGCGGAGCGTCTGGCGGCGCTGTTGGCCGAGATGCCGTTCTACCGCGACGTCTGGCAGTACGACGAGCGCGAGGTGCCGCTGTACAAGCGGGCGCAGATCACGGCGTCGGACCTTGCGCTGGCGTTCGACGGTGAGGGGTACGGCGCGTTCGAGGACCTGGATCGGCTCACCATCTTCGCCGACGATCTGTTGCCGCACGTGTTGCGCACCGACGGCGTGCTCGAGTACGACGCCCCGTTGGCACGGCGCATCGCGGAAGGCGAGCCACTTCTGGCCGGCTCGCCCGAAGAGGTGGAGGTGCGCGCGGTGACCGTGCACGCCGCGGAACGGATCGCCGCCGCGTTGCGAGAAGACGGCCTGACGGTGGCGCCGCGCGACCTCGACATCGCCTTGTGGAACCGGGGCCAGGACCCGCGGTACGACGTCGTACCGCGGCACCGCACGATCACGACGGCCTACTGATGCCCGACTCGCGCGCGAGCGAAGCAGCATCACCCTTGTCGCCCTTGCCGTCGTTCGACGTCGCCGACGTGGGGCGGGCGCGGGCGTTGGTCGAGCGTCGCTTGGCCGCGGCCGGCATCGCCAGCCCCGCCGCGGAGGCGCTGGTGTTGCTCGAGGCGGCTACCGGGCTCGACCGGCGCGTGGTGCTGCTGCAACCCGACCGCCCGCTCGACGCCGCGGCGCGCGCCCGCCTGGCGCAACTTCTCCACCGGCGCGTGGCGCGCGAGCCGCTGCAGCACGTGATCGGCACCGCACCGTTCTTCGGTCTCGAACTGGTGGTGTCACCCGCGGTGCTGGTGCCGCGGCCGGAGACGGAGCGCCTGGTGGAACTGGTGCTGGCCGAGCTCGCACCGACGCCCGAAGGGGTCGTGCTCGACGTGGGTTGCGGCTCCGGAGCCATCGGGCTGGCCTTGAAGGCCGAGCGCGCGGAGCTCGAGGTGTGGGGCTCCGACGTTTCGGCCGAGGCGTTGTCGGTCGCGCGCGAGAACGGTCGCCGGCTCGGGCTCGACGTCGAGTGGCGGCGCTCCGACCTGCTCGCCGACGCGGACGTCGCCGCTGCCGCGGCGCGGTGCATCGCGTTGGTCTCGAACCCGCCCTACCTCCCCGAGTCGGATCTCGCGCACCTCCCGCCGGAAGTGCGCGCCGATCCCGAGTTGGCGCTGTTCGCGGGCGAGGACGGTCTGGTCGTCGCGCGTAGGCTCGTGCTGCAGGCGGAGCGCCTGCTGCCGGCGGGCGCGCTGCTGGCCCTGGAGCTCGACCCCCGCAACGTCGGACGGTTGGCGAGGCGGCTACGAGGTTGGCACGACGTGCGTCTCGAGCGTGACCTGACGGGGCGCACGCGCTTCCTGTTGGCGCGGCGTTAGGCGCTCGGGTCGCTAGGGGGACGCCCACCCAACGGGGGCAACTCGGGCACGTCGTCCAGCACGTGTCCTCGTGGCGCGGGCCCGTACGTCTTGCGCGACGCGCGACCGTGCGCCCCGTCCGCGAGCATGCTGCCGAGCACCAAGAGGATCGCGCCGATCACGATGGAGGCATCGGCGACGTTGAAGACGGGGAAGTCGAAGCGCCCTACCTGGAAATGGACGAAGTCGATGACGTAGCGCAGGCGGAGCCGGTCGATCATGTTGCCGGCCGCGCCGGCGAGCACCAGGCCGAGCGCGACCCGCGTGAACGCGCTCAAGCGCGCGCCCTCGCGAAGCACGAACACGATCAGGCCGAGCGACACGACGGCCGACAGCAGCCCAAGCATGAGCGTGCCGTCGAGCACCCAGGTGCCGATGTGCAAGTCGAGGTTCCGCAGCATCCCGAACGCGGCGCCGCCGTTCCGGGTATGGGTGATGCCGAACCCGAGAACGAGGGGAATCTCGCTGCCATCGATGGGGAGGTTGCGAACGACCCAGGCCTTGCTGAACTGGTCCAGCGCGACCAGGACGGCCGCGAGCAGGAGCGTCATCGCCCTTCAGTATACGCATGCGGACGGGCACCCGGCGGCGTGCGACGTCGGTGCAATCGGCCATCCGACCAGCAACGAGCAGAGGGTATCGTGGGTCCAGGACGAACACTCCGGGCGGATCGCGTCACGCAAACGCGCCCCGGGGAGGAGCGATAGCGATGGCCGCGACGATGGAACTGGTACGGAAACGAATCGCCCGCGCCGAACAAGAGAGCGGTTCGAACGGCACCCTGCAACGATTCTCGGGCACGCTCTTCGACAAGGCCGACGACGGCTTCCTCGAGTCGTTCGACACGGAGAGCTTGTTCGCGATGGCGGTGGACGGGCTGCGTTTCTTGAGCGCGCTTCGCAGCGACACCTTGCGGGTCCAGGTGTTCCATCCGAACTTCGCCGCCGACGGTTGGGAGTCACCGTACACGGTGGTGCGCTTGGCGCTGGCCGACCGACCGTTCATCGTCGATTCCATCCAGGCCGAGATCCGGCGCAGAGGGCACGAACTGGTTCATCAACTGCATCCGATCATGGCGGTGCGTCGGGATGACGACGGCAAGCTCCTGGAAGTAGAAGGCGACGACGTCACCGGCCACGAGGCGTTCGAGATGTTCTTCCTGGAACGCATCGACGACGAGGCGACGCTCGAACGGCTCGAGACGGCGGTGCGGCAGGTGCTCGGGGACGTCGTGCTCGCGACCGACGATTACGCACGCCTGCGGGAACGTGCCAGTGAGATGGCGACCTACCTTCATCGCCTGGCGAAGAGCGACTCTGCTGCCGGCATGGGGGCCTCGGGAGAGGAGCTCGAGGAGTACGCCACCTTCATCGAGTGGCTCGACGACGACAACTTCGTGTTCCTCGGCTACCGCGAGTACGACATCGTCGACGTCGGCGGCGAGCCGAGCCTTCGAGTCGATGAGAACAGCGGTCTCGGCATCCTGCGCAAGCTCGACGACAGCGGCTATCGCCAGCCGGTGCCGTTGTCGAAACTGCCGACGGAACTGCGCGAACGCGTAACCGGTGGACGGCTGTTCATCGTCACCAAGACCAACGCGGAGTCCACCGTGCATCGCGCGCGCCGGATGGACTACGTCGGGGTCAAGAAGCTCGGCAAGACCGGCGCGGTGACCGGGGAACAGCGCTTCGTCGGGTTGTTCACCACCAAGGCACAGAACGCCTCCGTCGAGGCGATCCCGATCCTGCGCCGAAAGCTCCGGCAGGTACTCGACCTCGACCAGGCCATCCCGGGCTCGCACGACTACAAGGGCATCGTGGCGGCGTTCAACTCGATGCCACGCGAGGACCTGTTCTGGTCCGATGCCGAGCAGATCCACAAGGACATCCGCACCATCCTGCGCTTGGAGCAGGAGCGGGGCGCACGCCTGACGCTGCGATCGGACCCGCTCAAGCGGGGCATCGCCGCGATGGTGATCATGCCGCGCGAGAGCTTCAACGCCGACGTGCGGCGCTCGATCCAAGCGTTCTTGCAGGAACGCCTGGCCGCGACGCGCGTCGATTACCGCCTGGCGCTCGGCGAGGACCAGAGCCAGGCCCGCTTCCACTTCTTCTTCACGACCGACATCGACCCTGGTGAGCTCGACGTCAAGGACCTCGAGCGCACCATCGTTCAGCTCGCGCGCACGTGGCAGGAGGAGCTGCGCGAACGGCTGTTGGAGGCCTCCGGCGAACGCGCGGGTCGCGCGCTCGCGAACCGCTACGCGGACGCATTCGACGACCGCTATCGCGCGCACGTCACGCCGAACCAGGCGCTGCGCGACATCGCGAACCTCGAGCGCCTCGACGGGCGCGACCACGTCATCGACCTGATCAACCCCGTCCAGGAGGTGAACGAGCCCGCCACCACGCTGCTCATCTACCACGTCGGGCACGGTCTTCCGCTCTCCGACGTGATGCCGCTGATGGAGAACCTCGGGTTCCGGGTCATCGAGCAGAACCCGTACAACCTGACGGTGGAAGGCGAAAGCCGCGGCATCGACATGTTCCGGGTGCAGAACCATCGCGGCGAGGCCATCGACGTACGTGCCGACCGCGAGCGCCTGATCGAGGCGATGGAAGCGTTGCTGGCCGGCGAGGCGGAGAGCGACCGTCTGAACCGGCTGGTGCTCGACGCCAAGCTCGACGTCCGCCAAGTCGCCTTGCTTCGCGCGTACCAGATGTACTACGCGCAGCTGAACCTGGTGACGAGTCGTTCGTTCGTCAACTCCGCGTTACTGGCGCACCCGGACTTGGCTGCCCGGCTGATGGCGTTCTTCGAGGCCAAGTTCGACCCGGCGCGCGGCACCATCGAGGAGCGCGCCGAGGCCGTGGACACGGCCCGTCATAGCGTCCTCGACGGCCTCGGCGAGGTGGCCTCGTTGGCGGAGGACCAGGTGCTGCGCGGGCTTCTGGATCTCATGGACGCGACCGTCCGCACCAATTACTTCCTGGGGCACGACCGCATCTCCTTCAAGCTCGAATCCGTCCGCGTCGGCTCCATGCCGGAACCACGACCGATGTACGAGATCGCGGTGATGGCGCGCGGCGTCGAGGGAACGCACCTGCGCGGTGGCAAGGTGGCCCGCGGGGGCATCCGCTGGTCGGACCGGCCGGACGACTTCCGCACGGAAGTGCTGGGGTTGATGAAGACCCAGATGACGAAGAACGCCGTCATCGTGCCGGTCGGCTCGAAAGGCGGCTTCGTGGTGAAGAGCGCGCCCGCGGGCCGCGAAGCGCTGCGGGAGTACGTCCGCGAGCAGTACCAGACCTACATCCGCTCGCTGCTCGACCTCACCGACAACTTGGTCGACGGGGTCGCGATTCATCCCGAGGGTGTCGTGGTGTACGACGGCGAGGACCCGTACCTGGTGGTGGCGGCCGACAAGGGCACGGCCACATTCTCCGACACGGCCAACGCCATCTCGGCCGAGTACGGCTTCTGGCTCGGCGACGCCTTCGCTTCCGGTGGTTCGGCCGGGTACGACCACAAGGGCATGGCCATCACCGCGCGCGGCACCTGGGAGTGCGTCAAGCGCCACTTCGCCGAGGAGGGCGTCGACGTCTTCGAGGACCCGTTCACGGTCGTCGGCATCGGCGACATGTCGGGCGACGTCTTCGGGAACGGGCTGCTCTACACCGACCGCATCCGGCTGGTGGCGGCGTTCAACCACATGCACGTCTTCCTCGACCCGGACCCCGACCCGCGGGACAGCTTCGAGGAGCGCAAGCGCCTGTTCGGGATGCCGCGCTCGACCTGGTCCGACTACGACGCGAAGCGCATCAGCCGCGGCGGCGGGGTGTACGAACGCTCCGCCAAGCGCATCGAGCTGACTCCGGAAGCGCGCGCGTTGCTGGGGGTGAACGAGGACGCGCTGAGCGGTCAGGACCTCATCCGTGCCGTCCTGAAACTGCCCGTCGATCTGTTGTGGAACGGCGGGATCGGAACCTACGTCAAGGCGTCGAGCGAACGCCACGCCGAGGTCGGCGACTCCGCCAACGACGGCGTGCGAATCGACGCCACCGAGTTGCGCTGCAAGATCGTCGGCGAGGGCGGCAACCTCGGCCTGACGCAGCTGGCGCGCATCGAGTACGCGCGGCTCGGTGGGCCCGCCCAGCTCGGTGGGCGCATCGATACCGACGCCATCCACAACTCGGCCGGCGTCGACACCTCGGATCACGAGGTGAACATCAAGATCTTGCTGCAGCCGATGGTCACGTCGGGCGAGATGAGCGAGGCGCAACGCAACCGCCTACTGCGCGACATGACCGACGAGTTGGCGAGCCTGGTGTTGCGCCACAACGCGCATCAGTCGCGCGCGCTGAGCTTGGCGGAACGTGCCAGCAAGGCCGACCTGGCGATCTACGGTTCGCTGCTCGAGTACCTGGTCGAGAGCTCCGGTCTGAACCCTCGCGTCGAGTACTTGCCGACCCGCAAGCAGCTCGACGAGCGTCGGCGATCGGGTGAGGGCCTGACGCGGCCGGAGCTGTCCGTCATGTTGGCGTACGTGAAGATGGGCCTATACCGGCGCCTGCTCGAGACCGACCTACCGGACGAAGCCCACCTGCAGCACTACCTGGTCGAGTACTTCCCCAGCGCCCTGCGCGAGCGCGCGGCCGAGGCCATCGAAGCGCACCCGCTGCGGCGTGAGATCACCGCCACCGTCATCACCAACACGTTGGTCGACCTGCTCGGCATGGCGTTCGTGCACCGCGCCATGCGCGACACCGGCGCGGGCGCGATCGAGGTCGCACGCGCGGCGTTGATCGCCCTGGAGGTGCTCGACGCGCGGGCCTTCGCCGAGCACGTCGAGGCGCTCGAGAGGACGGTGCCGATCGACACGACCTACGACGCGCTGACGGAGCTGGTGGGCGCGATCGAGGGCGTGGTGAACTGGATGTTGTTCAACGACATCGGCGGCGGCGAGTTCGAGCAGGTCGTCGGCACCTATCGCGAGCCGCTCCGGACGCTACGCGGTGGCCTGGAAGGCTTCCTCCCCGCAGCCGAGCGGCGGCGCTTCCGCGGCAGCGTCAAGCGCTTGCTGAAGGAGGGCCACGACGAGAAGACCGCGGGAGAGATCGCCGGCCTCGAGTACCTTCCCGCCAGCGTCGGCGTGATCGAGGTGGCGCGCCGCACCGGCGTCGACCTCGAGCGCGCCGCCACGCGCTTCTACGCCCTAGGCGAGCGACTGGCACTGGGCTGGATGCGCGACGTGCTGTCGCAGCTTCCGACCAGTGGCTCGTGGGAGAAGATGGCCGTCATGGGTCTGGTGATGGACTTGCGCGAGACGCAGCAGCGCCTCACGGCCGCGTACGTCGCCGCGCTCGGGCAAGAGCCGAGCCTCGGGCTCGACGTGTTCCTCCGGCGCTTGCCCTCGCTTCGTCGCTTCGACCAAGCCCTGGCGGAGCTGCGCGAGCCGGGCGCACTGAACCTCGCGTCGGCCGCCGTGATGGTGCGGATGCTCAGTCAGGCGTGTGCAGCTGCCGGGCAGCCACGAGGGGAGGCGACGGAGACGGCGGAGACGGCGGAGGCGTGGGAACCGGTGGAACCGGTGGAACCGGTGGAGGCGCCCAGGTAGGCGGCACCTAGGTGGGCGCCGGCGCGGCGGGGGCGGGCGAACCGGATCCGCCCTCGCGCACGAACGTTAGAAGGAGCGCGTCCAAGCGCGCCAGGCCAGCTCCGGTCGCTCGGAGCCGGCGGACCTCGTCGAGCGTGACGAGGTCGTGACGAAGGGCCGTTCGCAACCAGGGAGCATGGATCGTCTCGACGTGCACGCCGGTGCGCGTCTCGAGTTCGGCCAGGTCGACGCCGTCGCGCGTCCGCAAGCCGGTCATCAGGCGCTCGAGCACGACGTCGCCGGCCGAAAGCGGGTCGCGTTCGGGCGCAGCGCCCGCCAACCAGCCCCTGATGGGTGGGTTGCGGTAGCGCGTGCCGAAGGGGCCGTGGGGCATGTGGCTCGACGCCGATGGTCCCAGGCCGAGGTACCAGGCGCCACGCCAGTACGCCTGGTTGTGGCGCGACTCCTCGCCGGGCACGGCGTAGTTGCTTACCTCGTAGCGCTCCAACCGGTACGAGGCCAGGACGCGCTCGGCGGTCTCGAAGGCGTCGGCGTCGACGTCGGGATCGACGCGCACGCCACGCAGGGCGAACGGCGTATGCGGCTCGACGGTGAGGGTGTAGACGCTCATGTGCCGCACGCCGAGGTCGGCGACGCGTCGAAGGTCCCGCTCGAGGTCTTGGCCGGGCACCGCCATGATCACGTCGACGTTGACGCGGAATCCGGCGTCGAGCGCCTGCGTCACGGCGGTGAGCCCCTCCGTGCCGTCATGTACGCGGCCGAGGAAGCGCAGCACGTCGTCTTGCGTCGACTGAAGCCCGATGGAGAGGCGGTCGACGCCGAGGTCGCGGAAGCGGGCGAGCCGCTCGGGGTCGAACGTGCGCGGGTCGGCCTCGAGCGTGGTCTCGAGGCGGGCCGGCGTGCCCCAGTGCCGCCCGAGCAGCGCGAACACGCGCGTCAGTTCTCCGTCGGTCAGGTGCGAAGGGGTGCCGCCACCGAGGTAGACCGTGTCCAACGGCCCGGGATGCCGCGTCGCCAGCTCGGCGGCTTCCGCTTCCAGCCGGTCTAGGTAGCGGGCCACCAGCCCCTCGTGTCTGCGCATCTTGTGGAAGTCGCAGTAGGGGCAGACGCTAGGACAGAACGGGACGTGCATGTAGAGCGAGCGCACCACTGCTGCTCAGCCTAGTGCACGGAGGTGGCAAGAACCGGTAGCGCGAAGCGCAGGGAGGTGCGCGACGAGCAGGGGCGGCGCCACGAAGCGCCGCCCCTGCTCGGCATTGCTGGTCCGGGCGTTCACGCCCGACGGTCGATCAGTTGCTGGGGATCTCCGCCATCTGCTCGTCGAGGATCAGGTTGGCTTCACCCGTGGCGAGCGCCAGCGTCTCTTCGACGTCGGCGCCGTCCATGATCGCGGCCATCTCGGCCTCGATCAGGTCGCGCACGAAGTCGTAGCCGGGAACGGGCGGTTCGGCGATGCCGTACTCGAGCATCTCGAACGCCGTCTTGTAGGGCGGGAGCGACTCGAAGAAGTCACCCAGGCTGGCGGCCACGCTCTGGCGGACCGGGAAGTACTGGCTGGCAACGGCCCACTTCGCTTGCGCTTCGGTGCCGGTGTAGTACTTCAGGAAGAGCCAGGCGGCCAGGTTCGCTTCGGCGCTGTGGCCCGACGGGATGCCGACGCTGGCGCCGTAGATGTTCATGACGGGCTCGGGTGTGGTGTGCGGGATGGCGGCGACACTCCACTCGAAGTTCGCGCCGGCCTCGACCGCGCTCTGGTAGAACGGCAAGCCGGACGAGGAACCGACCGTGAACAGCGTGCGGCCGGCGCCGAAGTTGGTCTGGTCGCCGTACGCCTCGGTCACGAAGGTGGCGCAGCCTTGGTCGAAGAGGCCCTGCAGGAACGTCATGGCTTCGACGGCGGCGGGGGAGTCGTAGGTGTAACGGTTGTTCTCGTAGTCGAACACGTCGCCGCCGAACGCGAACGTCCAGGATGCGAAGCGGCTGGCGTCGGTCGACAGCTCGTAGCCGACGGCGCCCGAGGCGCTCGCTTGCGAGAACGGGGCCTCGGTGGCGGCGCAGGCGGCCTGGCGGAACTGCTCGGGCGTCGCGGGTGGGCCGTCGAAGTCGATCAGGCCTGCGGCGCGCAGCTCGGCGAGCCACTCGATGTTGTAGTACAGCACTTCCATCGAGCGGTTGGGGGCGATGGCCAGGCGGGCGTTCCCGAAGCTGGGGAAGATGTCCGAGTTGTAGAAGCCGGGGAAGAAGTCGGCCTTGTCTTCCGCGCTCAGGCCCCAGGTGGCCGAGTCGACGAGCGGGCGCATGTCGATCATGCCGTCGACCAGCTGGTAGGTGGCCGCCTGGTTCTGGTAGGCCACGACCAGGTTGGGGGTGTCGGAAGTGCCCAGCAGCGCGAGCATCTTCTGGAAGATGTCGCCGTACCCACCCTGGTACTCGGCCACGACGGTGATGCCGTACTCGTTGCCGCTGTTGAACGTATCGATGATCTCCTGCAGCGCCGTCTCACGCTCACGCGTGTGCTGGTGCCAGAAGGTGATCGTTTGACCGCTTGGGTCGACGCTCTCGTAGTCCTGCGCCAGCGCCGGGACGGCGACGAGCAGGGCTAGGATCGCGCCTAGGAAGAACGGACCTCGCTTCATGGAAACTCCTTCCTCTTCGATGAACGCGGTGGAATCGAGCGCGTGTGGGTGTCGCCGGCCTGGCGGAGACCATCTCCGTGCCGGGGTCCGCCCGAGCGCGCTAGGAACGGGATGCCGGCCGCCCGCGTGCGTCGCGGCCGGGATCTGCACGTGCGGACGTGAACGTCCGTCGATGCCGAGATGAGGTGGTTCGTCGCCATGGCCCTTCAGCCCTTCAGCCCGGAGGTGGCGATGCCTTCGGTGAACTGCTTCTGGGTGATGAAGTAGACCACGAGCACGGGCAGGACGGTGATGACGGCGCCCGCCATGAGCAGGTGCGTCTCCGGACCCGCCTCGGAGATGAAGGTGTAGAGCCCGACTCCGAGCGGGCGCCACGTCGGGGTGGTGGTCACCAGGAGCGGCCACAGGAACTCGTTCCAGGAGTTGACGAAGGTCAGCAGGGTGGCCGTCATGATGACCGGCTTGCTCATCGGCACGACCACCGCCGTGAGGAAGCGCAGGTGGCCGGCGCCGTCGATGCGGGCCGCGTCGAACAACTCGTGCGGGATCCCCATGAAGAACTGTCGGAACAGGAAGATGATGAACGCCGTCGACATGAACGGCACCGTCAAGGCGGGCAGGGTGTTCAGCCACGACCCCCAGGGGATGATCTCGCCACGCACCAGCAGAAAGTTGGGGATGAACGTCACCGTGCCGGGGATCATCAGGGTGGCGAGGAGGACCATGAAGATCGCCTCGCGACCGGGGAACTGGATGCGGGCGAAGGCGTACCCCGCCAACGTGCAGGTGATCAGCACGCCCAGGATCACGATGGCGGAGATGACGACGCTGTTGCGGAAGTAGAGCGCGAAGTCGGCTTCGGTCCAGGCGACGTCGTAGTTCACCCACTGCGGAGTGCGCGGCAGAAGCTGCCGGTTGATGGTCTCGCCGAGAGTCATGAGCGAGCTCGAGACCATGTAGAGGAACGGCGTCATCGACACGATGGCGCCGACCAGGAGCAGGAAATAGACGGGCAGGTGACTGGTTCGGAACTCGAACGGCTCGCGCGTGGTTCGGGTTCGCACCCGCGCCGCGGGCGCGGTCGACGTGTCGCCGTCGGCAACGACGCTCACTGCGTCGACCGGGCTGTCGGCGGGTGATTCAGCCACGGAACACCTTCCGGCCGAAGAAGCGGTTCTGCATCAAGGTCAGGATGAGGATGATCGCGAAGAGCACCACCGACTGGGCGGCGGCGAGACTGAAGTTGTTGCGCTTGTAGAACGTGTCGAAGATGACGATGCTCGCGGTGTCGACGGCGTCACGCGTGGCTGGCGCCCGCATGACGTAGATGTGCGTGAACGCCTGGAACGTGCCGATGAACCCGAGCACCGTGAGGTAGAACGTGACCGGCGAGAGCAAGGGCACGGTGATGTGGGTGAACTGCTGCACGCGGTTGGCGCCGTCGATGGCCGCGGCGTCGTACAGCTCGCGCGGGATGTTCCCGAGCCCCGCCAGGAAGATGACGGCGTTGTAGCCGGTGTACGTCCAGATGCCGAAGATGATGATGGTCACGAGCGCCAGCGAAGGCCCGGCCCAGAAGCCGGCGAACTCCACCCCGAGGGGTGACAACAAGTTACCGAACAGCAGTTCCGACACCGGCCGGTTCTCGAACAGCCATCGTTGCGGTTCGATGCCGACCCAGCCGAGCGCGACGTTGGCCAGGCGCTCCTCGCGGGGACTGAACAGGTTGCGGAAGATGGCCGCCCCGGCGACGGCAGGCGTGACGTACGGCAAGAAGTACAGCATGCGGAAGAACTCCTGGCCGCGGATCTTCTGGAAGAGCAGGCTCGCCAAGATCAACGCCAGGACGATCTGGACCGGCACGGAGCCGAAGCCGTAGTACACGGTGCGCACCAGGCCCTGGAGGAACGCTCGGTCTCCCGTGGCGACCATGCTGTTCCAACCAAGGGCGATCGCGATGCCGGCGCCCAGTAGCGCCAACGCGCCGAAACCTTTCGCCAGGCGGGGCGCGGTGGCGTGTTCGCCGCGGAACGCGTCGTTCCACAGCCAGTGCGCCACCATGATGAGCACCAGCCCGCCGAAGAACGCGATGGCGCCCCCGGAGTCACCGACGGTGCTGGAGTAGTTCGCCAGGCCGATGAAATCGCCCTTGCGGATGCGCCACCGGTGCACGCTCATGTAGAAGGAGTACGCGATCGGGAACAGCCCGAACACGGTGATCAGCAAAGTGGCCGGCAGGATGAACAGGTAGCCCGTGATCCAATCGTTCCATTGCCTGCGGGAGACCGCCCGGCGTTGGCGCGTGGTGCTGGTCACGGTCGCATCGGACATACGAAGCACTCGGTCGCGGCAGCGCGGGATGTCCTGTGCGCGCCGGCCAGGAGAGCGTAACCCGGGAACGTCATGCGACCGTCAACCGGAGTGTGGCCGGGTTCGTACGGCGGGAGCACACACCCCAACTATACCGAAGGCCGGGCCCGGGGCCGGTGCCGCGGACCGGGGTAGCATGCATCGTGAACCGCGGTGGGAACGGAACCGAGTACGTTGCGGACGTCGTGGAGGGCCTCGAGGAAGTGGCCCGCGTGGAACTCGCCACCATCGGCGCGCGCGCCATCGAAGGGGCCGAGGGCGGGTTGCGGTTCTCCGTCCGCGGCAACACCCCGCGGCTGTCGGACCTGACGACCGTGCAGGCGGTCTCGTTGGCGCTGCGCTTCGACGTGCCGAGGCCCAAAGCCCTTCTGGGCGACGCGCACTTCCGTCGCTTGCTCGCAGGCGTGAGCGCCGTAGTTCGGGCCGGGCGCTTCGACGGGTTCCGATTCGCGGCTGCGGGCGCGGATTCGAGCGTGTTCCAGCGACTTGCCGGCGCGTTAGCAGGCGCCACCGGATTACCGCACCGGCCCGAAGACGGGGAGTTGCTCCTCCGCATCCGACCGGACCGAGCGCGTGACGGCTGGGAGGTGCTCGTGCGCCTCACGCCGCGGCCGCTGTCGACCCGGCCTTGGCGCGTGTGCAATCGGCCAGGCGGGCTCAACGCCACCGTCGCCGCTGCCATGAACGACCTGGCCTGCTCGGGTGATGCCGACCGATACCTCAACCTCATGTGCGGTGGCGGCACGTTGCTGGTGGAACGCGCGTTGGCCGGGCCGGCAGCGCGCATCGTGGGCGTGGACGTCGACCAAGAGGCGATCGCCTGCGCGCGTGCCAACCTACGCGCTGCCGGCGTCCTGGAACGCTGCGAGTTGGTGTTGGCGGACGTCACGCGACTCGCGCTTCCCGACGACGGAGCCCTCCTAGACGGATCGTTCGACGTGCTGGTGGCGGACGCTCCGTGGGGGGACGCCGTCGGCCACCACCGCGAGAACGTCACGTTGTACCCCGCACTCCTCGAAGCGGCAGCCCTGCTCGCGGCGCCGGGGGCCCGCTTCGCGTTGCTGAGCCATGAGGTGCGCCTGACGCGGAGGCTGTTGGCCGAGTCGGGATCGTGGCGCGTCGAGCGCTCGTTCCAGGTCGGCCACGGCGGTCACCATCCGCTTCTGACCGTGCTGAGGCGCGTCGGGGACGGCCCAGACACGTGATAGACTCCGCCCGTGACACACCCACGGAGCCGCCTCGGCGCGCACGGTAGGGCCGGCACGTGAGCCTGCCAAGCCCTTCCCATGGCGGCGGCCAGGTGGTGGCGGCGCGGCGCATCCGGCCCGGCTGGTACCTCTTGGCCGCGATCACGCTCTACGCGGTCGTGGTCACCGTGTTGCTGGCGACCCGCCCACCTGCCGGCGCGAGTGATGCCACGCGCGGCGAGCGCTCCTCGTCGGCGACGACGGCGGCGGGCGGTTCGAACGCAGGCGGCGGCGCGCCGGCCGGTTCCGCTCAGGCCGGTTCCGCCGCCGGCGGAGCATCCGCGTCGAACGACGGCATCACGTCTGCTTCCATCGCCGTGTCCGGCGGCGACGTTCCCGCCGGGCTGTGGTTCCCGATCCCAGGAGCAGGCTTGCCTTCAGCGGACGACTACTTGCCGGGAGCGCCGCGCGCCTACCGCAACGGCGTCAGCCAAGGCTTCGACTTCCACGACGGCGACGCGGGCGTTCCCATCACCTACGGCACGCCGGTGATCGCGGCCGCGTCGGGGAACGTGGTGCGCGCAGACACCGCTCACGTGGAGATGGACCAGCGCGCATGGGACGTGCTGCTCGCAGACGTCGCCGCCGAAGGGGCGGACGAAGAGCAGTTGGACCGGCTCCGTGGGCGCCAGTTATGGATCCGCACGTCCGACGGCACCGTCTTGCGGTACGGGCACCTCGCCGGCATACGGGACGGCGTCCGCGTCGGAAGCTCCGTCTTCCGCGGGCAAGTGGTCGGCTACGCCGGCAACTCCGGCACCGACGTCGGCGTCACGGGTCGGAGGGACGGGGTCCGGTTGCGGTTCGAGATCTGGCCGAGCGACGACGCGTTCTTCGGCGAGGACCTGGAGCCCACGCAAGTGCGGCTTCGGGCGGCCTCGCTGTTCTCGGGGCCGTGAGCGTGCAGCGCGACGACACCGAGAGCAACGAGGAGCGCACGGTGCTACGCGAGCCCGAGGCGGACGCCACACGGCAACACGCCGGAACCACGAACGCGGCGCCCGACCCCGCGATGGGCGGGCGCGCGGCGGGCGCGCACGACCTTCCGGCGCTCCAGGTGGTGTGGGACAACGTCTGGGTGCGGTCGGTGAGCTACGTCGGCGGGGCGCTGTTCCTCGCGTACGCACTGTGGCGCTTCCGATCCGGCTACGCCTTCGCGCTCGAGGTAGGAGTGATCGGGTTCATCATCGCCTACGTGCTGAACCCGCTGGTCGGCGCCATGATGCGCTTGCGCATACGGCGCGGGTTCGCCGTGGCACTGGTCTACCTGCTGCTGCTGCTGGTGCTGGCCTTCGGCTCCGTCGTCGTGAGCCAGGTCGTCATCGAGACCGGCCGCTTCGTGACGCTCGTGCCGGCCGGGTTCGAGAGCCTGACGGCGACGATCGGCAGCATGCAGCGGTGGTTCGCCGGGTGGCTCGAGCGTCTGCCCGACTTCCTGGGAAACGCTGGGGGCGCCGTCGAAGACGGAAGCGCGATCGCCGACCAGGTGCAGGAACAGATCGTGGCGTTCCTGCAGCAACTCGGCGCCAGCCTGGCAGACTTCCTCGAACAGCTCATCCAGGGCGGCCCGGGCATGTTGCTCTCGGGCGCGACGGCCGTCATCTCGACGACGTTCCAGATCGCGTTGATCCTGATCGCAGGCGCCTACTTCCTCTACGATTTCCCGCGCTTCGCGGCGGCCTTCCGCCGGGTCATTCCGGTTCGTCACCGACCACTGGTGTCCGACCTGATGGAGAAGGCCGACGTGGCCGTCGGCGGCTACCTGCGGGGCCAGCTCCTGATCACGCTGATGCTCGGCGTACTGATCTGGATCGGGCTGACCATCCTCGGAGTGCCGCTCGCCACGGCCATCGCCTTCGTCGCGGCGGTGTTCAACCTGATCCCGTACCTGGGACCCATCATCGGCGTGATACCGGCGGTGTTGCTCGCGTTCACCGTCGGCCCGTGGACGGCACTGCTCACCGCCGCGGTCTTCCTGGTGGCGAACCAGATCGAGGGCAACGTGTTGTCGCCCCTGATCCTCTCGCGTTCCACGAACCTCCATCCGATCACGGTGATGCTGGCAATCATTACCGGCCTGGGGCTGCTCGGGTTGTTGGGCGCGTTGTTGGCCGTACCCACCGTCGCGTTGGTGAAGGTCGTGCTGGAGGAGTACCTGCTCACTCGGCCGGCGTTTCGGGATGTGCCGCCCCCGCTCGTGGCGGACGAGCTCGGGAGCGACGAGGCTTGAACCGCTCAGTCGTTCGCGTCGGCTTGTTGACGCGGCTTCTCGCTGTACATCAACCCGTCCGCGCGCTGCATCAACGCGTCCTCGTCGACGCCGTCGTCCGGGAAGGTCGCGATGCCGACGCTGGCGGATAGGCGCGTTCCCTCGAAGGTCAGGTCGCCGATCACGGTCGCGAACCGCAGCGCGGCGCGTCGACCCTCCTCGGAACCGATCTCGGGCAACAACATGACGAACTCGTCTCCACCCCAACGGAAACTGCAGTCGGACGTGCGCTGCTCGCGCCGGAGCACGTCCGCCACACCCACCAAGGCGGCATCTCCGGTGGCGTGCCCGTGCCGGTCGTTCACCGCCTTGAAGTTGTCGAGGTCGATCAGCACTACGCTCAGGGGGTGGCGGTACCGTTCCGCTCTGGCCAGTTCGGCGCGGAACCGGCGTTGGAACCCGGCGCGATTGCCGAGCCCTGTGAGGGAGTCGGTGATGGCTGAACGCTCGAGCGCGCTCACGTGCTCCGCCTGCCGCACGATGACGGCGATGTGTTGCGCGAACGCCTCTGCTACACGTACGGCGTTGCTCCCGAACGCGTCCTCGGTGGAGAAGTTGTCGATGTTCAACACCGCCACGACGTCGTCGTGATCCGTGATGGGAACGAGCACCTGGGCGCGCATCTCGTGGACGCGCCCGCCTTCGACGTGGATCGGGCTGCGCGTGAGGGACGACGCCTGGCTCTTCTCGACGATGGCACTGCCGCGGAGCACACGCGGCTGCCCACGGCGGAAGTCGTCGGTCGGCCTCGCGTACCACCGCAGTTCCTCCTCGACCGTGAACGGCCCTGCTGCCCGCTGTAGCGCAGCCAAGTCGTACCCCACCGCGGCCTGGAAGCGGAACAGGTCGCCTTCACGCACCAGGATCGACGCCGCCTCGGCGTCCGGCACGAGCTCCACGGCCGCCTCCGCGGCCTGGTGGAAGAGCGTCGCTGGTGCGTCCGAGCGCGCCAGCCTGCGCACCACGTCGAGCATGGCGACCAGGCGCCGGTTGAGCAGGACGCGCTCCAGCGCCACGCCCAGCGACCCCACCGCCGACGTCAGCAGGCGCAGGTCGGCGTCGCTCCATGCCCGCACCCGTTCGAACGTCACCGCCGCGAGCAGCGCCTGGACCTCCTTCTGTGCGTTCACCACTGGCACGATCGCGACGCTGCCGATGCCTGCGTCGACGCCGTCGCCCGCGGCGACACCGTCGCCTGTGTCGACCCTGTCGCCCGCGGCGACACCGTCGCCGGCCCAGGACGAGACCGTCTTCACGTCGTCGAGCACGATGCTCGCGCGCGTCTCCCAGACCTCGCGCAGGGGGCCGTCGAAGGCGAAGCCTTCCTCGAGCCGCGTGGCCAACGCCGCCGGCAGCTCGCCCACGCGCGCCAGCGCCCAGAAGCGCGCGTGGCGCAGCTGGAGCACCGCGCCGGCGTCCATCCCGAGCGCGTTCATGACGTCGTGCAGGGCCGCCTTCGCGGCGGGGCGCACGCCGTCGGCCTCCAGCAGCCGCTGGTTCAAGCGTGCCAGGAACCCCTGCTCCAGTTTCTGCCGGGTCAGCGCGGCGCTCGCCTCGAGTCGTTCCAGCACCTCCTCCATGATGCGGACGAACGCGCGCAAGGCATCGTGATCGTGGGGGCCGAAGGCGTCGCGCTGGGTGTGCTCGAGGTTGAGCACGGCGCGCACTTCGGTGCCACAGCGGACGGGCAGGGCGAGTTCGCTGCGCGTGGGCGCTGCGGAAGGGGCAGGCAGGAACTCGGGGTCGACGGACGTGTCGGGAACGTACTGCGGTTCGCCGGTGCGGTACGCGCGGCCCGAGACGGTGCGAAGCGGCATCCGGAACCCTGGACCGACGTTCCAGCCCCAGGTGGTGTGCAGCACCAGTTCGTCGCCGTCCGGCACGAAGATCTCGGCGTGGGCGAAGGCCAGCATGTCCGACAGCAGGCGCGGCGCGGAGCCGAACAGGCGGTCGACCCCGTCGGCCTGGTTGAGCTCCAGCGCGGCCTGCTGCAGCAAGCTCGCCCGCCGGCTGCTGTGGCGCGCCCTGCGTTCCGCCGCGTTCCACAGGGTGAAGAGCTGGTGCCCGGCGCCGCCGGCCATGAGCATCGCGACCGCGAGGCCGAGGTAGTCGCTCCACTCCACCGGACTGCCGAGAAGCGCACTTCGCACCCACAACAGTGCGAACCCGACGGGCGCGAGGGCTGCGCCGGCGCGCCAGCCGAGCCCGACCGTGGCGATCATGTACGGCACCGCCAAGAGGAAGCCCTGCCAAAGCGTCAGCTGGTGGGTCGGGAAGCTCACGAGGAACGCGAACGCCGCAGCGAGGCTCCACACGACGGGCCCGAGGCGGAGCCGTACCGGTCGTGCCGATCCCCTCGCGGGTTCGCCGTGGGACGCAGACGTGGACACCTCGCTCATCTTCTCATGAGACCGCACGGGCGCCCTATGGCGCACTTCTCTCCGTAAGTCGGCAGACGTCGGCCGGCTCGGCCCAGGCCGCCTTCCGGGCGCGCGCAGGCGTGGCGGACCGCAAGGCTGGAGGCGGGACCTGCGCGGTACACTACCTGCCGTGGCGAAGGCGCGTCGGGAACGGAGAACCGGCACCAGGTCGGCGCTCGATCTGGAGGCCATCGGCCTGGTCGTGCTGGCGGTAGGGATCTTCCTCGCCGGCGTGTTGCTGCCTGCCCTGCCGAGCGGAGAGCTGGGGCGGACGGTGCGCGCGGCGCTGGTTGGTCGGATCGGCTGGGGCGCGTACGCGCTGCCCCTGCCGCCGCTGGTGCTGGGTGGGCTGTTCCTGTTGCGCCGCAGCCCACGCTGGTGGCCGCGGGTGTTGCTCGGGTACTTGCTGCTCGCTGCCGGAGCTTGGGGGCTTCTGATGTTCTTCGCACCCGCGGAGGCCGGAGCCTGGGGCGCCTCGGTGCGCGCCCGCCTGGCGGGCTCCTGGGGGGCATTGGCCGTGGTGCCGGCCGCCATCCTGATCACCATCGGTGCCGACGTGTTGGCCGCGAGGCCGCCCACCCACCTGTTGCGCGTGTCGTTGCGTGCGGTGGTGCGGGCATTGCGGGGCGTAGGAGCGTGGCTGGCGGCCACGCGCAAGCGGTTGCGCACGCGGGCCGCGTTCCAAGCCGACGCAGCCCAGGCGCGTCGCGCGCTCACCGAACTCGACCGCGACCTGCAGGCGCTCAGTGCCCTCTACCCGGGCAGTGGCGAGCTCGAGCGCTGGCGCGAAGAGGTCCGTGCGAGCCAGAAACGGCTGGCGTCGCCGACCAGCGAAGGTATCCGGGAGGCGCGGGCCGACCTACGGGCGTGGCAGGGCGCCGTCGCCGGCTTCGCCAAGGACAGGGCCACCGAGCTGGTAGCGCACCTCGAGGCGGAGTCGGCGTTGCCGCCGGACCCCGACGTGGACACCTTCGAGACCTGGGGCGTCGGGATGAAGCAGCTGCTCGGCGACGCCATCGTGCAGCGCGGCCGCGCCGCCGAGGCCGCCGATCGCGTACGCAAGGCGCTGGCGCTGGACGTCACCTCGTTGCTGGAGCGGCACCGGCGCCTGGCGCGCGAGCGCGACACCGACCGGCGCTCCCTCAAGGGCATGACCCCGCGACAACTGGTGGAAGCGTCCAAGGCGCACCAGCGGCGCCTTGCCGAGTTCGCGGCCGTGGCGTCGGACGCCGTCGCGCTCGACCGCTTCGGCGATGCGCTCGAGCCGTGGCGCGGCCTGGTCGAGCGCATCGCGGTCGCCCTCGAGACGTTCCCGGAGCACGAGGAGTTGGCCGACTATCACCGCACGTTGGCCGCCGAGCTCGACGACAAGGGAACCTCGTTGCTGGTGCAGTTCGCCGGTTGGAGCGACGCCCTCGACGCGGTCTTGGAACGTGCCGCCGTCGCGCGCGAGGCGCGTGAGGCGCTGCGGGCGCGTGAGGCGCGAGAGGAAGCGCTGCGCGACGTTCCGTGGGACGTGGCGCAGCAAGGTCCGGCCGGGCCAACACCGGACGTGGCGGCGGCGCGCACCGACCTGCCTTGGTTCCAGGACGGCGACGCTGCCGTCGGTGACGACGGTCGGGTCGCGCGAGCGCTGATCGGTGAGGACGCTGCCGCCGCCTTGCGCGCCGGCGCCGAAGCCAAGGATGCCGCGCGCTTGGCCGCGCAGGCGGGGGCGTCGGGAACGCCGTCGGGGGCGCCGTCGGGAGCGGTTGGAGGCACTTCGCCTGGGCAGGCGGCCGGCCCCGTGAGCGGCGCGGCCACCGGGCGTGCGAGCGGGAGGCCGACGGGCGCCGGCGGCGCGCCCGCTGCCAAGGGCGCCTCGGCCGCGACCACGGCGGGCAGAGCCGGCAAGGGCACGGGAAGCGCCGACGTGCCCGAGTACGGCGCCATCCCGATCCAGATCCCGCCGGTCGACTTGCTCGACGAGCCCGAGCCGCCGTCGCTCGACCGTGGCGAACTCGTGCGCGAGCACCGCGACCGCGTGCGGCAGATCGACGAGACGCTGAACAACTTCAAGCTCGGCGGCCGCGTCGTGGCGGCCGTGCGCGGCCCCACCGTCACGCGCTTCGAAGTCGAACCCGCGCCCGGCGAGAAGATCAGCCGCTTCTCGAACCTCTCCGACGACCTGGCGTTGGCGATGGCGGCGGCGTCGGTGCGCATCGAAGCGCCCATCCCCGGCAAGAGCGTGATCGGCCTCGAGGTGCCCAACGCGAACCGCGAACTGGTTCGCTTCCGTGAGGCGGCGGAGTCAGGCAGTTTCCGGCGCACCAAAGCGCGCCTGCCGATCATCCTCGGCAAGTCGATCGACGGTGAGATGGTGGTGGGCGACCTCGCGAAGATGCCGCACCTGCTCATCGCCGGCTCGACCGGCTCCGGCAAGTCGGTCGCGGTGAACACGCTGGTCGGATCGCTGCTGTACCGCTTCCTGCCCACCGAACTGCGGTGCCTGATGATCGACCCGAAGATGGTCGAACTGACCCCGTTCGATGGCATCCCACACCTGTTGCGGCCGGTGGTGACGAACCCCTCGGACGCCGCCGGCGTGCTGCTCGGCGCCGTGGCACACATGGAGCGACGGTACAAGATGATGTCGAAGCTCGGCGCCAAGAACCTCGACCAGTACAACGAGAAGGCGAAGAACCTGGACTTGCCGCCGTTGCCGTTCATCGCCATCGTCATCGACGAGTTGGCCGATCTGATGATCACCAGCCCGAAGGAAGTCGAGTCGGCCATCATGCGTCTGGCGCAGATGGCGCGCGCCACCGGCATGCACCTGATCCTGGCCACGCAGCGGCCGTCGGTCGACATCCTCACCAGCCTGATCAAGGTCAACGTGCCGGCCCGGATGGCGTTCGCCGTGTCCAGCAGCCACGACTCGCGCACCATCCTCGACTCGATGGGGGCGGAGCGCCTGATCGGCATGGGCGACATGCTGTACTACCAGCCGGGTCTGGTGAAGGCCGTGCGCCTGCAAGGGCCGTTCGTGAGCGAGAACGAGATCTCG
Organism: Trueperaceae bacterium; assembly: GCA_046484635.1. GTDB lineage: Bacteria > Deinococcota > Deinococci > Deinococcales > Trueperaceae > CAZACZ01. Next base: position 109,291 of record JAWOIL010000084.1, read on the forward strand.
CGTGTCAGCGCGTTCCTTCGCCGTCAGTACTTCGATGACGACTTCGTGGAGGCGTACGGCGCCGACTTCGACCCGCCGTCGGCCCACGAGTCGGAGTCCGGTGGCCTGATCGACTGGAACGACGACAAGCTGCGTGTCGCCGCCGAGCTCGTCATCAACGAGGGGCAAGCGAGCGTGTCGCGCTTGCAGCGGCGGCTACAGGTCGGGCACGCGCGCGCGGGCAAGCTGATGGACTCGCTCGAGGCGCTGGGCGTGGTCGGGGCGCATCAGGGCAGCAAGCCGCGCGAGGTGCTGGTCGACCTCGACGAGCTTCCCAACATCTTCGGCAAGTGAGCGCCGCGAACGGGCCCTCCGGTGCCCGGCCGCCAACGTCCGCCGCCGAAGCGGGCGCGTGGGCGCCGGTGGCGGTGAACGACCGTGGCGCTTCGCGCCTGCGAGCGGGTCACCCGTGGGTCTACCGCTCCGACGTCCTGCATCCACCGGAACGGACAGGCTTCGCTCGTGTCGTCGACCGCCGTGGCGCGCCGCTCGGATGGGCGGCGGTACACCCAAGCTCGACCATCGCGGTGCGTCTGCTGTCCCGCGACGACGCACCGATCGATGAGACGACGCTCCTCGCGGCGCTCGACGCCGCGCTCGACCGTCGCGGGGCCCTGCGGAACGATCCGGACGCCGAGATGGAGGGCGTGACCGGCTACCGCTTGGTACACGCTGAAGCCGACGGCCTTCCCGGCCTGGTCGTCGACCGCCTGGGCCCGGTAGTCGTGATGCAGAACGGCTGTGCCGCCATCGAACCGCACCTGAAGGCCCTGGTACGGCGGCTGGCGGAGCGCTGCGCGCCCCGCGGGATCCTGGGACGCTTCGAAGGACGCGCCCGCGAGCTCGAGGGCCTCGAGCAGGGGACACCGGTGCTCCTGGGCGACGTGCCGGACGAAGTGGACGTCTCGGACGGCACGTTGACGTGGCGGGTCAAGCCGTTCGCCGGGCAGAAGACGGGGGCGTTCCTCGACCAGCGCGTGAATCACCTCCGCTTCGGCAGGTTCGCTCAGGGGGCGCCGGGTGCGCCGCGCGGCCGTGGCCTCGACGTGTTCTCGTATCACGGCGGGTTCGGACTCCATCTGCTGGCGGCGGGGTACGCCGAAGTCGAGCTGGTCGACGCCTCGGCCGACGCGCTGACCGCCGCGAGCCTCGCCGCCCGGCGCAACGGCCTGCCCGCACCGAGCGTGACGCAGGCGGACGCGTTCGCGTACCTGCGCGCGCGGGTACAAGAGGGAGCGCGATTCGACGCGATCAGCGTCGATCCGCCGGCCCTCGCCAAACGCGCGCGCGACCTACCGCGCGCGACCGCCGGCTACAAGGAGCTGAACCTGCGCGCCATGCGACTACTGGCGCCGGGCGGCGTGTTGGCGACGTCGAGCTGCAGCGCCCACTTGTCGGAGTTCGCCTTCCTCGACGTTCTGACCGACGCGGCGGCCGACGCCGGCCGCACGTTCCGCGTGCTGGGACGCTACGGGCCGTCGCCCGATCATCCGGAACGGCTGGGGTTCCCCGAGAGCCGCTACTTGAAGTGCGTGGTGCTGCAAGCCGTCGGCGGCTGACGGACCTCCGCCGCGCCCCGCCCCGCGTTCACACGTGCCGGACCTTCACGTGCGGAAGCAGCGCCTCCACGTCCTCGACGTTGCACAGGGCGGTGCCTGGCGTCATGGCCGTGGCCGTTCCGCATGCCACCCCGAGACGGAGCGCTTCCTCCCGGCCGCGCCCTTCCACCAGCGCCACCAACGCTCCTGCGAGCAAAGCGTCGCCGGCGCCGACGGCCGAGTCGACCGCCACCCGCGGCGCCTGGGCATGCAGGGCGACGCCGCCTTCGACCATCACCGCCCCGAGCGCGCCGAGGCTCGCCAGCACCACCGTCACGCCGCGCTCCGCGACCCGCCGCGCGGCGGCGACGGCGTCGTCGACCGTCGCCACCGTCTCGCCGGTGAGGCGCTCGAGCTCGTATTGGTTGGGCTTCACGAGGTAGACGCCCGCCTCCACCGCCCTGGCCAGCTCGTCCCCGTCGGCGTCCACTGCCACCCGCACGCCGTCGTTCGACGCGCGGTCGATGACGTCGTGCAGGAAGCTGGGCGGCATCTCGGGCAGGAGCGAACCGGACAACGCCAGCACGTCCGGCGCGCGCAGGTCGAAGAGGCTCGCCAACAAGGTGGCGATGTGGTGCGCGTCGACCTCCTCGCCGGGCGCCGACACCCGCAACTGCCGGCCGCGCGCGTCTTGCACGATGGCGTTCGTGCGCGTGGCGGCGTGCACGTGCGTGAACCAGGTGCGCACCCGTTCGGCTTCCAGGAGTTCCTCGAGTTCGTCGCCGGCCCGTCCGCCCGCGAAGCCCATGGCGACGGTGGCGTGCCCGAGCCGAGCCGCGACGCGGCTGACGTTGATGCCCTTGCCGCCCGGAGCCCGCAGTACGGTGGCGGCGCGGACGGTGTCGTCGAACACGAAGTCCGGCACCTGGTAGGTGATGTCGAGGGCGGGGTTGGGGGTGAGGGTGTGGATCACGACCGCATCACCCGAACGCCGGCGCTCCGGCCCACGGCCTCCTCACGCACGCCCGGCGCGCGCAACGCGTACGCCATGGCGGCGGTCGTGTAGGCGTACCCGAAGGCGCCACCTGGGTCGATGGCGATGATGCCGCCGGACCCGCCCAGGCGCTCGACCTCGGCCAGTGCCGCCCGCAGCGCCGCTGCCATGTCGACCCCCGACTCGAGCATGGACGCTACGGCCTTGGCCGTGACGGCGCGCAGGAACGCTTCCCCTTTGCCGGTACACGACAGCGCGGCCCGCGTGTTGGCGTAGGTGCCTGCGCCGGGGATGGGGGCGTCGCCCACGCGCCCGGGCGCCTGCCCGACCACGCCGCCCGTGCTGGTCGCGGCAGCAAGGCCCCCGTCGTCGGCCAACGCCACAGCCCCAACGGTGGCCGACCCGGCGGGGGCTTGCCGACGCTCGCGCCAGCGCGCGAGCTGCGCCCGGCTGCGGTCGGTGATCAGGCGCTCGTTGGCGACGGGCCGGTCTTCCAGCGCTTCGGCTCCCGCGGCCACCAGCAGCACGTGCGTTCCGTCGCGGCGCACGCGCTCGGCCAGCAGGGCCGGGTGCATGCTGTTCCCGACCGCGGCCACGGCGCCCGCACGGCCGTCGGAGCTCATCACGCAAGCGTCCAGCTCGACGCGGCCGTCGCGCGTGAGCGCACCACCGACGCCGGCGTTGAACGCGTCCGGATCGGCCTCCATCGTGGTGACCGCTGCCAGTACCGCGTCGACCGCGGTTTCGCCGCGCGTGAGGACGGCGTAACCGGCATCCGCTGCCGCCGCGAGTCCCCGGGTGTACGCAGCGTCGTCCTCGTCCAAGATGGAGCCGGCCCCGCCATGGACCACCAGGATCGCCATGCGTCACGATACCGCTCGTTGCCGTGAAGGCGGCTGCGCCGGATCGCGCGTCGTCCGGGCCGGTTCCGGCGTCGGCCGGGGCACCGGCTTCGGTAGACTGGCGCGATGCGCCTGGTGCTCTTCTACCTGATCCTCATGGTGGCGCAAGGCTTCTTGTCGGCACTGCTCGCGCCGGTGCCGCCACCGGACCTGTTCCTGTTGGCGGTGCTCACGCTGCTGTGGCGCGTTCAGCCGTGGCAACTGGTGCTGGTAGCCTACGGCGTGGGGCTGATCCAGGATCTCGCCGGGCATGGCCTTCTCGGCATGCATGCGTTCGCCCTGGCGGGCGCTGCGCTGCTCGCGTCGTTCCTACGCGCGCAGCTCAGCAACTCCGGCATCCTGGAACGCATGTTGGTCGTGTTCGTCGCGACCGCCGGCAAGTGGATCGTGCTGGCGGGCGTGCTGGTGTGGCTGGCCGACGCGCCGCTCGGGCTCGGGCGTGTGGCTGCCGTGGCGGTCGTCGAAGGCGCGCTCACGGTGGCGGCGGGGCTACTGGTGCTGCCGTGGTCGGCCGCGCTGTTGGAGCGTAGCCGCGTGCTGCAGAAGGAGCTGCTCTGATGGCTGCCCGCATGAAGGTGGTCCTTGCGTTGATGTTCACGGTGCTGGCGCTCTACACCGTGCGGCTCATGTACCTGCAGCTGGTGATGGGCCAGGAGTACGTCGCTCGTTCCGAGCAGAACGCCGTCCAGGAGGAACGCATCCTGCCGCTGCGTGGCCGCATCCTGGCGCGGGACGGCACCATCCTGGCGGACGATCGCGTCGCCTACGATTTGCTCTACACCGGTGGTGAGATCCCCGACTGGGATCGGCTCAGGGCGCTGCTCGGCCTGTCCGGTGACCCTCGGCCACCCGACCCGACCAAGCTGGAGGAAGTCCTACATGGTGCGGTGCTGGCCTGGAACATCCCCGACGAACTCGTGCCGGCCGTGGAGGAGCGTGTGGCGCTCGCCTCCACCTTGTCGCTGCGCGAGCGCATCGAACGCACGTATCCCACCAACCTCGCCGCGCAGACGATCGGGTACACGTCGCAGGCGGACCCGCAACGGAACCCCGGGTACTCCATCAACGACCTGGTCGGCGTGATGGGCATCGAAGCCAGCTACGAGAGCGTGCTGTTCGGCTCTGCCGGGCAGCGCAAGGTCGAGGTCGACCACCGCGGCACCGAGATCGCGTCGCAGGTGCTGTGGTCGGCGACGCCGGGTCGCGACGTGGTGTTGACGCTCGATCCCCGCCTCCAGCGCTTGGCCGAGGACGTGCTGGCGGACTCGCTCGCGTACGTCAACCAGGACCGCGTGCGGGTCGGCCTTCCGGTCGAGACGCAGGTACGTGGCGCCCTTCTGGCGGTCGACCCGCGCAACGGTGAGGTCCTCGCGATGGCCAGTCATCCGACCTTCGATCAGAACGTGTTCACCCACCGCCCGTCCGACCCGCAGGTGGTGAGCGCCATCCTCAACGACGGCACCAACATGCCGCTCGCGAACCGCGCGGTGGAGGCGTACGCTCCCGCCTCGACCTTCAAGGTGGTGACGTCGTCCACGTTGCTCGAGAACGGCTACGTGTCGCCTGGCACCGTCTACTCGTGCTCGGCGCGCTTCCGGTACGGCGGCATCACGTGGGCGAACTGGGCGACGTACGACAAGGGTGGCTACACGGTGCGCGAGGCGATCGCGGACTCGTGCAACACCTACTTCTGGAACGCCGCTGTCAACACGCCCGACTTCTCCGTCGGTTGGGCCCCGTTCATCGAGGACTTGGTGGCGCGCGCCCGCGACTTCGGCTTCGGGAGACCGGTGGGCGTCGGTCTGTTGGAGGAGAAGGCGGGCCGCATACCCGACCGCGACTGGGTGCGGGCGCAACCGCAGTACGCGCACGGCTGGCTTCCCGGCTTCACGCTGAACACCGTCATCGGCCAAGGCGACGTGCTGGCGACGCCGGTGCAGATCGCCCAGTTCATCTCCACCCTGGCGATGGACGGTCGCACGGCGCAGCTGCACCTGGTGCGCAAGGTCGGCGACGACGTGGTCACGCCGGAGGTCACGCAGGTCGAAGGTCGCTTCTGGTCGACGTTGAAGGACGGCATGACCGCGATGTTCACCGACTTCCCTTCGCGCACGATCATGGGACCAGGCGCGTTCCCCGTCAGCGTGGCAGGCAAGTCCGGCACGGCGCAGACTCCGCGCGGTGGGGACTACACCCACGCATGGTTCATGGGCTTCAGCCCGGTCGAGGAGCCCGAGATCGCGGTCGTGGTATTCATCGAGTACGGCGGCTCCAGTTCTCGCGTGTCGGTCCCGGTTGGCCGGGACTTCCTCGCGGGGTACTGGAGCCAGCAAGGTGTGGAGGTGGCCGTCAACCCATGAAGGCGCGAGGGACCCGCGGAGGCATCCTGCTGAGCTTGGAGGTCGGCGACGACGTGGCCGGCGTGACCGAGGCGCTGGAGGCGCATCGCGAGCTGCTGCAGGAGAAGGTCGCTTTGGAGATCGGCGAGCGCACCCCCTACGAGGTGGTGCAGGCGGTGGCGGACAAGGTGCAAGCGGCCGGCGGCAAGCTCACCGACGTGCGTCCGCCCACCACCGTGCTGCAGGCTCGCGGTGAGACCGTCATCGTGGCCCGTACCGTGCGCTCGGGCGGCAGGGTCGAGTCGACGGGTTCGGTGGTCGTGCTCGGTGACGTCAACGCCGGAGCGGAGATCCTCGCCAACGACGACATCATCGTCGTCGGCACGCTGCGCGGGCTGGCGCATGCAGGGGCAGGCGGGAACGAGAAGGCGGTCATCTGGGCCGAGCGGATCCGCAGCCCCCAGCTGAGGATCGGCAGCGCGCTGGCGCAGGCCGGCACGGACGAGGTCGACGACGACGACGGCAACGGCCCCGAGGTGGCGTACCTCAAGGACGACGCCATCGTGATCCGGCCGTGGCACAGCAGCTGACGAACGACGCGCGGGCGCCGGCTCGACCCGCCCGTGCCGCCCGGC
>JAWOIL010000140.1:0-6642 GCA_046484635.1 Trueperaceae bacterium
AGGCGCCACCATCGTCATGGTCACCCCGGCGTTGGCCACGACCGCGCCGCGGAAGTGATCACCAGCCGGGTCCACGGCCGTGATGGTGAACCCGGCACCGTCCAGCGTGTACCCGTCGGGTACGAAGATGGTGGCGTCGGTGGTGCAGTCGGCCGTGAGCGTCATGACCGTGCCGTCGTCGACGAACGTGCAGCCGGTGGCGGTGAGGCCCAGGTTGGCGCCCTCCAACGACTCGTTCGTGCCGCAGGCGGCGAGCCCGAGCGCGAGCAGACCGGACAGGATGGCGAAACGGAACTTCGGCAACGTGATCCCCCCTCGATGTTTCGATACGGGCCGGCGCAGGCCGGGTGGCATGTTCCACCGGCACGCACGCTTCGACCTCGGTCGTTCGGAACGCTACCGGGCCGAGGCGCCGTTCGTAGGTACGACCGTCACGGAACCGCCGCGATCGATGGGAGTAGTGGTGGTCCTCGGACGGACCGAACGAGGGCCGCCGGAACCTTGCGCTGCAGGTTGGCCTGGGTTCGACGTTCGTCCCGAGCTCAGCGGTCCCGCCGCCCGAACACCCATCCCGCCAGCGCCAGGAACGCCGCCGACCACGCCAGCACGGCGCCGAGGCCCCACGCCAAGGCGCCTCCTGCCAGCGTGTCGGTGACGAGCTTGCCCACCGGCCCCACCAGCACGGGAACGGACAGGGCCTGCAGCAGCCCGACGCGGATCAACTCGAGCGGGTTGGCCAACAGCGACGCCACCAGCAGCGGCGTCATGGGGTAGTCGCGCAGCGCTACGGCGACGGCCACCACCACCGGCCCGTACGCCAACGCACCCAGCGCCCATGCCGCCAAGCCCATGGCCATGGCGCGTGGCGCGTCCAGCGTGAGTGCGCTCGCCAGCGCCGTGGCGGCCGCCCACACCACCACGATCGACACCAGCGCCAGCAGGAACAGCAGCAGTTCGCGCGGGCTCAAGCCGAGCGCCAACGCCGCCAGGCCGCCGCCTGCGAGCACCGGCAGCAGCAGACCGGCGCCGATGCCGACGGCGGCGCCGCGGAACACGGCACCGGCCGGCGGCGGCATGGCTGCCCAGAAGGCCCAGGTCTCGCGCCGCGTCAACAACGGCGCGGCGACGACGATCGTGAGCGGCGGCAAGTAGAGCTGCAACACCGCCACCAGGCTGACCAGCCCGACGGCGCTGCCGCGCGCCCGGAACGCCAGCGCGATGCCCGCCAAGGCAAGCCCTGCCAACCACGTCCACGGGTTGCGCAGCACCTCACGCGCGTGCAGCGACGTCATCGCTCCGGCGAAGCGTCTCGTCACGCCACCGGCCTCAGTAGTCGGGAACCCAGGGATCGTCGGCTCCTCTCGCCAGCACCTCGGCCCATGTGAGGGTCTCGGCGTCTTGCAAGCGCCGCTCGGCGGCGTACGCCTCCGTTGCTGCGGCGTCGGCGAAGGCTGCCAGCCCGCCGCCCATGGGCGTGCGCAGGCGCGGGTGGTACAGCAGCACGGCGTCTTCGGCGATCAGGTAATCGGCGCCCTCGAGGCTCGATGTGGTGACGTCGGCCAGGTACGTCTCGGCCGCTTCCGGCGGCGTCGGCCCGTGACCGTTCAGGTGGTCGGCCAGGCACTCGATGGCGTCGTAATGCAGCACCAACCCGGTGGGGGTGACGACCTGCGCCGCGAAGCGCAGGTCGACGATCGTCATCGAGCAGTACGGGCAGGCGTCGACGCCTGCCACGGTCGGATGCGGCTCTGCAGCGACCCACGCTCGCGGCAGCATCACACCGGCGGCTGCCGCGCCGGCCAGGTGCAGGCAGCGGTGAAGGAAGGCGCGGCGATGCACGGCTCAGCCTTCGAGCAGGCCGGAGTGACGCGCCAACAGCGCGATCAGGTTGCCCGACGGTAGCGGCGCGAGGTCGGCGAGTTGGGTGGCGTCGTAACGCTGGTGCCGGCCCAGTTCGGGGTCGCCCATGACGAACGCATGCAAGGCGTCGTCGTCGGGGAGGGCGCCGATCCGAGCGTTCATCGACACGCGCAGGTTCTCGGCCCACACGTACGACGCGTCGCGCGCCAGCAACAGATCGCCCTCGCCGGCAGGCGGTTCGCTCAGATCGGCGACGTAGAACGTCGTCCCGTGGCCGTCGCGTAGGCCCTCGACGTAGGCGTGGTTGAACAGGCACGCCAGCGATTCGTAGTGCAGCGTCGAGGCGTCGTTCACGGTCGTGCCGTCGGCGAGGCGCAGCTGCGCGTAGGTCTTCTCGCGGAAGCCGGCGGGCATCGGCATGTCGGGCGGCGTGCTTAGCGTCATGCCACAGAACGCGCACTGGCCGTCTTCCCATGGGATGGCGTGCGGCGCGAGAACGTCGGGGCCCGTGGCGGTGGCTTGGCTGGCGGCCACGTCGGCCAGGCCGGGGGCGCCCGGCATGCCACCATCATGGCCGTGACCGTGCTGCATCTGGGCGCTGCCCGAGTTCAGCAAGAACGGCGCGGCCAAGCCGGCGGCGGCGAGGCGTTTCAGGAAGGTACGGCGATCGTTGGACATGCGAGGTGTCCTATCGTGCGTGAGCAAGAGGGAGTTCGGCGGCGGCGCCAGGTCGTGGCGCCATACCGTGGACTGCGGCCGTTCCGGCCGCGGCGACGTCAGACTGGGTCGTTCGGTGCGGTCGACGGTGGGCCGCGGCAACGGTCGGCGTCCACCAGGGCGCCGGTCTCCTGACCGTCATGTCCCAGCAGGACTTCGGCCCGTTCGGCGTCGTTGGGTGCGGGGGGTTCGACCGGTGGCGGGGGAACGGCGGGCGAGCTCAATACGGTGGGCGCGCCACGCGCGAACATCGGCATGTCGCAGTCTTCGCCGTGCGCCATGTCGGCGTGCATCGACACCGCGACGCTGGTTCCGAGCGCCAGCGCGAGCGCCAGGAGGAGCGCTTTGGCAGCGTCAGTCGCGCTTGTCACCGAGCACCTCCCGTAGCGGTTCGGTCGCCTCGCGTCGCACCTGCCATCCGGCCGGGAGCGGCGCGGGGCGCTCGCCGCCGCGTTGGAGCACGTAGGTGAACAACGACGACACCGGCAAGCGCTCGACGACCGCACCGGCGCGCATCAGGCAAGCGTCGTCGGCGAACGCCTCGACCTCCTCGGGCCGGTGCGCGCTGACGATGACCGTTCCTCCTGCGCCGACGTGCGCGCGCGACCAGTCCGCCAGGCGTGCCAGGCCGCCACCGTCCAGTGCGGAGGCCGGTTCGTCCAGCAACCACAGCGGGGGTTCGTCGAGGAGCGCCGAAGCCAGGGCCAGGCGCTGCGTCATGCCTCCCGACAGCGCCCCGATCGAGCGTCCCAGCACGTCGCGCAGGCCCATGCGCTCGGCGGCTGCCAGGGCCCGCTCCGTCGACGCGCCCTTCAGCCGGGCGGCGGCCGCGAGCACCTCGATCGCCCGCAGGTGCGAGGGGAACGAGATGCGTTGGGGCACGTACGCCCGCAACGCGGCGGCGTCGGCGCTTCGCGGCCCATGCCCGAACACCCGCGCTTCGCCGGCCTGGGGCGCGAGACGACCGACCAGCACGTGAAGAAGCGTCGACTTGCCGGCGCCGTTGGCGCCGATCAGCGCCAGCGCGCCGCTGGTCACCGTGAGGTTCACGGCGTCGAGGCGGCCCGCCAGGGACAGATCGCGCACGTCTACGGCCGGTGCCTCCGGCGCGGGTCGTAGGGCGCGAGGTGCCGATCCGGGAGTGGGAACGGTGCGGCGGTCGATGGTGGGTACGGAGTCCTTCACCACGCGCTCCTGCGGGGCCGCGCGGCGCCGGCGCCCAGGGCCGCCGCCGCCAGCGCGATGGCCACGGCCGTCCAACGCCCGGCCGCTGCGGATGGCGCGGGCGACGCGCCGGGCCGGCCAGCGTCGGTGGTCCGCGTCGCCGCCGGCCCACTCGCAACGGTGCGCGGTGCGAAGCGCGGCGCCAGGTCCTGAAGCGACGCGAGCCGCAGTGCAGGCACCGCGACCTCGGCCGTCTCCCACAACAGCACGCCGGGATTCAGCGCGTAGAGCGACAAGTCCGGCTGGCGCGACATCAACAGTGCGAACGACGAGCTCGGAAGGTGCGGCACGTCGGACACGCCATCTCCGTCGAGGTCGAGGCGGCTGGCCGTCTCGTAGCCGTTGCCGAGTAGCGTGACGGCCGCCTCGGGGTCGTCGATGGCGACGTCGGTGACGTTTCCGTGGAAGTCGTTGTCGAACGCGCGAACGGCGCTGCTCGAGGACGTGGGCGTGCGCCGCACCAGCAGGCCCGTTCCGCCGTCGCGCACGTCGTTGGCACGCAACGTGACGTCCGGTACCGAGACGATCAGCATGCCGATGGTGTTGCCGACGAACGCGTTGCCTTCGACGGTGGCTTCCGTCACCTCCTGCAGCAGCAAGCCGAAGCCGAGCGGCCCGACGTGACCGCGGAAGACGTTGTTCTCGATGTGCACCGAGCGGCCGTACATGGCCGCGGAGCCGATGTTGTTCTGCGCCAGGTCGCTGGTGCGCAACGTCGTGCCACGGCTGAACATGGCGTGGAAGGCGTAGCGGAACGCCCCCGTGATGATGCTGTCCTGCACCACGACGTCGTCGCTCGACTCCAGGTAGACGCCGTCGAGGAAACCGACGATGCGGGCACCGGTGACCACCAGACCCTCGGCATCGTAGGCGTCGATGCCGGGTGCGCCGGGGCCGCTGGTGAGGATGGGGCGCTCGACGAGCACGTCACGGGACGCTTCCACACGAACGCCCGTCGGGGTGTTCGAAGCCCGAAGGTCGACGACGGCGCAACCGTCGCACCCGATCAACCAGGCCGCAGCGTCGGGAGCGTACAGGTCGGTGGCGCTGCCGGCGTCGCGCACCTCCAGCCCCTGCAGCGTGATGCCGGGAGCGGCGAGCACGAGCGCGCTTCCGTCCGGCGGCCCGTGGAGGACGGCGCCATACGCGTCCACGCTGACGTCGGGCACCTCGATCTCCCAGGGCCCGTGGTAGTTCCCGGGCGCGAGGACGACGTGGTCCCCCGGCGCCAACGCGGGCCACGGCTGACCCGGCTCGACACGGACTTGGGCAGCGGCGGCCGGGACGGACGCGACCGCCATGATCACGATGGTGCGAAGCAGGACGGACCGACTTGTGGCACGCAGCAGCTGGGACCGGCGCCGGGTTGCGGTGGCTCGCGACGCTGTGGCGCGCTGCTGGGTTGGGCGCTGCCCAGTTGGGCGCTGCCCAGTTGGGCGCTGCCGGTCTGCGCGAGGCCAGGTTGCGTGCTGCCGGGTTGCGCGAGGCCAGGTTGCGCACTGCATGGCTCCAGGCATCCGGACCATGCTACCTGCGTGCGGTAGGTACTTTCGTCCCTAGGACCGTCCCGCCGCGCCGCGTTGGCGGCGGTATCGCGTCCAAAGACCGCGGCAGAGGACGTCGTGCTGCTAGGGCTTCGCGGGCCTCAGTTCGCCCGCAGCCACGTGCGCGAGGGCTCCCACTCAGGCTCGTTCTCGAACATCCACTGGTAGTACTCGCGGCCCTGGAGGCGTTCGGCGGCGGCCTCGTCGACCAGCACGTGGCAGCGGGGGTGAAGCTGGAGGGCGGTGGCGCTCACCATCGCGGTGATCGGTCCCTCCGTGGCGGTCGCCAGGATCTCGGCCTTGTGTGCCCCGGTGACGACCATGACGACCTCGCGCGCTTCCAGGATGGTGCCCACGCCCATCGTGAGCGCTCTCGCGGGCACGGCCGATGCGTCGCCGCCGAACATCGGCGCGTTCTGCTCCCGTGTCGCGGGCGCCAACGCCTTCTCTCGCGTGCGCGACATCAACGAGGAGAGCGGTTCGTTGAAGCCGATGTGCCCGGTGCTGCCGAGGCCGAGCAACTGGAGATCGATGCCGCCCACCGCCGCGATCGAAGCCTCGTAGGCAAGCGCCTCTGCCGGCAGGTCGTCGGCGGCGCCGTTCGGCAGCCGCGTGTTGGCGGGGTCGATGTCCACGCGCGCGAAGAGGTGCGCTCGCATGTAGTGGTGGTACGAACGTTCATCGGACGGTTCGAGACCGACGTACTCGTCGAGGTTGAAGGTGCGGGCGCGCGCGAACGACAGTCCGTCGTCTTCGTGCATGCGCGCGAGTTCCGCGTAGATGCCCTCCATCGTTCGCCCGGTGGCGCAACCGAGCACCAGGTCGGGTTTCGCGCGCAACCGATCGGCGACGAGACGCGCAGCCAAGCGTTCGGCATGGCTCGGGCTCGGAAGGATGAGGATCTCCATGCGTCCACGCTACCCGAAGGTCGTGGCCGACCTCAGCGCTGCAGGAAACCGTCGCTTCTGCTGCGCGCCCCCTTGAGGGTGCGTTGCAGGTCGAGCAGTTGGCGCAGCGCCATGCGACCTGCCTCGGCCGAGCGGTCCGTGAGAGCGTCCTCGACGGTGTGGCCGACGCTGAACAGCTCCATCGCGAAGGCGTGCTCCAAGCCTTTCGCGCCAGCCAGCACGCGGACGTCCTGCAGCGTGTTCCTGAGTTGCGCTTCGAGGTGGAAGGGGAGGTCGTGGCGCCCGCTCGATCCGGTCATGCGTCGAGTGTCGCAAGCAGCGGATGTCGGAAATCTTACATGCGGTGGCGGGGCGTGAGCGTCCGACTCAGGCGCGTTCGTCCGGCAGCG
>JAWOIL010000036.1:0-2988 GCA_046484635.1 Trueperaceae bacterium
GCGCGGGCCTCGACGGGCACGTGCGTCATCGGCCGGCGCGGCCCTCGTCGATCCACCGAAGCGCGTTCATGGGAACGCCATGGTACGCGCCGCGTGACCTGCGATGCCACGCCATCGCGTCGGGCCGCTAGGCTGCGGGCCCCGGCGGTTCCCGCGGCAAGAAGGCCGACGGCGAGCAGGACGTGCTCGCCAAGATCGCCGAGATGGAGGAATCCGACCGTGCCCTCGCCGAGGGCCTCCACGCAGTCGTGAAGGCGCACGCGCCGGAGCTGTCCCCCAAGACCTGGTACGGCATGCCGGCGTACGCCAGGGATGGCAAGGTCGTCGTCTTCGTCCAGGCCGCGACGAAGTTCGGCTCCCGCTACGCGACGCTCGGCTTCAGCGACCAGGCGCGCCTCGACGACGGCAACCTGTGGCCGTCGACCTACGGCCTGACGGCGTGGACCGACGAGGTGGAGCGGCGCGTCGTCGAGCTGGTCGAGCGGGCGGCGGGTTGACCATGCCCTACGGCTGACTCCCCCGCGGCGAGGCGCTCGACCCAGGAGGTGTCCCGGTCGCCACTCGAATCGACGCTCGTGGACGCGGCGGGGCGCGCTGTCTACCTACCTGAGCGCCGCAGCCAGAGCCGTCGTGTCCGCCTCGTTGGTCATGTGGAGCGCGTAACGCACTTCGCGCCCGGCGTCGTCCGGCGCGAAGAACGAGACCGCACGCCCTGCCGCCAATGCGTCGATGCCGCGCTTGACGGGGAGCAGCACGAGGTCGATGCCGCCGTCCGCCCAGCCCTCGCCAACCTTCACCGCGCGCACGTCGCCTACGGCAAACTCGACGGCCTGGAAGCGCCCCCGTTCGATGAACGCGACCTCACCGAGGCCCGGCCACAGGCCCGCCCCCAGGGCCGATAGCGCCTGACCGGCCACGAACACGCCCAGCGCGAGCAGCAACCAGCGCGCGTCCCACCGCAGCAAGGCGCCCGCCAACACCGCGGGCACCAACGAGAGAAGCAACGCCTGCAACCAGATCCACGCCTGGTACAAGGCGGCGGGCACGCGCGGACCGGCGATCGACACGCTTCCTCCGTCAACGACGATACGCACGCGCCCAGCCAGCCGCGCCGGTACGCGGTAAGCAAAGGCGTCGAAGGCGGCGGCGTCGGCAGGCGCCTCCGCGCCAACCCGAGCGGACTCGAACGCGGTCGCCTCGCGGAGCATGGCCGGACCGGCCTCCGCACGGCGGCCGAACATCCGGCTCACGTTCCACCCCATGGCACCCACGAAGACGAGCGCGATGATGCTGACGACGATCCACTGATTCGGCTGCATCCTGAACACGGCGATCTCCCTTCGATGTCAGGGGAGTGCGTGGGCGGGCCGAGTCCTGCGTGGGCATTTCGCGTGGACCGCGCGGTTGCTCGCGCGGGAACCCGGTACCTCCAGCGTGCCGGGGATCATGGCCCGGACATGACCGCGAAGGCACGGACGGTCCACCCACCCAACCACGGCATAGCACGAGATGCCTCCCCGGTCATCGACACGGGCGCCCCAGTCCGCTCGGCGATGCTCGGCGTCTCGCTCGTGACCTCCCAACACCACGCCGAGCGAGTGCCCGGCACGCCATCTCGACCTAGCGCCACCGCCCTTTCCGAGAAGGCTGGTACGGCATACCGGCACACAGCAGGGGCGGCACAGTGGTCGTCATCGTCCAGGCGGCCAAGAAGTTCGGGGCGTGCTACGCGACGCTGGGCTTCAGCTGAAGACGAACTGGACGACGGCGACCTATGGCTGACGGCGGACGCCGTGGCCGCGTGGGGCGGCGACGTGAAGACGCGGGCCGTCGAGGTCGTGAAGCGCGCCGTGGGTTGAGAAGGCGGCCGGCGGGGCCCATCGCCCGGCCCGGTGGGCGTACGATCCGTGCCGCGCGGGTCCGCCGGCACGATCGGCGCGCCTTGGACCGCCCCGCGAAGCGCCAGCGGTCGGCGCACACGGAAGGCCGAGCCCCATGACGATCGACGCCAAGCCCGTCGCCCTTGCCGCGCTCGCCAGCGGCGCCCTCCTGCTGGTCCCCCTCGTGGCGATGCGGATCACGGACGACATGGCTTGGTCGCCGTTCGACTTCGCGTTCATGGGCGCGCTCCTGTTCGGCACGTTCCTGGCGTTCACGCTGGTGACGCGCCGGGCGACCTCCCTCGCGCAGCGAGCGGCCGTCGCGCTCCCGCTGGCGGCCGGCCTCCTGCTCGTCTGGGTGAACGCGGCCGTCGGCATCATCGGCGCGCCCGGCGGTCCCAACGTGCTGTACCTGGGTGTGCTCGGCGTGGGGCTCGTCGGCACCCTTGCGGCGCGGTTCGTCCCGTCGCGGATGGCATGGGCGCTGTTCGCGATGGCGCTCACGCAGCTGCTGGTGCCGCTCGGCGCGTGGCTCGCGACGGGGCCCGAGAGGTTTGCTGCGCCGCCGGGCACATGGGGCGTGCTCACGCTCAACGCCTCGTTCGCCGCGATCTTCGCCATCGCCGGCCTGCTCTTCCTTCGCTCCGGCGCTCCGGCAACGCGGCCCACCTGACCGCAGCGTTCGACCCAGGGAAGGTACCGCAGCCCGAGCGGCACGGTCGATCCGGCCTCACCGCGGCGCCACGAATACGCCCTTGGTGCCGTCGCGGACGCTAGCGCCGCGCCACGAACACGTACTCGAGACTGTCGTCCGTGAGCGGCTCGCCCTCGAAGCCGCCGTACAGCGCCTCGAGCCGCAACCCGGCGACGTCGATCAGGCCCAGCCACTCGTTCTTCGTCGCCCACCACAGCGAGGTCGTCTCGCCGCCGTCGAGGACGAGGTCGATGCGGTTGTCGCCCACGACGAAGCGCACCGTGTGCGGCACGGGTTCTCCGTAGCGCACACGGTGCGCTTCGTCGTGGGCGACAACCGCATCGACCTCGTCCTCGACGGCGGCGAGACGACCTCGCTGTGGTGGGCGACGAAGAACGAGTGGCTGGGCCTCAA
>JAWOIL010000177.1:0-8615 GCA_046484635.1 Trueperaceae bacterium
GGGAAGTACGGGCGGCTAACGGGCATGTACCAGAACTCGGTCTGGAAACCATCGGGGTAGCCGGCTTCGGCCAGCAGTTCGCGGGCGCGTTCCGGGTCGTAGTCGTACGGCCACGGTTCGCCGTGCCCGAACATCACCGGCGGCAGGTGGTCCGAAGCGGTGACGCCGAGGCCCCCGAAGAAGGCGTCGACGATGGCGTCACGGTCGATGGCGTGGGCGACGGCCTGGCGGACGCGCACGTCCTCGAACGGACTGTTGTCCTGGTGCATGGCGACGTAACCGACGTTCAGTTCGGCGTCGGCGATGGCGGTCTTGAGGTTCGCGTCGTTCTCGACGGTAGCGAGGTCGTCGGACGCGAGCAGCACGGCGATGTCGATGGTACCGGCCTGCAGCTCGGCCAGGCGAGCGGTCGGTTCGGTGATGCCGCGGAAGATCACGCGTTCGACCTGCGCGGGGCCGTTCCAATAGTCGTCGTTGCGCTCGAGGACGACGCGTTCACCCTCGGTCCACTCGACGAACTTGAACGGGCCGGTGCCGACGGAGCCGACACCCGGGGTGCCGTACGCCACGCCGGCGGCCATGACGGCGGTGGGGCTGTCGAACTGGAAGTAGATCGCCGCCAGCATCGACGGAAGGAACGGAGCGGGCTGCGTCAGCGAGAGCTGAACGCTGTGTTCGCCCGTGACGGTGACCTCCGCGAGGAGGTTGCCTTCACCCAACGGACCGCCGAAGACCCAACCCCATGGCACGAAGGTCTTGCCTTCCGCGCGGCCGGAGTACGGGTGCTCGGGGTCGTTCCAACGATCGAGATTGAACTTCACGGCTTCGGCGTCGAACGGCGTTCCGTCGTGGAAGCTGACGCCTTGGCGCAGCTCGAAGTCCCACACTGAGCCGTCCTCGTTCGAGGACCACGACGTGGCCAGGCCGGGCACGAGGTCGGTCGCGCCGGGCGCGAAGTCGATCAGGCGCTCGGTGATCTGCGCACTGACGACGAGCGAGTTGCCGTCCTGCGAGTCGGTGGAGTCGAGCGAGGACGGGAAACCGCTGATGCCGTAGACCAGCGTCTGGGCACTTACGAGCCCGAACGTGAGGAGCACGGATAGTGCGAGGATGATTCTCTTCATGGCACCTCCCAGTGCGAGTGGCAGGCCACGGTCTCGATACGTTCGCCGAACGTGGCGAAATTCACAACGGCAGCCTGCGTACAGTTGCCCATCGTAGCACGCGGCCCGCGACGACCGTCCTCGGGGAGGCGGCGGCGGCGGCGTTTTCTCCGCCGGCCGCGGCATCGCGCGGGCGGGGCCGGGCCGACCGAGGCCGTGCGTTCCAGCACCGGTTAGCCAAGGGTCGTACCTGCCTCAGACGGTGCCGGCCTTCGTGACTCCCGGCGGCGCACCGCCGACCAGCTTCCCTTCGACCAGGCGAACGGAGCGCACGCGCCCCTTCACGAGCTCCTCGTCGTGCGTCACCACCACCACCGCGCTCGACTCCTCGCGCGCCAGTTCCAGCAGTAAGTCGAAGACCTCGTGCGCGCGGGCGCGGTCGAGGGAGCCGGTCGGTTCGTCGGCCAGGACGATCGGCGGCCTGAGGGCCAACGCGCGGGCCACGGCCGCGCGCTGCCGCTCGCCGCCCGACGCCTGGCCGGGCGTGGCGTGCATCCGCCGGGACAGGCCCACCCGATCGAGCAGCCACCGCGCCCGCTCCTCGTCGAGGTCGCCGACGATGCGGCCGGGCAACATGACGTTCTCGAGCAGGCTCAACTCGCCGAGCAGGTAGTGGTTCTGGAACACCAGGCCGATGGTGCGGGCGCGCCGCTCGGCCAGGGCCGCGGGCGCGTGCTCGTGCACGGCGAATTCTTTCCAGTGGATGGTGCCGGCGTCGGGCCGATCGAGGCCTGCCAACAGGTGCAGCAGCGTGCTCTTCCCCGAACCGCTAGGGCCGAGGACGGCCAACACCTCACCGGCGCGCATCTCCAACGAGACGCCGGCGAGCACTTCGAGGTCGCCGGCGGGTCCGTGGTAGCGCCGATATAACCCTTCGCACGCGAGCACGACGGTCACGGGGTTACTATACGTGGCGGACCCGCCGGCCGGCGCCTTGGCGCGCCCCGAGGGTCGCCTCGTCTCGGTGTCGACGCGCCAGTGAACCCTGGGCCGCGCGAATCCCGCGGCACGAGGCGCGGCCCGAAGTCGGAACGCCGTTCAGCGAGCAGCACGCGAACGGACCACGGAGGCTCGAAGTGACCACGGACGCTAGCCAAGCCGAGCTGCGCGCGTTGTTGCAGCGTGTGCCTTTGCTGGAGAACGCACCGGAGCGCGCCCTCGACATCGCCGCCGCGGCGGTGCGCAAGCGCGTCTACGAAGCGAATACGACGGTCTTCCAGGAAGGCGACAAGGGTGAGGCGCTGTACATCCTCGCGCAGGGCCTGGTGAAGCTCTCGAAGGTCGATCTCGGCGGGCACGAGAAGACGCTCGCCATCTTGCAGCCGCCCGAGTTCTTCGGGGAGATGGCGCTGCTCGGCGAGAGCACCCGCAGCGCCACTGCCGTCACCCTGGGCGAGGTCCACGCCTACCTGCTCTTCAACGACGACTTCCGGAAGTTGATCTCGGACTATCCGACCATCAGCTTGAACCTCACGGCTACGCTGGCGGCGCGCCTCCGCGGCATGGACGACGAGTCGCAGGTCTTGTCGTACAAGGACGCGCAGGGACGGGTCGCGTACGTGCTCTTGCGCTTGTACCGCGGCGGCGTGGTCGACTTGGAGTCAGACCGGGCGCTGGTGCGGTTGACGCACCAGGAACTGGCGAACCTGGCCGGCACCTCGCGCGAGACGGTGACGCGCGCGCTGAAGGCGCTGGAAGGCGAAGGCGTCATCGAGACGCGTCCCAAAGAGGTGTTCATCACCGACCCCGAGGGGCTCGAAGAGATCCTGCACGGCATCCGCTGAGCCGGCGTTCGGGCGCGCTCGCCGCGCCCCCTACCTGATCACGCTATCCTCGTTCGCGACCTAGCCAGGCCGGGGCGCGGCGCTCTCGTCATGCCGCCTGCGTCATGTCTCCCCCGCCGCCTCGATCCGCCTGTTGAGGCGCGCCTCGAGTTGCGGCTTCAGGTGGGGCCAGTCGACGTCGGTGATGGCGAACACGATGCTGTCACGAACGTATCCGTCCTTGGCTACCATGTGCCGCCGGAGCACCCCTTCGTAGCTCGCGCCCAAGGCGCGGATGGCGCGTTGCGATCGCAGGTTGCGTGGGTCGGTGATGATCTGGACGCGGTGCATTCCGAGGGTCTCGAACGCGAAGCCAAGCAGGAGGATCTTGGACTCCACGTTCACGCCGGTGCTGAACACCGTCGGGTCGAACCAGGTGAAGCCGAGCTCGCAACGCAGGTGGCGCGCGTCGACGTCGGTGATGCGACTGGTGCCGAGCACGCGGCCCTCACGCGTCAGTGCCGTGACGGGATGCGCTACGCCGGCCGCCCGATCGGCGAACGCTTTGCCGAAGTACCGCTCGGCCTGCTCGGGGTTGGAGGGCGTGGACGTGAGCCGGAACGCGGCCGTGTTCTCGAACGCGATGCGCGTCAGGTCGGGCAGGTGCTCGACCACGAGGGGCGTCAACCGGATCAGCCGGCCCTCGAGCACCTCGTCGGTGGGAAGAGGGGCGCCGAGGCTCATGGCTACGGATGCTACACCCGGCGCGCGTCGAGGGACGCGGGCTCAGTTGCGCTGGACGACCGCGGCGCCGCTGCCGAGGGTCGGCAGCTCGTCCGCGTCGAGCTCGAACGGCACGATCTCGGCATGCTCGACCAGGCGCTGCACACCGACGATGCTGCCGATCACCACGCCGTGCGTCACCACCACCAGAGTCTCGAACCGACGGTAGCGCTTCAGCACGTTCAGCACGCGCACGCGTACCTCGTCGAGCGACTCCCACGGCACCTCTTCCCCGGCCGGCACGACACCGCCGAAGGTGCGCTTGGCTTCCTCCAGCATGCGGTCGTCGAAGTCGGCCAGCGGGTCCTTCTGCGGCAGCCACTCATGTAAGTCGTACTCGACGAAGAGCGGCTTGTTGATCGCGCGGCTCAGCAGCGCGGCCGACTCGAGGGCGCGCGTGAAGGTGCTGCAGAGGATGGCGTCGGCTTCCTGAAGCCGGTAGTCGCGCGCGATGGTGTCGATCTGCAACCGACCCAGGGGCGTGAGCGGAGCGAAGTCCTTCGCCCAACCGCGTGCGCCGCGCGACTCGACCAAGTTCCAGTCGGTCTCGCCGTGGCGGATGAAGTAGATCTTCACGTCGTGGCCTCGGGGAGACCCAAGTGGCGATACGGGGATCGGTTCGAGATTCGCATAAGGGCCTTGGGGCGCCTGGCGAAGCCCGCGCGTCGCCTGGGAAGGCTGGTTGCGAGCGTGGCGAAGCGCCTCACGCGTCAGGCTAGCAGCGGCGCCCAAGCGGGGCTGTTTGTTTGTTTACTCCGCCGGAGCGTTCGGCCGGGAAGCCCGAGCGGCACGGATACAATGACGATACCCATGGACGCATCCACGCTCTACCGCAACGTTCTCCTTCGCACCGCGGATGCAGGCTTGGTTCGGAACTTCGTCACCCGCTTCGGTTGGCGCCTGGGCGTGGGGCGCTTCGTGGCGGGCGAGTCGATCGAAGCGGCGTTGCCGACGCTCCAGCGCATCGAGGCCAGTGGGAAGCGGCTGGTTCTCGACCAGTTGGGGGAGTTCGTGCGCAGCGAAAGCGCCGCGCGTGACATCGCCGCCAAGGTGCGGCACGCCGTGCGGACCGCTGCCGAGGCGGGGGTCGAACCGTACCTCAGCGTCAAACCGACCCAGATCGGCTTGGCCATCGACCCGGAGTTGGCGTTCGAGCTTGCCGGCGCCGTCGCCGAGACGGTCCGTTCGGTGTCCGGGCATCTTTGCCTGGACATGGAGAACGTGCCCCACGTCGACGCCACCCTGGACCTGTACGAGCGCCTGCACGCCGCAGGGTTCGCGAACGTCTCCACGGTGCTGCAGGCCTACCTGCACCGAACGCCCGAAGACTTGGAGCGCGTCATGGCGGTTCGACCCCAACACCCGCTTCGTTTGGTGAAGGGAGCCTACCGCGAGCCGCCCGAGGCCGCCCTGCAAGCGAAGGCCGAAGTCGACGGGGCATTCCGCGACCTCGCCTACCGCGCCTTCGAGGCGGGCATGCAGCTGAACCTCGCGACGCACGACGACCGCTTGCTGCGCGAACTGCTGGCTTTCGCGCGCGGCGCGGGCTTGGGCGCGTCGCGCTACGAGATCCAGATGCTCTTCGGCGTGCGGCCGGCGTTGCAGGACCGCCTCGCCGCCGAGGGCCACGTCATGCGCGTGTACGTGCCGTTCGGCCCGGACTGGTACGGCTACTACAGCCGCCGCCTGGCCGAGCGCCCCGCCAACCTCGCGCTCGTCGTTCGCGGCATGTTCGGCTGACGCGAGGCCCCTGCACCAGGAAAGGACGAACCGTATGCCCTTCGAACCGTATCGGAACGAACCGTACGCGAACTTCCAAGACCCCGACACGCTGGCGCGCTACCAGGGCGTCCTGAAGCGCGTCGAAGGCGAGCTCGGCCGCACCTACCCGCTCGTCATCGGCGGCGCCAAGGTCGACACCGCCGAGCACATCACCTCCGTCGACCCATGTCGACCAGGCCGCATCGTCGGGCTCAGCGCCAAAGGCACCGCGCCCCATATCGAGCAAGCGTTCGACGCCGCCTACGAGGCGTTCGAGAGCTGGTCTCGCCTGCCGATGGAGCACCGCGCGCGCCTGCTCGTCAAGTTGGCGGCGGTGATGCGCAGGCGGCGCGAGGAACTGGCGGCGTGGGAGATCTACGAGGCGGGCAAGAACTACCTCGAGGCCATCGCCGACGTGGCCGAGGCGATCGACTTCTGCGAGTACTACGCGCGCGAGTCGTTGAAGTACGGCCAGCCGGCCACCACCTACGACTACCCCGGCGAGGAGAACACCAGCTTCTACCAGGCCATGGGCGTGGGCGTGGTCATCCCGCCATGGAACTTCCTGCTGGCCATCCTGGTCGGCACGGCCGTGGCGCCGGTGGTGGTGGGCAACACCGTCATCGTCAAGCCGTCGCCGTCCACCACCGTCATCGCCGCGAAGTTCCTGGAGTGCATCGAAGAGGCGGGCTTCCCGCCCGGCGTCATCAACCTCCTCACGGGCGAGGACGCCGACCTGGGCGACGCGCTGGTGGACCACGCGCGCACGCGTTTCATCAACTTCACCGGTTCGGTGGCCACCGGCCTGCGCATCCACGAGCGCGCCGCCAAGCACCAGCCCGGCCAACGCTGGCTGAAGCGCGTCTTCCTCGAGATGGGCGGGAAGGACGCCCTGATCATCGACGAGACCGCCGACCTGGACGTCGCCGTCGCCGCCGCCGTGGCGGGCGGTTTCGGCTTCCAGGGCCAGAAGTGCTCCGCGATGAGCCGGCTGATCGTGGTGGACGACGTCTACGACGAGGTGCTGCGCCGCTTCGTGGAGGCCACCGAGCGCCTGTCGGTCGGCCCGGCCGACGAGAACCACGACGTCTGCGCCGTCATCAACCAGAAGCAGTTCGACAAGATCCTCGGCTACGTCGAATCGGGCAAGGCTGAAGCGCGCCTGGTGGCAGGCGGCGGCCCCGCCGAAGGCGTGGGCGACGGCTGGTTCATCCAACCCACCATATTCGCCGACGTGCCACCGAGCGCCACCATCGCCTGCGAGGAGATCTTCGGCCCGGTGGTGTCGGTCATGCGCGCCCGCGACTTCGACCACGCCCTGGAGCTCGCCAACGGCACCATGTACGGACTCACCGGCGGCGTCATCAGCCGCGACCGCGCCCGCCTCGAGCGCGCGAGGCGCGAGTTCCGGGCCGGCAACCTCTACCTCAACCGCAAGATCACCGGCGCGTTGGTAGGCGTTCAACCGTTCGGCGGGTTCGACATGTCCGGCTCGAACGCCAAGGCGGGCGGCCCCGACTACCTGCGTGGGTTCCTGGAGATGAAGACGGTCACCGAGCGGTTCTGAGGGGCGGCCGCGCGTCGGACCGTCTCGCGCTCGATACGGGGCCAGCGAGTGCGGCACGTACTATGCGATGAATGTGCGGCAGGCACCCCTCGATGACGGCGCGGCACGAACCGCCGTCTGGCGGCGGCAGGCTACGGCTTCGTCAACAACCTGCCGATCTCGGCGCTGCCCTCGAAACCGGCGCTGTATCCTCCCGCGGCGAGAAGGTGGCCGGTGACGGGATCGATCGCGAAGGTGAACGTGCGCCGCGCCTGGATCATCGGGTCCGAGTCGACCCAGGTGCCTGCGGCGCCTTGCGACAGGTCGTAGGCCTCGACGGTCGCGTGCTGCACCCCCCAGCCGCCGCCCCCGACGAACAGCGTCTCGCCATCGGACCAGACGCCGGCGCCGGCCCTGGCCGCCTGAAGCGGCGGGTACGTTTGCCAGTCGTCCGCACCTGGGATGTACGCCCACACCTGGGCGCTGTCCGTAGGGCCGCTCGGGCTGCCGAAGCCGGCCACGAAGATCCGATCGTCGACCGTCACCGATGCCCCGTAAGCGATGGCGGCCGGCATGGTGGCGAGCGTCGTCACCCACCGACTGCCCGGCGGCAGGCTCGGTTCGTAGAGCCAGGTCGTGTCCGCGCCCGTCCCGCTCTCTCCTCCGCCGAAGAGGTAGATCCTCCCCGCCAACGACGAGCAGGCATGCGCGAACCTCGCCTCCGGCAACTCGGCCGCAGCCTCCACGCGCCAGGTACCGCTGGCAAGGTCCAGCACTTGGGTGGCTGTCACGCCCGTCGCTCCGTCGAATCCCCCAGGCACGAACGCCTCGTCACCCAAGAGCGCCACGCAATGGTTGGACACCGGAGTGGGCATCGCGTCGGGCAACACGGTCCACGCGGCGGTGGCGACGTCGTAGACATGCACGAGTCCCGCGTGGCCGCTACCTTCCGACTGACCGCCGATCACGTAGAGCCGGCCGTTCCAGAAGACCCCAGCAGCGCGCGACACGGCCGTTGGCATCACCTCCAGTTGGGTCCACGGGTCGGTAACGAAGATCGCCACGCTGGCGTCATCGATGCCGCCTGCGTTCGAGACGGCGTACGAGAAGGTGTCGGTACCGGTGAACCCTGCTGCCCGAGCGTACTGGAAGGCTCCGTTCGCCTGCAGCGTCACCGTGCCGCTCTCGGCCGTCGCCGTGGGCAGGCCGACGTTGGCGGCGCTGCCGTTCACGGAGGCGACCTGTACGGCGTCCCCGGCATCGTTGGCAAGAACTCCCGGCCCGGCGACGCTGAGCGAATCGTCCGAGCGGATCTCGAAGTGGTCGTCGTTGGCTTGCGGCGGCTGTGGGGTAGGCGGACTGGAGTCACATGCGCCGGCGGCCAGCACGACGGCAGCGGCTGCGACCGGCGACACGAACTTGTGCAGGAAGCTCCTCACGGGTGACCTCTCCGTCCCGGTTCTGAACGCCACGGAAGTCGGGGGTCTCCGTACACCGCTTGCGACGTTCGTGAACCTGACCAAGGAATCGGGTGGTTTCCGACTACCGTAGCGTACCGACGCTTCGGCCGCGTCGACCCTGCGGGTTCGTGGTCCGTCG